>NZ_JAGVQR010000003.1 GCF_018275325.1 Nocardioides palaemonis | reverse complement strand
TCCGGGTTGCCCCAGTGGCCGGGCTGGCCCGGCTGCGCGGTCTGGCCGGGCTGCGCCGGGGGAGCGCCCCACTGGCCGGGCTGGCCCGGCTGGCCCTGGGCGGGCGGCTGCTGCGGCGGCTGGCCCCACTGGCCCGGCTGCCCCTGCTGCGCCGGCGGTGCGGCGTACGGGTCGGGCTGCTGCTGAGCCGGCTGCTGCTGCTGGTAGGGGTCGGGCTGGCCCCACTGCTGCTGCGGGGGAGCGCCCCACGGGGAGCCGGGCTGGCCCCAGCCGCCCTGCTGGCCCTGGTTCCACTGCGCCTCGTAGCTGCCGGGCACCGGCTGGGCCTTGCGGCCACCGCCGAAGCTGAGGCCGGAGCCCGCGACCGGGGCAGCGCCGTGGCCGAAGAGGAGGGGGTAGGTGAGGCCCGCGACGGCCGCGCCGAGGAGCGGGGCGACGACGAAGAGCCAGAGCTGGACGATCGCGTCGGTGCCGGCGAAGACGCCGACGCCGATCGAGCGCGCCGGGTTGACCGACGTGCCGGTGGCGCCCATCGAGGCGAAGTGGATCATCGCGAGCGCGAGACCGATGGTCAGCGGGCCCATGACGGCGTTGACCTGGTTGCGCTCGTCGGTGACCGCGAGGATCACCCAGAGGAAGACCGCGGTCAGCACCATCTCGAGCAGCAGGGCGGCCCACCAGGCGTAGCCGGAGCCCGCGTCGCCATAGGCGTTCTGCGCCATCCGGCCCTCGGCGTCGAAGCCCTCGAAGCCGTGCATCAGGCCGAAGAGCACGGCTCCGGCCACCAGGCCGCCGACCAGCTGCGCGGCGACGTAGATGCCGACCTGGCTCCACGGGAGCCGACCGCCCAGGACGGCACCGAGCGTGACCGCCGGGTTGAAGTGGCCGCCGGAGATGCGGCCGACGGCGTAGGCCATCACCACGACCGTGAGGCCGAACGTCAGGCCGGTGGCGACGTAGTCACCGCCACTGATGAGTGCCGCGCCGCAGCCGAAGAAGACGAGCACGAACGTGCCCAGCAGCTCGGCGGTGAACTTCTGCCCGGTGGTGGGTGTGTCTTCCACGATGTCGCTCATGGCGAGCTGCTCCTCCAGAGAGTCGTCAGGCCCTACCCCGCGTAGGCCACGCGAAGCCTAGCCTCGCCGGACGACCGGTGCGAGGGTAGGCGAGTCGCCTCCCGCCCCCGCGTCAGGTATCTTGACGTCAAGAGTTCTGCCCCGTCCCGGTCAGTTCACCCGAACACCTGAGGAGCTGTCGTACCCCATGGCCAAGATCATCTACACGCACACCGACGAGGCGCCGCTGCTCGCGACGTACTCGTTCCTCCCGATCATCGCGGCCTACGCGAAGACCGCCGGTGTCGACGTCGAGACCCGTGACATCTCCCTGGCCGGCCGCGTGATCGCGCAGTTCCCCGACCGGCTGACCGAGGAGCAGCGCCTCGACGACGCGCTCGCCGAGCTCGGCGAGCTGGCCACGAAGCCCGAGGCCAACATCATCAAGCTGCCCAACATCTCTGCCTCGATCCCGCAGCTCAAGGCGACGATCGCCGAGCTGCAGTCGCAGGGCTACGACCTCCCGGCCTACCCGGAGAACCCGCAGACCGACGAGGAGCGCGACGTCCGCGCCCGCTACGACAAGGTCAAGGGCTCCGCGGTCAACCCGGTCCTGCGCGAGGGCAACTCCGACCGCCGCGCGCCCGCGTCGGTGAAGAACTACGCCAAGTCGCACCCGCACTCGATGGGCGCCTGGAGCAGCGACTCCAAGACGTCGGTCGCCACCATGGGCCACGACGACTTCCGCAGCAACGAGAAGTCGGTCGTCATCGAGGGCGACGACACCCTGTCGATCGTCCACGTCGGCGTCGGCGGCGAGGAGACGGTCCTCAAGGAGGGCCTGAAGGTCCTCGCCGGCGAGGTCGTCGACGCCACGTTCATGAGCGCGGCCCACCTCGACGCGTTCCTCGAGCAGCAGGTCGCGAAGGCCAAGGCCGACGGCGTCCTCTTCTCCGCCCACCTCAAGGCCACGATGATGAAGGTCTCCGACCCGATCATCTTCGGCCACGTGGTGCGTGCCTACTTCGCCGACGTGTTCTCCCAGTACGGCGAGCAGCTCGCCGCCGCCGGCCTGTCCGCCAACGACGGCCTCGGTGCCATCCTCTCCGGCCTCGACCAGGTCGAGGGCGGCGCGGAGATCAAGGCGGCCTTCGAGAAGGGCCTGGCCGACGGCCCGGCGCTCGCGATGGTCGACTCCGACCGCGGCATCACCAACCTGCACGTGCCCTCCGACGTCATCATCGACGCCTCCATGCCGGCGATGATCCGCACCTCGGGCCAGATGTGGAACGCCGACGGCGAGCAGCAGGACACCCTCGCGGTGATCCCGGACTCGTCCTACGCCGGCGTCTACCAGGCCACGATCGACGACTGCCGGACCCACGGCGCCCTCGACCCGTCGACGATGGGCTCGGTCCCCAACGTCGGCCTGATGGCCAAGGCGGCCGAGGAGTACGGCTCGCACGACAAGACCTTCGAGATCCCGGCCGCGGGCAAGGTCGAGGTCCGCAGCGGCGCCGGCGACGTGCTCATGTCGCACGACGTCGAGCCCGGCGACATCTGGCGCGCCTGCCAGACCAAGGACGCCTCGATCCGCGACTGGGTCAAGCTCGCCGTCACCCGCGCCCGCGCCTCCGAGACGCCCGCCGTCTTCTGGCTCGACGAGACCCGCGCCCACGACGCCAACCTCATCGCGCTCGTGACCGAGTACCTGGAGGAGCACGACACCGACGGCCTCGACATCCAGGTCATGGCGCCCGCCGCCGCGACGACGTACTCGCTGGAGCGGATCCGCCGCGGCGAGGACACCATCTCGGTGACCGGCAACGTGCTGCGCGACTACAACACCGACCTGTTCCCGATCCTCGAGCTCGGCACCAGCGCCAAGATGCTCTCGATCGTCCCGCTGATGAACGGTGGCGGCCTGTTCGAGACCGGTGCCGGCGGCTCGGCGCCCAAGCACGTGCAGCAGCTGGTCAAGGAGGACTACCTGCGCTGGGACAGCCTCGGCGAGTTCTTCGCCCTGGCCGCCTCGCTCGAGCACCTCGCCGGCTACGCCGACAACGCCCGCGCGCGGATCCTCGGCGACACGCTCGACAAGGCCACCGAGACCTTCCTCAACGAGGACCGCTCGCCCGGCCGCAAGCTCGGCACGATCGACAACCGCGGCTCGCACTTCTACCTCGCCCTCTACTGGGCCGAGGAGCTGGCGAAGCAGACCGAGGACGCCGACCTCGCCGCGGCCTTCGCCTCGCTCGCGTCCTCGCTGCGCGCCGACGAGCAGACGATCGTCGACGAGCTGCTGGCCGTGCAGGGCAAGCCGGCCGACATCGGTGGCTACTTCCGCCCCGACGCCGAGAAGGCCGACGCGGTGATGCGCCCGTCCGCGACCTTCAACGCCGCGCTCGCCTCGCTCTGAGTCACCACCCGGCGCCGGGGAGGAGGCTCACGCCGCCTCCCCGGCCGCCGGGCCGCTCCTCCGCAGGACCTGCTGCGCCGGGACCGCCACGGTCCACGATCCGTCGGGACCGGCATACGCCTCCCGGTCGCGCAGCATCGCCCGCACGCCGGCGTTGTCCGGGTGCACCCAGCTGCGGAACCGCTCGATGCCGGCCAGGCTCGCGGTCCGCGCCAGGTGGTCCACCAGCACGGACCCCACCCCCTGGCGCTGCCACGCGTCCACGACCGCGAGCGACAGCTCGGCGGTCGTGGCGTCGACGCGGTGCCACTGCCCGTGACCGACCGGCCGACCGGAGACCCGCGCGAGGGCGACGTCGCTGCGGCCCTGCTCGACGCGCGCCAGCACCTCCCACCACGCGCGCGGGTAGTGCGGCACGCCGGTGTGGAACCTCAGGAAGCGGGACCGGTCCGAGAGGCCCTCGAACACCGCGTGCAGGGCGGGGTCGTCGGACGAGGTCGGGCGGTCGCACGTGACGGTGGCGCTGCGGATCATGGTCGCTCCTCGGCTCGCATCCGGACGGGCCGTGCGCCCGTCCGCCCGAGTGGCGTGACGGGCGCGTGCCGCTCCCGTTCCGTGCCGCGTCACACCGGCCGGGTCGGGGCCGGGCGCTCAGGGGCGTGGGTCGAAGCAGCAGAACGCGCCGGTCCGCACCCGGTCGGCGAGCCACGTGCCGATCTCCGCGTCGGCGAGCGTGAGGGCCGCGAGCGCCCGCCGCACCGCCTTGTGGACCGACACCCGGGCCCGTTCCTGACCGTCGGCGAAGGTGCGGGCGCCGCCGAGGAGCCCGGTGGCGGACACCAGCTCCCGGGCGACGGCGTCGAGCTCGCGGTGCGCCCGCTCGGAGCCCGCGGCATCGCCCGCGAGGTCGGCGTCGGCGACCTCCCGCTCGAGCTCCGCGACCCGCGCCCGGTAGGCGCGGATCGCCCGCTCGTCGAGCACCTCGGCGCTGCGGCTCTCGTGGACGGCGTGGCCGGTCACCAGGTCCAGCGCCGCGACTTCCACCCCGGGGCGCGACACGAGCTCGGCGAGGTAGCCCATGCCGACGCTCGCCGGCACCGACGCGCGCCGGTCGCCGAGCCGGACGTCCCACGTCCGGCCGGACCGTCGCAGGCGCAGGGGGTGGGCGACCGGTGCGGCCCACGCCCGCACGCGGTGGTCCAGGCCGTGGGCCCGCCCACCCTCCAGCGCCTCCTCGCGCAGCCGCTCGGCCCGGTCGGCGTCGCCGGGCCCGGCGCGACGGTCGAGCACCTCGGCGAGGCGCCACGCCGTGTGCGGCCGGCACACCGGGGTGCCGTGGGCCAGGTCGTCGGACAGCGCGCGATCGAGGAGCGCGACCGCTCCGTCGAGGTCGCCGAGCACCGCAGCCGCCGAGCCGAGCGCTCGACTGGTGGAGCCGAAGCTGACCACGCCCCGGCTCACCACGACCGGCAGGCCGGGGTGGTCGCCGAGGGCGTCGAGGACGCGCTGCGCCGTGGCGGCGTCGTCGAGCTCCCAGGCGACCTCGGAGAGGGCGAAGAGCGCCGCCAGCCAGCTCGTCGAGGTGGGGGGTCCCGCCGTGCCGACCCGCAGCCGGGCGAGCGCGGCTCGGGCCGCCGCGGCGTCCCCCGCGCCCGCCGCCGCCGCGGCCAGCGCGGCGTCGAAGGCGACCTGCGCGGGCTCGGCCACCTCGACGGAGTCGACGTGGGTCCGGCTCAGCTCGAGCATCCGCTCGTGGTCGCCGCGCAACCACGAGATGCCCAGCACCTGGGCGGCGTACCACGTGTCGGCGTCGACGTCGCCCACCTCGACGCCGAGCCGGTGGACCCGTGCTGCCTCCTGCTCGGCCTCGCGCAGTCGGCCGGCGCCGACCGTCCGCATCACGCCGATCACCTCACGCACGTAGGCCACGGCCGCGCAGGGTGTCTCCTCGAGCGCCAGCCGGAGCTCCTCGAGGGCGCGTCCGGCGGCGAGGTCGCCGAGCTCGTGCAGCACCAGTGCACGGTCGGCCAGACCCAGCAGCCCGTGGAGCGGGTCGCCGGTCGTCACCGACACGGCGACCAGCTCGTCGGCGAGGTCGAGACGACGTCGCAGGTGCTGGGGGCCGAGCAGGCAGAAGTACGCGAGGTGCAGCGCCTCGGCGAGCTGCACGACGTCCCCGGTCGACCGGGCGTCGTCGACCAGCGCCTCGACGGCCGCCGCGTCCGGGGTGCCGTAGAGCTCCTCGACGTGGTGCCGCTGGCGCAGCCGGCGGGCCAGGGACGAGGCGGGGTCGAGGCCGGCGAGCGCACGCTCGCGCAGCCCGGCGACGCGGGCGCGGTCGAGGCGGGTCCGGTGGTCGTGCACCCAGAGCCCGCTCAGGCCGAGCGCGGCACGCGCCAGCCCCTCGGCGTCGCCGGCGTCCTCCGCGGCGGCAGCCTCGCGGGTGAGCTCGGCGCGCGCGTCGGCGAGCCGGCCCTGCCGCAGGAGCTCCTCACCCGTGGGCTTGCTCACATGCGCGACCCTAGACCCGTTCGAGGAATAGGCGTGCGGGCGTCGGGCTTGGAGACTGGAGTGCCCATGACGACCGCTCCCGCCGCCGCCCCGACGGACGACCTCGACGTCCCGTCCGTGACCGCACGCCACTTCGCGCTCGCGGTCCTCGCGCTCGCGATGGGCGGCTTCGCGATCGGGACCACCGAGTTCGTCACGATGGGGCTGCTGCCGCAGATCTCCAGCGGCGTCGACGTGTCGATCCCGACCGGCGGCCACGTGATCTCGGCCTACGCCGTCGGCGTCGTCGTCGGCGCCCCGGTGCTGGCCTTCCTCGGCGCCCGGCTCCCGCGTCGGGCGCTGCTCGTGGCGCTGATGGCGGCCTTCGCGGTCGGCAACGGGCTGAGCGCCCTCGCCACGTCCTACGAGCAGCTGATGGTCGCCCGGTTCGCGGCCGGCCTGCCGCACGGCGCCTACTTCGGCGTCGCCTCGCTCGTCGCCGCGAGCATGGCGCGGCCCTCGCGCAAGGGACGTGCGGTGGCCCAGGTGATGCTCGGCCTGTCGGTCGCCAACGTCATCGGGGTGCCCGCCGCCACGGTGCTCGGGCAGGAGCTCGGCTGGCGCGCCGCCTTCTGGGCCGCGGCCGGGCTGGCGCTGGTGACCCTCGCCCTCGTGGTGTGGTTCGTCCCCTCGGTCCCCGGCGACGCCGAGGCGAGCGGGCGCCGCGAGCTCTCGGCGTTCCGCGTCCCGCAGGTCTGGCTCACGCTCCTCGCGGGCGCGGTCGGCTTCGGAGGCATGTTCGCCGTCTACTCCTACATCGCCCCGGTCGTCACCGACGTGGCCGGCCTGGGGGAGCGGTCGGTGCCGGTCTACCTGCTGTCCTTCGGCCTCGGCATGGTCGCCGGCACCTGGCTGGCCGGCATCATGGCCGACTGGTCGATCTTCCGCTCGCTCATCATCGGCGGCACCGGGATGGCCGGCACGATGCTCGCCTTCTGGCTCACCGCACCGCACGGCTGGGCCGCGCTGCCGGTGGTCTTCCTCATCACGACCCTCGGCTCCGTGCTGGTGGTCAACCTCCAGCTGCGGCTGATGGACGTCGCCGGCGACGCCCAGACCCTGGGCGCGGCGATGAACCACGCCTCGCTCAACATCGCCAACGCGCTCGGCGCGTGGCTCGGCGGGGTCGTGATCGCGGCCGGGTGGGGCCTGCGCGCCCCGGCGCTCGTCGGACTGGTCCTGTCGCTGGCAGGCGTGGCGATCCTGCTGGTGTCCGCGCGGCTGCACGTGCGCGAGAAGACCTCTCACGTGATCTGAGTTTTCGTGGAGTTAACACTCCCGGAACCCTTGCGTAGCCCATGCTTGGAACGATCCAATCAGTGGGGGCGGAACAGTCGCCCCAGGTGACGCAAAGGGGATCGTCATGGTGGACGAGGACAAGCTGGCCGAGGAGATGGAGCGACGCCGTCAGCTCGCCGACCGCAACGTCGGCGACGTGGTGAGCCTGCTCGAGCGACGCCGCGAGCTGCGCGGGGTCTACCCCGCGGCCGACCTGGTCGCGGACAACGTCGGATGGGTCGTCTGACGACCCGAGGATGGGCCCGCCTCACCGCAGGCCCGGCACGGCGCGGGGCTCCCACGTGGTGCCGCCGTCGGCCGAGCAGGCCAGCTGGTCGCGCCTGCCGCGCTCGGTGAGCACGCAGACGCCGTCCGGCGTCTCGGTCACGCCGCGGTCGTAGGACGACAGCTGGGTCGGCAGCGCGTTGCCGTCGAGGTCGATCCGGACGAGGTGGTGGGACGCGGTCGTGAGGAACGTCGTGCCGTCCGGTGCGACCGCGACGCCCGACAGGTCGCGAGGCAGCTGCCACGCCCGGTCGGGGCCGCCACCCCAGCCGAGGCCGTGCGCCTCCTGCCAGGTCGCGCCGCCGTCCCGCGAGGTCCGGACGTCCAGCAGCGGCACCTCGCCGGTGGACCGGTCGTCGCCGAGGTCGACCAGGACGAGGCGGTCGCCGTCGCCCGCGAGCACCCGGCCGGTCGTCGCGTCGGCGCGCTCGGTGGTGCCGGCGGACCAGGTCGCACCGAAGTCGTCGGACACCGCGACCTCCGAGCCGCCGTCCTCGAGGTCGACCACGACCGCGAGCCGACCCGTGAAGGTCACGTGGGCCCCCCAGAGACGGGTGGTGCCGGGTGGGACCGGGACGTCGACCAGCGTGGTGCCACGCAGCAGCCGGACCGCGCCGCCGACGGTGACGGCGGTGTCGCCCCGCGCGGAGCGGTCGTTGCCGGGACCGGTGTCGACCAGCGGCTGCAGGCGGCCGTCGGGGTCGAGGACGAGCGGGCCGGTCGCCTGCTCCACGAGCCAGCCACCCGGCACCGGCTGCAGGGCGCGGACGTCGCCGTCGAGCAGCACGCCCGCGACGTCGGAGCCCTCGCGCACCGTGACTGCCGAGCGGCAGCCGTTCGCACCGGCCTCGCCCGAGCAGTTCGCCCACAGCGCGGCGACCGCGTCGCCCGAGGCCGACACGGCGAAGACGTCCGCGCGGTCCGCCTCGACCAGGCCGCGCACCGCGGCCGGCAGCCGGTCGTCGACCTCCCCGGTCAGGGGAGTGGGCGACGGGGCGGGCGCCGGGTCGACCGGCGTGGAGCCGGGCAGCAGGACCACGGCCGCGACGGCGCCCGCCATGGCGACGGCCGCGGCGGCGTACGCCCCGGCGGTCCGACGACGTCGCCGACGAGCCGTCCGGGCCCGGTCCAGCACCTCGTCGAACCCGGGCTGCGGCGCCCGCTCGGCGACGGCGTGGGGCAGGTCGGTGGGCAGGCTCATCGGGTGCTCCTCTCGGGGTCGGGCTCCGCGAGCAGCGCCGCCAGGGTCGTGCGCCCGCGGGCGAGCCGCGCCTTGACGGTCCCGACCGGCGCGCCGACGGCCTCGGCCACCTCGTGGACCGGCAGGTCGGCGAGGTGGTGCAGCGCGATCGCCTCGCGCTGTGCGGCCGGCAGCCGGCGCAGCGCGGCCAGCAGCACGATCCGGTCCTCCGGCAGGTCGGCGTAGGCCTCCTCCGCGACGAGGCGGTGGCTGACGTCGCGGAAGAAGCGGGACCGCCGCCAGCGGGTGCGCGAGACGTTGACCGCCACGGTCCGCAGCCATGCCTCGGGGTTGTCGGCGGCGAGGAACGAGCGGGAGGAGTTCACCGCACGGGCGAAGGCCTCCATCACCACGTCCTCGGCCTCGACCGGGTCGCCGGTCACGCCGGTGAGCTGGCCCACGAGGCGGCGGTAGGAGGTCGCGTAGACCTCCTGCACGCGGTCCACCCCGCTCGCCACCCCTCGCGCCCGGGCCATGGCCCACCTTCCCACCGCGTCGTCTGCTCCCGCCATGACGACCCGTGGGGAGGCGGGCCGGTTGCATCAGCCCTTCACGGCACCCGCGCTCGTGTTCATGATCCGCTTCTGTGCGACGAGAAAGACCAGCGCCACGGGGATCGTCATCAGTGCGGCCGCGGCCAGCTTGAGCGGGTACTTCGTGCCCTGGCCGAGCTGGTTGGACGCGAGCTGGGCGACGCCCTTGGTGAGGTTGGTCAGCTCGGGGTCGTTGGCCGCGACGATGAAGTGGCTCAGCTCGTTCCAGGAGCCCTGGAAGGAGAGGATCACGATCGTCACCAGCGCCGGACGCGCCATCGGCAGCACGACGGACCAGAACAGGCGGAAGGTGCTCGCGCCGTCGATGCGCGCCTGCTCCTCGACCGACTGCGGGATCGACTCGAAGAAGTTCTTCATGATGAAGATCCCGGCCGCGTCGACGAGCAGCGGCACGATCAGCCCGGGCATCGAGTTGTAGATCTGGAGCTGGTTGATGACCAGGAACTTGGGGATCAGCAGCACCACGTTGGGCACCGCCATCACGCCCACCAGGATCGCGAACATCAGGGCGCGCCCGCGGAAGTGGATCCGGGCCAGGGCGTAGCCGGCGAGGGAGTCGAAGAAGACCCGGCCGACCGTGACGCAGAGGGTCACCACGACGGAGTTGCGGAACCACAGCGGGAACGCCTCGCCGCCGAGCAGCTGGGCGTAGGCCGCGGTGGTGAAGGTCTGCGGCACCAGCGAGATCGGGTGGGCCGCCGCGTCCGGCTCGGTCTTGAACGACGTGGCGACCTGGATGAGGAACGGCATCACGTAGACGACGGCGAGCAGGACCAGGAGGGCGTAGAGCCACCACGCCGGACGACGCGCGGTCATGACTTCTCCCGCAGCGCCCAGCGCTGGAGCAGCGTGAGGACGACGATGATGGCGAAGAGGATGAAGGCGATCGCCGCGCCCTCCCCCCACCGCTGGGAGTTGAACGAGGTCTGGAACGAGAGGTACGCCGGGGTGAGGGTGGTCTTCGCGGGGCCGCCCTGGGTGCCGGTGTAGATCTGGTCGAACACCTGCCACGTGCCGATCAGGCCGAGCGTGAGCACGGTGAACATCGTGGGGCGCAGCATCGGCAGGGTGAGGTGCCAGAACCGCTGCCACCCGTTGGCCCCGTCGACCATGCCGGCCTCCTCGACCCCGTCGCCGATGTTGTTGAGGGCCGCGATGAACAGCAGCATGAAGGTGCCCGAGGTGGTGAAGACCGCCAGCAGGATGAAGGCGGACATCGCGAACGACGGGCCGGCCAGCCACTCCCACCAGCTGATGCCGAGGGTGCGGTGGTCGGTGAGGAACGCGGGGGCGTCGATCCCGACGGCACCGAGCGCGGTGTGGAAGATCCCGCGGGCGTCGCCGAACCAGTTGGGGCCGTCGATGCCGACCCAGCCGAGGATCGCGTTGACCGCGCCCGAGGAGTTGAAGAGGAACAGCCACAGCACCGTGATCGCCACCGCGCTGGTCACCGACGGGAAGTAGAACGCGGTGCGGAAGAACCCGCGACCCTTCAGCGCCTTCGCGTGCACCAGCACCGCCAGGCCCAGCGCCGCCGCGGTCTGCAGCGGCACGACGAACAGCACGTAGTAGACGTTGTTGCGCATCGCCGTGCCGAAGTCGCGCTGCTGCAGGCTGCCGCCGCTGAGGATGTTGGCGTAGTTGTCCGCGCCGACGAATCCGACGTCGGAGGAGAACGGGCTGCCCACGCCCCGCCAGTCCGAGACGCTCACCCAGAGCGCCATCAGGACCGGGAAGAGCAGGAAGACCGCCAGGAGCAGCATCGCGGGGGAGACGAACAGCCAGCCGTCCCGCGTCTGCCCCCGGCGGATCGACGAGGCGCTCACTGCCCGACGACGGCCTGCATCGACTGCTGGACCGACTCGAGGATGGCCTGCGGGTCGCCGTCCTGCAGCCCCTCGAGCTGGGCGTTGAAGTCGCTGATCACGTCAGCGGCGCCCTCCTGCGACGGCGGGTTCTGGGCGTACTCCGCGCCCGCCACGAACGGCTCGAACCCGGGGCGGTCGGCGGCGTACTGCTCCGCGGCGCTCTGGACCGACGGGATCACGCCGAAGGCGTCGGCGAAGGCGAGCTGCTGGTCCACCGACGTGAGGTGCTCGACGAGCGACACCGCGTCGTCGGTGCTGCCGCTCTGGGCGGCGATGCCCCAGCAGTTGGTGAAGGCGAGCGTGCCCTTGCCGGCCGGGCCCTCGGGGAGCTCGGCGACCGTGTAGTCGACGTCGGGGAAGTCGTTCTCCATCGCTCCGGCGATCCAGTTGCCCTCGATCGTCATCGCGGCCATCTCCTTGCCGAACGCCTCGCCGCCCCAGCCGGCGCCGAGGGTGGAGGAGTAGGACGCCACGCCGTCCTGCATCATCGACTGGACGAACTCGAGCGCCTCGAGGTTCTCCGGGCTGTCGACCGTGGCCTCGGCGCCGTCGTCGCTCACCATCGAGCCGCCGGCCTGCGGGAAGAAGGACCCCACCCGCTGGTACTCCGGGCCGAAGGCGAGGCCGACGGTGTCGCCCTTCGTCAGGGTCTTCGCGACCGAGGCGAGCTCGTCCCAGGTGGTCGGGACGTCGGCGTCGGTCAGCCCCGCCTCCTCCCAGAGCCGGGTGTTGATGACCAGGCCGAGGGTCGAGAAGTCCTTCGGGGCGCAGTAGAAGTCGCCGTCGACGGTGAACGCGTCGACCAGCGTGGGGTAGAAGTCGTCGGCGTTGTCGAGCTGGTCGCCGTAGGCCAGCAGCGAGCCGTTGGCGGCGAAGCCCGCCAGGGTGTCGGTCGAGACGTAGAAGACGTCCGGCGGGTTGTTGGAGGTGAACCCCTGGCTGAGCTCCTGCGGGAGGTCGGTCGCGGCCTGGACCGACGCCTCGGTGCCGTTCTCCTCCGCCCACGCGGCGACGGCCTCCTCGACGGCCTTGGTCTCGGCCTCGCCGGAGGAGCCGATGAGCACCTTCAGCGGGCCGCCGTCGCCGCCGTCCGACGAGGATCCCCCTGACCCCTCGGAGTCCTCGAAGCCACCGCCGCCGCAGGCCGCGAGGGTCAGCGACGTGGCGAGGGCCAGGGCGAGGGCGGGTACGGCGCGGTGGCCGGGCAGGCGCAACATGGTGTCTCCTCAGGAGGCGGGGGTGGGATGGGTGCCGCCCGTGGCCGGGCCGCGCAGGCTCGACTCGCGGACGACGAGCTCCGGCTGGAGCAGGGTCTGCTGGGGGGCCTCCGCGCCGTGGATGAGCTCCTCGATCGCGGTGACGAGGTCCTGCGCGACCTGCTCGAGCGGCTGGCGCAGGCTGGTGAGGCCGGGGGTGGTGAGGGCGGCGGCCGGGGAGTTGTCGAACCCGGTGACCGCCACGTCGGCGCCGGCGCGCAGGCCGCGGTCGGCCAGCGCGCGCAGCACGCCGAGGGCGAGGGTGTCGGACGAGCAGGTGATCGCCGTCGCGGGATCGGCCAGGTCGAGGAGCCGGTGGGCGGCGGCCCGGGCCTGGTCGAAGTCGTCGGCGACCTCCTCGAGCAGGTCGTCGGCGAGGCCGAGGTCGGCGCACGCCTCGCGCCAGCCGGCCCGACGGTCGCGACCGGTGTCGGACTCCTCGGGCCAGCCGACGTGGGCGATCCGCCGGTGCCCCTGGGCGGCGACGTGGGCGGTGGCGGCGTGGAGCCCCGCCCGTCCGTCGACGTCTGCCCAGGCGAGGTCGGCATCGCCGTCCCAGGAGCGACCGAACATGGCGAAGGGCACCCCGACGTCGCGCAGCGCGGCGACGCGGGAGTCCCCCCGGTGGGCCCCGGTGAGCACGAAGGCGTCGACCGAGGTGGTGCTGAGGAGCTCGCGGTAGGCCGCGACCTCGTTGTCCTCGCCGTCGGCCTGGCAGAGGATCAGGTGGCAGCCGGTGGCGGCGGCCGACTCGGCGAGGGCGTGGAGGAACTGGTCGAAGAGCAGCGCCGCGCGGTCGTCGCGCGAGGGCTCGACGCGGATGCCGATCAGCCGCGAGCGCTGGTTGCGCAGGGCGCGCGCGGAGCGGTTGGGGCGGTAGCCGAGCTCCTCGACCGCGGCGAGGATCTTCGCGCGGGTCTCGGGCGCGACCCGCCCGGGGTTGTTGAGCGCGTTGGACACCGACTGCGCCGACACGCCGACGAAGCGGGCGACGTCGCTGAGCGTCACGTGGCCGTGGGGGACCGGTCCGCGTCCGGTGGGGGTGGGCACCGTGGTCTCCTCTCGGCTCGTGGGCGGGGTTGCGGACCGACCGATGTTTAGCGATAAAATCCGCGGTGTGACGGAGGCTACACACGACATCGCGCCCACGACAACCCCTGCGGGGGCGCCGTCCCTGCAGCCGCTGCTGCACGACCTGGCGTCGTGCGTGGCGGCCCCGGGGGTGCTGCTCGGCTCGCCCGACGGCCAGCTGCGCCGCGGTGGGGTGAGCGGCTGGTACGTCGCCGACACGCGCCTGCTCGACCGCTGGGAGGTGTCGGTCGCGGGGTCCGACCTCGACCTGGTCCGCGCCGAGAACCGAGGTGCCGCCCGGCACGCCTTCACCTACCTCGCCCGGTCCCTGGGTGACCTCTCGATCGCCGACCCGACCGTCCGGATCGACCGCGTGCGCGTCCTCGCGGCGGACGGGCTGAGGGAGGAGCTCACCTTCCTGTCCACCGCCCCCGACCCGGTCGCGGTCGTGCTCCACGTCGACCTCGGCACCGACCTCGCCGCGATGCCCCACGTCAAGCAGGGCCGCGCGACCGAGCCGCTCGCGGCGACCGCCGCCGGCTCCGGGCTGGCCTGGGAGGGCCCCGAGGGATCGGTGCGGGTCGCCGCCGAGGACGGTGACGCCCGCCCGGACGTCGACGCCGGTGCGGGACGGCTGACCTGGCACCTCGAGCTCGAGCGCGGCGTGCCGCAGGTGGTCTCGCTGCGTGCCACCACCTCGGTGCCCGGCCTGTTCGGCAGTGGTCGACCGGCACCGTGGTCGGCCGACGTGGACGCCCACGACGTACGCCTCGTGCGGGTGGTGCGCCAGGGGCTCGACGACCTCGCGGGCCTGCTGCTCGACGACGACGGCGACGCGTTCCTCGCCGCCGGCAGCCCGTGGTTCCTGACCCTCTTCGGGCGCGACTCGCTCTGGGCGGCCCGGATGCTGCTCCCGCTCGACACGGGCCTCGCGCTCTCGACGCTGCGGGTGCTCGCGCGCCGGCAGGGCCGCGTCGACGACCCGGCCACCGAGGAGCAGCCGGGCAAGATCCTCCACGAGGTCCGGGGCCAGGTCCTCGACCTCGGCGAGCAGCGACTGCCCCCGCTCTACTACGGCACGGTGGACGCGACGCCGCTCTTCGTGTGCGTCCTGGCCGACGCCCTGGCATGGGGTGCGGACCGCGACGAGGTGCGGGCGCTCGTCCCCGCGGCGCGCGCCTGCCTCGAGTGGGTGCTCGCCCAGGCTGCCGGGTCCGGCTGGCTGACCTACGTCGACCACACGGGGGAGGGACTGTCCAACCAGGGCTGGAAGGACAGCCACGACAGCATCCAGTTCGCCGACGGCCGACTGGCCGAGGCGCCGATCTCGCTCAGCGAGGTGCAGGCCTACGCCCACGAGGCCGCCGTGCGCGGGGCCGCGCTGCTCGCCGACCTCGGCGCCGACCCGGTGCCGGGCCTCGAGGAGTGGGCCGCCGACCTCCGTGACCGGTTCGGCACGGACTTCTGGGTGGACGCGGCCGACGGCGGCCACGTCGCGGTCGCGCTCGACCGCGACGGCGCACGGGTCGACTCGGTCGCCTCGAACATGGGGCACCTGCTCGGCACCGGGGTGCTCGGAGCGGACGCGACCGCCCGGGTCGCCGACCTGCTCGCCGACCCGTCCCTCGACGCGGGCTTCGGCCTGCGGACGCTGTCGTCACGGTCGCCGCGGTTCTCCACGCTCAGCTATCACGGCGGCACGGTGTGGCCGCACGACACCGCCATCGCGGTCCGCGGGCTGGCCGCGGAGGGCCGCTACGAGGAGGCCGGCGCGCTGGCGGCCGGGCTGGTGCGCGCGTCGGAGTTCTTCGACCACCGCCTGCCCGAGCTCTACGGCGGCGACGCGGCCGACGACGTCGCCCAGCCGACGGCCTACCCCGCCGCCTGCCGCCCCCAGGCGTGGGCCGCGGCCGCGCCGGTCGCCTGCCTGGTGGCGCTCGGTGGCGTGCGCACCGACCCCGCGACGCGCACGCTCAGCCACCCCGCGCGTACGACCGGCGCGCTCGGCGGCTGGACGCTCCGCGGCCTGCGGCTGGGGCCTGACGCGTTCGACCTGTCCGTCGATCCCGACGGCAGGGTGTCGATCACCCTGCCGCCGGGGAGCCCGCTGGTCGTCGAGGTGCGGGCCGCCGACGCCTGAGCCGGTCAGCTGCCGGTCAGCTGCCGGTCAGATGGCCCAGCAGTTGCTCAGCTGGGGCAGGCCGGCGAAGCGCGCCTCGAAGAACGGCAGCGCCTCGGCGGTCTGCGGCACGATCCCGCCGACGTGGAGCGGGGCGAGGTTGGTGGAGAACCACACGTTCGCGCCCCTGCCGCACCACGACCGGGCCAGCTGCCTGCCCACGGCGTACGGGATGACGTCGTCGAGGGCGGAGTGGGTGACGAGGACCGGCACGGTCGGCTTGATGGTGCCGATGCGCTGCGCCTCCACGATCGAGCGGAACGGCTCCTGCTCCATCAGCGCCGACATCGGCCTGCCGCTCGCGCTGAGCGTGGACGACTTCACGAACGCGTGGTTGAGCAGGTCGAAGACGCACTCCTGCTCGACCTGGTCGCTGACCGCGCGGCCACGGTCGTTGAGGTAGGGCGCGAGGTCGACGTCGTAGCTCGCGGACAGCCCGCGCAGGGCGAAGAACGCGAACGCGGAGTAGAGGCCGCCGTCGAGGGTCGTGGCGACCCTGGCGAGGTCGGCCGGGACGGCCCCGACGACCGCGCCCCTGACCTTGAGGTCGGGGGCGTAGGTGGAGGCCAGCTCGACCGCGGAGGCGGCGGCGCCGCCGCCCTGGGAGTAGCCCATGATCCCGACCGGGCTGCTGGGGCTCAGGCCGGTGCCGCTGAGGCGCTGGGCGGCCCGGATCGCATCGAGGGTGGCACGTCCCTGGGAGACGCGGTCCATGTAGGTGTGCACGCCGGCGGTGCCGAGGCCCTCGTAGTCGGGCATGGCGACGGCGTAGCCGCGCAGCAGCAGGGCCTCGATGCCGATGCCCTCGTACTCGATCCCCTCGGAGAACAGGCGCGAGGGCGCGCAGCGGTCGGCCATGCCCTGGGTGCCGGGGGCGTAGCCGATGACCGGCCGGGAGCCGACGCCGATCCACGGCGCGTTCGGGACCAGGACGGTGCCGGAGGCGGCGATCGCGCGACCCGCGCGGTTGGTGGTGCGGTAGAGCACCCGGTTGGCGTTGCGGACCAGGCTGGTGGCGTCGAGCGGGTCGAGCAGGAAGGTCATCTTCTCGCTGCGGATCACCGCCCCGTTGGCCGAGGGCAGGGTGGCGGGCGCCTCGTAGAACGCCGGTCGGGGCGGCTCGGGGACGACGGCGCCGGCCGGCGCCTGTCCGAGCGCGCCGACGGCGAGCGTGGTGGTGAGCAGGGTGACGAGTGACGCGATCACGCGTGCCGTCCGACCCCGAGAGCGGGTACGACGACGAGTTGCTGCGACTGCCATGGATGGCTTCCCTCCTCGGCCGGACCACCCGACCGACGAAAGGAACCTACTGGTGAGTCACATCACACCAACAGTGTGACGTGCGTCACGTGGCGCCTGTCAGTAGACCATGCCCATCGCCTCGCGGACCTCGGAGAGCGTGGCCTCGGCGACCTCGTTGGCCCGCTCGTTGCCACGGCGCAGGACGTCCTCGAGGTAGCCCGGGTCGGCAGCGAGCTCGGCGCGCCGCGCGCGCAGCGGGGCGAGCTCGGTGTTGATGGCGTCGGTGAGCCGGCCCTTCAGGGCGCCGCCGCCACCGTCGCCGATCTCCTCGGCCACGGTCGCCGGGTCGACGCCCTCGCACAGGCCGATGAGGGTCAGCAGGTTGGCGACCTCGGGACGCCCCTCCGGGTCGTAGGTGATGACCCGGTCGCTGTCGGTCTTGGCGCCCTTGAGCTTCTTCGCGGTCTCGTCGGCGCTCATCCGCAGCTCGACCACGTTGCCCTTGGACTTGCTCATCTTGGTGCCGTCGGTGCCGAGGATCAGCGGCGCCTCGGAGAGCAGCGCGCCCGGCTCGGGGAACACCGGCGCGTAGCGGTCGTTGAAGCGCCGCGCGATGACGCGGGTCTGCTCGAGGTGGGGGAGCTGGTCGCGCCCGACCGGGACGACGTTGGCCTTGCAGAACAGGATGTCCGCGGCCTGGTGGACCGGGTAGGTGAGCAGCAGGCCGCCGATCGAGGTGATCCCGGCCGACTTCGCCTCGTCCTTCACGGTGGGGTTGCGCTGGAGCTCGGCGACGCTGACCAGGCTGAGGAACGGCAGCATCAGCTGGTTGAGCGCCGGGACGGACGAGTGGGTGAAGATCGTCGCCTTCTCCGGGTCGAGGCCAGCGGCGACGTTGTCGAGCAGCAGGTTGCGGACGTTGCCCGCGATGTCGCCGGCGATCTCGCGGTCGGTGATCACCTGGTAGTCGGCGACGAGCTGCCAGATCTCCGCGCCGCTGTCCTGGAGGCGGACGCGGTTGCGGATCGAGCCGAAGTAGTGCCCGATGTGCAGCGCTCCGGTCGGACGGTCCCCGGTCAGCATCCGCAGCGAGGCCGGGTCGGTGGCCATCTGCTGCTCGATCGCCTCGCTGCGGGCCTGGGCGGCGCGGAAGGTGTCACTCACGACGCACGAGCCTACTAAGCGGGCGTCGGGCGCGACGAACCGGTTATGTAGGGTCGGGCGGGTGCCGACCATCGGAGTAGCCATCGCGATCCCCGAGCCGTGGGCGAGCGAGCTGCAGGACTACCGCACCTCCGTCGGGGACACCACCGCGGCGCAGATCCCGACGCACATCACGCTCGTCCCGCCGACCGGGATCGCCGACGACGAGCTCGCCTCGGTGGGCAAGCACCTCGCCTGCGCGGCCGGCTCGGTCGAGCCGTTCGACATCCACCTGCGCGGCACGGGCACCTTCCGCCCGGTGTCGCCGGTCGTCTTCGTCACCCTCGCGGAGGGGATCTCCTCGTGCGAGCTGCTCGCCGGCGCCGTCCGCACCGGCCCGCTGGCGGTCGACCTGCAGTTCCCCTACCACCCGCACGTCACGGTCGCCCACCACCTCGACGACCCGGCGCTCGACCGCGCCTTCGACGAGCTCGCGGACTTCGAGTGCCGGTTCGCGGTCGACTCCTTCAGCCTCTACGTCCACGACGAGGAGGCGGGCTGGCGGCCCACCTCCTCCTACGATCTCGGGTGATCTGATGCCGCTCCTCGACACCGTCAAGCAACGCGTCGCCGAGGTCCGCGAACGCCGGCCGTTCGTCGACCACCTCATCCGGATGGTGGAGCACTACGGCTTCGTCAACGGCAGCGCGCTGGCCGGCGCGGTGACCTTCTTCGGCTTCCTGTCCTTCTTCCCGATCCTCGCCCTCGGCTTCGCCGTCGTGGGCTGGGTCGCGCGGATCTATCCCGAGGCCCAGGACCAGATGGTGGAGGCGATCCGGTCCGTGCTCCCGATGGTCGTGAAGCGGAACCCGAGCCCGAGCCAGATCTCGGTCGAGGCCTTCCAGACCGGCGCCGGCGCCGCAGCCGGGCTCGGCGTGGTCGGCCTGCTCTACTCCGGCCTCGGCTGGGTCTCCGGCCTGCGCACCGCCCTCCAGGCGGTCTTCGAGACGCCCCGGCGCGAGCAGCCGAGCTTCGTGGTCGGCAAGGCCAAGGACCTGCTCGCCCTGGTGCTCGTCGGCGTCGTGCTGATGCTCGCCGTCGCGGTCTCCGCCGCGGTCAACTGGCTCTCGGGCGAGATCCTCGGCTGGATCGGGCTCGACCAGGCGCTGAAGCCGCTGGTGGGCCTCATCGGGGTCGTGGTGGCCCTCGCGGCCAACTCGGTGCTGTTCTTCGCCATCTTCAAGGTGCTGGCCGACCACGACACCCCGGACCGGTCGCTCCGCAGCGGTGCGCTGCTCGGCGCGATCGCCTTCGAGGTGCTCAAGCAGGCCGCGGCCTTCCTGATCGCCTCCACCCAGGGATCGCCCGCGTTCGCGGTCTTCGGCATCGCGCTGGTCCTCCTGATCTGGATCAACTACTTCTCCCGCGTCGTCCTCTTCGCCGCCGCGTGGGCGCACACCTCGGTCGAGTCGCGCGAGCGCCGCGCAGCCCAGGCGGCCGCAGCCGGGCGCGCCGAGGGTCCGCGGATCGACGTCGCTGCGGCGGCCGCGGGCGGCGTCCCCCCGGCTTCCGCCGACGCTCCCTCGGGCGCCTCCCCGAAGGCCGCCTTCGCCGCCGGCGCCGCAGCGATGCTCGGGCTCGTCGCGCTGGTGCGCCGCCGCCGCTGACGCCCGCCCCGCGAGCGCCTCGCCCCCGCGAGCGGTGTCCCACCCACATTCTGGAGCCGCCGAATCTAGGTGACGCACCGCTGACCCGCCGTGTCCTGCGTGCCGCGCCCGTGAGCGGTGTCCCACCCACATTCGTACCCCTGCCGAACGTGGGTGGGACACCGCTGCCGGGTCCGGGCGTACGTGGCCGGGATCCGTCCACAGAGGGGCCAGCACGCTAGTGGTCCACAGGCCGCGTCGCGCGCGGGTGCGTGCCCGGCGTCGAGATGGCGGAATCGGCACATGTTCCGCCTCCCCGACGCTGTCCTCCACGGTCCCGTCTCCCGCGCGGCGGCGCTCGCTGCCGGTGTGCCGGAGCGCGTGCTCGAGGGCACTCGGTTCCACCGGATCCACCAGGGCGTCTACGTCCACCGCGACCACGCCATGACCTGGCCCGATCGCTTGGCAGCCGCGCGGCTCGCGCTGCCGGAGGGCGCCCGCACCACGGGCGTCACCCGCCTCCAGGAGCTCGGGATCGACGTCGGAGCTCGCTGGCCGCTCCACTTCGTGGTCGAGGGCGACCTCCACCTCGTCCTCGACGGCGTGTTCCTCCACCGCACGGTCACGATGCCGCCCCACGACGAGCTCGCCGTCAGCGTCGAGGCGGCGTACGTGGCGTTCTGCGCTGAGGCCCGGCTGATCGACGCGATCGGTCTCGGTTGCTTCCTGCTGCACAAGCACCACCTCGACGGCGTGCTCCTCGCGCAGCTGCTGGACGCGGAGCCCTGGCGCGCCGGCGCCCGCGAGGCGTCGTACGTCTGTCCGTTCCTGGACGACAGGTGTCGCTCCATCCCGGAGGCCGAGCTGCTGGCGTACGTCACCTTCTCCGGCATCGCGATCCCGGAGGTCAACCAGGAGGTCGAGCTCGCCGACGGCACGGTGCTGACCCCCGACCTGTGGTTCGCGGCCCAGGAGCTCGCGGTCGAGTACGAGGGCGGTCACCACCAGGACGACCGGCCGCAGTACCTCGCCGACATCGACCGCTACGCCGCCTACCGCCGCAGCTCGACGGCGTACGAGCAGGTGACCAAGGAGCTGATGCGCTCGCCGAAGGCCACCGTCCGACGCATCCACGCGGCCCTGGTGGCCGGCGGCTACGACGGGCCGCCGCCCGACTTCGACGGCGCGTGGCTGGACCTGTTCCGCCCCCTCCCGGAGCTGGTCCGCCGATCGCGCGCTGCCTGAACTGAGCGGTGGGCCAGCCACATTCCGGGCGGCGGAAAGGTGGGTGCTGCACCGCCCATCCGCGTGTCGCGAGCGGCACGCCGGCCAGCGGTGGCTGACCCACGTTCGAGCGCGCGCAAATGTGGGTGGGACACCGCTCGGCGGGAGGCGCTCAGGGCGGGCGGACGGGGACGGAGCACCCGGAGACGCGACGAGGGCCGGGGGAGACCCCCCCGGCCCTCGTCAGGCAGTACGCGCGCTCAGTGACCGTGGCGGATCGCGGTGCGCAGGTCCTTGTTGAGCTGGGAGATCACGTCGAGCGGGATCTCCTTGGGGCACGAGGCGGTGCAGGCGCCGATGTTGGTGCAGCCGCCGAAGCCCTCGGCGTCGTGCTGGGCGACCATGTTGACCACGCGGGAGTCGCGCTCGGGCTGGCCCTGGGGGAGCAGGCCGAGGTGGGTGATCTTGGCGCCCATGAACAGCGACGCGGAGCCGTTGGGGCACGCCGCGACGCAGGCACCGCAGCCGATGCAGGTGGCGACGTTGAACGCCCGGTCCGCGTCGTCCTTGGGCACCGGCACCGAGTGCGCCTCGGGGGCCGCGCCGGTGTTGACCGAGACGTAGCCGCCCTGCTGGATGATCCGGTCGAAGGCGCTGCGGTCGACGACGAGGTCCTTGACCACCGGGAAGGCGTCCGAGCGCCACGGCTCGATGGTGATCGTGTCGCCGTCGGAGAACGAGCGCATGTGCAGCTGGCAGGTCGTGGTGACCTCGGGGCCGTGCGCCTCGCCGTTGATCATCAGCCCGCACGAGCCGCAGATGCCCTCGCGGCAGTCGTGCTCGAAGGCGACCGGCTCCTCACCCTGCTCGTTGAGCTGCTCGTTGAGCACGTCGAGCATCTCGAGGAACGACATGTCGGGCGACACGTCGGCGAGCTGGTAGGTGTGGATCGCGCCGGCGGTCACGGCGTCCGGCTGGCGCCAGATCTTCAGGGTCAGGTTCATGCTCACTTGTAGCTCCGCTGCTTCATCTCGATGGCGGTGTAGACGAGGTCTTCCTTGTGCAGGATCGGCGCGGCGTCGGCGCCGGCCCACTCCCACGCGGCGACGTAGGCGTACTGGTCGTCGTGGCGCAGCGCCTCGCCGTCCTCGGTCTGCGACTCGGCCCGGAAGTGGCCGCCGCAGGACTCGCGCCGGTTGAGCGCGTCGATGCACATCAGCTCGCCGAGCTCGATGAAGTCGGCCACCCGGCCGGCCTTCTCGAGCGACTGGTTCATGGTCTCGGCGGCGCCGAGGACCTTGACGTTGCGGTAGAAGTCGTCCTTGAGCGTGCGGATCAGGTCGATCGCCTTCTTCAGGCCGTCCTCCGAGCGCTCCATGCCGCAGTACTCCCACATGATGTTGCCGAGCTCGCGGTGGTACGAGTCGACGCTGCGGGTGCCGTTGACCGACAGGAAGTGGTCGATGCGCGAGCGCACGGACTCGCGGGCCTCGACGACCGCCGGGTGGTCCTCGGCGATCGGCTCGAACGGGCCGTCGGCGAGGTAGTCGCGGATCGTGTGGGGCAGGACGAAGTAGCCGTCGGCCAGGCCCTGCATCAGGGCCGAGGCGCCGAGGCGGTTCGCGCCGTGGTCGGAGAAGTTGGCCTCGCCGGTGACGAAGAGCCCCGGGATGGTCGACTGCAGGTCGTAGTCGACCCACAGGCCGCCCATGACGTAGTGGACCGCGGGGTAGATGCGCATCGGCACCGAGTACGGGTCCTCGCCGGTGATCCGGGCGTACATGTCGAAGAGGTTGCCGTACTTCGCGGCAACCGCGTCCTTGCCCAGGCGCTCCGTGGCCTCGGCGAAGTCGAGGTAGACGCCGCGGCGCACGCCCTCGACCTCGGGGCCGACGCCGCGACCCTCGTCGCAGACGTTCTTCGCCGCACGCGACGCGATGTCGCGGGGGACCAGGTTGCCGAAGGAGGGGTAGATCCGCTCCAGGTAGTAGTCGCGGTCCTCCTCGGGGATCTCGCGCGGGTCCTTCTCGCAGTCGGCCTGGTTCTTCGGGACCCAGATCCGGCCGTCGTTGCGCAGCGACTCCGACATCAGCGTCAGCTTGGACTGGTGCGAGCCGGAGACCGGGATGCAGGTCGGGTGGATCTGCGTGTAGCAGGGGTTGGCCATGTAGGCGCCCTTGCGGTGCGCGCGCCACGCGGCGGTGACGTTGGAGCCCATCGCGTTGGTCGACAGGTAGAACACGTTGCCGTAGCCGCCGGAGGCGAGCACCACGACGTCGGCGAGGTGGGTCTCGATCTCGCCGGTGACCATGTCGCGGGCGATGATGCCGCGCGCCTTGCCGTCGGCCACGATCAGCTCGAGCATCTCGTGGCGCGAGTACATCGAGACGGTGCCGGCGGCGATCTGGCGCTCGAGGGCCTGGTACGCGCCGATCAGCAGCTGCTGGCCGGTCTGGCCGCGGGCGTAGAAGGTGCGGGAGACCTGCACGCCGCCGAAGGAGCGGTTGTCGAGCAGGCCGCCGTACTCACGCGCGAACGGGACGCCCTGGGCCACGCACTGGTCGATGATGCTGGCGCTGACCTCGGCGAGGCGGTAGACGTTCGACTCGCGCGAGCGGTAGTCGCCGCCCTTGACGGTGTCGTAGAAGAGGCGGTGGACGGAGTCGCCGTCCTCCTTGTAGTTCTTGGCCGCGTTGATGCCGCCCTGCGCGGCGATCGAGTGCGCCCGGCGCGGGGAGTCCTGGTAGCAGAAGGACTTCACGTTGTAGCCGGCCTCGCCCATGGTGGCGGCGGCGGAGGCGCCGGCCAGGCCGGTGCCGACGATGATCACGTCGAGCTTGCGGCGGTTGGCCGGGTTGACGAGGCGGGCCTCGAACTGCCGCGTCGACCAGCGCTCGGAGATCGGGCCGGTGGGCGCCTTGGTGTCGACCAGCGGCTCGCCCGGGGTGTAGTAGCCGGCGGCGTCGTCGAAGGACTCGCTGGACGGTCCGGTGGTGACCTTCATGTCGGTGTCGTTGCTCACGAGCACGGACCCCTTACTTGGTGATGATGCCCGTGAGGACACCGAGCGGGACGAGGGAGAAGCCGATCGAGATGACCAGCGCGACGACGAGGCCGGTGGCCTTGGCGCGCTGGCGCTTGGCGGCGTTGCCGGTCCAGCCGAGCGTCTGCGCGGCGCTCCAGACCCCGTGGTGCAGGTGCAGGCCGAGCGCGACCATCGCGACGAGGTAGATCAGCGTCAGCCACCACACGTCGAAGGTGTCGACGAGCAGGTTGTACGGGTCGTTCGTGGCGCCGCCCTGCACGTTGATCTTGCCGATCGTGAAGTTGAGCAGGTGCCAGACGAGGAAGACCAGGATGGTCACGCCACCCCAGCGCATCATCAGGCTCGAGCGGCTGGCGCCCGGGTTCTTCTTCACGACGTACTTCGTCGACCGGGCCGCGGCGGCACGACGCCACAGCGCGACGGCGCAGAAGACGTGCACGACCAACGACGCGATCAGCCCGACGCGCAGGATCCACAGCAGGCCGCCGTGGGGGAGCATCGGCTCGCCGATCTCGCGCAGGTGCTCGGCGTAGGTGTTGAACGCGTCGTGCCCGGCGAACGCCTTGAGGTTGCCGTACATGTGCGCGAGCACGAAGCCGATGAACACGACTCCGCTCACCGCCATCCCGAGCTTCAGGGCGATGGTGGTGCGGGTCGCCCGCGCACCCTTCACGAGGGTCGGGCCCGGCGTGCGGGGGCCGCTGGTCTGAATTGCCACAAGGGCACGGTATCGCGGGACCCGGACAGCCGACGCGCCGAGGCAGTGTGAGGTTTTCGTGGGCGCGTCGGGTGTGACGCACGCCACTGGACTGGCGGCGGTTTCAGCGGTCGGCGCGCGGCTCGGGTGGAGGAGCCAGGACCAGCCGGGTGACGTCGCGCACCACCGCGATCGCAAGGACCGCGGCGAGCACCTGCAGCGCGGCCGCCCACTGGTGCGTGCCGGCCACCGCGACCAGGACGGAGGAGTAGCCGACGACCGGGTCGCCGGGCGCGGGCACGGTGAACGTGCCGCGCACCTGGCTGACCGTGCCGAGGACGTAGGTCCCGCAGAAGGCCAGCCACCAGCAGACCTGCAGCGCTCCCGCGCGTGCGTCGGGGTCGCCGGTGGCGCCGCGCCTCACGTCGCAGACGACCTGGAAGGGACGCCAGTAGTTGAGCACCGGCACGAACCACCCGCCCACCGCCCAGCCCGACCCGTGGCGGAGCAGGGAGCGGTCCATGCGCGAGCTGCGGTGGGCGGTGTGCAGCCAGGTGATCACCAGGACGCCGGCGACGAGCGTCGCCGGCAGCGCCGCGGTGCTGAGCCAGAGCACGCCGCCGAGCGCGTCGCGCTCGGCGACCGTCACGGGCACCCCGCGACGGGCCACCTCGTCGGCGAGCGCGAGGACCCGGCGATCGACGTAGAGGTTGAGCAGCCCGGTGAGCGCTGCCACGCCGAGCGCCACCTGGGCCGCCACCGACAGCCCGCCCCACCAGCGCGGCAGCGGGGGAGCGACGACGGCCGGGCGGGCCGGATGGGTGTGCGCGGTCCAGCCGGTGCCGTCCCACCACCGCAGGAGGCGTACGTCGTGCGGGTCGGCGTACCAGCCGGGGACGGGCGCGGGTGCGGCGTCCACCTCAGGCCGCCCGGGCCGGGACGAGGGCCGGCGGGCTGGTGCGCACCCACGCGGTGAGCTGGCGGACCATGACGATCGCGAGGACCGCGGTCACCACCGAGAGCACCTCGGCCACCGTCTCGACGGCCATGGCGGTCTCGAGCCGGTCGGCGTAGAGCGCGAGGTCGCTGTCGGGCACCTCGCCGGCGGAGTCGTAGAAGGCCCCGGTCGCCCGCCACCCGACCTGCAGGGCGAGGAAGCAGAGCCACCAGGCCCACTGCAGCCCGGCGGACGGCGGCCGGCCCTCACCGCGCGCGCCGTCGCGGAGGTCGGAGACGACCTGGAACGGGAACCAGAGGTTGACGAACGGCACGAACCAGCCGCCGATCGCCCAGCCCGACCTGCGGCGGTTGTACGCCGGGTCGGTCCGGTCGCTGGTGTGTGCCTGGTAGAGCCAGGCGATGAAGAGGACGCCGCACACGACCGTGACGACGACCTCGGCGATCGAGGCGGTCATCAGGCGGTCGGCGCGGGTGGCCTCGGCCTCCGGGACGCTGGTCGGGTCGTCGGCGAGGCGCCGCCACACGTCGAGCACGATCCGGTCGCTGACGACCACGAAGACCGAGAGCAGCACGGTGAGCGCGAGGCTCGCCTGCACCGCCAGGGCCAGGCGCGGCCAGCCGTCACCGAGTCGTGGCCGGGGCGACCAGCCGGACGGCACCGCGGCGTGCGTGTGCGCGGTCCAGGCGCTCCCGTCCCACCAGCGCAGCCTCGATCCGTCCTGCGGGTCGGCGTACCAACCCTCCCCCTGGGCAGTCATGGCGCGATCATGTCGGAGAAGCGGCGCGTCCGTGAGACTTATGCCATAGGTCCGGGCAGTGCCCGCCGCGTGACGAGCGTCCTATCCTGCGCTCATGACAGACCTCGATCGCGGCCTGGACGGCGGGCTCGACGAGCCCGAGGAGCTGCAGCCCGCGGAGGGCTCGCTCCGGCTCGTCGGCGACGGCGACACCTACGACGTCCACGCGTGGGAGGCCGCGACCGCGGCGGTGCTGCGCAAGGCCCGCCACCTCGGCGAGGACGCGCCCGACTCCGACGTCTGGACCGCCCTGACCCGCACCACGCTCGACGGCATCGACGTCGCGCCGATCGGGCAGCCGTCCGACCTCGAGGGCCGGACCACGTCGGGCCGTCCGACCCGCGCCGGCGCCTGGGACGTCCGCACGCAGGTGGAGGTCGTCGACGACCGCGCCGCCAACGAGGCCGTGCTGCAGGACCTCGAGAACGGCGCGACCTCCGTGCTGCTCCACCTCGACGAGGAGCGGGAGCACGACTGGGCGACGATCCTCGACGGGGTGCTGCTCGACCTCGCCCCGGTCGTCCTCGACCGTGCCTCGACCGAGCAGGTCGAGGCGTTCGCCACCTTCCTCGAGGGGATCGAGGGTGCGCTGCACCCGGCGACCAACCTCTCGCTCGACCCGCAGACCGTCGAGATGCTGCCGCACCGCACGGGGACGTCGGCCCGCGACCAGCTGGTCCCGCTCGCGCGGCGCGCCTTCCAGCTCGGCGTGCGGGCCCTCGTCGTGGACGGCACGGCCCTGCACGACGAGGGCGCCAGCGACGCCCAGGAGCTCGGCTGGGTGGTCGGCACCGGCGTCGCCTACCTCCGCCTCCTCGACGAGGCCGGCTTCCCGCTCGAGCAGGCGGCCCGCACCGTCGAGCTCCGGATCGCCGCCACCGACGAGCAGTTCGCGACCATCGCCAAGCTGCGCGCGGTCCGGCGGCTGTGGGCGCGCGTGCTCGAGGCCAGCGGCGTCGAGGGGGTCGAGGCGGCGCTGCACGCGGTCACCAGCCGTCCGATGACCAGCCGTCGCGACCCGTGGGTCAACATGCTGCGCGGCACGGTCGCTGCCTTCGCCGCCGGCGTCGGCGGCGCGGACGCGGTCACGGTCGTCCCCTTCGACGAGCCGCTCGGGGCTCCCGACGCCTTCGGTCGCCGGATCGCCCGCAACACCTCCTCGCTGCTGATCGAGGAGTCGCACGTCGCTGCGGTCACGGACCCGGCCGGCGGGTCGTACGCCGTGGAGCGGCTCACCGACGACCTCGCGGTCGCCGGGTGGGCCGAGCTCGGCCGCATCGAGGGCGACGGTGGTGCGCTGGCGGACGACGCGCGCTCCGCGGTCCGCGAGCGGGTCCGCGCGGTCGCCGAGCAGCGCGACGCGCAGGTCGCCGACCGCTCCCGCCCCCTCACCGGCGTCTCGGAGTTCCCGAACCTCGCCGAGGTGCTGCCCGAGCGCGAGCCCCTGCCGCACCGGCACGTGCGCCACCACGGCTGGGCCTACGAGGACCTGCGCGCCGCGCCGATGGACGAGCCGGTCTTCCTGGCCACCATGGGGCCGGTCGCGGCCCACACCGCCCGCGCCACCTTCGCCACGAACCTGCTCGCCGCGGGCGGCATCGCCGTCGAGACGGCCGGGGCGACTGCGTCGGTCGACGACGTGCTGGCCGCCCACGCCGGACAGCGGGTCGTCGTGCTCACCGGCACCGACGCCGCCTACGCCGAGTGGGGCGCCGACCTGGTGGCCGGCCTTCGCTCCGCCGGGGCGACGTACGTCGTCCTGGCCGGCAAGCCGGGGGAGCGGACCGTGACCGAGGTCGACGACTCGTGCGCCCTGGGGGTCGACGCGCTCGGCTTCCTCGGCCGGATCCGAGAGGAGCTCTCGAAGTGAGCATCCCGAAGAACTTCGCCGACGTCCCCCTGGCCGGGGGTCTCGTGACAGGACTTCGTCCTTCCTCGACCAACGGTGCACAGCCGTGGGCCAGCCCCGAGGGGATCGACGTCCTCCCGGTCTACGGCCCCGAGCACCTCGAGGGCCTCGACGGCCTCGACACCTGGCCGGGCATCGCGCCGTTCCTCCGTGGCCCGTACCCCACGATGTACACCACCCAGCCGTGGACGATCCGGCAGTACGCCGGCTTCTCCACCGCCGAGGAGTCCAACGCCTTCTACCGCCGCAACCTCGCCGCCGGTCAGAAGGGCCTGAGCGTCGCGTTCGACCTCGCCACCCACCGCGGCTACGACTCCGACCACCCGCGGGTGCGCGGCGACGTCGGCATGGCCGGCGTGGCGATCGACTCGATCTACGACACCCGCACCCTGTTCGACGGCATCCCGCTCGACGAGATGTCGGTGTCGATGACGATGAACGGCGCGGTGCTGCCGGTGCTCGCGCTCTACATCGCGGCGGCCGAGGAGCAGGGGGTGAAGCCGGAGCAGCTGGCAGGAACCATCCAGAACGACATCCTCAAGGAGTTCATGGTCCGCAACACCTACATCTACCCGCCGGCCCCGAGCATGCGGATCATCAGCGACATCTTCGCCTACACCAGCGCGAAGATGCCCCGGTTCAACTCGATCTCGATCTCCGGCTACCACATCCAGGAGGCCGGGGCGACGGCCGACCTCGAGCTGGCCTACACGCTCGCCGACGGCGTGGAGTACATCCGCGCCGGGCTCGGCACCGGCATGACCATCGACCAGTTCGCGCCGCGCCTGTCGTTCTTCTGGGCGATCGGCATGAACTTCTTCATGGAGGTCGCGAAGATGCGCGCGGCCCGCGCGCTGTGGGCGCGGCTCGTCGACGACTTCGACCCGCAGAACCCCAAGTCGCGCTCGCTGCGCACCCACAGCCAGACCTCGGGCTGGTCGCTGACCGCGCAGGACGTCTTCAACAACGTCGGTCGCACCTGCATCGAGGCGATGGCCGCGACGCAGGGCCACACGCAGTCGCTGCACACCAACGCCCTCGACGAGGCGATCGCGCTGCCGACCGACTTCTCCGCCCGCATCGCGCGCAACACCCAGCTGCTCCTCCAGCAGGAGTCCGCGACCACCCAGGTCGTCGACCCGTGGGCGGGCTCCTACTACGTCGAGAAGCTCACCCACGACCTCGCGGAGCGGGCGTGGGCCCACATCCAGGAGGCCGAGCGCGCCGGCGGCATGGCGAAGGCGATCGAGCAGGGCATCCCGAAGATGCGCATCGAGGAGGCCGCGGCCCGCACCCAGGCCCGCATCGACGCCGGCCACCAGAAGGTGATCGGCGTCAACACCTACCGCCTCGCCGCCGAGGACAAGCTCGACGTGCTGCGCGTCGACAACGACGACGTCTACCGCCAGCAGGTCGCCAAGCTCGAGCGGCTGCGCGCCGAGCGCGACGCCGACGACGTGCGCCGGGCGCTGGACGCGCTGACCGCCTCCGCCGAGCGCGGCCCGGCCGGCGACGGGTCGCTGGACGGCAACCTGCTCGCGCTCGCCGTCGACGCGGCCCGCGCCAAGGCGACGGTCGGCGAGATCTCCGACGCGCTGGAGAAGGTCTACGGCCGCCACCAGGCGGTGATCCGTACGATCAGCGGCGTGTACCGCGACGAGGCAGGCACCGCCCCGGGCGGCAAGGTCGCCGAGGTCATCGCGGCGACCGAGGCATTCGAGGCCGAGGAGGGCCGCCGCCCGCGCATCCTCGTCGCCAAGATGGGCCAGGACGGCCACGACCGCGGCCAGAAGGTCGTCGTCACCGCGTTCGCCGACCTCGGCTTCGACGTCGACGTGGGGCCGCTGTTCTCCACGCCGGAGGAGGTCGCCCAGCAGGCGGTCGACGCCGACGTGCACATCGTCGGGGTCTCCTCGCTCGCGGCCGGGCACCTCACGCTGCTGCCGGCGCTGAAGCAGGCGCTCGCCGAGCAGGGCCGTCCCGACATCATGATCGTCATCGGCGGCGTCATCCCGCCCGACGACGTCGAGACGCTCCGGGAGATGGGCGCCGCGGCGGTCTTCCTCCCCGGCACCGTCATCGCCGAGTCGGCCCTCGACCTGATCGCCCGGCTGCGCGAGCAGCACGGTCACGAGCCCGGAGCCTGATGCCCCGGCCGATCGACGTCGACGCCCTCGTCGCGGGCGTGCGCGCCGGGCAGCGGGCCGCGGTGTCGCGCGCGATCACCGTGGTGGAGTCCTCGCGCGCCGAGCACCGCCTCGCGGCCCGGGAGCTGCTGACCGCGCTGGCCGAGGTCGAGCGGCCGCCGGCCGTGCGGGTCGGCATCTCCGGCGTGCCGGGGGTCGGCAAGTCCACCTTCATCGAGAGCCTCGGGACGCGTCTCACCGCGGCCGGCCACCGGGTCGGCGTGCTCGCGGTCGACCCGTCGTCGGTGCGCACCGGCGGCTCGGTGCTCGGCGACAAGACCCGCATGTCGGCGCTGTCGGTCGACCCTCGCGCGTTCATCCGGCCCTCGCCCTCGGCGGGCACCCTCGGCGGCGTCGCCCGCGCCACCACCCAGGCGATGCTCGTGCTCGAGGCGGCCGGCCACGACGTGGTGCTGGTCGAGACGGTCGGCGTGGGCCAGTCGGAGGTCACCGTCTCGCGGATGGTCGACACGTTCTTGTTCCTCACCCTCGCGCGCACCGGTGACCAGCTGCAGGGCATCAAGAAGGGCATCCTGGAGATCGTCGACGTGGTGGCGGTCAACAAGGCGGACGCCCAGGGCGGCACGGACCACGCGGCCGACGCGCGGGTCGCCGCACGCGAGCTCGCCGGCGCGCTGCGCCTGGTCCGCGGCCACGCCGAGTGGGCACCGCCCGTGGTGACCTGCTCGGGACTCACCGGCGACGGCGTCGACGACGTGTGGGACCGCATCGGCCAGCACCGCGACCACCTCGGCACCGACGGGCTGGCCCACAAGCGCGCCGAGCAGCAGCTGGAGTTCACCTGGGCGCTGGTGCGTGACGAGCTCGACCAGCGGCTGCGCTCGTCGGCCGGGGTCGCCGCGGTGCGCGACGACGTACGTCGTGCCGTGCTCGCGGGGGAGCTCCCGGCACCGCTCGCCGCGGACCGGCTGCTCGCCGCCTACGACGGCGACCGACCCGTTTGAGGATCGGCTCAGTGGGAACGATCACCTCGTGACGGGGCGCGGACGCGTCCCGACGTCCGATTCCGAGCTGATGGAGGACCGATGACGGGGCCACGTGGGGACGAGGTCGGCGCCAACCTCGCCGACCTCTACAAGAAGGGCCGCGACGTGATGCCGCCGATCGCCGCCGACGTCGACGCCGCACGCGACCGGGCGTGGATGATCCCGGTCAGCGACGAGCTCCGGCGCGACAGCAGGCTCGGGCTCGGGGCGACCGGTCCGGCCGACGCGTTCCACACGATGGAGGCGGCGCTCAGCCGCCGGATGAGCGCGGTCGTCGAGCAGCTCGAGGCCATCGGCATCAACATCATGAAGACCGCGCAGGACATGGCGCGCGTCGACCAGGAGACCCGCGACGCGTTCGTCCGGGACGGGGGGTCCCTCACATGAGCCTCAGCTCCCGCGTCTCGCAGATCACCGCTGCGATGGAGGACTACTGCCCGGTCTGCGCGCGTCCCGCCATCCCGCGGGTCGAGGAGGCCTTCGAGCCCTGGCTGACGATCGCCAGCCCGAGCAACTTCGACCACGGCATGTCGGAGGCGCTCTTCGCGATGCAGAAGCTCTCCTCGGGCGAGGTTGCCAGCGACCCGATCGGCAACACGCCCGTCCAGCCCAACATCACCCTCCTCGACATCGCCTCCGTCGGTGGGGAGCTGACCGAGTGGCGCGGCGATGCGGCCGAGTCGTTCCGCGACCACATCGAGGTGCCCTTCCCGGGCGTCATGAAGAACTACTACAACGCCGTCTCGGTGCTGCGCGGTGCGCTCGACGCCGAGAAGGCGATCTGGACCGCCGTCGAGAACGACCTCGAGGACATCTCCAGCAAGGCGCTCTCCGCCGCCGAGGCGCTCGGTGACACCAACGGCTCACAGGCGTCGTTCGCGCTCACGGTCGTCGGTGCGGTCGTCGCGGTGGCGCTCGCCCCCGTCACCGCCGGCGCCAGCGTCGGAGCGGCGGTCGCCATCACGGCCGTGGCCGGTGGCTTCGCGGTCGCCGGGTCGGCCGCCTCCGTCGACTGGTCGGGCGACTCGCCCGAGGACATCGCGAGCGGCATCGAGTCGGGCCTCACCAAGCTCAACGAGGAGCTGACCACCGCCGAGACGAAGGTGCAGGAAGCCCTCCAGGGCATCACCGGCTGGCTCGACGGCGGCGGCCGCGGCTACGAGTTCCCGACCGTCGACCTCGGCACGGGCCCCGGTGGCCTGACCGGCCTCAAGTGAAGGGTGCAGCGCATGCCTGTCCTCAGTGAAGAGCTCCAGCGGCACCCGGTCGACGTCTCGACCCCCAACGGCCAGCTGTTCGCCCACCTGCGCTGGCCCGACCAGATCGAGATCACCATCGACCCCGGCTTCGCCGAGCGACGTGGTGACCAGGAGACCGCCGAGCAGCTCGGCCGGCTCGCGCGGCTGCTGTTCGCGGCCCGCGCCGCGACCTACGAGGGCGTCAAGAACCAGGTCCTCGAGCCCAACGGCCCGCGCATCGAGCGTCCGCGCGACATCGCCTACCGCGAGGCCTACGAGCAGCTCGCCGTCGAGGCGTCGAGCAACGACGGCAGCGTCAGCGTGACCTGCGTCGGGCTGCAGTTCTGGACGGTGACGGTGGCCTCCGGGTCCGCCGACCGGATCGGCAGCTCCGGCATCGCGCAGGCCGCGACCGAGGCCGCCAACAAGGTGGTCGCCGAGCTGCGCCAGGCCGTGCGCGACCTGCGGCACGAGACCTACAAGAGCCACGACTGATGACGACGGCCCGCCGCACCGCCTCGCTGACGCTCGCGTGCGCCGTCGTCCTGGTCGCCACGGCCTGCGGTGACGGCACCGGCGACCCCGGTGGCGGCGGGTCGTCAGAGGCGATGCCCGCTGTCGGCAGCGCCGACATCACCGGGACCGACACCTACGTCCAGCTGCCGCACGGCCGTGTCGAGGTCACCGTCTCCGACCCCGCGACGCTCGACCCGGACCTCGTCGAGGACGGGGCGGCCGACGGACTCGCCGACGACCAGCAGGTCGTGGGCGTCGACTGGGAGTTCGTGCCGTCGGAGGGCGTGCCGAGCGACGTGACCGGCTTCGTGATCGCCGACGACGTGCCGGCGGAGGTCACCCTCACGGTCGGGGACGACGAGCGGGTCCTGGGCGACGCCTACACCGTCGCCGGCAGCGAGACGACCACGACGTCCGTCTTCGTGCCGGTCGACGACGGCACCGACCTCGACGACGTCACGGTCGCGGTCGACTTCGACGGCGCCGACCTCGCCGTCGACGTCGGCACCGGGGAACGGACGCCGGCCGACGAGCTCTACGCCGACGTCGTCGACCCGGACGAGCTCGCGTGCGACCCGTCGCTCGAGCCGCGGACCGTCACGGGCCAGCTGGCCTGCACCGTCGTCACGCGCCCGCTGGCCTGGGTCACCGGCCTGGGGTGGGCAGGCGACGGTGAGGCGTGGTGGATCGTCGACTCCTACACGGGGGCGCGGGACCTGCGCGACGCCGCGGGCGGCCGGTACGTCGTCACGGCCATGGAGGACCGGAGCACCGTCGACGGGGCCGCTCCCGACGCGACCCTGCTCGAGGACTTCGTCGCCGCCGAGTCCGCGCTCCGCACCCAGCAGGTGTTCGCAGGTGAGGTGGGCACGCCACCGCTCGTGTCGGTCGCTCGCACGCTCACGTGGCGCGAGGAGGAGGCCGGTTCGCTGGGCGATGGCGACGAGCTCCGCCTGGTCGCCGATACCGGGTCCGGCTGAGAGTCGAGCGCGGGCGCACTACTCTGGGTAGGTCATGACCGACCTCCCCGCCACCTCCGTCATCGCCGAGACCGTCGACAAGTACGCCGACGACCTGCTCGCGATGCGCCGCGACCTGCACGCCCACCCCGAGCTCAGCTGGACCGAGTCGCGCACTTCCGACGTCGTCGAGGCCGCCCTCGAGGGCGGCGGCTGGACCGTCACCCGGCCGGAGGGCGGAGGAGTGCTCGCCGAGATCGGCAGCGGGGGTGCGCTGGTGGCGCTGCGCGCCGACCTCGACGCGCTGCCGGTCGACGACCTGACCTCCGACCCGTGGAAGAGCACCGTGCCGGGCGTGGCCCACGCGTGCGGCCACGACGTCCACACCACCGGCCTGGTCGGGGCCGGGCTCGCGCTGGCCGAGGTCGCCGCCCGCGGGCTGCTGCCCGGGCGGGTGCGGCTGGTCTTCCAGCCCGCCGAGGAGGTCATGCCCGGTGGCGCGCTGCACCTGATCAGCAGCGGTGCCCTCGAGGGCGTCGACCACATCTTCGGCCTGCACTGCGACCCCAGCCTCGACGTCGGTCGCGTCGGGCTGCGCGAGGGACCGCTCACCGGCGCCGCCGACGCCCTGACCGTCAAGCTCACCGGCAAGGGCGGGCACACCTCCCGCCCGCACCTGACCGAGGACCTCACCTTCGCGCTCGGCAAGGTGATCACCGAGCTCCCGGCCATCCTCAGCCGCCGCCTCGACCCGCGCGCGGGCGTCAGCGTGGTGTGGGGCGCGGTGCGCGCCGGCCAGGCCCACAACGTCATCCCGCACACCGGCGTCGTCGCCGGCACGGTGCGGATGCTCGACGCGGTGGCGTGGGCCGACGCGGAGCACCTCATCCGCCAGCTGATCACCACGATCATCGCGCCCTACGGCGTGGCCGCCGAGGTCACCTACCAGCGCGGCGTGCCGCCGGTGGTCAACCACCCGGTCTCGACCGCCGTGCTCGGCACCGCCGTCGAGGCGGTGCTCGGGCGCCACGGCCACGTGTCGACCGCCCAGAGCCTGGGCGGGGAGGACTTCGGCTGGTACCTCGACTCGATCCCCGGCGCGATGGCGCGCCTGGGCACCCGGACGCCCGGTGGCCCGACGTACGACCTCCACCAGGGCAACCTGCGCGTCGACGAGGCCGCCACCGGCATCGCGGCTCGCGTCCTCGCCGAGGCTGCGGTCACCGCCCTGTCAGCTGCCGGCTGAACACCTCCCCAGCGGCACCCCGAAGGTGAAGGTGCTGCCCTCGCCCACGGCGGAGCTCACCTGCAGGCACCCGTCCATCAGGTCGGCCAGGGCTCGGCAGATCGCCAGGCCGAGCCCGATCCCCGCGCCGGGCCGCGCGTCGCGTGCCGTCGAGCGCGCGAAGGGCTCGAACAGCGTGCGCAGGTGCTCCTCGTCGATCCCGCACCCGGTGTCGGAGACGATGAACTCCACCCAGACGTCGGCCGCGTGCGCGTCGCCCGGGTCGAGGGCGTGCGGGCGGGTCCGGACCCGGAGGTCGACCCGGCCGGCGCGGGTGAAGGTGAGGGCGTTGCGCACCAGGTTGGCCACGACCTGGCGCAGCCGGCGCGCGTCGCCCGAGGCCGTGGCGGGCACGGCGTCGTCGACGGTCAACGACAGCTCGAGCCCGCGCTCGTCGGCGAGCGGGACCGCCCACGAGGCGACCGCGTCGACGACCGAGCGGGGGGCGAACGGACGTACGTCGAGCACCGTCTGGTGGGTCTCGAGGCCCGAGAACTCGAGCAGCTCGTCCACCAGGTGCATCAGTTGGTGCCCGGCGCGCTGCACCATGTCGACGTAGTGCCCCGAGCTCGCGGGGGAGTCGGCGTGGACCAGCAGGTCGGTGGCGCCCACGAGGGCGGCGAGCGGGGTGCGCAGCTCGTGGCTCACGCTCGCCAGGAACAGCGTCTTGGCGGCGTTGGCCTCCTCGAGCTCGCGCACCACCTGCTTCTCGCGGGTGACGTCCTCGGTCACGCCGTGCACGCCGACCACCTCGCCGTCGACGGCCACCGGGATCCCGGTGCAGCGGATGTCCACGACCTTCCCGTCGACGCGCACCACCCGGGCCTCGACGACGATCGGCTCGCCGGAGAGCACGTGCGCGAACGCGCCGAGCATCAGCTCGTGGTCGCCGGGGTGGATGGTCTGGAGGAAGTGCGTGCGGCGCATCTCGTCCAGGCTCATCCCGGTCATGGCCCGGGCGTGCGCGTTGGCCTCGGTGTAGCGGCCCTCCCGGTCGACCGAGAACACGGCGTGCGGGTGGTGCGCCACCATCGAGGCGTAGAGCTCCCCGTCCGCCGAAGTCGGGTGCCGTTGGGCCGTCATGCGTTCCTCCGTCGTGTGTCGCCGAGCCGACCGGCCCAGTCAACCACGACGGAGGAACGATGCTGCTACTGCGACTTGTAGGGCACCCCGTCGGCTGCGGGCGGCCGCGAGCGGCCCACCAGGCCGGCCACCGCGAAGATGGTGACGAGGTAGGGGAGCATCAGCATGAACTGGCTCGGGATGTCGGAGCCGATCGCCGACAGCACGCCCTGCAGGTTGGACGCGAAGCCGAACAGCAGCGCCGCGAGGGTGGCCCGGATCGGGTCCCACTTGCCGAAGATCACGGCGGCGAGCGCGATGTAGCCGGCGCCGCCGGTCATCTCACGGTTGAAGCCGGCGACCGAGACGAGGCTGAAGTACGCGCCGCCCAGGCCCGCGATCGCGCCAGCGAGCAGGATCGTGCGGTAGCGGGTGCGGTTGACCTTGATGCCGACGGTGTCGGCGGCCTTCGGGTGCTCGCCGACCGCCCGGACGCGCAGGCCCCAGCGGGTGCGGTAGAGCGCGAAGGCGACCAGGGCGACCACGACGTAGAGCACGTAGACCAGTGCCGTCTGGCGGAACAGGATCGGGCCGATGAGCGGGATGTCGCCCAGCACGGGCAGCGGCACCGCGCGGAACCGCTCGGGGGAGTTGAGCGAGTCGGCGTTGGGCGTCAGCACCTGGCGGAACAGGAAGTTCGTGATGCCGACGACCAGCACGTTGAGCACCACGCCGACGATGACCTGGTCGACGAAGTAGGTGATCGCGAAGAGGCCGAGGACCAGCGCGATCAGGGCCCCGGCGACCATCGCTGCCACCAGGCCGGCCCACAGCGAGCCGGTGAGGGAGGCGGTGACCGCCGCCGCGAAGGCGCCGAAGAGCAGCTGTCCGTCGATGGCGATGTTGACCACGCCGGCGCGCTCACCGAGCACGCCGCCGAGCGCGCCGAAGACGAGCGGGATGGCCAGCGAGATGGCGCCGCCGAGCAGGCTCACGACCAGGATCCGGCTGCCGGCGGCCTCGTAGGCGAGGAAACCGACCATCCAGGCGATCGCGAAGGAGATCGGCAGCCACAGGGGCTGGCGGGCGTGGGCCAGCATCCGGCGCACCGCCTCGGCGGTGAGCGCCAGGCAGGCCACGATCATCACCCAGGCGGTCACCACGGCCGGCACGACGATGTTGGGCAGCTCGACGAAGTCGCTGTCGGTCGCCAGCCGGAACGTCGTGTCGCCCGAGCGGGAGGTCAGCAGGACCCGGAGCGCGAGGAGCACGGTGATCGCGCCCAGCACGATCGGCAGCTTGCGGGTGCCGGTGGCGCGGGTGGGCGTGACGGCGGGGTCGGGGGCGAGGCCGCCGCTCTCGGGCGTCGGCTGCTCGGTCACGGTGCTCACTTGGCCTCCTGGGCGGGGAGCCGGAAGATGGCGCGCACCAGGGGCGGCGCGGCGAGGAAGAGGACGATCAGCGACTGGACGACCAGGACCAGGTCGACCGAGATGTTCTCGGAGGCCTGCATCGTGAAGCCGCCCGCTTTGAACGCGCCGAACAGGATGCCCGCGGCGAGGATGCCGAGGGGGCGCGAGCGACCGAGGAGCGCCACGGTGATGGCGTCGAAGCCGATGCCCGCGTCGATGTCGGTCGAGACACCGCTGGTGACGGTGCCGAGCACCTGGTTGACGCCCGCGAGCCCGAGGAGCCCACCGGCGATCAGCATCACCACGACGTAGGTGCGCCCGACGTTGATGCCCGACGCGCGCGCGGCGTTGGGGTTCTCGCCGACGGCGCGGATGCGGTAGCCGAGGGTCGAGCGGGTCAGCAGCCACCACACGACGAGCACGGCGACGAGTGCGAGCACGAAGCCGAGGTGCAGGTTGAACCGGTCGCCCAGCACCTTGGGCAGGATCGCGGTCTCCTTCATCGGCGGAGACTTCGGGTTGACCGACCCCGGGGTGGCGAGCAGCCAGTCCTTGGTCAGCGCCCAGAAGAGCAGGTAGTAGCCGACGTAGTTGAGCATGATCGTGACGATCACCTCGTGCGCGCCGGTGCGGGCCTTCAGCAGACCGGCCAGACCGCCCCACAGGCCACCGACCACCATGCCGGCGAGGATCGCGAGCGGCAGGTGGATGATCATCGGCAGGTCGACCTGGAAGCCGACCCACGCGGCGGCGCCGCCACCGAGCAGCATCTGGCCGCGGCCACCGATGTTGAAGAGCGAGGCGCGGAAGGCGATGCCGACACCGAGGCCACCGAGGATCAGCGGGCCGGCGAACTTCAGCGTCTCCGTGAGGGGACGCCACTGCTGGGCCGGGTCGTCGACGAGGTTGTTGAACACCGCGCCGCGGAACATCGCGCTGTAGGCGCCGGAGACGGCGTCCCAGACGGCGCTGAAGAAGTCGCTCGGACGGGCGGTGACGTAGCCGATCGTCTCGCGGACCGTCGGGTCGGTGCTGGCGATCATCACCGACCCGACGAGGAAGGCGAGGAAGACCGCGAGGACGCCCGAGAGGGCGTCGCCGGCGGCGATCTCGCGCAGCACGCTGCCCGAGCGCTCGCGCGGGGCGGCGCTGGCGTCCTCGGCCGCGTCGACCTGCTCGACCTGCTCGACCTGCTCGGTCTTGTCGGTCTGGTCGGGCTCGGGCTGGGGCTTGTCGGTGTCGGTCACGCGACCACGTCCTTCAGGTCCTTCGGGCGTTCGCCGGTCATCATCAGGCCGAGGGTCTCGCGGGGGGTGTCGGCCGGGACGATGCCCACGACCTGCCCGCGGTAGAGCACCATGATGCGGTCGGCCAGGGCGACCACCTCGTCGAGCTCGGTGGAGACCACCAGCACCGGGATGCCGCTGTCGCGGGTCGCGACGACCTGCTTGTGGATGAACTCGATCGAGCCGACGTCGACGCCGCGGGTCGGCTGGGCCGCGACCAGCAGGCGCAGGTCGCGGGATAGCTCGCGGGCGACGACGACCTTCTGCTGGTTGCCGCCGGAGAGGTTGGCGGCCAGCGAGTCGATGTCGCGCGCGCGGACGTCGTACTCCTTGAGCTTCTTCTCCGCGAACTCGCGCAGCGCGGCGATGCGCAGGGCGCCGTTGCGGACGAAGGGAGACTTGAAGCTCCGGTTGAGCATGAGGTTCTCGGCGATGGTGAAGTTCGGCACCAGACCGTCGACCTGGCGGTCCTCGGGGATGAACCCGACGCCGGCGTCGAGGATCTTGCGCGTGCTGCGCCCGACGAGCTCGTGCCCGTCGAGGGTGATCGAGCCGGAGACGTCGTCCTGGAGGCCGAGCAGCGCCTCGGTCAGCTCGGTCTGGCCGTTGCCCTGGACGCCCGCGACCGCGAGCACCTCGCCGGCGCGGATGGTGAAGCTGAGGCCGTCGACCTGGACGTGGCCGGCGGGGTCGACGACGCGGAGGTCCTTGACCACCAGCGCGTCGGCGCCGAGCTTCGGCTCGTCCTTGTGGACCACCAGCTCGACCGGCCGGCCGACCATCATCGAGGCGAGCTCGGCGTTGCTGGCCTTGGGGTCGGCCTCGCCGACCACCTTGCCGTGGCGGATGACGGTGATCCGGTCGGCGACCTCGCGGACCTCGCGCAGCTTGTGGGTGATGAAGACGATCGCCTTCCCGGCCTCCCGGAGCTGGCGCATGATGTCCATCAGCTCGTCGGTCTCCTGGGGCGTCAGCACGGCCGTGGGCTCGTCGAAGACGAGCAGCTCGGCGTCGCGCGACAGCGCCTTGATGATCTCGACGCGCTGCTGCACGCCGACCGGGAGGTCCTCGACGAGGGCGTCGGGGGAGACGTGGAAGCCGAAGCGCTCGGAGATCTCGGTGACGCGGGCGCGGGCGGCGTCGATGTCGAGGGTGCCGGCGAAGCCGGTCGACTCGTTGCCCAGCATCACGTTCTCGGCCACGGTGAAGACCGGGATGAGCATGAAGTGCTGGTGGACCATGCCGATGCCGGCGGCCATCGCGTCACCGGGGCCGGTGAAGTGCTGCACCTCGCCGTCGAGCTCGATCTCGCCCTCGTCGGCCTTGTAGAGGCCGTAGAGCACGTTCATCAGCGTCGACTTGCCGGCGCCGTTCTCGCCGAGCAGGCAGTGGATCTCGCCCGGCTCGACGGTGAGGGAGATCGAGTCGTTGGCCACCACGCTGCCGAAGCGTTTGGTGATGCCTCGCAGGACGAGTCTCATGGCATCGCATCCTAGGGGTCGGAACGTCCCGGACATGATCGCCGGGGTCTGGTACGGGGGAGGGGCCACGGGGCTGCCGAGGGCCCACGAGCGCGCGGAGAAGGGTAACCGCCGCGCACCCTGCGGCTCGTGCCACAGATGTGCCAAAGGTGGACGCCGTTCTCTGGCAGGTCCGTGACATGCACGAGGGAGGCCGACGAGCGCGTCGGCCTCCCCCGTGGTGGAGCAGGTGTGCGGGTGATCAGCCCAGGTAGGAGTTCACCTTGATCGAGCCGTCGATGATGCCGGCCTTGATGTCGTCGAGCTCGCCCTGCAGGTCGGGGCTGACCTTGTCCTCGAAGTTGTGGAACGGGGCGATGCCCACGCCGTCGTTCTCGAGGGTGCCGATGTAGGGCGTGAAGTCGACGTTGTCGTTGCCGGCGTCCATGATCGCCTCGTAGGTCGAGACCTTCATGTTCTTCAGCACCGAGGTGAAGATGACGTCCTGCGTGCTCGGGTCGGTCTCGAACACGTCGGCGTCGGCGCCGAGCATGACGACGTCCTTGCCGGTGTCCTCGATCGCGGTGACGGCGCCCTGGTAGATCGGGCCGCCGACCGGCAGGATCACGTCGGCGTCCTGGTCGATGAGCTGCTTGGCCGTGCTGGTCGCGGCCTCGTTGGCCTCGAAGCCACCGGTGAAGGAACCGTTCTTGCCGTCCCAGCCGACGACCTCGATGTCCTTGCCCTTCTCCTTGGCGTAGTACTCCGCACCCTGCTTGAAGCCGTCCATGAAGATGGTGACGGTCGGGAACGGCATGCCGCCGTAGGTGCCCACGACGCCGGTCTTGCTGTAGTCGGCGGCCGCGTAGCCGGCGAGGAACGCCGCCTGGGCGGTGTCGTAGAGCAGGGGCTTGATGTTCTCGACGTCGGCCTTGCCGTCGAACGTGGCGCCGTCGTCGCCGCCGTCGGCGGAGTCGTCGATCAGGACGTACTCGATGTCGGGGTTGGCCTTGGCCGACTCCTTGGTGGCCGCGGCGAGCGCGAAGCCGACCGTGACGATGGTGTCGCAGCCCTGGCCCACGAGGCTCTCGAGGTTGGGCGCGTAGTCGTTCTCGCTGTTGGACTCGACGCCCTTGAACTCGACACCGAGCTCGTCGGCGGCCTGCTTGACGCCCTCGTAGCTGAGCTGGTTGAACGACTTGTCGTCGAAGCCACCGGCGTCGGACACGATGCAGGGCAGGAAGTCGCTCGCCTGGGAGTCGCTGCCGCTGCCGGTGCCGCCGTCCTCCTCGGGAGCGTCACCGCACGCGGCCAGGCTCGCGGCTGCCATCAGCGCCACGAGGCCGCTCGAGAGGACCTTCCTCGACTTCTTCACAAATGCCTCCAGGTTCGTGCACCCCGGGGTGGGGTCAGCGTTCGGGCGTCATGATGCCGGTCGGGGAGGTGTGCGTCACGTGATCGAGGACTTCCGAAATCGGTTTGAGACCTAAAAGCCACCGGACATCTTTCGGCGGAACCTGCCGATGACCGTCGCTTCCTCGTATGCGCCAGACTGTGCGCGTGGATCAGGTGGACTGGGACGGGCTGCGGGCAGCGGCGACCGACGTGATGCGCCGCGCCTACGCGCCGTACTCGCAGTACCTCGTGGGGGCTGCGGCCCGCGTCGACGACGGCCGCACCGTCGTGGGATGCAACGTGGAGAACGCGGCGTACGGTGTCGTGCTGTGCGCGGAGTGCGGGCTGGTGTCCCAGCTCCACGCCACCGGGGGCGGCCGGCTCACCCACTTCGTGTGCGTGAACCGCGACGGCGAGGTGATCATGCCGTGCGGCCGGTGCCGCCAGCTGCTGTTCGAGCACGGCGGCCGGGACCTCCTGGTCTGGACCGTGTCGGGCATCAGGCCCATGTCCGAGGTGCTGCCCGACGCCTTCGGACCCGACGACCTCGCCCACACCACGGGCACGACGACCGACGCGACAGACGCGACAGACGCGACAGAAGAAGGAAGCAGCTAAGTGGCCGCACACGACGCCGTCGAGGTGATCCTCGCCAAGCGTGACAAGCAGGAGCTCTCCGACAGCCAGATCGACTGGGTGATCGACGCCTACACCCGCGGCGAGGTCGCCGACGAGCAGATGTCGTCGCTCGCGATGGCGATCCTGCTCAACGGCATGAACCGGACCGAGATCGCCCGCTGGACCGCGGCCATGATCGCGTCCGGCGAGCGGATGGACTTCTCCTCCCTCTCGCGCCCGACGGCGGACAAGCACTCCACCGGCGGCGTCGGCGACAAGATCACGCTCCCGCTCGCCCCGCTCGTCGCGGCGTGCGGCGTGGCGGTCCCGCAGCTGTCGGGTCGCGGCCTCGGCCACACCGGCGGCACCCTCGACAAGCTCGAGTCGATCCCCGGCTGGCGCGCCGGCCTCAGCAACGAGGAGATGTTCTCGATCCTCGAGGACGTCGGCGCGGTGATCTGCGCGGCCGGCGACGGCCTGGCCCCCGCGGACAAGAAGCTCTACGCCCTGCGCGACGTCACCGGCACGGTCGAGGCGATCCCGCTGATCGCGAGCTCGATCATGAGCAAGAAGATCGCGGAGGGCACCGGGGCGCTGGTGCTGGACGTCAAGGTCGGCAGCGGCGCGTTCATGAAGGAGCTCGAATCCGCCCGCGAGCTGGCCGAGACGATGGTCGCGCTCGGCACCGACGCCGGGGTGCACACCGTCGCGCTGCTCACCGACATGGCCACCCCGCTGGGCCGCACGGCCGGCAACGCGGTCGAGGTCGCCGAGTCGGTCGAGGTGCTCGCCGGCGGCGGTCCGTCCGACGTCGTCGACCTGACCCTCGCCCTCGCCCGCGAGATGCTCGCTGGAGCCGGACGCGGCGACGTCGACCCGGCCGACAAGCTGGCCGACGGCTCGGCGATGGACGCGTGGAAGGCGATGATCCGGGCGCAGGGCGGCGACCCCGACGCTCCGCTGCCGCAGGCGAAGGAGACCCACGTGGTGCACGCACCGGCCTCCGGCACCCTCACCCGTCTCGACGCGATGGCGGTCGGGATGGCCGCCTGGCGCCTCGGCGCCGGTCGCGCCCGCAAGGAGGACCCCGTGCAGGCGGGCGCTGGCGTGGTCTGGCACGCCCGCCCGGGCGACACGGTCACCCAGGGCGACCCGCTGTTCACCCTCCACACCGACGAGCCGGACCGCTTCGGCCGCGCGCTGGCCTCGCTCGAGGGCGGCTACGACATCGAGGACGGCGCGTCCTTCACGCCCGGCCCGATCGTCCTCGACCGGATCGGCTGACACCCCGCCGCGCTCGCCTCGACCTCCGGGCGGTGTCCCACCCACGTTCTGCGATGCGGAAGTGTGGGTGGCTCACCGCTCGCGGGTGGGGCGTGGGACGGCGCGCCGGGTGTCGGTGTCCCACCCACGTTCTGCGGCGCGGAAATGTGGGTGGCTCACCGCTCGCGGGCGGGGAAGACGGCGGGGCGCCGCTCGCGGTGGGCGTATGCGCTCAGGCCAGCAGCAGCACCACGTGCTGGGCCACGCAGGCCGGCTTGTCCTGACCCTCGATCTCCACGGTGTGCTCGACGACGAGCTGCTTGCCCGCCGGCAGGTCGCGGACCTCGCCGAAGCGCACGTGCGAGCGCAGCCGGCTGTCGACGGGGACGGGGGCGGGGAACCGCACCTTCTCCATCCCGTAGTTCAGCCGCGCCCCCGGCGTCTCGAGCCGGAACACCTGCGAGGCGAAGTGGGGCAGCAGGCTGAGGGTGAGGAAGCCGTGCGCGATCGTGGTGCCGAACGGCCCCGCGGCGGCGGCCCCGGCGTCGACGTGGATCCACTGGTGGTCCAGGGTCGCGTCGGCGAACGCGTCGATGCGGGACTGGTCGACCGTGAGCCACTCGCTGGTGCCGATCTCCGACCCGGAGGCGGCGGCGACGTCGTCGAGCGTGGTGAAGGTGCGCATGGGCACGAACATAGTGCGCGCCCGGCGACGGGCACTGGTTGGATGTGCGGATGAGCACTCCCACGCGCGACCAGGTGCTGGCCGCCCCCAAGGTCCTCCTGCACGACCACCTCGACGGCGGCCTGCGTCCGCAGACCATCGTCGAGCTCGCCGCCGAGATCGGCCACGAGCTGCCCGCGCCGGACGCCGAGTCGCTGGGCCGCTGGTTCACCGAGTCCGCCGACTCGGGCTCCCTGGTGCGCTACCTCGAGACCTTCGACCACACGGTCGCGGTGATGCAGCACGGTCCCGCGATCGCGCGGGTGGCGCGTGAGTGCGTCGAGGACCTCGCCGCCGACGGCGTGGTCTACGCCGAGGTGCGCTACGCCCCCGAGCAGCACGTCTCGGCCGGGATGACCCTCGACGAGGTCGTCGCCGCCGTCCAGGAGGGCTTCGACGCGGGCATGGCGGCGGCCGGCGGCCGGATCGTCGTGCGCCAGCTGCTCACCGCGATGCGCCACCAGGCCCGCTCGATGGAGATCGCCGAGCTGGCGATCGCCTGGCGCGACCGCGGCGTCGCCGGCTTCGACATCGCCGGGGCGGAGGCGGGCTTCCCGCCCACCCGCCACCTCGACGCCTTCGAGTACCTCCAGCGCGAGAACGCCCACTTCACCATCCACGCCGGCGAGGCCTTCGGTCTGCCGTCGATCTGGGAGGCGATCCAGTGGTGCGGCGCCGACCGGCTCGGCCACGGCGTACGGATCATCGACGACATCACCGTCGGCGACGACGGCTCGGTCGAGCTCGGACGGCTGGCCGCGTACGTGCGCGACAAGCGGATCCCGCTGGAGATGTGCCCCAGCTCCAACATCCAGACCGGCGCGGCCGAGTCGTTCGACCAGCACCCGATCGGCCTGCTCACCGACCTGCGGTTCCGGGTCACCGTCAACACCGACAACCGGCTGATGAGCGGCACGTCGATGACGCGGGAGATGTTCGGCCTGGTCGAGGCGTTCGACTACACGCTCGACGACCTGCGCTGGTTCACCATCAACGCGATGAAGTCGGCGTTCCTGCCCTTCGACGAGCGGCTCGCGATCATCGAGGACGTCATCAAGCCCGGCTACGCCGCGCTCAGCGCCGGGTAGTCCGCCCGGCGCCGGCGCCGGCGGTCAGCTCGGCGTAGGCCTGGTCGCCGGTGGCGCGGCGGCAGCCGGCCCGCAGCGCGTGCCCGACGACGCGCTGCTGGTCGCGCATCAGTGCGAGCCCCCGGCGTACGAGCACGAGCGGAGGCTTCCGGTGCTCGCGCAGGTCACGGGTGAGACGGCGCCAGAAGGTCACCAGCGGGTGCTGGGTGATGCAGTAGGCCGCCGCCAGCATGCCCTCCTCGCGGCACGCCGCCACGACGTCGGGGGCGAAGATCCCCTCCGCGACGAACCGGGTCGCCCCGGCCAGGTCGACGGTGCGCGACCCGCAGCGGCCGTTCTGCGCGATCTCGTAGACGGGGACCTCGCTGCGCCCGGTGGTGCAGAGCTCGCGCAGCGACGCCAGTGCGTCCTCGCGGTGCCACGACGCCGGGTCGTCCCAGTCGACGAGCCCGGCGTTGGCGCCGTGCTCGATGCGGGGGAGCGTCGGGTCGTCGCCGTCCTTGTAGAAGTCGTCGAGCCGGAGGACCGGCAGGCCCAGCCGCTCGGCGAGCCGGGACTTCCCGGCGCCGCTCGGCCCGGCCAGGACGATCACCTGGGCTGTGCTCATCGTCTCGTCACTCATTTCCTCGTTCGGCCACGGGGGCGGTGGCCGAGGACTAGTCTCGCCCAGACCCCGGATCGATGTTCTTGTGGGAGGACCTCATGAGTCTGGACGACTCGACGCCTGCGCCCGAAGGCGCGGACACCCCCGGCGGTCGGCACCGGCCTGCCGGTCCCGGCGGCCGTACGCTGCTGCTGGGCGGTCTCGCCCTGCTGCTGGTCGTCGGCGCCGCCGGATTCTTCGCCCTGAGCGGCGACAAGGACGCCGAGGCCTCCGCCTGCGTGTCGGAGAAGGTCACCCTGACGACCGCTCCCGTGATGGAGGACCTGGTCAAGCAGGCAGTGAAGTCGGTCAACGCCGACGAGCCGTGCATCGACGTCGTGGTCTCCGCCGGCACCGTGAAGGACGTCGTCGCGCTGCTGGCCGACCCCAACGCCGAGCTCCCCGAGATCTGGATCCCGGACAGCCCGACCTGGAAGGGCCAGCTGACCTCCGCCGGCTGGACCGGCACCCCGGTCGCCGAGGTGCTCGCCCAGACGCCGGTCGGCCTGGTCGGCGGTCCCGCCGCCAAGGCGCCGGCCTCCTGGGCCGCCGTGCTCGACGGCGGGGCGCTCGACATGTCCGACCCGAGCGCCCAGGGCGCGTCCGCGCTCGCCCTCCTCGCGCCCTACGCCGAGATGAAGGCCACCGGCGAGACGGCCCAGACGATCGAGGAGAAGACGGTCCCGGTCGCCCAGACGTTCGGCGAGCGTGCCGTCGAGGGTGCCTCCACCGAGGCCGACCTCTCCACCATCACCGCCTCCAGCACCCAGCTCGTCCCGGCGACCGAGCAGGCCTACCTCGCGGCGCGCCGCAGCAACGACCAGCTCACCCTCGTCGCGCCCCGGACCGGCGTGCCGATGCTGCAGTACCCGCTCGTCGACGTGAACCGCGGCAACCTCGACGTGATGTCCTCCGGGGGCGACCTGTCGGCCCGCGTGGCCCGTGCCATCGGCCGCTGGTTCACCTCCGGCGCCGGCGTCGACGCGATCGCCGCCGCCGAGCTGCGCGGCCCCGACGGCGCGACGCTGCCCAACGGCATCGGCCTCGGCGACTCGCGCGTGCTGCCCAAGGTGGCGCAGCAGACCACCGACGACACCCTGCGCCAGTGGCGCGTGCTCTCGGTGCCGTCCAGCATCCTCGCCGTGGTCGACCTGTCCGGGTCGATGAAGACCGCGATCGGCGACACGACCCGCATCCAGCTCGCCGTCCAGGCCTCGCAGGTGGCGCTCGACGCGTTCCCGGCCCAGGCCCGGATCGGCATCTGGGGCTTCTCCAAGAACCGTGGCGAGAACGGGGTCTCCTACCAGGAGTACGCCACGCTCGACCGGCTCGACGCCTCCGCGGGCGCCGACGGCACCCACGGCGACGTGGTGCGCAAGGAGGCCGACGCGCTCGTCGGCCGCGTGCGCGGCGCGACCGGCCTGATGGACACCACCCTCGCGGCCTACAAGTACGCGCAGGAGAAGTGGGATCCGGCGTGGTTCAACTCCGTGGTGATCTTCACCGACGGCGCCAGCGACGACTCCAGCTCGTTGTCGCTCGAGTCGCTGGTCAACCAGCTCAAGTCGGTCCGCGACCCGGCCAAGCCGGTGAAGGTGATCATCATCGGCATCTCGCAGGACTCCGACACCGGTGAGCTCGACCAGATCGCCGCGGCGACCGGCGGCCAGAACTACCTGGTGAACAACCCCAACGAGATCCTCGGGGTGCTCGCCCAGGCGCTGCTCAACCGCTGACCCAGCCCGCTCGAAGGCCCCCGGAGACCGCTCCGGGGGCCTTCGGCGTGCTCGGGGCCTGCATGAAATAGGCAGTTCGGCGGTCCTCGGTCGGGGTCCACGCTCGGTGGGCGCCCGGTTCCGTCGAACTGCCTATTTTCGTCGGCTCCGGGACGTGGGACGCGCCGGATGCCGACACCATGAAGGCAGTCCGTCGGTGCGGCGTCCTCCACGCTCAGCGCGGGCCGGACGGCTGCGAGCTGCCTGCATGGTGCGACGCCACACGCCGAAGGCCCCCGGAGATCGCTCCGGGGGCCAACAGGTCAGGTGGTGCTGGGTCTCAGACGCCGATCGGGTGCCAGACCGTCTTGGTCTCCTGGAACCGCGTCATCCGGTCGAGGCCGGGCTCGGCGAGCCAGTCGGTGTCGGGCTCGGGGCGGCGCACGCGCTTGAGGTTGTCGGCCGCGGCCACCTCGAGCTCGGTGGCCAGCGCCTCGTCCTCGACCCCGGTGAGGTCGATGCCGTTGACGTCCATGTGCGAGGCCAGCCACGGGGCGATCTCGGCCTGCGAGCCGGTGAGGACGTTGACGACGCCGCCGGGGAGGTCGCTGGTGGCCATCACCTCGCCGAGCGTGATCGCGGTGAGCGGGTTCTGCTCGCTGGCGATCACGACGACGGTGTTGCCGGTGACGATGAGCGGGGCGACGACGCTGACCAGGCCGAGGAGCGCGCCGCGAGGCGCGACCACGGCGACGACGCCGCTGGGCTCGGGCGTGGACAGGTTGAAGTACGGCCCGGCGACCGGGTTGGCGTTGCCGACGACCTGGGTCAGCTTGTCGGCCCAGCCGGCGTACCAGACGAGGCGGTCGATCGCGGCGTCGACGTAGGTGCGGGCCTTCGCGGCGGTGATGCCCTCGGAGGCGCGCAGCTCGGCCTCGAACTGCTCGCGGCGGCCCTCCATGACCTCGGCGATGCGGTAGACGACCTGGGCGCGGTTGTAGGCCGTCTTGCCGGACCAGCCGCCGAAGGCGGCGCGGGCGGCGACGACCGCGTCGCGGGCGTCCTTGCGGGAGGCCTGGGCGGCGTTGGCCATCAGGCGGCCCTTGGCGTCGTTCACGATGTAGGACCGTCCGGACTCGGAGCGGGGGAACTGCCCGCCGATGTAGAGCTTGTACGTCTTGCGCACGTCGATGCGGCTCACGCGTCCGCTCCCTTCAGGTAGGCCTCGAGACCGTGGCGGCCACCCTCGCGGCCGTAGCCGGACTCCTTGTAGCCGCCGAACGGCGAGGTCGGGTCGAACTTGTTGAACGTGTTGGCCCACACCACGCCGGCGCGCAGCTTGTTGGCCATCGACAGGATCCGCGAGCCCTTGTCGGTCCACACGCCGGCCGAGAGGCCGAACGGGGTGTTGTTGGCCTTCTCGACCGCCTCGGAGGGGGTGCGGAAGGTCAGCACCGACAGGACCGGGCCGAAGATCTCCTCGCGGGCGATCCGGTGGGCCTGCGAGACGCCGGTGAAGACGGTCGGGGCGAACCAGTAGCCGTTGGCGGGCAGGTCGCACGGGGCGGACCAGCGCTCGGCGCCCTCGGCCTCGCCGATCTCCGACAGCTCGCGGATCTTGGCGAGCTGCTCGGCGGAGTTGATCGCGCCGACGTCGGTGTTCTTGTCGAGCGGGTCGCCCACGCGCAGCGTGGACATCCGGCGCTTGAGGCGGGCCATCACCTCGTCGGCGACGGACTCCTGCACGAGCAGGCGCGAGCCGGCGCAGCAGACGTGGCCCTGGTTGAAGAAGATGCCGTTGACGATGCCCTCGACGGCCTGGTCGATCGGGGCGTCGTCGAAGACGATGTTGGCGGCCTTGCCGCCGAGCTCGAGGGTCACCTTCTTGTCGGTGCCGGCCACGGCGCGGGCGATGGCCTTGCCGACCTCGGTGGAGCCGGTGAAGGCGACCTTGTCGACGTCGGGGTGGGCCACGATCGCGCGACCGGTGTCACCGGCGCCGGTGACGATGTTGACGACGCCCGGGGGGAGGTCGGCCTGCTGGCAGATCTCGGCGAAGAGCAGCGCGGTCAGCGGGGTGGTCTCGGCCGGCTTGAGCACGACGGTGTTGCCGCACGCCAGCGCCGGGGCGATCTTCCACGCGAGCATGAGCAGCGGGAAGTTCCACGGGATGACTTGGCCGGCCACGCCGAGCGGGGTGGAGCCGTAGCCGGAGTACTCCAGCTTGTCGGCCCAGCCGGCGTAGTAGAAGAAGTGGGCGGCGACGACCGGGATGTCGACGTCGCGCGACTCCTTGATCGGCTTGCCGTTGTCGATCGACTCCAGGACGGCGAGCTCGCGGCCGCGCTCCTGGATGATCCGGGCGATCCGGTAGAGGTACTTGGCGCGCTCGGCGCCCGACATCCGCGACCAGACGCGGGTGTACGCGCGACGCGCGGCCTTGACGGCCTCGTCGACGTCGGCGTCGGTGGCCTCGGCGACCTCGGCCAGGACCTCCTCGGTGGCGGGGTTGACGGTCTTGAACGACGTGCCGTGGCCGTCGACGAACTCGCCGTTGATGAACAGGCCGTAGGACGGCTTGATGTCGACGACCGCCCGCGACTCGGGGGCGGGGGCGTACTCGAAGATGTGGGTGCTCATCGGCCTCAGTCCAGCGTGAAGTAGTCGGGACCGGAGTAGCGACCGGTCGTCATCTTGGTGCGCTGCATCAGCAGGTCGTTGAGCAGCGTGGAGGCGCCGAAGCGGAACCAGTCGGGGTCCAGCCAGTCGGGACCGGCGATCTCGTTGACCATCACGAGGTACTTGATGGCGTCCTTGGTGGACTTGATGCCACCGGCCGGCTTCACGCCGACCATCTGCCCGGTCTGCTCGCGGAAGTCGCGGACCGCCTCGAGCATGATCAGCGTGACCGGGAGGGTCGCCGCGGGCTGCACCTTGCCGGTGGAGGTCTTGATGAAGTGGCCGCCGGCCATCATCGCCAGCCAGCTCGCGCGGCGGACGTTGTCGTAGGTCTGGAGCTCGCCGGTCTCGAAGATCACCTTGAGGTGGGCGTCCCCACACGCCTCCTTGACCTGGGCGATCTCCTCGAAGACCTCGAGGTAGCGGCCGGACAGGAACGCGCCACGGTCGATGACCATGTCGATCTCGTCGGCGCCGGCCTCGACCGCGTCGCGGGTGTCGGCGAGCTTGATGTCCATCGCCGCGCGGCCGCTGGGGAACGCGGTGGCGACGGCCGCGACGTGGACGCCGCTGTCGCCGAGCGTCTGCCTGGCGGTCGCGACCATGTCGGGGTAGACGCAGACCGCGGCGGTGGCCGGGCAGGTCGGGTCGGCCGGGTCGGGACGCATCGCCTTGGACGCGAGCGCGCGGACCTTGCCGTGCGTGTCCTGGCCCTCGAGCGTGGTCAGGTCGACCATGCGGATGGCCAGGTCGATGGCGTAGGCCTTCGCCGTGGTCTTGATGGAGCGGGTGGCCAGACCGGCGGCGCGGGCCTCGCACCCGACCTGGTCGACCCCCGGGAGGCCGTGGAGGAAGCGGCGGAGCGAGGAGTCGGACCGCACGATGTCGTCGAAGGCACCGTGGGCCGAGGGGGCGCTCGCCGTTGAGCTGGGAGTGGGTGTCACCGACCCAGCATAGAGTTGGCCGGGAACGGCCCGACAATCCGCGGAGGGCCAAGGTCTGCCCAAATCGGAGGCTCTCGCATGGCACGCCTGCAGCACGACCAGGACCCGGTCGTGGAACGGTTCCACGCCACCAGCGGCCGGGTGACCGGCTGGATGGCGCTGGTCCTGGCCGCGGTCGTCGTGGTGGCCGGGCTGGCCTACGTCGACGACGGCTTCCCGGCGTGGGTGATCGGCCTCGCGCTGCTGATGGGGGTGCTCGCGTGGGCCGCGATGCTCCGTCCGGCGCTCTGGGCGACCGACGAGCACCTCGTGATGCGCAACCTCGCCGAGACCGTCCACATCCGCCTCGCCGCGGTCGAGGAGATGGCCGTGCGCCAGGTCCTCGCGGTCCGCGCCGACGACCGACGCTGGGTCTCGACCGTCGTCGGTCGCTCGTGGCGCAAGGCCCTGACCTCGCGCCACCGCCCGGGCGGCCTCGCCGACGACGCGGCGCTCGCGCCGACCGAGGGCATGCACTACGCCGACTTCGTGGAGAACCGCCTGCACGACCTGGTCGACAAGGCCCGCACGCGCGAGGGCGTGCGCCGGGGGTCGCCGGAGCAGCTCGCGCTGCCCGACGCCGTGCGCCGCGAGCCGGCGCGGCTCCCGATCGCGCTGATCGGCGTCGCGCTGGTGGTGCTCGTGGTCACATTCGTCGTCTGAGCCCTCACCCCGCCCGGAGCGCGGCGCGGCGCGCGGCCTCCGACCCGGGGGTGGCGAACCAGCGGGCGATCACGGCCGACTGGCCCAGCGTCCAGGTCGAGCTCATCACCCAGTAGGCCAGCAGCGCGACCGGCACCACGCCGGCCGACAGCAGGATCCCGAGCGCCGAGAGCGTGGGCATCAGCCGCTGTGCGGTGGCCATCGCCTCCGGCATCCCGTCGGTGACGGTGTTGGGCAGCACGAAGAAGTGCTGGGTGACGAAGGACAGGGCGGCTGCGGTGGCCGCCAGGGTGACGACGACCGCCAGGTGGGCGGCGCCGGAGCCGAGGTAGCCGTGGGTGGCGAGCGAGACGCCGAGCACCGACGCGGTGCCCAGCGACGACACCAGCGAGGGCGTCATCGCGCCGACCGCGGAGCCGGACGCCACGTCGGACAGCAGGTGGTAGAGGCCGATCCAGACGGGCAGCTGGACGAGCAGCGGCAGGCAGCCGAGCCGGCTCACGCCGTGCTCGGCCGACAGCGCGCGCCGCTCCTCGATCATCGCGCGGACGCTGTCCGCGTCGGTCCTGCCGCGGTAGCGCTCGGCGAGCTCGCGGAGGTGGGGCCGGGCGCGGGCACCGGCGTGGGCCTGGCGTACGCCGTGGACGACGAACGGCAGCATCGCGGCGCGGACGAGGACGACGACCGCGCCGACGCAGGCCAGCCAGGTCGCGGCGGACGCGGGGTCCGCGCCGAGGGAGGTGAGGGCGTCGTGGGCGGTCGCAAGGACCGCGGCGAGGGCGTGCTTGAACGGTTCGAGCAGGGACATGCGGGCTCCTGGAGGGAGAGGGACGGGGTCTGCGGACGTCGCCGGGGGCGACGGGTCAGACCAGTCCGGGAGCGCGCGGTCGCAGCGGGTGGTGCACCACGTCGGTGGTGCGACCGGCCAGCACGAGCGGCACCGCGGCGGCGCGGCGTTGCGGGAGGAGCGCACGGACGCCGGCGGGCGGCACGGCGTGCAGGGCCGCGCGACCCATCGGCGCGGCGGCCACGAGGACCGCGAGCAGCACGAGCGCCTGGGCGGCGAGCTCGGGCATCGCGGGGGTGAGGGACGCGCCGACCGCGACCGACAGCACCAGCGCCGTCGCCAGGTCGAGCCAGGTCCTCACCACGTCGCGATCCTAGCCGGTGCCCGCCACGGTCAGTCGTGGGCGAGGACGACGACGCGGTCGCCCGCCCCGGTGGTCAGCGTCGTGGACTTGGCGGGGTTGACCCGGACGCCGAACTCGGCGCCGGCCTCCGACAGCGAGTCGGACTTCCAGCCGATCGCGACCTCGCCGCGGCGCGCGGCGCCCTCGACGACGGTGGCCCACGAGACCTCGACGCCGGGACGGACGTACCACTCGGCCGGACGCAGGTAGATCTCCGCGCCGTCGGCGCCGAGGAGCTCGGCGAAGACCGCCTCGAGGCGGGCGTCCTCCGAGAGCTGGGTGACGATCAGGCTGACGAACTCGCCGCTGACCACGACGTCGTCGATGTCGGCGACCTGGGCGAGCACCCGGTTGCGGTCGTCCATCATCTCGCTCACGACCGCGGTCTCGCCGTCGAGCCGGGCCAGGATGTCGCGCACGTGCAGGAGCGTGACGAGCGTCCGCGCGTCGGCTGCCTGTGCCGGGAGGTCGTCGGAGTAGCAGAGCACGATGACCTGGTCGAGGCCGGCGACGACGTGCTGGTCGAGGGTGGCGCGGTCGGTGGTGGCGCCGTGCACCACCTCGACCGCGAGGTGCTCCAGCGCCGGGATGGTGGGCTCGCCGTGGGAGGTCAGCACGGTGATCGTCGAGCCCGGGTCGGCGTACCGGTCGAGCTCGCGGAGCATCAGCGGTGCCCGCTCGTTCCAGCCGATCATCACCGCGCGCCCGGGGTGGCGCTCCACCTCCGTGGTCGCCCCGAGGTGGGCCTCGACGGGCTGGGCCAGGGCGGTGCCCGAGGCGTCGAGCACGGAGTCGTCCTCGGCGACGAGGACGAGGGTGTGCCCGGCGAGCACCGTGTCGGGGGGCGGGCACAGGCGGCTGCCCCCGGGGTCGACGAGGCCGATGAGGGAGGCGCTCTCGAAGCGGTGCTGGGCCTGCGCGAAGGTCAGACCGTCGAGGCCGTGGTCGGCGAGGAAGTAGATCTCGTCGCCGTCGTAGTCGAAGAGCTCGACGTAGACCGCGGACGCCCCCGACTGGCGCGAGGTCTGCACGACCAGCTTGGCCACCGTCTCGCGGATGTCGAGCAGGGTGGTGCGGGCGGCGCCGACCAGCCGTGCCGCCTCGAGGTTGGTGGGGTTGCGGATCTCGGCGACGATGCGCGGTCCGTCGCTGCCCTCGTGGGTGAGCGCGAGCAGCGTCTTGATCACCTCGGCGTCGGGGTCCTCCGAGCCCGACGGCGCGAGCAGGATGACCGACCGGGCCGAGCGGTGGCCGGAGACCGCGAGGTCGTCGACGTCCATCGGCGAGCCGCTGCGGCACACGATCCGGGTGCCCCTGGTGTCGGGGACCTTGGCACGGATCTCCTCCTCCATCTCGACCTTGTCGCGGTCAGCGAGCACCACGACGACCGGGCGCCTGCGGCTCTCGTTGGCGATGGAGAGCTCGCGGAGGATCGTGAAGATCGACTCCGACCAGCCGAGGATGACGGTGTGGTCGCGCTCGAGGACCAGGGAGCGGCCGCGCTGGAGCTCGGCGATCCGGGCGTCGATGCCGGCGGCGATGACGCCGATCAGGGCGCTCACGATGAACAGGCCGCCGACGGTGAGCACGAGCATGGTGAGGACGTAGCGCCACGGGCTGCCGGCGTCGCCGGCGACGGTGCCCGGGTCGAGGGCGTGCAGGAGGGCGTTGAAGACCTCGTCGCCGAGGCTCCCGCCGGCGTCGCCGCGCAGCCCGAGGCCGATGGTCAGCAGGGCGAAGGCGACGATCAGCACCACGGTGAGGGCGGTGAGCCACGCGATGAGGGCGGGCGTCCCGCGCGACATCGAGTTGTCGAAGAGGTAGCGCGCGCGGTCGCGCCAGCTCGGCGCCGGGACGGCCCGGCGGCTCGTGGTGCTGGAGGCGGCGCGCTCGGCCATGGCTCGGGTGGTGCGCGTGCGGAGCTGCCGACCGGTCTGACCCATGGCCCACATGGTGGGGCAGCGGTGGGTCCCGCGCAGGTCGAATCCGCGAAGTGTGGCCGATCCGTCTAGCGCAGCTCGTGGGCCCCGAGGTCGGGGCGCCCGACCACGGGTCGGCGCGCCGACCGGGCGGGGTGGACGTACTCCAGGCGCGGGCGCCAGCGGCGCGGCAGCCGGACCCCGCGGTCGACGGCGGGGGAGGAGGCGACCAGCCGGAAGTCACCGGCGGCGGCGTCGACGAACGAGCCGGTGCCGACCCGGCGGTTGGCCCGCGCGGACGCGCCCTCGCCGACGGCCAGGTCGCCGGGCCCGACGAGCAGGTTGTTGCGCAGCACCGCCCGGGTACCGGTGGCCAGCGACAGGAACGTGCCGCTGGTGCGGCGGTTGACGAAGGTGTTGTGGACGACGACCAGCCGGTGCGAGGGGTTGGTCAGCCCCTCGGCGCCGTAGGAGACGAGCGTCGCGTTCTCCGAGCGGGGACCCTGCACCACCACGTTGCCGGCGACGAGCGCGCGGCCGCCGTTGGGCAGGTCGATCGAGTAGCTCGCGGTGGCGTCGGCGTCGTCGAACAGGTTGCCGACGAGCGTGGTGCGGGCGGCGCGCGACTTGAGCTCGTGTCCGACGTCGGCGCCCCACAGCCAGCTGCCGGTGACGGTCAGCGAGCGGACCGCCCCGACGTAGAGGTTGTGGGTGTAGCCGTCGCCCCCGCCGTTGCGGAAGAAGCGCGAGCGGCGGATCACGATGTCGCTCTCGGGGTCGGCGCCGGTGAGGATGCCGTCCTGGTTGTGGTGGAACCAGCTGCGGGTGACCGTGAGGTCGGTGCCCTCCTGGCGGATCCCGGCGCCGTTCTGGTCCGGCACGGCCGCGCCGCTCATCTCGATCCGGTCGACGCGGGCGCGGTCGCCGGCGATGACCCAGATCGCCTTGCCCTGGGCGTCGTTGCCGTCGGCGCGCAGGTGGGCGCGTCCGCCGACGCCGCGCAGGGTGAGGTCGTCCTGGGTCCACGTCGCGACGTCGCCGGAGTAGGTGCCGGCGTCGATCAGCACGGTGTCGCCGTCGCCGGCCACCGCCGCCGCGGCGCTCGGGGTGGCGAGGTCACGGCCGGGTCCGACGTACCAGGTGCGAGGGGCGCGCTCGGCCGTGGCGGCCGGAGCGGGCGTCACGGCGAGCGCGCCGAGGGCCAGCGCGAGCGCGAGGGGCTTCGAGGCTCGCTGCGCTCGCACCTCAACCACCGAAGGCCGAGGTCCGCAGGTCGGCCTTGATCGCGTCGAGGCGGCCCGCGGCCGAGATCCGGGCGGCGTCGACGCCACCCTCGGCGCCGGCCTCGACCGGGACGACCACCTCGAGGTAGCACTTCACCTTCGGCTCGGTGCCGCTCGGGCGCACGATGACGCGGGCGCCCTCGGCGAGGGAGTAGCGCAGGCCGTCGGTGGGCGGGAGCAGGTCGGTGCCCTGCGACAGGTCCTCGGCGAGCTCGACCGCGAGGCCGCCGAGCTCCTGCGGCGGGGCGGAGCGCAGGCGGTCCATGGTGGCGGGGATGTCGGCGAGGTCCTCGAAGCGCACCGAGAGCTGGTCGGTGGCGTGCAGGCCGTGCTCGCGCGCGATGTCGTCGAGGAGGTCGACCAGGGTCCGCCCGTCGGCCTTGGCCTGCGCGGCGAGCTCGCACACCAGCAGCAGCGCCGAGACGCCGTCCTTGTCCTTGACGTGCTCGGGGTCGCAGCAGTAGCCGAGGGCCTCCTCGTAGCCGAAGGCGAGGCCCTCGACGCGGCCGATCCACTTGAACCCGGTGAGGGTCTCCTCGTGCGGCTGCCCGGCGGCAGCGGCCATCTTGCCGAGCAGGCTGGAGGACACGATCGAGTTGGCGTAGGTGCCGGTGCGTCCGCGCGCCAGCAGGTGGTGGGCCAGCAGGGCGCCCACCTCGTCGCCGCGCAGCATCCGCCAGCCGTGGGCGTCGGGCACGGCGACGGCGCAGCGGTCGGCGTCGGGGTCGTTGGCCACGACGATGTCGGCCCGCTTCGTCGCGGCGAGCGCGAGGGCGAGGTCCATCGCACCCGGCTCCTCCGGGTTGGGGAAGGAGACGGTGGAGAACTCGGGGTCCGGGTGCTCCTGCTCCTCGACCACGTGGGGCGCGTCGAAGCCGGCGGTCTCGAGCACCTGGGCGACGGTCGTGCCGCCCACGCCGTGGAGCGGGGTGTAGACGACGGACAGGTCGCGCGGGCCGTCCTCGGCCAGCTCCGCGACCGTGTCGAGGTAGCGGTCGACGATCTCCTCGCTGACCAGCGACCCGGCGTCGCCGCGCGGCAGGTCCGCGAGGGCGCCCACGGCGGCGATCCGCTCGGCGATGCCGCTGTCGGCCGGCGGCACGATCTGGCTGCCGTCGCCGAGGTAGACCTTGTAGCCGTTGTCCTGCGGCGGGTTGTGGCTGGCGGTGACCATCACGCCGGCGACGCAGCCGAGCTCGCGGATCGCGAAGGCCAGGAGGGGCGTGGGGAGCGTGCGGGGCATGACGAGCGCCCTGAACCCGGCCCCGGTCATGATCTCGGCGGTGTCGCGGGCGAAGACGTCGGAGTTGTGCCGGGCGTCGAAGCCGATCACGACGGAGCCGCCGGCATGACCGGTGTCGCGGAGGTAGGACGCGAGACCCGCGGCGGCCCGGGTGACCACGACCCGGTTCATCCGGTTGGGTCCGGCGCCGAGGGCACCGCGCAGGCCGGCCGTGCCGAACTCCAGGGTGCCGGCGAACCGATCGGCCAGGTCGGTGTCCTCGCCGCGCTCGGCGGCAGCGAGGAGCGCCTCGAGCTCGGCGCGGGTCTGGTCGTCGGGGTCCTCGGCGGCCCACGCGCGGGCCTGGTCGATCAGCTCGGTCGGTGCGGTCATGAGCGCACGCTATCGGCAGGCGGTGTCGGTGGGCGCTGTCAGGATCTGACCATGATCGATCACCTGGGCATCAACTGCACCGACCTCGCGCGTGCGGCTGCGTTCTACGACCGGGTCCTGGGCGTGCTGGGCCACCGGCGCGTGATGGACGTCGAGGTCGCCATCGGCTACGGCACCGACGAGCCCGACTTCTGGATCAGCACCTTCGACGGCGTCGGCCCCAACCGCGAGGTGCACGTCGCGTTCCGCGCCCCCGACGCCGCGACGGTGCGCGCCTGGCACGCCGAGGCGGTGGCCGCGGGCGCCGAGTCGCTGCACGAGCCCCGCCTGTGGCCGGAGTACCACCCGGGCTACTACGGCGCCTTCGTCCGCGACACCGAGGGCAACAACATCGAGGCGGTCTGTCACACCGGCGACTCCTGATCGGGACACGACGCGGGCAGCTCGCGCGTCCGCACGATGTCCGCGGCGACCAGGACGAGCTTGCGGTTGAGGTTGTTGGAGGTGCGCCGCAGGTATCCCATGGCCTGGTCGGCGTCGATGCCGAGCCGCTCCATCAGCATCCCCTGGGCCCGGCCGATCACCAGTCGACCCTCCAGTGCGGCGCGCAGCTGGTCGACCTCCGTGTCCTCGCTCATCGGCCACCGGCCGGTGTCAGCGCGCGCAGTGCACCGGTCAGCAGGGCCGTGGCCGGCTGGTCGGAGCGCAGCTCGGCCTCGATCGAGCGGTGGTCGAGCCCGTCGCACCACGCCAGTCGCACGGCGCCGGCCTGGTCGAGCGTCAGACCGGCCGCCAGCAGGAGCGGGTCGGGTGCGTGGACGGGCGCCGGCCGGTCCTGCTCCACAGCCATCCGGCGTCGCTCGGGCACGGCGGTCCTCCGGGCGACCCCCAGCACCCATGCCGCGGCGCCCGAGGTCGCAGGGTCGTAGGTCGCTGCCAGGCGCCACACCTCGAGGAAGGCGTCGCGGGAGATCCGTTCCGCCGTGCCCGTGTCCCGCACCAGGCACGACACCACGCCGAACACGCGCGGGGCGAGCCGGTCGTAGAGCTCGGCGAACGCGGCGGTGTCCGCGGTGCCGGACCTGACGAGCAGCTCGTCGTCGGGTGTTGCTCGTCCAGCCACAGATGCCCTCCCAGACGTCCGCCGCGGCGATACCTTGTGCACACACCACTTGTGCACAAGGTATCTCAGTACGGCAGAATGCCCTGCATGGGGACGACCAGGGCTGTGCCGCTCGACGACCAGCTCTGCTTCGACCTCTACGCCGCGTCCCGCGCGGTGACGGCGGCCTACCGGCCGGTGCTCACCGACCTGGGCATCACCTATCCCCAGTACCTCGTGCTGATCGTGCTGTGGGAGCACGACGAGCGCACCGTGCGCGACATCGCCACGCAGCTCCGGCTCGACCACGGGACGTTGACGCCGCTGCTCAAGCGGATGGAGGCGGGGGGTCTCGTCGAGCGGCGCCGGGACGACGCGGACGAGCGACTCGTGGTCGTGTCGCTGGCGAGGCGGGGTGAGGCGCTGCGTCGGCACGCCGAGGACATCCACTGCGGCATGGTCGAGCAGCTCGGGCTGACCAGCGAGGAGTTCGAGGACCTGCAGGCGACCCTGCGCATCCTCACCGCGCGGGTCTCCGCGCCGGCGTCGTGAGCGCCACCGTCCTGTCCGTCAACGCCGGGAGGCTGGCCCCGGTCGCCGGGATGCGCCGGCCCAGCGGGATCCACAAGCACCCCGTCGACCGGATCACCGTGCGCGACCCCGGACCGAAGCACGGAGGTCTGGGCAGCGGGGTGGTCGACGACGAGATCGGCAGCCGCAAGCACCACGGCGGTGAGACGCAGGCGGTCTACGCCGTCGCGCGCGAGGAGCTCGACCGGTGGGGGCGCGAGCTCGACCGCGAGCTGGCCGACGGCATGTTCGGGGAGAACCTCACGACCAGTGGCCTCGACGTCGACGCCGCCGAGATCGGCGAGCAGTGGCGGGTGGGCGCGGTGCTGCTCGAGGTGTGCGGGCCGCGGGTGCCGTGCGCGACGTTCGCCGCGCACATGGGCGAGCCGCGGTGGGTGCGGCGCTTCACCGAGCACGGCCGCACCGGGGCCTACCTCGCCGTCCGCGAGGCAGGGGTGGTCGAGCGCGACGACCCGATCGAGGTGGTGCACCGCCCGGGCCACGGGCTCACCGTCCCGATGTTCTTCCGTGCCTGCATGGGCGACCGCGACCTCGCGCAGGTCCTGCTCGACGCGCGGGTGCTGCCGCAGGTCGAGCACGACTGGCTCGCCTCACGGGTGTGAGGCCGTCCCCGGCCGGAGCCGGGGACGGCCTCAGGTGGACCGGGTGGATCAGGACAGCGCGGCTACCGCGGCGTCGTAGTCGGGCTCCTGGCCGATCGCGTCGGTGAGCTGGGTGTGCAGCACGGTGCCGTCGGTGTCGAGGACGACGACCGCGCGTGCGAAGAGCTGGTCCCAGCCGCCGCCGTCGATCGCGACGCCGTAGTCGGTGCCGAAGGAGGAGCGGAACGCCGAGCCGACCAGGACGTCCTCGATGCCCTCGGCGCCGCAGAAGCGGGCCTGGGCGAAGGGCAGGTCGCGCGAGACGCAGACGACGGCCGTGTTGTCGAGGCCGGCGGCGAGCTCGTTGAACTTCTTCACGCTCGCCTGGCACACGCCGGTGTCGATGCTCGGGAAGATGTTGAGCACGACGCGCTTGCCGGCGACCGAGGAGTCGGTGAGCGGCTGGAACTTCGCGTCGACGAGCTCGAAGCCCGGCGCCTTGGCGCCGACCGCGGGCAGCTCGCCGACGGTGCTGACGGTGGTGTCACCCAGTTGTGTGGTTGCCATGGGGCCATCCTGCCGCAGCGCTGGGCGGGTCTTGCGGGGCGCCCTACAGTGCGGACGTGACCACTGCCAGCCGTGAGGACCGCACGTCCGTCATCGTCGAGGTGCTCCGCGACGCCTTCGCACCGCTGATGCGGGCCGACCCCGCGGCGTTCCGGGCGAAGTACCGCAAGATGGCGCGCGACCCCCACGCCTTCTACCGCGGCACCGCCTGCCTGTTCTACAACGACGTGACCTCGGAGACCGACGACTGGTCGCGCCACGGGTCGGAGCGGATCTGGATCCACGGCGACCTGCACGTGGAGAACTTCGGCACCTACCTCAACTCCGACGGCCGGCTGGTCTTCGACATCAACGACTTCGACGAGGCCTACCTCGGGCGCTTCACCTGGGACCTCCAGCGCTTCGCCGCGAGCCTGGCGCTGCTGGGCTGGCAGAAGGCGCTGCCCGAGGACGCGATCCGCAAGCTGATCGCCCACTACGCCCGGTCCTACCTCTCCCAGGTCAACCACTACGTGGACTCCGACACCGACGACGACTTCGAGCTCACCCTCGACACGGCCACCGGCCCGGTGCTGGTCGCGCTCGAGGAGGCGCGGTCGATGCGCCGCGCCGAGCTGCTCGACGGCATGACGGTGATGCAGAAGGGCGTGCGCCGGTTCGCCGAGGACGCGTCCGTCCGCCGCCTGGGCCGCGAGGAGCGCACGAAGGTCGTCGCCGCGTTCAAGGCCTACCTCGACACCATCCCGCAGTCCAAGCGCTTCGACCGCGCGCTGTTCTACGAGTTGCGCGACGTCGTGGGCAAGTCCGGGTTCGGCATCGGCAGCGCCGGCCTGCCCGCCTACAACGTGCTGGTCGAGGGCTACAGCCAGGCCCTGGACAACGACGTGGTGCTGAGCATGAAGCAGGCCAACGTCCCCGCCGTGAGCCGCTTCGTCGACACCGGCGAGGTGGAGTCGTACTTCGACCACGAGGGGCACCGCACCGTCGTGAGCCAGCGGGCCCTCCAGGTGCACACCGACCCGCTGCTGGGCCACACCAGCATCGACGGGGTCGGCTACGTCGTGGCCGAGGTGTCGCCCTACGAGGTCGACCTCGACTGGGACGAGATCAACGAGCCCGCCGACATGCGTGCGGTCGTCGAGCTGCTCGGCCGGGCGACGGCGAAGATCCACTGCGCCTCCGACGAGGACAGCCAGCAGGACCTCGTCGACTTCCAGGTCGAGGAGGCGATCGCACGGTCGCTCGAGGGACGCCGCAAGGACTACGTCGCCTGGTTGTGCGACTGGGGCATCGCGTACGCCGTGCGGGTCCGGGAGGACCACGCGCTCTTCGTCGACGCGTTCCGCGAGGGCCGGGTCGGGATCGCCGCGACCTGACCCCCGCGGACCCGTCGTGCGTCAGGCGTCGATGCTCGACATGTCGCCGTAGCGCTCGCCGGCGACGGCGCCGCGGGGGACCGCCTGCTCGAGCGAGGCGAGGTCGTCGGCGGTCAGCTCGACGTCGGCGGCCGCGACGTTCTCCTCGAGGTAGCGGACCCGCTTGGTGCCGGGGATCGGCGCGACGTCCTCGCCCTGCGCGAGCACCCACGCGAGCGCCAGCTGACCGGGGGTGCAGCCCTTGTCGGCCGCGATCGTGCGGACCTGCTCGACGAGCGCGAGGTTGGCGTCGAGGGCGTCGCCCACGAACCGCGGGAAGCGACCGGCGGCGCGGGAGTCGCCGGACTCGAGCGACTCGCGGGTCACGGCGCCGGTCAGGATGCCCCGACCGAGCGGGGAGTAGGGGACCAGGCCGATGCCGAGCTCGCGGACCGTGGGGAGCACCTCGTCCTCGAGGTCGCGGGTGAAGAGCGAGTACTCGCTCTGCAGCGCCGTGATCGGGTGCACGTCGTTCGCCCGGCGGATCGTGGCTGCCGACGCCTCGGAGAGGCCGAGGTGGCGGACCTTGCCGGCCTCGACCAGCTCCTTCATCGCCCCTACGGTCTCCTCGATCGGGACCGTCTTGTCGACGCGGTGCTGGTAGTAGAGGTCGATGTGGTCGACGCCGAGACGCTCGAGCGACGCGTCGCAGGCGGCGCGCACGTAGTCCGGGCTGCCGTTGATGCCGACCCACGAGCCGTCGGGGTTGCGCTCGTTGCCGAACTTGGTGGCGAGCTGGACCTCGTCGCGGCGGTCCTTGATCGCCCGGCCGACGAGTCGCTCGTTGGTGAAGGGGCCGTACATGTCGGCGGTGTCGAGGAACGTGACGCCGAGGTCGAGGGCCCGGTGGATGGTGTCGATGCCGGCCTGCTCGTCGGGGGTGCCGTAGAACTCCGACATGCCCATGCAGCCGAGGCCGAGGGCGCTGACGGTGAGCGGCGAGATGGTGCCGAGGGTGCGCGTGTGCGGGGTCATGCCTCCACTGTCGACCTTCGAGCGCGCTCCAGGTCAAGGCTCCTCACCCCGTCAGGCGGAGGGGCGCACCGCGTTCTCGTAGATGGCGATCTTGTGGTCGATCGCACGCAGGTGGGAGGTCACCTCGGCGAGCTGCTGCTCGACGGTCTCGCGGTGCGCGAGCAGCAGGGCCAGGCGCTCGTCCTCGTTGCCGGCGCCCTCGCGCACCAGCGCGGCGTAGCGCCGGACGTCGCGGATCGGCATGCCGGTCGAGCGCAGGCGGGTCACCATCTGGATCCAGCGCAGGTCCGCGTCGGTGTAGCGCCGGTGGCCCGAGGAGGCCCGCTCGACGGCGTGCAGCAGCAGTCCGTCGCGCTCGTAGTAGCGCAGGGTGTGGGCGGTGAGCCCGGTCTGCTCGGCGGCCTCGGCGATGCTCAGGCTGGTCACCGCACCAGTGTCCGACTTCGAGTGCGCTCCAGGTCAAGCGGTGTCAGTCGCCGAGGGCAGGTCGGTGGAACTGCGCGGTCGCGAACGGCCCGCCGACGAACTCGGCCTCGGCCGCGTCCTCCGGGCGCGCCTCGACCGTCGCGGCCCAGGCCTCGGCGTCGTCCTGCGGCTCGTAGCCCAGCCGGCGTCCGGGCTCGAGGTCCCACCACGCACGCGTGTTGGCGCTGATCCCGTGGAGGACGGCGTAGCCGGGTGCGGGCGCGGTCAGGGCCGCCAGCACCATCCGTACGGCGTCGCCGGGGGAGAGCCAGGTGGACAGCGCGCGCACCGTGCCGGGCTGCTCGAGGAACGAGCCGATCCGGCACGCCACCGCGTCGATGCCGTGGCGGTCCGCGAACAGCTGCAGCAGCGCCTCCGCGGCGACCTTGGCCACGCCGTAGTAGGTGTCGGGGCGGGGGAGGGCGTGCTCGGTCAGCTCGCCGGCGGCGCGCGGGGTGCGGCCGACGGCGTGGTTGGACGAGGCGTAGACGATCCGCGGCACCCGGTGGGCGAGCATCGCGTCGAGCAGCGCCGCGGTGGTGACCACGTGGGACGTCAGCTCGGTCGGCAGCGACGCCTCGTCGGGAAAGCCGGCGAGGTGGACCACGGCGTCGAGGCTGCCCCCGGCGGACAGGGCGGCGACGACGGCCTCGACCGCGTCGGCGTCGGCGCAGTCGGCCTCGTGCCAGGCGAAGGTGGTGCCGTCCGGAGCAGGGACCAGGTCGAGCCCGACGACCTCGTGCCCGGCCTCCACGAGGCCGGGGCACACGGTGCGGCCGAGGCTGCCGGCTGCGCCGGTGACCAGGACGCGCACGTCAGATCCGCGCGACGACCTGGCTGAGCAGGCCGCCCATCCGGCTCGCGGCGGCCTTGCCGGCCTCGAGGACCTCCTCGTGGTTGAGCGGCTCGCCGCTCAGGCCGGCGGCGAGGTTGGTGACCAGGCTGATGCCGAGGATCTCCATGCCGGCCTCGCGGGCCGCGATCGCCTCGAGGGTGGTGCTCATGCCCACCAGGTGCCCGCCGAGGATCCCGGCCATCCGGACCTCGGCCGGGGTCTCGTAGTGCGGGCCGGGGAACTGGACGTAGACGCCCTCGTCGAGCGAGGAGTCGACCTCCCGGCACATCGCGCGCAGGCGCGGGCTGTAGAGGTCGGTGAGGTCGACGAAGTTGGCGCCGACGATCGGGCTGGTGCCGGTGAGGTTGATGTGGTCGGAGATCAGCACCGGCTGGCCGGGCTGCCAGCCCTCCTTGAGCCCGCCGCACCCGTTGGTGAGCACGATCGCCGAGCAGCCCGCGGCCGCGGCGGTGCGGATCGGGTGGACGACCGCCGCGACGCCCTTGCCCTCGTAGAAGTGGGTGCGGGACAAGAAGACCAGCAGGTTCTTGTCACCGTTGCGGATCGAGCGGATCTTGCCGCTGTGTCCGGCGACGGCGGCCGCGCTGAAGCCGGGCAGGTCCGTGGTGTCGATCTCCGCGGTCGCCTCGCCCAGCGCGTCGACGGCAGGCAGCCAGCCGGAGCCCAGCACGAGGGCGATGTCGTGGCGCTCGACGCCGGTCAGCTCGGCGAGCTTCGCGGCGGCGTCGGAGGCGAGGTCGTACGGGCTCTGGTCGCTCATGGGCGGCACTCTAGGGCCACGGGTCAGAGGCCGGTCGATCGGCAGGCCCGACGCCGCAGCGCCGCGACGTAGTCCTCCGGCGCACCGGCGGCCTCGGCGGAGTCGGCGAGCACGCCGAGGTAGGACGCGGAGGGCAGGCCGCCCTCGTAGGCGTCGAGGACGTAGGCCCAGACCACGAGCGGGCCGGTCATCGTCTGCACCCGGACCTTGGTCTTGCGGTAGAGCCCCGTGTCGGCGGCCTCCCAGCCGTCGAGCGCCCGCTCGTCCTCCGGCGTGACGTCGTAGACGGCGACGAAGACCTGCTCGAACGGGTCCTGGACGATCGTGGAGAGCGCACCGTCCCAGCCGTGCTCCTCGCCGCCGAAGGTCAGCCGCCAGCCGGTCAGCCAGCCGGTCGAGTGGAGGATCGAGTGCGGGCAGCGCTCGCCCATCCGGGCGGGATCGAGGTTCGTCCCGTAGGCGGCGTAGAGCGTCACGGACAGAAGGCTACCGAGCCGTCGCCTCCCGGTGTGCTGCCGCGGCGGGGGACAACTAGGCTGGGGGCGTGACCGACACGCACTTCGACACCCTCGTCCTCGGCGCCGGCCCCGGTGGCTACGTCGCCGCTATCCGCGCAGCCCAGCTCGGCCAGAAGGTGGCCGTGGTGGAGGAGAAGTACTGGGGAGGTGTCTGCCTCAACGTCGGGTGCATCCCCTCCAAGGCGCTGCTGAAGAACGCCGAGCTGGCGCACACGCTCCAGCACGAGAAGGCGAAGTTCGGCATCGAGGGCGACGCCACCATGGCGTTCGGGCCGACCCACAAGCGCAGCCGCGACGTGAGCGCCGGCATCGTCAAGGGCGTCCACTTCCTGATGAAGAAGAACAAGATCACCGAGATCGACGGCTGGGGCACCCTCCAGGGCCGCAACGACATCGACGTGGCCAAGGACGGGCAGACCACCCGCTACACCTTCGACAACCTGATCATCGCCGCCGGCGCGAAGGTCCGCCTGGTGCCGGGCGTCGAGCTCAGCGACAACGTCGTCACCTACGAGGAGCAGATCCTCACCGACCAGCTCCCGGAGTCGATCATCATCGGTGGCTCCGGCGCGATCGGCGTCGAGTTCGCCTACGTGATGGCCAACTTCGGCGTCGACGTCACGATCGTGGAGTTCCTGGACCGGATGGTCCCCACCGAGGACGCCGACATCTCCAAGGAGCTCGCCAAGCACTACAAGAAGCTCGGCGTGAAGGTGCTGACCTCCACGGCCGTGAAGAACGTCGAGGACACCGGCTCGGGCGTCAAGGTCACCGTCGCGCCCGCCGCCGGGGGCGACGAGCAGGTCCTCGAGGCCGGCAAGTTCCTCGCCGCCTTCGGCTTCGCCCCGCGCGTGGAGGGCTACGGCCTGGAGAACGTCGGCGTCGAGCTCACCGAGCGCGGCGCGATCGCGATCGACGACTTCGGCCGCACCAACGTCCCGAACGTCTACGCGATCGGCGACTGCACCGGGAAGATGATGCTCGCCCACGTCGCCGAGGCGATGGGCATCGTGGCCGCCGAGACCATCAACGGCGCCGAGACCATGCCGGTCGAGTACGACTTCGTGCCGCGCGCGACCTACTGCATGCCGCAGATCGCATCCTTCGGCTACAGCGAGGCGCAGGCCAAGGAGAAGGGCTACGACGTCAAGACCGCGACGTTCCCCTTCACCGCCAACGGCAAGGCGATGGGCCTCGGCGAGGCGGTCGGCTTCGTGAAGGTCGTCGCCGACGCCGAGCACAACGAGATCATCGGCACCCACATGATCGGCCCCGACGTCACCGAGCTGCTGCCGGTGATGACGCTGGCCCAGAAGTGGGACCTCACCGCCGACGAGGTGGCTCGCAACGTCTTCGCGCACCCGACGCTGGGTGAGGCCGTCAAGGAGGCCGTCCACGGCATCGCCGGCCACATGATCAACCTTTGAGGACAGTCGGCACCGAGCTTGCGAGGTGACGGCGACGACCGAGAAGGTCGAGTGCCGCCGCGGCTGAGGAACGAAGCCGCGACGCGGTGTACCGAGACCTAGGAGAGCAATGCCTGACCACATCGTCATCGTCGGCGGCGGCCCCGGCGGCTACGAGGCCGCCCACGTCGCCGCCCAGCTCGGCGCGGAGGTCACCGTGGTCGACACCGACGGGGTCGGCGGCTCCGCGGTCCTCACCGACTGCGTGCCCAGCAAGACGCTGATCGCCACGTCGGAGCTGATGACCGACATGGCCGCGGCGCAGGAGCTGGGGGTCAACTTCCACGACCACCAGGGCGACGCCGCCACCTCGATCGCGGTCGACCTGGCCCGCGTCAACGCCCGCGTCAAGCAGCTCGCGGCCGACCAGTCCTCCGACATCGCCGCCCGCCTCGAGCGCGACGGCGTACGCGTGGTGACCGGCCGCGGCCGGCTCGGTCCGGACCTCACGGTCGTCGCCACGACCGCGGACGGCGAGGAGGTGCTGCAGGCCGACGCGATCATCGTCGCCACCGGTGCGGCGCCGCGCACGCTGCCGAGCGCGCAGCCCGACGGCGAGCGGATCCTCACCTGGGAACAGGTCTACGACCTGACCGAGGTGCCGGAGAAGCTGATCGTGGTCGGCTCCGGCGTCACCGGCGCCGAGTTCGCCAGCGCGTACCTCTCGCTCGGCATCGACGTCACGCTCGTCAGCAGCCGCGACCGGGTGCTGCCCGGCGAGGACGCCGACGCCTCCGCCGTGCTGGAGGAGGTGCTGACCCGGCGCGGGATGAACGTGCTCGGGAAGTCCCGCATGCAGTCGGTCACGCGCGAGGGCGACGAGGTCACGGTCACCCTCACCGACGGCCGCACGGTCACCGGCAGCCACTGCATCCTGGCGCTCGGGTCGATCCCGAACACCGCCGACCTCGGGCTCGAGGAGGCGGGGGTCGCCACCGACGAGGGTGGCTTCATCACCGTGGACCGGGTCTCGCGCACCACCGCCCGGGGCGTCTACGCCGCGGGCGACTGCACCGGCGTGCTGATGCTCGCGTCGGTGGCGGCGATGCAGGGCCGGATCGCGATGTGGCACTTCCTCGGCGACGCGGTCGCCCCGCTGGACCTCAAGAAGGTCTCGAGCAACGTCTTCACCTCGCCCGAGATCGCGACCGTCGGCTGGTCGCAGCAGGCGGTCGACGCCGGCGAGATCACCGCCGAGGTGGTCACCCTGCCGCTCGCGGGCAACGCGCGGGCCAAGATGCAGGGCGTGCGGGACGGCTTCGTGAAGCTCTTCTGCCGTCCCGGCACCGGCATCGTGGTGGGCGGCGTGGTCGTGGGGCCGCGGGCCTCCGAGCTGATCCACCCGGTCTCGATCGCGGTCGCGGAGTCGCTCACCGCCGACCAGCTGGCCCAGGCCTTCACCGTCTACCCCTCGATGAGCGGCTCGGTCGCCGAGGCCGCGCGGCGGCTGCACCGGGTCTGACCCCGACCCGGGCCTCGGGACCCGGGCCCGGCTGGCACGACGGGCACCACCACGTCCAGCGGTTGGCGGCGTCGCCGGCGACCTCCTCGGCAGTGCTCACCGGCCCGCCGCAGCGGCGGCAGCCGTGGCGCTGGCGTCCGACGACCCAGTGGTCGTCGCCCTTCACCGGCGAGCCGGTAGTGACCTGGTAGGCGCCCTCGACCGTCGCGGAGTGGCGCAGCATGGTCGCCGCCCGCCCGACCAGCCGCTCCACGTCGACGTCGCCCACGGGAGTCCACGGGCTGACGCCGGTGAGGAAGGCCAGCTCGTTGGCCCACAGGTTGCCCAGGCCCGCCATCCGGCGCTGGTCGAGAAGCGCGCTGACGAGCGGCGTCGCGGGGTCCGCGCCGACGCGCCGCACCGCCTCTGCGGCGTCCCAGTCCTCGCGCAGCGGGTCGGGCCCGAGGTGGCCGACGAGGTCGTGCTCGCGGTCGGTCGGGACCAGGTCGAGGTCGTGGAGCCGGACGCCGTGGACGGTGCGGTCGTCGTCGAGGGTCAGCACCAGCCGGACGTGGGGCTGGACCCGCCCGGGCAGGCGCTTGCCGGGCGAGAGCGTCGACCACGAGCCGTCCATCCGGAGGTGGCTGTGGAGGGTCGCGGCTGGTGAGCTGTCGGTGCCGGAGAACCGGGTCAGCAGGTGCTTGCCGTGGGTGTCGTGGCCCAGCACCGTGCGACCGGAGACGTCGCGCGTCGCCAGTCGGGGCGTGCGGAAGTCCGAGCGGACGACCGCGTGGCCGGCGAGCTGGCGGTCCAGCCGCCGGGCGAGCTTCCAGACGCTGTCTCCCTCGGGCACCCGGCCAGTGTCACAGGCTGGTGGTCAGGTCCCGAAGGACCCTCCGCCGGTGCTGCGGGCCGTGATCTCCACGGCGGCCTGGTCGACGACGCGGCGTGCTCCGTCGCCGTGCTGGCCGCGACCGACCGCGGTGAGCGCACGGTGGGACACCTCGGCGACGCCGCCCGACTCGTGCCACGGCACCCAGCGGTCGCCGACGCGCACCATCCGGACCTCGGGCTGCTCGTCGCCGGCGAGGCGGCGGGCGTCGGCTGCGCAGACGGCGATGCTGCGTTCGGTGCCGCCGGGCGGGGTCCAGGCGAGGTCCTGCATCGACGGGCCGTGGCGGGGGTCGAAGAAGCAGGGCTCGCGGCGCTCGGGGAGGGGGTCGCCGGCGAGCAGTGCGAGGACGGCGGCGCGGTGGTAGCGGGCGTCGGTGGTGAGCTGCTCGACGGCGGTGACGTCCTCGACGGTCGTGCTCGCGGCGAGGCCGGCCTTGGCCTGGTCGTAGTGCTCGAGGGCGCGGCGGTAGTGGTCGCGGGTGGCCGGGTCGAGGTCGTCGGCCAGGGTGTCGAGGTGGAGCTCGGCGAGCTGCTCGCCGAGGACGGTGACGTCCTCGTCCATGATCCTGCGCGCCACCCGCCAGCGGTCCTTCGCGGCCAGCTCTTCCTCGCGCCTGCGGCGTCGTCCCCCGAACATGGGCCGAGTCTGCCACGGACGCTGCTCAGTCGCCGCCTCCTCCACCGCCGCCGTCGCCCCCGCCCCCGCTGCCCAGGTCGAAGCCGCCGTCACCCCAACCGGAGTAGTCGTGGCCGCCGATCATCCCGCCCTCGGTCCAGGCGCCCGGATCGCTCCACCCGGCTGCCAGCGTGAGCTGCGTGCCGGACTGACCCGGGGGGCCGCCGCCGGCGTAGGCCATGGTCAGGCGCTCCGCCTCGAACCGGCCCTCGGCCACCAGCTCGGCATACCAGCCGGCGGCCCAGGCGGCGTAGTGCGGGCCCGAGGCGAACCACATCACCCGGCGGTCGCCGAGCCGGACCAGGCGGATCTCCGGCTGGGCGGCCGCGAGCAGCTTCTCGGAGTCGCGGAAGCACACTGGGACGGTCCGGGCCACTCCGCCCGGTGGCGCCCACTCGACGTCGCGGGACGCGGGACCGTGGGCCGGGTCGAAGAAGCACGGCGGCCGTCGAGCCGGGCGGGACTCGCCCGCCTGGGCGGCGAGCACGCAGGCCTGGTGGAACCGCCCGTCGGCCAGGGAGCGGGTCACTCCAGAGACGTCGGTGGCCGTCGACGCGCGTCCGAGCGCGGTCTTGGCGTCCTCGTAGGCGTCGAGTGCCCGCTGGTAGTCGGTCCGCATCTGGTCGTCGAGCTCCGTGCCGAGCGTGTCGAGGTGGAGGACGGTGAGCTCCTCCCCGAAGCGGGTCACGTCCTCGTCGGCGGCACGGCGCACCAGCCTGAAGGCGTCGAGGGCGGCCAGCTCTTCCTCACGCCTGCGGCGTCGTCCCCCGAACATGGGCCGAGTCTGCCACGCCGCCTGTACGCTCGGTGGTTCTGCTGTCGACTCCGGGGGAGAAGCCGTCATGACCCTCACCCGCACTGCCCTCGCGCTCGCCACGAGCGCCGCGCTCCTGTCCGCCCTCGCCTCCCCGGCCGCCGCGGGCGACCGGCAGCGCCGCGCGGTCGAGACGTGGACGACCCCCGGCAGCACCGCGATCACGATCACCGGGCACGGCTACGGCCACGGCCACGGTTTGTCCCAGTACGGCGCCCAGGGCGCCGCCCTGCAGGGCCTCACCTGGCAGCAGATCGTCGAGTTCTACTACCCCGGCACGACGTGGGGCGAGGTGCGCGGCAAGGTCCGGGTGCTGATCACCGCCGACACCGGGCGCGACGTGCAGGTCGTCGCGCGTCCCGGCATCAAGGTCGGCAGCCTCGCGCGCAACCGCACGTGGCGGCTCCCGTCGCTCCCGGCGCGCAAGTGGCGCCTGGTCGCGAAGGGCCAGGACACCCTCGTCCAGCGCACCACCGGCTCGCGCTGGCGGACCTGGAAGCGGGTGCCCGGCGAGGCCGAGTTCTCCTCGCGCAGCGGCCCGCTCACCCTCGTCACGCCGACCGGTCGCCACTCCTACCGCGGCACCCTCCAGTCGGTCTCGCCCCGCCAGGGCAAGCGGCAGACCGTCAACCGGGTCGGCATGGAGGCCTACCTTCGCGGGGTCGTCCCGCAGGAGGTCCCCGCCCTGTGGCAGCCCGCCGCGGTGAGCGCGCAGTCCGTGGCGGCGCGGACCTACGCCGCCTTCGAGCGCTCGCACCCGTCGGCCGGTCACTACGACCTGTGCGACACCTCCCAGTGCCAGGTCTACGGTGGCGTCGACGTCGAGCACCCGGCCGCCACCGACGCGATCCGCGCCACGGCGAAGCAGGGCCTGACCTACGACGGGCGCCCGGCCTTCACCCAGTTCTCGGCCAGCAACGGCGGATACTCGTCGGCCGGGTCGATGCCCTACCTGGTGGCGCAGGCCGACCCCTACGACGCCGTCGACAACCCGAAGTACTCCACCTGGACCACGACGGTCGACGACACGGTGGTCGAGCAGCAGTGGCCGGCGGTCGGCGACCTCACGGGCATCGAGGTCACCACCCGCGACGGCAACGGCGAGTGGGGCGGCCGCGTGGGCGACATGGCGTTCATCGGCACCGCCGGCACCGTCCGGGTCACCGGCGACGACGTGCGCTCGGCGCTCGGGCTCAGCTCGAGCTGGTTCACCTTCGCGGTGACGCCGCGGCAGAAGGGCCAGGCGCGCCAGTGAGGAGCACGCGTCGGCTCGCCGCGCTCCTCGCGGTCCTCGTCCTCGGCGCCAGCGGCTGCTCGGCGGGTGGGGCGGCGGGCGACGACGACCCGCTGCCCGACCCGGTGGTCGAGACCGAGGTCACCTCCGACGTGGACTACGTCGCTCTCGGCGACTCGTTCTCCGCGGGCCCCTTCATCGGGACGATGCGCACCGACCCGACGGGGTGCGCGCGCTCGCGCGACAACTACCCCGCCTTCCTGGCCGACTGGCTCGACGTGGCCACGTACACCGACGTCACCTGCTCCGCCGCCACCACCGCCGACCTCACCGGCACCATGACCATGTTCGACGGCAACACGACCGGCCCGCAGCTCGACGCGGTCACCCGCGAGACCGACCTCGTCACCCTCGGGATGGGCGGCAACGACTTCGGCATCTACGACGCCCTCATCGGCTGCCAGGAGGGTGCTGCCGCCGCCTGCCCGGTCGACCGGTTGCGCGCCGACACCGCGAAGGTGGCCGACAACGTCCAGCAGGCCGTGCGCCGGATCCGCCGCGCCGCGGCCCCGGATGCCACCGTCTACGTCGTCGGCTACCCCGACATCCTCCCGACCGAGGGCACGTGCCGGGCGGTCGGCGTCAGCGCCGACGTCCTCGGCCCGGTGACCGAGGTCGCCGGCCTGCTCAACGATGCCCTCGAGCAGGGAGCCCGCCGGGGCGGTGCGTCGTACGTCGACATGGAGGCGGTCTCCGAGGGCCACGACGTGTGCGCCAAGGGCCGGGCCTGGGTCAACGGCCCGCGGTTCCGCGCGGGGATCGCTGCGCCCTTCCACCCCAAGATCAACGGCATGCGGGCCGTCGCGACCGAGGTCTACCGCGCGATCACCGGCGAGGACCCCGAGGTCACGGAGTACGCCGAGCCCGACCCGGACGCCGTCGTCCTCAACCAGCCGGCGAGCTGACCAGCCGCTCGGGGAGCCCGAGGTGCGGGAACTGCTCCGCGCCGAAGGTGGTGACCTCGGTGACGGCCCCGCCGGAGACCCGCAGCACGTCGAGCGTCAGTGGCAGCCATGCGCCGACGTCGTCGTTGCGCAGGTAGAACGCGACGGCCGGCTGCCGGTTGACCGAGGTCGGCAGCGGCCGCAGTCCGGTGAGGAGCTCGTAGCCGTCGGCGACCCAGTCGGCGACGACCGCCTCGCGCCCGACGCGGACGCCCGGCGTCGGCGGCATCGAGCTGCGGACGTCGTCGCGCAGCATCGCCGCGAGGGCCCCGACGTCGGTGGCCACGCTCGCGTCGGTGAAGCGCCGGACCAGGTCGCGGGTCGCGTCGTCGGCGTCGTCGGTCCAGTCCTGCCGGTCGCGGGGGAGGTGCTCGCGCATCGCGGCGCGGGCGCGCTGCAGCGCGCTGTTGACCGACGCGACCGAGTCGCCGAGCAGGTCGGCGACCTCGCGTGCGGGCCAGCCGAGGACGTCGCGGAGCACCAGCGCGGCGCGCGCCCGCGGCGCGAGGTGCTGCAGCGCGACGAGGTAGGCCAGCTCGACGGTCTCCCGGGCGACGGCACGTGCCTCGGGACCGTCCGCGTCGCGCGCGGGCAGCTCGTCGAGCAGGTGGTCGGGGTAGGGCTGCAGCCACGGCACCTCGCCGCCGGTGGCGGGACCGGGACGGCGCGCGGCCAGCAGGTCGAGGCAGGCGTTGGTGGCGATCCGGTAGAGCCACGCGCGGAACGTGGAGCGTCCCGCGAAGGTCTCGCGCCGCCGCCACCCGCGCAGGAACGTCTCCTGCACGGCGTCCTCGGCGTCCTCGAACGAGCCGAGCATGCGGTAGCAGTGCACGTGCAGCTCGCGGCGGTGCCGCTGCGCGTGCGCGGTGAACGCCTCCTCGTCGATCTCCCTCAGGTCGTCCACGACCAGCTCCCGTTCCAGTGTCTCCACGGCTCTCGCCATCCTCTCGTGACGTCGGTGTCACGGGTATGACGGGGACGAGGGCGAGAACTCATCGCCGGGAGCCCCTCGGGAGCTGCGTCAGCCGATCACCAGGACCAGGTCGCCGCCCTCGGCGGCCTTGGTGGCGGAGATGACCACGCGCTGGACGGTGCCGGCGACCGGCGCGGTGATCGAGGCCTCCATCTTCATCGCCTCGATCGTCGCGACGGTCTGGCCGGCCTCGACGGCGTCGCCCTCGGCGACGGTGACCGTCACCGCGCCGTCGTAGGGAGCCGCGACCTGGCCGGCGCTGCCGTCGGCCTTCTCGGCGGACGCCACGTCGGCGGAGATGCTCCGGTCACGCACCTGCACCGGCCGCAGCTGGCCGTCGACGGTGGCCATCACGGTGCGCATGCCGCGCTCGTCGGCCTCGCTGATCGCCTCGAGGCCGAACAGCATCTCGCGGCCCTCCCGGACCCGGACGCGGTGCTCCTCGCCGCGGCGCAGGCCGTAGAGGTAGTCGGTCGTCGAGACGCCCGCGAGGTCGCCGTAGGTCTCCCGCGACTCGCGGAAGGCCGCCGTCGGTCCGGGGAAGAGCAGCTCGTTGAGCGTCGTGCGCCGGTCGGACGACAGGCTGGCACGCTGCTCGTCGGTGAGGGTCTCGGCGGGCTGCTTCCAGGTCCGGCCGGCGAGCGCCCTGCTCCGGAACGGCTCGGGCCATCCGCCGGGCGGGTCGCCGAGCTCGCCGCTGAGGAAGCCGACCACGGAGTCCGGGACGTCGTAGGACGCCGGGTCGGCCTCGAACTCGGCCGGGTCCGCGCCCGCGGCGACCAGCGCGAGGGCGAGGTCGCCGACGACCTTCGACGACGGGGTCACCTTGACCACGTTGCCGAGGATGTCGTTGGCGGCGGCGTACATGTCCTCGACCTGCTCGAACTTCTCGCCGAGGCCGAGCGCGATCGCCTGCTGGCGCAGGTTGGAGAGCTGGCCGCCGGGGATCTCGTGGCGGTAGACCCGACCGGTCGGGGCGGGCAGGCCGGACTCGAACGGCGCATAGACGCGGCGCACCGCCTCCCAGTAGGGCTCCATCGCGTTGACTGCCGCGAGCGAGAGGCCGGTCTCGCGCGGGGAGTGGTCGGTCGCGGAGACCAGGGCCGACAGCGCGGGCTGGGACGTGCCGCCGGCCATCGAGGCGGCAGCGCCGTCGACGGCGTCGACCCCGGCGTCGATCGCCGTGAGGAGGGTGGCGAGCTGGCCGCCCGGGGTGTCGTGGGTGTGGAGGTGGACCGGCAGGTCGAACCGCTCGCGCAGCGCCGTCACCAGCGTGCGGGCCGCGGGTGCCCGGAGCAGTCCGGCCATGTCCTTGATCGCCAGCACGTGGGCGCCGGCGTCGACGATCGACTCGGCGAGGCGGAGGTAGTAGTCGAGCGTGTAGAGCTTCTCGTCGGGCGAGGACAGGTCACCGGTGTAGCAGAGCGCGACCTCGGCGACCGACGTGCCGGTCGCCCGGACGGCGTCGATGGCGGGCCGCATCTGCGACACGTCGTTGAGGGCGTCGAAGATCCGGAACACGTCGATCCCGGTCTCGGCGGCCTCCTCGACGAACGCCTCGGTGACCTCGGTCGGGTACGGCGTGTAGCCGACCGTGTTGCGCCCGCGCAGCAGCATCTGCAGGCCGATGTTGGGGATCGCCTCGCGCAGCGCGGCCAGCCGCTCCCACGGGTCCTCGTTGAGGAAGCGGAGCGCGACGTCGTAGGTCGCCCCGCCCCAGCACTCGACCGACCACAGCTGCGGCGTGGTGCGCGCGACGTGGTCGGCGACGGCGAGCAGGTCGCGGGTGCGGACGCGGGTCGCGAGCAGCGACTGGTGGGCGTCGCGGAAGGTGGTGTCGGTGACGGCGACGTCCTTCTGCGCGCGCAGCCGACGGGCGAACTCCTCAGGCCCGACCTCGCGCAGCAGCTGGCGGGTGCCGTCGGGGACGGGCTGCGACCGGTCGAGCCGCGCGAGCTTGGACTCCGGGGCGACGGTGACCGGCGCGGCACCGTGGGGCTGGTTGACCGTGACGTCGGCGAGGTACTCCAGGAGGCGCGTGGCGCGGTCGCCGCCGACCTGCGCCTTGAGCAGATGCGGGTGGTCCTCGATGAACGACGTGGTGACGCCGCCGGCGGCGAAGTCGGGGTCGGCGAGGACGGCCTGCAGGAAGCCGACGTTGGTGGAGACGCCGCGGATGCGGAACTCCAGCAGCGCCCGGCGCGCCTTCTGCACGGCGGCCTCGAAGGTCCGCCCGCGGCAGGTCAGCTTGGCGAGCATCGAGTCGAAGTGCGGGCTGACCTCGGCGCCGGTGTAGGTCGTGCCGCCGTCGAGGCGTACGCCCGGGCCGCCGGGGGAGCGGTACATCGTGATCCGGCCGGTGTCGGGACGGAACCCGTTGGCCGGGTCCTCAGTGGTGATCCGGCACTGCAGCGCGAACCCGCGGGGCGCGACCGAGTCCTGGGTGAGCTCGAGGTCGGCGAGGGTGGCGCCGGCGGCGATCCGCATCTGCGCCTGCACGAGGTCGACGCCGGTGACCTCCTCGGTCACCGTGTGCTCGACCTGGATGCGGGGGTTCATCTCGATGAAGACGTACTTCCCGGAGGGGTCGAGGAGGAACTCGACGGTACCGGCGTTCTTGTAGCCGATCTCGCGGGCGAAGCGCACCGCGTCGGCGCAGATCCGGTCCCGGAGGTCGGGGTCGAGGCTGGGGGCCGGGGCGATCTCGACGACCTTCTGGTGGCGCCGCTGCACCGAGCAGTCGCGCTCGTAGAGGTGGATCACGCCGTCGTCGGAGCCGGTCCCGTCGGAGAGGACCTGCACCTCGATGTGGCGCGGGTCGACGACGGCCTGCTCGATGAAGACGGTCGGGTCGCCGAAGGCGCCCTCGGCCTCGCGCATGCAGGTCTCGATCGCCTCGCGCAGGTCCGACCGGTCGTCCACCCGCCGCATGCCGCGACCGCCACCGCCGGCGACGGCCTTGACGAAGAGCGGCGCCTCGATCTGCTCCGCCGCCGCGAGGAGCTCCTCGACGTCGGTCGAGGGCGGGACGGACTCCAGCACCGGGACGCCGGCCGCCTTGGCGGCGGCGATCGCGCGGGCCTTGTTGCCGGTGAGGGTCAGCACCTCGGCGCTGGGGCCGATGAAGGTGATGCCGGCCGCGGCGCAGGCCTCGGCCAGCGCCGGGTTCTCCGAGAGGAAGCCGTAGCCGGGGTAGACCGCGTCGGCGCCGCAGTCCACCGCGACCTGCACGATCGCCTCGGGGTCGAGGTAGGCACGCACCGGGTGGCCGACCTCGCCGATCTGGTAGGCCTCCTCGGCCCGCATCCGGTGCTCGGAGCCCCGGTCCTCGTGGGGGAAGACGGCCACCGTGCGCGCACCGATCTCGCGCGCCGCACGGAAGGCCCGGACTGCGATCTCGCCACGGTTGGCGACGAGCACCTTGGAGAACATGGCCCGCAACCTACCGAGACACCGGTGTGAGGTGGGTTACTCGTCCGTACCGTGGCGCCACCAGGCGACCGTCGCCGCGAGCCCGTCCCCGAGGGGCGTCGGTGCGAGGCCGAGGCGCTCCTCGCTGCGGCTGGAGTCGAGCACGAACGGCGCGGAGAACATGTAGGACGTCTCCGCGAGCTCCCGCATGTCGCGCGAGACGAGGCCCATGGCGGAGAAGACCCCGGCCGGCACCGCGGACACCTTCGGGACGGGTACGCCGCCGGCGGCCGCGACCATCTCGACGAGCCGGCGCTGCGTGACGGCAGGAGCGGTGGGCGCGTGCAGGAAGGAGTTCCACAGGTCCTCGCGGGAGGCGGCGCGGACCATCGCCGCGGCGAGGTCGGGGACGTAGGTGAAGGAGTGCGGCTGGTCCAGGCTGCCGACCACGCGCATCGTGCGACCGGCGAGGACGGTGGGGACCATCCGCTCGCCGGCGTGGGCGTTGCGGACCAGGGGCCCGTAGAAGTCGGAGGCGGCCACGCTCACGGTCGGCGTCGCGGACGCCTCGCGCTGGGCGAGCAGCTCGGTGCGGACGCCGAGCTTGCCGGTCGACGCGGCGCGGGGGAGGTCCTCGGTCATCGGCCGGTCGACCGGACCGTAGGAGTAGAGGCTCTCCGGGAAGACGACCACGGCGCCGGCGCGCCCGGCCGCCTCGAGGACGACCCGCTCGGCGAGCGGGAGCTCGGCGCGCCAGGTGCGGGCGTCGTAGCGCGAGCCGTGGATGCAGTGGTGGACCGCGACCGCGCCGGCGAACGCCTCGTCGAGGTGGTCGGGACGGGAGACGTCGACCCGCCGGCGCTCGACGAGCGGGTGCTCCGGGCCGGAGCCCGATCGGGTCAGCAGGCGGACCTGCTCGCCGGTCCCGGCGAGCTGGAGGGCGACGGTGGAGCCGACCGGACCGGCTCCGGTGACGACGTGGACGGACATGGGTTCTCCTCGGGATCGAAAGCGAGAGCACTGCTCTCGGTTCGTCCATGGTGCACCGGTGCGCGACAGAAAACAAGAGCACTGCTCTCTTCAGATAACAGTGCTCGCACTCGTGGCACACTGGTCCCATGTCGGACACCTCGCCCCGCGCCCGGGCCCGCGAGCAGACGATGCGCGACATCGTCCGCATCGGACGTTCCCACCTCGCCACCGACGGCGCCGCCGCGCTCTCGCTGCGGGCGGTGGCGCGCGACCTCGGCGTGGTGTCGTCCGCGGTCTACCGCTACGTCGCGAGCCGCGACGACCTGCTCACCCTGCTCGTCGTCGACGGCTACGACGAGCTCGGCGACGCGGTCGACGCGGCGGAGGCGACGGTGTCCCGGGCCGACCATGCCGGACGGATGCGGGCGATCGGGCGCGCGGTCCGCGCGTGGGCGCTCGCCGAGCCCGCGACGTACGCCCTGCTCTTCGGCAGCCCGGTGCCCGGCTACGAGGCGCCGGCCGAGCGGACCACTGAGCCCGGCACGCGGGTGGTCCGACGGCTGGTCGAGGTGTGGGAGGACGCGTGGGTGGCCGGCGAGGCGTCCGTGCCGGAGGTCGGGGTCGCTCCGCGTCGGCTCGCGCGCGACCTCGCCCGGATCCGGAAGGACCTGTCCCTCACTGCGCCCGACGAGCTGGTCGCCCGGGGGATGCTCGCGTGGGCGGCGCTCTTCGGGTGCGTGAGCTTCGAGGTGTTCGGGCAGTACGGCGCGAACACGTTCACCGATCCCAAGGACGTCTTCGAGCACCACCTCGACGTGCTGGTGGCGACCGTCGGCCTCTAGGCGAGGGTCACGACCACCTTGCCCCTGGCGCGCCCAGCGCCGACGTGGTCGATCGCCTCGGCCGCGCGCTCGAGGGGGAAGGTCCGGTCGACCACCGGTCGGACGGTCGAGGTCGCCACCACCTCGTCGAGCGCGGCGAGGTCGGTCCCGAGCTCGCGGGACACGTGCATGACGAGGTGCTGGCGCACGAACGGGTCGAGCGCGGCCGCGAGCGCCGAGCGGTGGAACCCGGCGGTGAGCCGGCCGCCGGTCTCGGTGCCGACGCAGACGAGCGTGCCGCGCTCGGCCAGGACCCCGCGCAGCTCGCGGCGCGGCCGGTTGCTGGCGATGTCGAGGACCAGGTCGTGGGCCCGACCGCCCGCGTCGAGCGGGTCGTGACCGCGGACCAGCACGTGGTGGGCGCCGTTGTGGCGCGCGAAGTCCTCGGCGCCGGGCCCGCACACCGCCGTGACCTCGGCGCCCGCGGCCGCGGCGAGCTGGACGGCGAGGTGGCCCACGCCGCCGGACGACCCGACCACGAGGACCCGGGTCCCCTCCGCGACGTCGACGTGGCGCAGCGCCTGGAACGCGGTCAGGCCCGACACGGGGACGGCGGCCGCCTCCTCGGTGGAGAGCGCGCTCGGCGGACGAGCCACGCGCTCGGTGCTGGTGACGAGCAGCTCGGCGAGGCTGCCGTCGGCCGTGCCGTGGACGGGGTCGCCGACCGACCAGCCGGTCGTGCCGCTGCCGACCGCCTCGACCACCCCCGCGAAGTCCCGACCCGGGGTGCGCCACCGCGGCCGGGGCGCCCGGAGACCGAAGCCGGGGCGCGCGAGCAGCGGCGTACCGGTCATCACGTGCCAGGTCCCGCGGTCCACCGCGGCGGCGTGGACGCGCACCAGCAGCTCGCCCTCGCCGGGGGTCGGGGCGGGGGCGTCGACGAGCCGGAGGCGGTCGGTGCCGCCGTACCGGGCGTGGGTGATGGCCTTCACGGAGTCTCCCTTACGCTGTAAGTCTGATCGTCGGGAGGATAGCCTTACGGCGTAAGATCAGGCAACCGCTGACCGATCGGAGTCCTCGTGCCCGCCAGCTCGTCCGCCCGTCCCGCCCTCTCGCGCGACCGCGTGGTGGCCCTGGCGGTCGCGCTCGCCGACGCCGACGGCGTGGCGGCGCTGTCGATGCGCGCGCTGGCGCGCGGCCTCGGCGTCGAGGCGATGTCGCTCTACCACCACGTCGACGGCAAGGAGGGGCTGCTCGACGCGATGGTCGACGCGGTCTTCGCCGAGGTGCACGCCCCGCGCGTCGGGGGTGACTGGCGCACCGAGCTCCGGGCCCGCTCGCTGACCGGGCGCGAGGTGCTGCGGCGTCACCGGTGGGCGGTCGGGTTGATGGACTCGCGCCGCACGCCGGGGCCCGCGACGATCGCGCACCACGACGCGGTGCTGGGCTGCTTGATGGCCGACGGGTTCGACCTCGCGGCCACCGGGACCGCGGTCGCGCTCCTCGATGCGCACCTCTACGGGTTCGTGCTGCAGGAGATCGCGCTGCCGTTCGAGACCGAGGACGAGCTCGCCGCCGTCGGGGCCGAGATCCTCGGCGACGAGGTGCGCGAGGCCTTCCCGCACTTCACGGCGTTCGCCGAGGGGCAGGCCCTCCAACCCGGCTACTCCTTCGGGCGGGAGTTCGAGCCGACGCTCGACCTCACCCTCGACGCCGTGGCCCGCCTGCGCGGAGTCGTCTGACCACCCGGTCCTAGCGGGCGCGGACCACGAACTCGAGCCGCACGGGCAGCTCGCCGCGCACGTCGAGCTCGTGCTCGGCGAAGCGTCGCGCCGCGACGGGACCGAGGAACACCCGCGGGCCCTCGTCCGGGCCGACGACCACCTCGTCGGCCTCCGGGCGCGTGGCGCGTCGTACGCCGAAGCCGGGGCGGTCGCGGTGCTGGCGGATCTGGAGTCCGAGTCCGGCGGGCGTGTGGGGGAGGCGCTGCAGGTCGACGAGGGCGTCATGGGCCCTGCGGGTGAGGGTGAGCATGGGTGGCTCGCTCCTTCCGGTCGTGGACCTCCACCGTGTGCCGGACTGGCAGGAGGTGCAACCGGGGGTCACGCTCACGGCGTGACCAAGCGTTGTCGCTTCGTTGCGGGGCTGTGACCTGCGGCGCGCTGCCGCAACCGGTGCCGTCAGCCCGACGTCCGCAGGCCGGCCGCGGCGAGGCAGGCGACCGCGCCGGCCGAGGTGACGCAGCGAGCGATGTTGAGCAGGACCCATCGCGACTCGAAGTCGGCACGCACGGACGCCAGGTCGGGGATGGCGTCGACCGCGCCGGCGGCCGCGAGGGCGTCGTTGAGCGGGACGTTGCCCGCCGCGGTGATCGCCACCGTGCCGATCGCCAGAGCGGTGGCGGCGACGGCCCAGCCGCGGGCCGGGCTGCCTCCCACGACAGCCGTGGTGCCCGCGAGGAGCGGTGCGGCGACGAACGTCGTCAGGAAGACCGGGTTCACGATCGCGACGTTGACGTGCTGCATCGTGCTCACGAAGGTGCGGTCGTCGACCCGGGCGAGCCCGGGCATCACGCCCGTCGCCCAGGTGAAGTACGTGCCGGCCTGGAGGGCGGCGACAACGGCAGCCAGCACGAGCACGGGACCGCGGGCGGTGGAGGCCAGATCGGTCGTCATGGGCCCAGTCCATCGCCCACGCTCGAGATCTTCCATGGCTGAACCAGCCCGATACATGCGCGAGCGTCTAGGATGGGGGCGTGGACGGCCTCTCGGCACTGCTCGACGGTCCTCGCGCGCGCCGGGCGTTCCTCCTCCGGATCCTGCTGGGCCCGCCCTGGTCGGTGCGGCTCGAGGACGAGGCGCCGCTGTCGGTGACCGCGGTGGTGCGCGGCCACCTCTGGGTCCGCCCCGACGGCGAGGAGCCGGTCCGGCTGGAGGCGGGCGACGTCGTGGTGTGGGTGGGCGGTGAGCACTGGACGATGGCCGACGAGCCGGACACGCCCGACCAGGTCGTGATCCACCCCGGTCAGGTGTGCACCACGGTCGACGGCCACGTCGTGGTCGAGGAGATGGGCCGCGGCGTGCGCAGCTGGGGCAACAGCAAGGTGGGCGAGACCGTGCTCCTGACCGGGGTCTACCAGCTCGAGGGGGAGGTCACCCGCCGTCTGGTCCGCGCGCTTCCCCGGACGCTCGTGCTCCGCGCCGACGACCTCGACACGCCGCTGGTATCCCTCCTCGGCGAGGAGGTGGTCCGCGACGAGCCGGGCCAGGAGGCGGTCCTCGACCGGCTCCTCGACCTGCTGCTCATCACCCTGCTGCGGACCTGGTTCGGTCGCTCCGACTCCGGGAGGCCCGGGTGGTACGCCGCGCAGGCGGACGCCGTCGTCGGCAGCGCGCTGCGACTGATGCAGCACCATCCCGAGCACCCGTGGACGGTGGCCGAGCTCGCTGCCAGGACCGGGGTCTCCCGTGCGTCCTTCGCCCGGAGGTTCACCGACCTGGTCGGTGAGCCGCCGATGACGTTCCTGACGGACTGGCGGATCTCCCTGGCCGCCGACCTGCTCCTTGAGCCCGACGCGACGCTCGCCTCGGTCGCGCGGCGGGTCGGCTACGCCACCCCGTTCGCGCTCAGCGCGGCCTTCAAGCGCGAGCGCGGCACCAGTCCGCGGGACCACCGGCGGGCGGGCGACCGGCCGCGCATGACTCAGGTCCAGTAGAGCTCGACGCCGTCGTCGATGGCGTCGGCCATGGCTTGGGCTTGTGCGGTGGTGAGGGGGGTGGTGCCGCGGTGGTCGACGAGGAGGGCCTGGCCGTGGGGGGTGTGCCAGAGGTGGCGGCCGGGTCCGACGAGGCGGGTGGTGATGCCGGAGTGGGTCTTGGTGCGGTGGTGGCTGCGGCGTAGGGGGCCGCAGTTGTGGGTGCCGGTCTGGCCGGGCGGTCCGGTGTCGTCGTATGGCTGTGCGTGGTCGTAGTCGACGCCGTCGCGAGTGGCTGAGCGGGGGGAGTAGGGGTAGCAGTCGCCGCCGGTCTGGGTCCAGGCGTGGTCCTTGATGTCCTCGGGGTGCTCGTAGGCGTCGACTCGGCGTCGCATCTGGAGGTCGAGGACGGGGGTGATGGTGAGGTCGGTGGTGCCGAGGACCTCGGCGAGCTGGCGGGCGTCGAGGGGGCCGATGCCCTCGACGCGGGCGACGCCGGTGCCCGTGCGGGTCAGCAGCTTCCGCAGCGTGTCATCGGTGATGTGGACGAACAGGCGGGCCTTGGGGCGCAGGGAGGCGAGCTGGCGGGTCGACATGCCGGCGAGGTGGCCGAGCAGGGTGTGGAGGTGGTCGGGTGCCCAGGCGGGACGTGAGTCCTCGGGGTCCTCGGACTCGTCCTCGACCGGCTCGGTGTCGTCGGCTGGCTCGGTGTGGGCGAGCAGGAGCTGGAGGAGGTCGGCGGGGCGGGCGAGCCAGCCGAGGGCCAGGGAGCGGAGCTCGTCGTGGTTGTGGTCTGCGCCCATCGCGTGGTCGGGGCTGGTGGCGAGGATGTCGGCGACGCGGTCGAGCATGGCGTCGATGGTCGCGGCGTCGCCGAGGGTGATGCGGGCGATGAGGTGGCGGTAGCCGTGCTCGTCGGAGCGCGAGAGCCGGACGTAGCGTTCGTGGCGGATGCGGTCCTGTTCGGCGTGGTGGGTGTCGGGGTCGGCCTCGATGGTCTTGGCGCGGGCGATCTCCAGGACGGTCGACGGGGCGTGGCCGGCGATGGCCTTGGCTACGGCGGAGTCGACGACGCCGACCTGCTCGGACAGCAGGGCACGGCACAGGACGGCGACCTTGCGTGCGACCCAGGGTTCGCAGTCACCGGCCTCGACGACCGCCCAGGTGAGCGGGAGGCGATGGTGCAGGTCGAGCCCGTCGGCGATCAGTGCGCGGGTGGTGGCGGGGTGGGTCTGGCGGGCGAACGCGAGCTCGGCGATGGCGTGCTCGCGCACGGGAGGGGTGCCGTCTCCGCCGGGGGTGACCATCGGATCCCGCCGAGGGTCGCGCTCTCCGTCCTCAGCGGGACGCGGTTCGCCGTGGACGACCGCCCACTGGACCGCGACCCGGATCTCCTCGACCTCGCCCAGGCGCCGGGTGCGCAGCGCGGTCGATGCCAGCCCCAACAGCTGCTGCTCGGTCGCCTCGTCGGCCGCTGACGGCGGCTGAGGAGTCGAAGGGGGCTGGGCCATACCGCAGTCTATCGAACAGGTGTTCGATCAACAAGGCCCGTCCCCCATCTTGTGGAAGCGTCGTCCGCTCCCTGTCGTGAGCGCGGGGGGTTGGGTCATGCTCGGCCCGTGCGCACACGACTACTGGACGCCCCGTGGTGGGTCCTGGCCCTCACCACAGGCGTCCCCTTCGGCACGTTCATGGCCGTCTTCAACATCGTGGTCGACGACGATCCGCTCCAGCGGGGGATCTTCGCTGCCGCGGTCGGGGGCGCCTTCTTCGGGACCTTCATGGGGTTGTTCCTGATGCGGGTCAACCGACGGACCCGGGTGGCGGTGGGCGACGTGGCGCCAGATCGACGAGTGGCGGTGCTCCGGTCCGCCGCGAAGGGGCCGGTGCCGGAGGATCCGGCGGAGCGGGCTGCCGCGGCCCGCCTGGTGGCCCACCAGCTGGAGGAGACCCGACGCAACCGCTGGTGGACCCTGGGCGTGACGGCGGCCTTCCTCCTTCTCGGCGGCTGGCTCGCTGTCACCTCTTCGCCGTGGTGGTGGTGCTGGGTGGCGATGTGGTGTGCATTGCTCGGCTGGTCGCTCGTGCTGCCGGCACGCCTGCATGGACGGCTCGCCGAGCTCCAGGCGTGACCTCCTACTCGCTGCGGTAGGCGCGCCAGGCCGTCCGCGCGAAGCCGACGACACAGATCATGAAGCCGAACAGCCCGAGGGTCCCGGTCGCGACCCTCCAGGCGGGCGCATCGGTGAGGACGACGGAGAGCACAAGACCCGTCAGCGCCACCGCCACGCTGACCCAGAACAGCCAGTCGTGCGACCAGTCCTCGTCGATCCACCGGTTCTCGGCCATGGCTGAACGATGCCGGAGCCGCGCCGGAGCCACCACCCCTCTCAGAGGCGAGGCTCGCAACACGCAGTGCGTGCGATGCTGCCGGCATGGAGCGGGGGATCGACAGGTTGTGGGACCACCTGGTCGACGTGCTGCGCACCATCGGGGACGTCTCCGACCGGGCGCCGCACGGCCTGGTGGTGAGCGTCGAGCGAGAAGGCGAGGCGGACCAGGTCGTCGAGATCGACATGACGCGGCGCGAGTGGGATGACATGACCGCGATCGGCGGCTGGCACCTGGACTCAGGAGCGCAGCACGTCCGTGAGCTCGTGCTGCGGCAGCCGCGCGAGCTCCGCTACCTCAGCTACGCCAACTACGAGCTGACCCCGGCCACCACGTGGTGGCAACGGCGCTGAGGAGTCCTCAGCGCGCCAGCGCCCGCCCGACCGCCCGCCCGGAGAAGATGCAGCCGCCGAGGAAGGTGCCCTCGAGCGCGTTGTAGCCGTGGACGCCGCCGCCACCGAAGCCGGCGACCTCGCCCGCGGCGTACAGCCCCGGGACCGGCGAGCCGTCGGCGGCCAGGCAGCGGCCGTCGAGGTCGGTCTCGAGACCGCCGAGCGTCTTGCGGGACAGGATGTTGAGGCGTACGGCGATGAGCGGGCCGTGAGCGGGGTCGAGGATGCGGTGCGGCCTGGCGACGCGGATCAGCTTGTCGGTGCGGCTGCGACGGGCGTTGTGGATCGCCATCACCTGCACGTCCTTGCTGAAGTCGTTGGCCACCTCGCGGTCGCGCGCGACGATCTCGCGCTCGAGCGCTTCGGCGTCGAGCTTCGGCCCGCGGGCGAGCTCGTTCATCCCGGTGACCAGCTCGTCGAGGGTGTCGGCGACGACGAAGTCGACCCCGTGCTCCTTGAACGCCTCGACCGGTCCGGGGGCGCCCTTCGCGAGACGGCTCTGCGCGAGGAACTTCAGGTCCTTGCCGGTGATGTCGGGGTTCTGCTCGGAGCCCGACAGGGCGAACTCCTTCTCGATGATCGACTGGGTCAGCACGAACCACGAGTAGTCGTGGCCGGCGGCCAGGATCTGCTTCATCGCGCCGATCGAGTCCGCGCCGGGCACGCCCGACATCCCCTCGAGCCGCTTGCCGGTCGCGTCGAACCACATCGACGAGGGGCCGGGCAGGATCCGGATCGCGTGGTCGGGCCAGACCGGGTCCCAGTTGTGGATGCCCTCGACGTACGCCCACATCCGGTCCTTGTTGACCATCGTCGCGCCGGCGTCGACCGCGATGCCCTGCATCCGTCCGTCGACGTGGGCGGGCACGCCGGAGATCAGGTGGTCGGGTGCGGGGCCGACGCGGTCGGTGGGCCAGTTGCGGCGCATCAGCTCGTGGTTGTGGCCGATGCCGCCGGAGGTCACGACGACGGCTGACGCGCGCAGCTCGAAGTCGCCGGTGACGTCGCGGTTGGACCGCACGCCGCGCCCGGCGTCGTCGTCGGCGAGCACCGCACCGCGTACGCCGACGACCGCACCGTCCTCGACGACGAGCTCGTCCGCGCGGTGCCGGAACGCGAAGCGCACGAGCCCCGCCTCCTCGGCCCGCTGGACCGGCTCGGCGAAGATCCGCACCACCTCGGGGCCGGTGCCCCACGTCAGGTGGAAGCGGGGGACCGAGTTGCCGTGGCCCAGCGCCCGGCCGTCGCCGCGCTCGGCCCAGCCGACGAACGGAAGCGAGCGCAGGCCGAGGGCGCGCAGGTAGTCGCGCTTCTCCTCGTGCGCGAACCGGACGTACGCCTCGGCCCAGCGTCGCGGCCAGTGGTCCTCGCCGCGACCGGGACCGTCCGTGCCGTCGCCGAGCCGGTCGAACTGCGCCGAGCCCTGCCAGTCCTGCCAGGCCAGCTCGGGGGAGTCGGTGATCCCCATCCTGCGCTGCTCGGGGCTGTCGACGAAGAACAGCCCGCCGAGCGACCACCACGCCTGGCCGCCGAGGTTGGCGCGGTTCTCCTGGTCGAGCACCAGCACCCGCCGGCCGGCGAGCGCCAGCTCGTGGGTGGCGACCAGCCCGGCGAGGCCGGCGCCGACGACGATCGCGTCGGGGGTGAAGTCCTTCATGACTGCTCCTGCTCGTAGCGGCTGACGATCATCTCGGCGAGCAGGCGCAGCGCCCGCTCGACGGTGCGGCCCGGTGGCGCCGCGGGGTCGGGGTCGAGGGCCGAGAACGCCAGCCCGTCGAGGACGTTGACGACGATGCTCAGCACGGCGGCGAGGTCGTCGGGCGGGAGGTGGCCGCGCCACAGGTCGCCGGCGACGGCGAGCATCTGCTCCTGCAGCGACTCCCGCGCCGGCAGCAGCGCGGCGCGCAGGCCCGCGTCCGCACGGGCGGCCACGAGGAGCTCGCGCCAGGTCTGGTTGGCGGGGGAGAGCACGGCCCGGCGCAAGTGGGCGAGGACGTCCGCGACGGCGTCGACGGTCGTCACGTCCGACCCGACGCTCGCGCGGAACTCCTCGACGTTGCGCCGCGCGACGTGCTCGGCGGTGGCCACCAGCAGCGCCTGCCGCGTGGGGAAGTGCCGGAACAGTGCGCCCTGGCTGACCCCGGCCCGCGCGCAGGCGGCCGCGGTGGACGTCGCGGCGTACCCGGTCTCGGCCAGGCAGGCCGCGGTCGCGTCGAGCAGGGCGGTGGTGGTCGCCTCACGGCGCTCGGCCTGCGTACGGCGGGCGGGGGTGGCGGTCACCTGCCCAGTGTCACATAGAAAGCGAGTGCTCGCTATCTAAGTATGCGACGGATACGACAGGAGCGGTGCCCCAGCCACATTTCCGGGCGACGGAATGTGGGTGGGACACCGCTCGTGAGGGCGGAGGGGCGCGGTACGTCAGTCCTTCAGCTCGCAGATGACGGCGCCGTTGGTGACGGTGGCGCCGACCTCGGCCTGGAGGCCGGTGACGGTGCCGGCCTTGTGGGCCTTGAGGGGCTGCTCCATCTTCATCGCCTCCATGACCACGATGGTGTCGCCCTCGGCGACCTCCTGGCCCTCGGTGACGACGACCTTGACGATGGTGCCCTGCATGGGGGAGGTGACGGAGTCGCCCGAGGCTGCGGCGCCGGCCTTCTTCGCCGAGCGCTTGCCGGCCTTCTTGGCACCACCAGCAGCGCCGCCGCCGACCGAGAGCCCGCCGAGCCCGGCGGGGAGGACGACCTCGAGGCGACGGCCGCCGACCTCGACGGTGACCTTCTGGCGCTCGCCCGGCTCGTCGGCCTCGGCGACGTCGCCGGAGTAGGGCTCGATCTGGTTGTCGAACTCGGTCTCGATCCACTGGGTGTAGACGGTGAACTCGCCCTCGCCCGACGGCGTGGAGGCACCGACGTAGGCCGGGTCGGAGACCACGGCGCGGTGGAACGGGATGACGGTCGGCATGCCGTCGACGACGAACTCGTCGAGGGCGCGGCGCGAGCGCTCGAGGGCCTGGGTGCGGGTGGTGCCGGTGACGATCAGCTTGGCGATGAGGGAGTCGAACGAGCCGGGGACGGTCTCGCCGTTCTCGTAGCCGCCATCCAGTCGAACACCGGGACCGGACGGCGGGGACCAGGCCGACAGGGTGCCGGGGGCGGGCATGAAGTTGCGGCCGCCGTCCTCGGCGTTGATGCGGAACTCGATGGAGTGGCCGCGGATCTCGGGGTCGTCGTAGCCGAGCTCCTCGCCGGCGGCGATGCGGAACATCTCGCGCACCAGGTCGATGCCGGTGACCTCCTCGGAGACGCAGTGCTCGACCTGGAGGCGGGTGTTGACCTCGAGGAACGAGATCGTGCCGTCCTGGGCGACGAGGAACTCGCACGTGCCGGCGCCGTAGTAGCCGGCCTCCTTGAGGATCCGCTTGGAGGAGGCGTAGAGCTCGTCGAGCTGCTCCTGGGAGAGGAACGGCGCGGGGGCCTCCTCGACGAGCTTCTGGTTGCGGCGCTGGAGCGAGCAGTCGCGGGTGGAGACGACGACGACGTTGCCGTGCTGGTCGGCCAGGCACTGGGTCTCGACGTGGCGGGGCTTGTCGAGGAACTTCTCGACGAGGCACTCGCCGCGACCGAACGCGGTCACCGCCTCGCGCACGGCGGACTCGTAGGCGTCGGGGATCTCCTCGAGCGTGCGGGCGACCTTGAGGCCGCGGCCGCCACCACCGAAGACCGCCTTGATCGCGACCGGCAGGCCGTTGGCCTTCGCGAACTCGACGACCTCGTCGGCGTCGGCGACCGGGTCCTTGGTGCCCGGCGCGAGCGGCGCGTTGGCGCGGTCGGCGATGTGCTTGGCCTTGGCCTTGTCGCCCAGCGCCTCGATCGCGGCGGGCGGCGGGCCGATCCAGATCAGCCCGGCGTCCATGACGGCCTGGGCGAAGTCGGCGTTCTCGGCGAGGAAGCCGTAGCCCGGGTGGACCGAGTCGGCACCGGACTTCTCGGCGATCGCGATGATCTTGGCGATGTCGAGGTACGAGTCGGCCGGGGTCGCCCCGCCGAGGGAGTGGGCCTCGTCCGCGAGCCGCACGAACAGTGCGTCACGGTCGGGGTCGGCGTAGACCGCGACGGAGCCGATGCCGGCGTCCTTGCAGGCGCGGATGACGCGCACGGCGATCTCGCCGCGGTTGGCGATCAGGACCTTCTTCAAGCTCACGCGGGACTCCTGGCGGTGACACGGGATGGGGCGGCCGGGCGGCCGGGCTGGCGTACCGCTGGGCAGGCTACCGCGAGCCGAGCACGGCCCGACCGACAGCATGGTGCAACGGACGTACGACGCGTCCGTAGGCGATGCCGACGGCCAGCGAGGCGCCCAGCGCGAGCCACTGGTGGCCGGCGTCCTCGAGGGCGGGGTAGACCTGCCAGTGGGTGAGGTAGACGAACAGGCTGGCGCCGGCCAGCACGCCCGCGGCGTGCGCCACCCGGCCGGGGACAGGCACGTGCGGCAGCCACAGCATGACCAGGAACCCGCCGAGCACGATCGCCTCGCGGTGCGGCTGGCCGAAGAAGCCGACGGTCAGCGCGGTCGCGAGCGCGGAGACGAGCAGGCGGCGCCGGGTGGTGTCGGCGCGGGCCCCGGCCCAGCCGAGCGCGAAGAAGAAGCCGACCACGAGCGTGGTGTAGCGCTCGGTGTGACCGGCGCGCAGCCCGACCTCGGCGAAGCGGGCGACCGCCGTGACGGCGAGCACGGCGAGGGCGAAGCGGAACGGCTCGCGCCGCTCGAGCCGGTGCAGGGCCGGTACGCAGGTCAGCACCAGCGCCGCCACCGTGAGCCAGACCAGTGACTCGAGGAACCACAGCTGCCACTGGTCGTCCCACTCCGAGGAGTTGACCAGCTCGCGGACGAAGAAGGTGGTGGCGAGGGAGTAGCTGCCGAGCACCACCGCGACCGTCCCGACCCACAGCACCGACGGCACCACGAGCTGCGACAGCCCGGCCAGTCCGTGGCGCAGGCGGGTGCGCGGGCCGCCGGCGGCGGAGAGCTGGAAGCGGGCGAAGTTGTAGCCGGCGAGGGCCAGCAGGAGGTGGGCGCCGCCCTCGAGCGCGACCAGGTCGACGTGGCTGGCGACGACGAAGAGGATCGCCAGCGCGCGCAGGGCGACCGTCGTGTCCAGCCGGACCCAGCGGCGGCGCCGCCCGGGAGCGGCGGTCACGACCGCCTCGTCGGCGAGCCGCTGGAGCTCGCCGATGGTGCGGGTGTGCCAGCCCGCGGGCACGCCGTCGGGGAAGTGGTCGGCGAGGCGGGTGGCGAGCTCGACGTAGGACAGCGAGTCGCCGCCGAGGGAGACGAAGGAGTCGCCGTCGCGGGCGTCGGGCCGGCCGAGCACCCGCGCCAGGTCGGACCGTACGTCGCCGGGCGAGGTGGTCGCCCCCGCAGCGTCGTCGGCCTCGACGCTCGTGGCGAGACCCAGCAGCGCGACCCGGTCGACCTTGCCGCTCGTGGTCAGCGGGTCCTCGGCGAGCAGGTGCGCCACCACGGCGTGGGCCGGGACGCCGCACTGGTCGGTGACGAGGGTCCGGGCGGCGTCGCGGTGCCGGCCGTGGCGCAGGAAGACGTGGACCGCGCGGTCGGTGGCGACCACGCGGGCATGCCGGTCGACCTCCGCGGCGAGGTGGCGCTCGACCGCGTCGAGGTCGATCCGCAGGCCGAACACCTTGCCGTAGCGGTTGCGGCGACCGACCACCTCGAACAGGCCGTCCGCCTCCCGCGCGAGGTCGCCGGTGCGCAGCTCCTCGACCTCGCGGCCGCGCGCGAGGTCGGCGGGCGCGTGGGCGTAGCCGAGCATCACGTTGGGGCCGGAGTAGCACAGCTCGCCGACGCCGGGACGCTCGTCGACGTCCTCGTCGATCCACAGCCGGCCACCGGGCACCGCGACGCCGATCGCGCCGGGGTGGTCCTCGGCGAGGTGGGGCGGCAGCCACGCCATCCGCGCCGTCGCCTCGGTCGCGCCGTACATGACGACGAGGTCCCAGCCGCGCTCGCGACCCGTGCGGCTCCAGCGGCGTACGGCATCGGGCTCGAGCCGCCCGCCGGCCTGGGTCACCTGGCGCAGGGTGGGGAGGTCGCGGTCGGCGAAGCCGCTCGCCGCGAGCAGGTCGAAGGTGTGCGGGACGCCCGCGAGGCTGGTGGCGCCGGTCCCGGCGACGAGGTCCCAGAAGCACTCGTCGACCACGCTGAGGTCGGTCAGCACCACGCTCGCGCCGGCGACGAGGTGGGAGTGCAGGACGGAGAGGCCGTAGCAGTAGTGCAGCGGGAGCGCGGTGATCGCGCGGTCGTCGGCACGCAGGCCGAGGTAGTCGGCGATCGCGGCGGCGTTGCTGGCCACGTTGTCGCGCGAGAGCCGCACCAGCTTGGGGGAGCCGGTGGTGCCGGACGTGCTGAGCAGCAGCGCGAGGTCGGGGTGGAGGTCGTGTGCGCTGGCCGGTCGCAGCACGCGGTCGTCCTCGCCGGCGATGCAGACGACGTCGGGGTCGTACGCCGCGACGACCGCGTCGCGCTGGGCCGGACGCCCGTCGGGCACCACGAGCGCGACGTGGCCGTGCTGGAGCGCGGCGAGGTAGGCCACGACCGAGTCGAGGCAGTTGGCGCCCTCGACCAGCACGAGGCGTCGCGCGGGGCCCCACGAGCGGGCGCGCTCGGCGACCAAGCGGGCCAGCTCGGCGTGGCTGAGGGTGCGGCCGTCCGCCACGACCGCCGGGGCGTCCCCGGCGAGGGCGTGGTCGAGCACGGGCCGCAGCGACGGCCGGGTGGGGGTGAGGGTCACGGCACGGGTCGGTAGGCGCGGACCAGCCCGGTCACGCGGAGGTGGACGGTGTCGCCCGGCACCGGGTGGCGTACGCCCGCCATGCGCGCCAGCACCGAGGTGCCGTCGTCGAGGCGGACCTGGACCGCGCAGTCGTGGCCGTAGTAGCTGAGCTCCTCGACGGTGCCGCGCACGCCCTCGGGGTGGGCCAGGTCGACGTAGATCTGCTCGGGACGGATCATCAGCGAGACCGGTCCGCTGCCGGGCTCGGTGAGGACCACCTCGCCGAGCGCGCAGGACGCGCGGGTCTGCGTCGCGGTGCCGGGCAGCACCACCGCGCGGCCGACGAACTCCGCGACCTGCGGGTCGGTCGGGGAGAGGTAGACCTCGCTCGGGCTCGCCGACTGCACCAGCCGGCCGGCGCGCATCACCGCGACCTGGTCGGCGAGCGAGAGCGCCTCGTTCTGGTCGTGGGTGACGAGCAGGGCGGTGGTGTTGCTCGCCGCGAGCGCGCGGCGCACGGCGAGCGAGGTGGTGCCGCGCAGGCTCGCGTCGAGGGAGGAGAACGGCTCGTCGAGCAGCACCACCGCCGGTCGCGGGGCGAGCGAGCGGGCGAGCGCGACGCGCTGCTGCTGACCGCCCGAGAGCTCGTCGGGGCGGCGGTGCCGGAAGTCGGCGGGGAGCTCGACGAGGTCGAGCATCTCGGCCACGCGGTCGTCGCGCTCGCGACCGCGCTCCTCGCGGGGCAGGCCGAAGGCGATGTTGGCGGCCACGTCGAGGTGCGGGAACAGCGCGCCCTCCTGCGGGACGTAGCCCACCCGGCGGACCTGCGGCGGCATCGGCTTGACCCCGTCGCCCGCGACCACGGTGTCGCCGAACGCGATGGTGCCGGCGTCGGGCAGCAGGAAGCCCGCGATCAGCCGCAGCAGGGTGGTCTTGCCGCAGCCGGACGGGCCGAGGACGGTCGTGAACGAGCCGTGCGGCACGTGCAGCGACACCTCGTCGACGGCGCGGGTCGACGTACGCCCCGGGCCGCCGGCCGCGAAGGTCTTGGTGACGCCGGTGATCGACAGGGAGCTCATGGGGTGGCCTCCTGGAGGGAGAGTCGCTCCTGCCGCATGAGCAGCACCGTCGCGGGGATCGAGACGAGCACGAGCAGGAGGGCGTAGGGGGCGGCGGCTCCGTAGCGGAGCTCGGAGGACGCCGACCAGAACTCGGTGGCCAGCGTCCGGGTGCCGATGGGGGAGAGCATCAGCGTGGCGGTCAGCTCGGTGGAGATGGCAAGGAAGACCAGCGCGGCGCCGGCGCCGAGGCTGGGCGCGATGAGCGGGAGGGTGACCCGGCGGGCGGTCGCGAGCGGGCCGGTGCCGAGGCTGTGCGCGACGTCGTCGAGCACGGCGGGCGCCTGCTCGAGCCCGGCGCGGACGGTGACGACGGCGCGCGGCAGGAACAGGATGACGTAGGCCGCGACGAGCAGTCCGGCGGTCTGGTAGACCGGCGGCACCAGGCGCAGCGACGCGACCACCAGGGCCAGGCCGACGACGATGCCGGGCAGGGCGTTGGCGACGTAGGTGCTGCGCTCGACCAGGGTGGAGAGCCGCCCGCGGTGGCGCACCGCCAGCCACACGACCGGCACGGCGGCCACGGTCGCGGCGAGCGCGCCGGCCAGGGCGAGGACGACCGTCGCGACGAGGGCCTCGGTCAGGTCGGCGAGCGGGAACTCGGTCGAGGTGCCGACGACCAGCCAGCGCACCAGCGAGTACGCCGGGACGCCGACGGCGAGCACGACCACGCCCGCCAGGGTCGCCAGCAGCGGCCAGCGCCAGGCCCCGAGCGACAGGGGCACGCTGGTCCGGGCGGCGCCGCGGCCGATCCGGGCGTAGCGCCGGTCGCCGCGCAGCCGCAGCTCGGCCACCAGCAGGACCAGGCACAGCAGCACCAGCACGCCGGCCATCGCGGTCGCGGCGGCGCCGTTGAAGGTCGAGCCGTACTGGTCGTAGATCGCGGTGGTGAAGGTCGGGAAGCGGAGCAGCGACAGCGCGCCGAACTCGGCGAGCAGGTGGAGACCGACGAGCAGCGCGCCGCCGAGCAGGGCCGGACGCAGCTGGGGCAGCACGACGGTCGCCAGGGTGCGGACCCGGGAGTGCCCGAGCGACCACGCCGACTCCTCCAGCGCGGGGTCGAGGCGGCGCAGCATCGCGACGACGGGGAGGTAGACCAGCGGGTAGTAGGACAGCGTCACGACGAGGAAGGCGCCGCCGAAGCCGTGGACGCTGCGGTCGAGCGACACCCAGGCGTAGCCGTTGACGAACGCCGGCACCGCGAGCGGCGCGACCAGCAACCCGTGCCAGGCGCGCCGGCCGGGCAGGTCGGTGCGCTCGACCAGGACGGCCAGCGCCACGCCGAGCACCGCGGTCGCGGTCATGCACGCCGCGGCCAGGGTGAGCGTGTTGCGCAGGAGCTCGCCGATGCGCGGGCGGGCGAGCAGGTGCCAGAGGTCGACGGGACCGATCACCACGACGTAGGTCGCGACGTAGCCCAGCGGGACGAGCGCGAGCAGCGCGACGACCGCCCCCGCTGCGAGCAGCAGGGGCGGTGTGCGGCGCTCGGTGGCGCTCAGAGCAGTCCGGCCTCGGTCATCAGGTCGGTGACCTGCGGGCCGTTGAGGCTGGCCACGTCGACCTGCGGCGGCTCGAGCTCGTCGAACGGCTTCACGTCGGGGCTGAGGCTCGCGTCGGGGTTGAGCGGGTACTCCAGGGCGTACGACTCGCCCATCGCCTGCTGCGCCTCGGTGCCGGTGAGCCAGGTGACGAACTGCTCGGCCGCGTCCTGGTGCTCGCTGGAGGCGAGGATGCCGGCGCCGGAGACGCTGACGAACGCGCCGGGGTCCTGGTCGCCGAAGAAGTAGAGCTGCGAGCTGTCGGAGTCCGAGCCGTTCTCGGCGCGGTCGCGGTACCAGTAGTAGCTGTAGGCGATGCCGGCGTCGACCTCGCCGGAGTCGACCGACTGCATGACGACGAGGTTGTTCTGCACGATCACGCCGTTCTCCTTCAGCCCGGCCAGCCAGTCGGCGGTGGCCTGCTCGCCCTCGAGCTCGAGGACCGCGGACACGATCGCCTGGAAGTCGGCGCCGGTGGGGGAGAAGGAGACGCGGCCCTTCCACTCGGGCTTGGCGAAGTCCATGATCGAGGCCGGCATGTCGGTCTCGGTCATCGAGTCGGTGTTGTACATCGCGACCGTCGAGCGGGCCAGGAACCCGGTCCACGTGCGGTCGGCGGGGACGTACTGGTCGGGGATCGTCGCGGTGGCCGACTCGGGCAGCTCGGCGAAGAGGCCGGCGTTGTCGACGATGCTCATGGCCGGCGAGTTCTCGGTGAGGAAGACGTCGGCGGGGGAGTCCTTGCCCTCCTCGACGATCTGGTTGGCCATCTCGAGGTCCTTGCCGTTGCGCAGCTCGACGTCGAGGCCGGTCTCCTCCTCGAACAGCGGCACCAGCTCGTCGAGCAGCTGCTCGTGCTGGGCGTTGTAGACGACGACGTCGGGGGAGCCGAACACGCCGCAGCCGGTCAGGGTGGAGGCGGTCAGGGTGACCGCGGCCAGGGAGACGGCGGCGCGGCGCAGCGATCGGCGCGGGGAAGTCTGCACGGGGGTGGTCCTCACTTTGCTTAGGCTCACCTAACTCTAGCGGCGGGGCGACCGGCTCGCGGAATCGGCTTCGTCACATCGGGGGTTAGCGATCGCTAACCCCCAGCGGCTAGTGTGACGCGCATGACCTTCGAGCTGTCCCCCGAGCACGAGCAGTTCCGCCGCAGCGTCCGCGACTTCGCCGAGGCCGAGATCGCGTCGCACGCCGCGCAGTGGGACCGCGAGCACCACTTCCCGACCGACGTCGTCCAGAAGATGGGCGCCCTCGGCCTGATGGGGCTCACCGCCCCGGAGGAGTTCGGCGGGTCCGGGATGGCCGGCGAGGACGGCGGCTTCACGTCGCTGTGCCTGGCGATCGAGGAGATCGGCCGCGTCGACCAGTCCATGGGCATCACGCTCGAGGCCGCGGTCGGGCTCGGCATCAACCCGATCCTCACCTACGGCACCGACGAGCAGAAGAAGACCTGGCTGCCCGACCTGGTCGCCGGCGACAAGCTCGCCGGCTTCGGCCTCACCGAGCCCGGCGCCGGCTCCGACGCGGGCGCGACGCGCACGAAGGCCGTCCTCGCCGACGGCGAGTGGGTGGTCAACGGCGCCAAGCAGTTCATCACCAACTCCGGCTCCTCGATCACCTCGCTGGTCACCGTGACCGCACGCACCGGCGAGCGGGCCGACGGCCGCCCGGAGATCTCGACGATCATCGTGCCCTCCGGCACGCCCGGCTTCACCGCCGAGAAGGCCTACGACAAGCTCGGCTGGCACGCCTCCGACACCCACCCGCTGTCCTTCTCGGACGCACGGGTCCCGGAGTCGAACCTGCTCGGCGAGCGCGGCCGCGGCTACGCCCAGTTCCTCGCCACCCTCGACGACGGCCGCGTCGCGATCGCCGCCCTCGCGGTCGGCTGCATCCAGGCCTGCCTCGACCTGTCGCTGCAGTACGCCGGTGAGCGCCAGACCTTCGGCGGCCCGATCGGGCGCAAGCAGGGCCTCGCCTTCCAGGTCTCCGACCTGCAGGTCATGCTCGACGCGTCGCGCCTGCTGACCTACAAGGCCGCCGCCATGAAGGACGCCATGGACGCCGGCAAGGACGTCTCGATGGCCGCCTTCAAGCAGGCTGCCGCCGTCGCCAAGCTCTACACCACCGAGTCGGCCGTCACCGCGACCCGCATCGCGACGCAGGTCTTCGGCGGCTACGGCTTCATGGAGGAGTACCCGGTCGTGCGGTTCTACCGCGACGCCAAGGTGCTCGAGATCGGCGAGGGCACCTCGGAGGTCCAGCGGATGCTCATCGCGCGGGGGCTCGGCCTGCCGGTGGAGTGAGGCCTGCGCCCCACCGATCTCCCCCTCCCGACGGATCCCGGCGGGGCGCGGGCGTCGTACCCTCGCCCGCATGCCACCCGTGAGCCAGCGCCTGCTCGACTGGTTCGGCGTCGACGACCCCTGGGAGCGCCCGCGCCCGCCGGTCGGTCGTCCGGACGTGGTGCTCGCCCTCACGGTGGAGGCCGTGAGCGTGCTCGCGCTCGAGCTGGTGCGCAGCTCGGGCGGCTTCGAGCACACCGACGCCCCGGTCTGGGCGCAGTGGCTGGCCGTCTCCAGCGGTGCAGCGCTGCTCCTGGGACGCCGTCGCTGGCCGCTGACGGTGGCCCTCCTGGCGGCCGCCCACATGTTCGTCGCGGGCGTGACCATGCCCGAGGTCATGGGCCAGCTCTCGCTGCAGATCGTCTACTTCGTCGCCCTGCTGTCCGGGGTGGCGTACGCCCGGGACCGGCGGGCGATGGTCGTGGTGGTCGGCACCATCGTGCTGTTCATGTTCGCGTGGATCGGTTGGCAGTTCGCGCTCGGGTCGTCGATCCAGGAGTGGCTCGACGACGAGGACATGAGCGGCCGGACGGGCGTGTTCGCACCGATCCCGGCGGCGATCGCCATCACGCTGCTGATCAACGTCATCTACTTCGGCGGCGCGATCGCCGGGGGCGGCGTCTCGTGGCGGGCCGCCCGCCAGCGCCACCGGCTCGAGGAGCAGGCGAGCACCATCGCCGCCCAGGCGGGCCGGCTGCGCGAGCAGGCCGTCGTCGACGAGCGGCTCCGGATCGCGCGCGAGCTGCACGACGTGGTCGCCCACGGTGTCTCGGCCATGGGCATCCAGGCGGGGGCCGCGCGGCGCGTGCTCGAGCGCGACCCCGACGCCGCGCGCACCGCCCTGGCCAACGTCGAGGACGCCTCGCGCGACGCGGTGACCCAGATGCGGCTGCTGCTCGGCACGCTGCGCGAGGGCGTCGGCGACCACGACGCCACCGCGGAGGACGCCGCCCGTGCCCCCGGGGCCACCGTCGCGGACCTCCCGGCGCTCGTCGACGAGGTGTCCGGGGAGGGGCTCACGGTCACCCTCGACGTCGTGCCGGGGTGCGACGTCGCCGCCGAGCGGGTGCCGCGGGGCATCGGGCTCGCGGTCTACCGCACCGTGCAGGAGGCTCTGGCCAACGTGCGGCGACACTCCAGCGCCGACGCCGTGTCGGTCGTCGTCCGCGTCGACGAGGCGGCGTCCTACGTGGAGGTCGAGGTCGTCGACAACGGTCGCGCGCGCCACGGCACGTCCGGCAGCGGCCTGGGCCAGCTCGGCATCCGCGAGCGCGCCGCGACCCACGGCGGCCACGTCGAGATCGGACCGCGGGTGACCGGCGGCTACCGCGTCCGCGTGCGCTACCCGCTGGAGGACCGGTGACCGAGCCGCTGAGGGTCCTCCTCGTCGACGACCACGCGATGGTGCGCTCGGGCTTCGCCATGGTGCTGTCGGTCGAGGACGACATCGAGGTGGTCGGCGAGGCGGCCGACGGGCTCCAGGCCCTCGAGCGGGCCCGCGAGACGCGGCCCGACGTGGTCCTCATGGACGTCCAGATGCCGCGGATGGACGGCATCGAGGCGACCGGCCACCTGGTCGCCGAGGACCTCGGGCACGTCGTCATCGTCACCACCTTCGACCGCGACGACTACCTCTTCGCCGCCCTCGAGGCCGGCGCCAGCGGGTTCCTGCTGAAGAACGCCGGCCCCGAGCAGCTGCTCGACGCCGTACGCGCCGCCGGGCGCGGCCACGCGCTGCTCGCCCCCGAGGTGACCCGTCGCGTCATCGGCAAGATGGCCGGCGGGCGCGACGGCACCGCCGACCGCCCCGAGCCGTCGGAGCTCTCCCGCCTGACCGCCCGGGAGCGCGAGGTGCTCGTCCTGCTGGGCCGCGGGCTGTCCAACGGCGAGGTGGCGGCCGAGCTCGTGCTCGGCGAGGCGACGGTCAAGACCCACGTGTCGAACGTCCTGGCCAAGCTGCACCTGCGCGACCGGGTGCAGGCGGTCGTGTTCGCCTACGAGGCCGGTCTCATCCACCCGACGGACTGAGGGTTCCGTCGCGCGGGGGATCCCGCGGGCGACGTGGGCGCCTAGCGTCGTGGTCATGTTGGAGATCAGGGAGCTCACCCGGCGGTTCGGCGACGCCACCGCCGTCGACCACGTGTCCTTCGAGGTGCCGGCCGGGCAGATGACCGGCTTCGTCGGCGCCAACGGTGCGGGCAAGACCACGACCATGCGGATGGTCATGGGCGTGCTCGGCATCGACGAGGGCGAGGTGCTGTGGCAGGGCCGGCCGATCACCCGGCTGGACCGCCGCTCGTTCGGCTACATGCCCGAGGAGCGCGGCCTCTACCCCAAGCAGCCGATCCTCGACCAGCTCGTCTACGTCGCCCAGCTCAAGGGGATGGAGCGCGTCGCGGCGCGCTCGGCCGTCACCGAGCTGCTGGAGCGCTTCGGGCTGGGCGAGAGGACCAAGGACCACCTGGAGAAGCTGTCGCTGGGCAACCAGCAGCGGGTGCAGATCATCGCGTCCGTGCTGCCGCGCCCCGCCGCACTGGTGCTCGACGAGCCGTTCTCGGGCCTCGACCCGGTGGCCGTCGACTCGATGGTCGACCTGCTGCGCGAGTACACCCGCGACGGCGTGCCCGTGCTCTTCTCCAGCCACCAGCTCGACCTCGTCGAGCGCCTGTGCGACCGCCTGGTCGTGCTGGCCAACGGACGCCGGGTCGCCGCCGGCACGGTCTCGGAGCTGCGCGACGCGGGGGTGCCGCGCTTCCGGCTCGTGCTCGGCGGCGACGCCGGTTGGGTCCGCGACCACACCGGCCTCGACGTCCTCGACCTCGACGGGAGCACCGCGCTGGTCGAGGTCACCGACGAGGGCGCCGAGCAGCACCTGATCACCGAGGCGACCCGACGCGGCGCCGTCCACGAGTTCGTCCGGGTCCGCCCGGCGCTCAGCGAGATCTACCGGGAGGCCACCGCATGAGCACGGCACAGCAGGACACCCAGCCCCGACGCGACGCCACCGGTGGCGAGCCGGCCTGGCTGCTCGTCACCAAGCGCGAGGTCGTCTCGCGCATCACCGACAAGTCGTTCGTCATCGGCACCGTGCTGATGGTCGCGATGATCGTCGGCGTCCTGGGGTTCACCGCCTGGCAGGACGGTCGCACCAACGAGGTCACGCTCGCGGTGACCCCCGACGCCGTCGCGATGGGCGAGGCCGTCGTGGACCTCGGTCCCGACGTCGACGACGACGTCGAGGTCACCCTCGTCGACGTCGACGACACCGCCGCTGCGGAGGCGCTGCTCACCGACGGCGAGGCGGACGCCTGGCTCCACCCGGTCGACGGCGGGTGGGAGCTGACCACCGAGTCGAGCGAGGACAGCTCCCTCACCGACGTGGTGACCGCCGTGGTGCGCCAGCAGGTGCTGGCCGACAACGCGGCCGGGACCGGCGTGACCCTCCAGCAGCTCGAGGCCGGCAGCACCGTGAGCACGGACTTCCTGCGCGGCGACGCGGAGAAGGCGGCGGTCGCCGAGGTGGTCGGGTTCGTGTTCGTCTTCCTGTTCTACTTCGCCGCCCTCGTCTTCGGCATGCAGCTGGCCAACTCGGTGATCGAGGAGAAGCAGAGCCGGATCGTCGAGATCATCGCCGCCGCGATCCCGCTGCGCCAGCTGCTCGCCGGCAAGGTCCTCGGCAACACCGCGCTCGCGCTCATCCAGGTCCTGGTCTACGCCGCGGTCGGGCTGATCGGCATGTCGTTCACGTCCTACAAGTCCTACGTGCCCGACCTCTCCGGTCCCGCGGCCTGGTTCATCGCGTTCTTCGTCGCCGGGTTCGTCGCGCTGGCCTGCCTGTGGGCGGTCGCCGGATCGCTGGCCTCGCGCACCGAGGACCTGCAGGCCACGTCGACGCCGCTGACCATGCTGATGCTGGTGATGTTCTTCGGCGGGCTCTCGCTCGACGGTCGTGCCCAGGTCGTCGCGTCGTACGTCCCCCCGGTGTCCGCGGTGGTGATGCCCAAGCGGATCCTCGCCGGCGGCGTCGAGTGGTGGGAGCCGCTGCTCGCGCTCGGTCTGCTGGCCGTCTTCGCCGGGGTCACGGTGTGGGCGGGCGAGCGGCTCTACCGCCGGGCGCTGCTCCAGACCGGCGGCCGGGTCAGCCTGCGCCAGGCCTGGTCCGCCGCGGAGTGAGCCGGGGGACTCACCAGAGGTTCAGGAGCGACGAGGTCCCGGCCACCACGGCCCAGAAGCGCAGGCCACGGCCGAGCAGGCCGGTGATGAGGAAGATCCAGAAGTTCACCCGCAGCGTCCCGGCGAGGACCGCGGTGACGGCGTAGGGCGGGAAGCCCGTCGCCGCCGAGAACAGCAGCAGGCCGGCCGTGAACCACGGCCGGCCTTCTGCGCGTGCGTGCCACGTGTCCAGCGACGCCTTGGCCTTCGGCTTCTGCAGCTGGCGATGCACCCAGGGGGCGCGGTCGACGTGCATGCCGCCCCAGTACCAGAGGATCTTGCCGAGCATCTGCCCGACCGTCGCCGCGACGATCAGGCCCCAGAAGTGGGTGGGCGCCTGGGTGATCGCGCCGCCGAGGAAGATCTCGATGTTGATCAGCGGGACGAGTGCGGAGGCGATCGAGACGCCCAGCACGCTCCAGAAGAGCATCAGGCCGGGGAGCCCGGGACCGGGATGCCGATGCGGACCAGGCGGTGCAGCGAGACGCACTTCAGCACCAGCAGCGCCGAGGCGATGACCAGCCCGACCCACATCCACCCGGTGACCAGCAGCAGCACCGCGAAGAGCGCGCTGTTGACCGCCTTGGCGGGCTTGGACCAGTTCCACAGCCAGGTCGGCCGGTCGACCACGAAGAAGTAGTTGGGGCTGCGGACCGGCCAGGCCAGGAACGCGATCGATAGGAAGCAGTCGACCACCATGAACTCGGCTAGGTAGACGAAGATCGCGGGGGAGAGGTCCGGCTGCAGCCAGGCGAGGCCGACGTAGAAGGCCGCCGCGTTGAGCCGGTCGCACATGATGTCGAGCACGGCGCCGATGCGGGTCTCGCAGTCGCGCACGCGCGCGTAGAACCCGTCCAGCATGTCGCCGACCCAGTAGACCGCGAGCGCGGCGACGAGCAGGGTGAGGCTCTGCTGGTGGGCCGCGACGGCGGCCAGCACGACGGAGGCGACGGTGCGGACCGCGGTGATGACGGTGGCACCGGTCAGCAGCCGCTCCTCGCGGACGCCGTACCGGTCGTCGGGGTCGGTGACAGGCTGCGCCTGCACCGTGCCAAGAAGCCCGCTCCCCACGCCCCGGATGCTATCGGGTGGGGCTCGTCGACCCGCGCCACAGGTCGGGCCAGGCGTGGCCCAGCTCCAGCACCAGCTCGCGCAGCAGGGGAAGGCTGACCCCGACGACGTTGGTGTGGTCACCCTCGATGCCCGTGACGAACGCGGCCCCGAGCCCGTCGATGGTGAAGGCGCCGGCGACCTGCAGCGGCTCGCCGGTGGCGACGTAGGCGTCGATCTCCTCGTCGGTGACGTCGGCGAAGCGGACGACGGTGGACCCGGTGGCCGCGGCGACGCGGCCGCTGGCCGCCTCGCGCAGGCAGTGGCCGGTGTGGAGCACGCCCGCCCGGCCCCGCATGGCGCGCCAGCGCGCCCGGGCCTCGTCGGGCTCGTGCGGCTTGCCGAGCGCCTCGCCGTCGAGCTCGAGCACCGAGTCGCAGCCCAGCACCAGGGCGTCGGTCGGCACGTCGGGCAGCCCCGCGACCGCCGCGCACTTCAGCTCGGCGAGCTGGAGCGCGAGCTCGGCGGGCGGCAGGTCGTCGACCTGGGACTCGTCGACCCCGCTGACGATGACGGTCGGGTCGATCCCCGACGCCTGCAGCGTGGCGAGCCGGGCGGGGGAGGCGGACGCGAGGACCAGCGGCACCCGCGCCGTCACAGCCGCTCCAGCGCGGTCCGCAGCGGGTCGAGGCCGAGCGAGCCGAGGTCGAGCGCGGCGCGGTGGAACGCCTTGAGGTCGAAGTCGTCGCCCTGGCGGGCCTGGACCTCGGCGCGCGCGTCGAGCCAGATCCGCTCGCCGACCTTGTAGGACGGCGCCTGGCCGGGGAGGCCGAGGTAGCGCTTGACCTCGAACTGGATGACCTCGTCGTCCATCCGGCAGTGCAGCCGCATGAACTCCAGGCCCAGGTCGGGCGTCCAGGTCTCGCCGGGGTGGAACGCGGTGCCGCCCGCGCCGAGCCGGTTGTCCTCGGGGATGGTGAGCTCGAGGTGCATGCCGATGTCGACGATCACGCGCGCGGCGCGCAGCGACTGGCCGTCGAGCATGCCGAGCAGGTCGGCCGGGTCGTCGAGGAAGCCGAGCTCCTCCATCAGCCGCTCGGCGTAGAGCGCCCAGCCCTCGCCGTGGCCGCTGCACCAGCACATCAGCCGCTGCCAGCGGTTGAGGGTGTCGCTGCGGTAGGCCGTCTGCGCGACCTGGAGGTGGTGGCCGGGCACGCCCTCGTGGAAGACGGTCGTGACCTCGCGCCACGGGTGGAAGTCCTCGATGCCGTCGGGCACCGACCACCACATCCGGCCCGGCCGCTCGAAGTCCTCGGAGGGGCCGGTGTAGTAGATGCCGCCGTCGTTGGTGGGCGCGAGCATGCACTCGATCCGGCGCACCGGCTCGGGGATGTCGAAGTGGACGCCGGCCATCTCCTCGAGGGTCCGGTCGGCGAGCTGCTGCATCCACTGCCGGAACTCCTCGCGGCCGTGCACCGTGCGCGCCGGGTCGGCGTCGAGGTGCGCGACCGCCGCGTCGACGTCGGCTCCCGGGAGGATCCGGTCGGCGGTGGCGTGCATGAGGTCCGACAGCCGCTGCAGCTCGGTCCAGCCCCAGGCGTAGGTCTCGTCGAGGTCGACCTCGGCGCCGAGGAAGTACCGGCTGGCCAGGGTGTAGACGTCGCGCCCGACCCCCTCCTTCTCCGCGCCCTGCGGCTCGAGCTCGTCGCTGAGGAACAGCCCGAACGACGCCGTGGCTGCGCTCGCCGCACCCGCCGCCGCGCGCATCGCGCTGTCGTCGGCGAGGCCGAGGCGGTCGACCAGCCCGAGGTAGAAGTCGCCGGCGTCGCCGACCTGGCCGGTCCAGCGACGCACCTGCTCGGCCACCTCGGCGTACTGCCGGGCCGCGACGACGTTGCCCTTGCGAGCCTCGTCGGACAGCGTGACACGCAGGCCCTCGAGCGCGGCCGGGACGGCCTCGAGCCGCGCACGGATCGCGGCGACCGCCTCGTCGCCCTCGGTCGGCATCAGGTCGAAGACGCCGCGGACCTCGTGGAGCGGGCTCCACAGGACCGACATCCGCGACCGGTTGACCCCGGCCTCCTCCAGCTCGATCTCGAGCCGGGTGCGCTCGAGGAACGCGTCCCTCGCCGCCGCCTCCCGGTCGTCGACCGGGGTGGCGGCCTCGACCGCCGCCACCGCGCGACGGGCCAGCTCGAGGCGGGCGTCGAAGCCGGCGGGGGAGTAGTCGGTCATCTCGTGCTCGTGGCCGGCGACCCCGATCGAGGTCGCGGTCAGCGGGTCGAGGGCGCAGTAGTCCTCGACGAAGGCGTCACAGAGGGCATCGATGGTCCGGGTCTGGGTCACGTGGGCGACCCTATGCCCGGCGGGCGACAGTGGAGCAGGAAGCCGCTAGGTCGGGCCCGGCGCTCCACCGTCGCCGAGCGCGCAGCCCGATCCGCACGGTCGAGGCGCGGTTGCCCACCCCCGCCGTCGGAGCACCTGCGCGACGATCGCGGCCAGGCGGCACGGCTCGAGGACCTGTGCCCAGCCGGGACGCAGGGTGAGGTGGTCGTCGACGGAGGCGTCGAGGTCGCGCTGCAGGTCGGACCACCGGTCCACGGCGTCCCGGTGGCCGAAGGCACCGTCGAGCTCGACGAGGACGCGCTCGGGTGCGTACCGGACGTCGCGGTGCACGATGCCCGACGCGGTGTCCTGCCGCAGCTGGCGCTCACCGACCGGCAGGCCGTGGGCCCGCTCGACGTCGCGCAGGTAGCGCTGCTCCAGCACGGACCTGACGCCCGACGCCACGTCCGCCAGGACCTCACCGAGGAACGCGCGCCGCGGCAGGCGGGGCAGCCGGCCGACGGTCTGCGCCAGCCGTTCGGCCGTCGTCAGTCCTTGGTGGACCGCGTCGGAGAGCAGGGCGATCGCGCCGGCCGGGTCCCGGTCGGCAGCGGTCTTGAGGAGGGCGAACTCGACGGCCACGCGCGGCGGCCGGCGGTTCGGCTGCAGCCACTGCTCGAGCTCCGCCACCCGCTCGACCACGACGCCCGCGGGCGGGCGGATCCGTCGGTCGCGACCCACGACGAGCCGGATCGGTTCTGTCACTGTGCCGCCGGCCGACCGGTCACGGGTCATGCCGTGCGCGTCGAGTGCCGACTCCCGGTGGAGCGCGGCCGGCGCACACGCGAGCACGGCCGCCCAGCGGCGCTGGGCGCGGGTGGGGCGTGCGCCGTGGTCGACGTAGACCCCGGGGTGGACGACGACCAGCTCGCGGCGCGCGACCAGGCGGCGTACGTCCGCGCGGGACGCGCCGAGGTCGATGAGCTGCGACCGGGAGACCACGCCGACCTGCGCCCGGAGCAGGCGGGCGAGGCCAACGTGGTCGAGGGTGCTCGTCGAGCGCTTCGGCATCCCCCGACGATCGCCCGGCAGCGCCCGGGGCGCCACGGGGTGGGGCGGATCTGTGGACGGGCCTGGCAACGGTGGAGCACGCGGCCGCTAGGTCGGGCCCGGCGCTCCACCGTCGGCGCGCTCGTACGTCAGTGCGGCAGGCCGCTGGCGCGCCACGCGCCCACACCCGGGCGGTGGGTCTGGCGCACGCCGCGCGAGGGGAGGTTCCACGTCGGGCGGGGCTTGCGCGGCGGCTCGCCGCCAGCTGACCCGAGCGCCGAGAAGACCGCGACCAGGGCCGCGACCTCCTCGGTGGTGGCGTCGGGGTTGACCACCTTCAAGAGGGGTCGTTGTGCCTGCTCGCCGCTCACAGCGGGATGTTCCCGTGCTTCTTGGGCGGGAGGCTCTCGCGCTTGGTGCGCAGCATCCGCAGTGCCCGGACGATCTCGACGCGGGTCTCGTGGGGTGCGACGACGGCGTCGACGTAGCCGCGCTCGGCCGCGATGTAGGGGTTGGCGAGGGTGGTCTCGTACTCCTCGATCAGTTCCGCGCGCTTCGCCTCGACGTCGCCGCCGGCGTCCGCGACCTTCTTGAGGGTCTTGCGGTGCAGGATGTTGGCCGCGCCCTGGGCGCCCATGACCGCGATCTGGGCGGTGGGCCAGGCGATGTTGATGTCGGCGCCGAGGTGCTTGGAGCCCATCACGTCGTAGGCGCCGCCGTAGGCCTTGCGGGTGATCGTGGTGACGAGCGGGACCGTGGCCTCGGCGTAGGCGTAGATCAGCTTCGCGCCGCGGCGGATGATGCCGTCCCACTCCTGGTCGGTGCCGGGCAGGAAGCCCGGGACGTCGACGAAGGTGAGCACCGGGAGGTTGAAGGCGTCGCAGAACCGGACGAACCGGGCGGCCTTCTCGGACGCGTCGATGTCGAGGGTGCCAGCGAACTGCATCGGCTGGTTGGCCACGACGCCCACCGACTGGCCCTCGACCCGGCCGAAGCCGATCAGGATGTTGGGCGCGAACAGCTCCTGGACCTCGAGGAACTCCTCGTCGTCGAGCACGGCGGTGATCACGTCGTGCATGTCGTAGGGCTGGTTCGGCGAGTCCGGGATGAGCGTGTCGAGGGTGCGGTCGAGGTCGGTGACCTCCATGTCCGGCGCCTCGTCGTAGGTCGGGGCCGGATCGAGGTTGTTCTGCGGGAGGTAGGACAGCATCGACTTCACGTACTCGATGGCGTCCTCCTCGTCGGAGGCCATGTAGTGGGCGTTGCCGGACTTGGTGTTGTGGGTCCGGGCGCCGCCGAGGTCCTCCATCGTGACGTCCTCGCCGGTGACGGTCTTGATCACGTCGGGGCCGGTGATGAACATCGCCGAGGTCTGGTCGACCATCACGGTGAAGTCGGTGACGGCGGGGGAGTAGACGTGGCCGCCCGCGCAGTTGCCCATGATCAGGCTGATCTGCGGGATCACGCCCGAGGCGTGGACGTTGCGGCGGAAGATCTCGCCGTAGAGGCCGAGGGAGACCACGCCCTCCTGGATGCGGGCGCCGGCGCCCTCGTTGATGCCGATGATCGGGCAGCCGGTCTTGATCGCGAGGTCCATGACCTTGGTGATCTTCTCGCCGTAGACCTCGCCCAGCGAGCCGCCGAACACGGTGAAGTCCTGGCTGAACACGCACACGGTGCGGCCGTTGACCTCGCCGTAGCCGGTGACCACGCCGTCGCCGTAGGGGCGGTTCTTCTCCAGCCCGAACGCGGTGGAGCGGTGGCGGGCGAGCTCGTCGAGCTCGACGAAGGTGCCCTCGTCGAAGAGCATCTCGATCCGCTCGCGGGCGGTGCGCCGGCCCTTCGCGTGCTGCTTCTCGATCGCCTTGTCGGACCCCGCGTGCACCGCCTCGTCGAGACGGCGCTCGAGGTCGGCCAGCTTGCCGGCCGTCGTGCGGATGTCGATGCCTGTGTCCTGCGAGGGGACGTCGGTGCCCTCACCCGGCTGTGCGCTCACGCCGTGGCCTCCTGGTCGGTCGAAACGGATCCGTCCGGCAATCTAGTGCCCATGACCGCCGCGCCCCCACCTCGCCCTCCCCTCGACACCGACCGGATCGCCGTCCCGGCGGGCTGGCGCGTGGAGGTCGAGGAGGCCACGCCCTCGACCAACGCCGCCCTCGCCGCACGGGCCCGCGCGGGCGAGGCGCCCGGTCTGGTGCTCGTGACCGAGCACCAGACCGCCGGGCGCGGCCGCCTCGACCGGGTGTGGGAGACGCCACCGCGCTCCTCCCTGACCTTCTCGGTGCTGCTGCGCCCCGACCTGCCGGCGGACGCGTGGCCGTGGCTGCCGCTGCTCACCGGGTACGCCGTCCAGGCCGCGCTCGCCGACCGGCTGCCCGACATCGGCCTCAAGTGGCCCAACGACGTGCTGGTCGACGGTCGCAAGGTGGCCGGGATCCTGGTCGAGCGGGTCGAGACCGCGGACGGGCCGGTCGCCGTCGTCGGGGTCGGGATCAACGTCGACCAGACCCTCGACGAGCTGCCGGTCGCCCTGGCGACCTCGGTGTCGCTGGAGACGGGGGAGCCGGTCGAGCGCACCGGCCTGCTCGGCCAGGTCCTCGGGTCGCTGCACGGGCTGATGGGGCTGCTCGACGACACCGACGCGCTGCGCGGGGCGTACGCCGACGTGTGCGTGACCGTCGGCCGCACGGTCGACGTGCACCTGCCGGGCGGGGACGTACGCCGCGGCGAGGCCCTCGACGTGGACGCCTCGGGCGCGCTGGTCGTCGGGACCGACGACGGCACCTTCACCGTCGCCGCCGGCGATGTCGTGCACGTGCGCCCCGCGTAGTGACATGATCGGCGCGTGGCGTTCCCCAGCAAGCTCCTCAACGAGGGCGAGCACGTCGTCGTCTCGACCCGCACCCACCCCAAGGCGCTGATCCTGCCCGGTCTGGTCGTCGTGCTGGCGCTCGCGCTCGCACTGTTCCTCACCGGGGTGACCGACAGCTCCGCGGTGCGCTGGATCGGCTGGGTGGTGCTCCTCGTCGCGCTGGTGTGGTTCCTCGTCGCGCCGTTCCTGCGCTGGCTGACCACGACCTACACGTTCACCAACCGCCGCTTCATCAAGCGCTCCGGCTTCATCGCCAAGGAGGGCCGCACGATCCCGCTCAACCGGATCAGCGGCGTTGACTTCGAGATCGGCGTGATCGACCGGATCTTCGGCTGCGGCACCCTCGTCGTCTCCGACGCGAGCACCGACGGCAGCGTCGAGCTCAGCGACATCCCGCAGGTGGAGCAGGTCCAGCTCAAGGTGTCCGACGAGCTGCACCGGCTCTCCGGTGGTGACCGCCGCGACGATGGCTCCTGACCGCGCCGCGCGCGGCTCGTCCGGTCGCGCGCCCGGAGAACGGCTCGACGACGCGATCCTGCGCGCCGCGCCTGAGTTCAACGCCCTCGAGGTGGCCGCCGAGACCGGCCTGACCGTCGAGCAGACCCGCCGGTTGTGGCGTGCGCTCGGCTTCCCCGAGTTCGTGGGGGAGAAGGCCTACACGGCGGCCGACGTCGAGGCCGTGGCGACGCTCATGGGCTTCGTGGACGCCGGAGCGGTCGACTTCGACATGGCCGTCAACCTGACCCGCGGCGTCGGGCAGACGATGGCCCGGCTCGCCGACTGGGAGGTCTCCACGCTGGTCAGCCGGGTCGAGGAGCTCGAGTCGGGCGAGGAGGCGACCGGGTCGCGGATCGGGTCGGCGATGCGCCTGATCAACGAGGTCAACCCGCCCTTCGAGCGGCTCCTGGTCTACGCCTGGCGCCGCCACCTCGCGGCCGCCGTCGGCCGGATCGAGGCGATGGGCGCCAAGGACGAGGACCTGCACACGATCGACGTCTCGGTCGGCTTCGCCGACCTGGTCTCGTTCACCGCGCTGTCCAACACCCTCGACCGCGACGAGATCGGCGACCTCGTGGAGGTCTTCGAGAGCCGCTGCCAGGACGTGGTGGCGCGTTTCGGCGGCCGGATCATCAAGAGCCTCGGCGACTCGGTCCTGTTCGTCACCAACACCGCCGAGGAGGCGGTCGGGGTCGCGGAGGGGATCATCAACGTGATCGGCCGCGACGCGAAGATGCCCGACGTACGCCTCGGGCTGGCGAGCGGTCCGGTGATCCAGCGCCTCGGCGACATCTTCGGCCCCCCGGTCAACCTGGCCGCCCGGCTCACCCAGGTCGCGCGGCGCAACCGCCTGATCGTCGACCAGAACACCGCCGACCTGCTGCCCCCCGAGGAGTGGGAGCACCGCCGGCTGCCGGCCCGCCCGGTGCGGGGCTTCGGCCTCGTCGAGCCGGTGGCGGTCCGGCGCCGCTGAGCGGCCGGTACTGGACCAGACCAGTTCTCCACAATTCGTCCATACGGGCCTCCGCCGGGTCCGCCCGTCCCTACGGTCGGGCCCGTGTTGGCTGTGCAGGACGTCCGCCTCGACCCCAAGACCGGCCAGGTGTGGCGCGGTGACGACGAGATCAGGCTCGCGCGCAAGGAGCTCCAGCTCCTGCACGCCCTGATGGCGCGCCCCGGTGACATCGTCACGCGCGGCGAGCTGATGTCGGAGGTCTGGCAGACCTCGTTCTACACCAGCTCCAAGACCATCGACGTGCACCTGGGGTGGCTGCGCCGCAAGCTCGGCGACGACCCGCGCAACCCCACGCTGATCACCACCCACCGGGGCCGTGGGCTCCGCTTCGAGACCGACGCGGCCACCGCCGGAGCCTGACCCTAGACTCCCTCGCGTGTCCTCGACCGGCTCGCACCGTGCCCCCACGCTCGCCGTCATCGGAGGTGGGCAGCTCGCCCGGATGATGGCCCAGCCGGCGATCGGCCTGGGCCTGCCGCTGCGCCTGCTGGCCGAGGCCGAGGGGGTCTCGGCCGCCCAGGTGATCCCCGACCAGCTCGTCGGCGACTACACCGACCTGCCCACGCTGCGCCGGGTCACCGAGGGCGCGGCCGTGGTGACCTTCGACCACGAGCACGTCCCGACCGACCACCTCCACGCCCTCGAGGCCGACGGCGTCGCCGTGCGCCCGGGGCCGGACGCGCTGGTCCACGCCCAGGACAAGGCGGTCATGCGCCGCCGCCTCGCCGCGCTCGACGTCCCGTGCCCGCGCAACGCGGTGGTCACGACCACCGCCGAGGTCGAGGCGTTCGGGCTGCCGTGCGTGCTCAAGACCACCCGCGGCGGGTACGACGGCAAGGGCGTGTGGGTCGTCCGCGCGCTCGACGAGGCGCAGGTCGCCTTCGACGCCGCAGCGGCCGCCGGGGTGGAGGTCCTCGCCGAGGAGCTGGTCGACTTCCGCCGCGAGCTGTCCGCGCTCGTCGCCCGCTCCCCGAGCGGGCAGGCCGCGGCGTACCCGGTCGTGGCGTCCACGCAGCTCGACGGCATCTGCCACGAGGTGGTCGCGCCGGCCCCCGACCTCGACCCGGCGCTCGCCGGGCAGGCGCAGGAGATCGCGCTGCGGATCGCCGGCGCGCTGGACGTCACCGGCATCCTCGCCGTCGAGCTCTTCGAGACCACCGACGGCCGGATCCTGGTCAACGAGCTGGCCATGCGACCGCACAACACCGGCCACTGGACGCAGGACGGCGCGGTGACGTCGCAGTTCGAGAACCACCTCCGCGCGGTGATGGACCTGCCGCTGGGCTCGCCTGCGCCGCGCGCCGCCTGGACCGTGATGGTCAACATCCTGGGCGGCCCCACCGACGCCGGGCACCTCTACGACGGGCTCCCGCACGCGATGGCCCGCGACCCCCGGCTCCGGGTGCACCTCTACGGCAAGGACCTGCGGCCGGGCCGCAAGGTCGGTCACGTCAACGCCTACGGCGACGACCTCGAGGACTGCCTCGAGCGCGCCCGGCACGCCGCCGCGTGGTTCCGCGGCGACCTCGGCAACGAGAGCGAGTGAGGACAGCGATGGACGGGCAGGGGCAGGGACAGCAGGCCGGCGCACGGGTCGGCATCGTGATGGGGTCGGACTCCGACTGGCCCGTCATGCAGGCCGCGGGGGAGGTGCTCACCGAGCTCGGCGTCGCCTGGGAGGCCGACGTCGTGTCGGCGCACCGGATGCCGACCGAGATGGTGGCGTGGGGCCAGCAGGCCCACACCCGGGGGCTGTCGGTCGTCATCGCCGGCGCGGGCGGAGCCGCCCACCTGCCGGGGATGCTCGCGTCGGTGACGCCGCTCCCGGTGATCGGCGTGCCGGTGCCGCTCAAGTACCTCGACGGCATGGACTCGCTGCTCTCGATCGTGCAGATGCCGGGCGGCATCCCGGTCGCGACCGTGGCGATCGGCAACGCGAAGAACGCCGGCATCCTGGCCGCGCGGATCCTCGGCACCAGCGACCCGGAGCTGCAGCAGCGCCTCGTCGACTACCAGGCCACGCTCGCCGAGACCGCCCACGCCAAGGGCGAGGTGGTGCGGCAGGCCGCCGCCGGCCACACCCGGCGCGTCGGCTTCTAGTCGCGCACCCGGCCGCGCAGCGACTTGGTCTGCGCGCGCTCCTTCTTGGCCTTGAGCCGTCGCTCCTTGGCGCCGCGGCTCGGGCGGGTGGGTCGCCGCGGCGGCGGGGGAGGCGCCAGCGCCTCGCGCAGCAGCGCGGCGAGCCGCTCGCGCGCCGCGACCCGGTTGCGGTGCTGGGAGCGGTGCTCCGAGGCGGCGATGGAGACCGTGCCCGACGGCCACCGCCGCAGTGCACGCCGGCGCTGGGTGTCGGTCAGGACGGTCGAGGACGCGACGTCGTAGTCCAGCTCGACGCGCGAGTCGGTGGTGTTGACCGACTGACCACCGGGGCCGGGGGAGCGGGAGAACCGCTCGACCAGCTCGGCGGCAGGCACGACCAGGCCCTCGGGGAGGCCGGGGCCGGCCGGGACGTGGAGGTCGCGCACGCACCCAGTATCCCTAGGCTGGGGCCATGACCGTGCGCTGGGGAATCGCCGCCACCGGCCGGATGGCCGCCGTCTTCGCCGAGGACCTCGCCCTCGTGCCGGACGCCGAGATCGCCTTCGTGGGCAGCCGCGACGCGGACCGCGCGCGCGAGTTCGCCGCCCGCGCGGGTGCCGCCGGCTCCGGGACCTACGCCGACCTGCTCGCCGCCGACCTCGACGTGCTCTACGTCGCCACGCCCCACCCGCAGCACCACGCGATCGCCCTCGCCGCGATCGAGCGCGGCACCCCGCTGCTGGTGGAGAAGGCGTTCACCGCCACGCTCGCCGGGGCCGAGGAGGTCGTCGCCGCCGCGCGAGCGGCGGGCGTGTTCTGCATGGAGGCGATGTGGACCCGGTTCCAGCCCGCCGTCGCGGCCGCGCGCGACCTCGTCGCCGCGGGAGAGATCGGCGACCCGGTCCTGGTCCAGGCCGACTTCGGCGCGCACCGTGCGTACGACCCGTCGAGCCGGCTCTTCGACCTCGCGCTCGGCGGCGGGTCGGTCCTCGACCTCGGCGTCTACCCGATCTCGCTCGCCCAGCACCTCCTCGGCCGGCCGGACCGGGTCGTGGCCACCGGCACCCGCTTCCCCAACGGCGCCGACGCCTCCGCCGCGATCCACCTCGCCCACGACGACGGCCGGGCCGCCGCGCTCACCAGCTCGCTCGCGGCGGCGACGCCGGGAGCCGCGGTCGTGGTCGGCACCGAGGGCTCGATCGAGCTGTGCCCGCCCTTCCACCACCCCGAGCGCCTCGTCGTCCGCCGCGGGGACGAGGAGCCGCGCGTGCTCGAGCACCCGGCCACCGGGCGCGGCTACACGCACCAGGCCGAGGAGGTGCACCGCTGCCTGGCCGCCGGCCTCACCGAGAGCCCGGTGATGCCGCTGTCGGACACCCTCGACGTGATGTGGGTGCTGGGGGAGTGCCTCACCCAGCTCGGGGTCCCGATGGCCGAGGCGGCCGTGGAGATCTAGGCGCCTCGCTTGCGCCACTCGATCGCCGGGCAGGTGTCCATCACCATCGGCACGCCGGCGGCCACGGTGCGCGCGAACGCGTCCTCGTCGACCACGCCGAGCTGGAACCACACCCCGCCCGCACCGATCGCGACCGCCTCGTCGGCGAACTGCCCGGCCGCCTCTGAGCGGCGGAACACGTCGACGACGTCGACCGGGAACGGGATGTCGGCCAGCGTGGCGTAGCCCTGCTCGCCGAGGACCGGGGGCGTCGCCGGGTCGGCGAACGACGGGTGCACCGGCACGACCTTCTTGCCGCGCTGCTGGAGCAGGGAGGCGATCGAGTACGCGGTGCGCGACGGGTCGCCGGACAGGCCGACGACGGCCCAGGTCTGCTGCTCGTCGAGCATCCGGTCGACGGTGGCTGGGTCCTGCCATGACGTGGCCATGACCACACGGTAGACGCCTCCTCGTAGAAGCATGGACGTCCTAGAATCTGTCGTCATGAGCGAGTTCCCCCTCTACGCCCTCTCCGAGGAGCACCAGGCGGTCCGCGAGGCCGTCCGCGCGCTCTGCGACGCCAAGATCGCGCCGTTCGCGGCCGCCGTCGACGAGGAGGCGCGCTACCCCCACGAGGCGGCCGAGGCGCTGCTCGCCTCGGACTTCCACGCCCCCCACGTGCCCGAGCAGTACGGCGGCGCCGGTGCCGACGCGCTCGCCACCGTGCTGGTCATCGAGGAGGTCGCCCGCGCGTGCGTGTCGTCCTCGCTGATCCCCGCGGTCAACAAGCTGGGCTCGCTGCCGGTGCAGATCTCGGGCTCCGAGGAGTTCAAGCAGCACTACCTCTCCAAGCTCGCCAAGGGCGAGGGCGGCTTCTCCTACTGCCTGTCCGAGCCGGACGCCGGCTCCGACGCGGGCGGCATGAAGACCCGCGCGGTGCGCGACGGCGACGAGTGGGTGCTCGACGGCGTCAAGCGCTGGATCACCAACGCCGGCGAGTCGGAGTTCTACACCGTCATGGCGGTCACCGACCCCGAGAAGAAGACCCGCGGCGGCATCTCCGCGTTCGTGGTCGAGAAGTCCGACGAGGGCGTCTCCTTCGGCGCCCCGGAGAAGAAGCTCGGGATCAAGGGCTCGCCGACCCGCGAGGTCTACCTCGACAACGTCCGCATCCCCGCCAGCCGGATGATCGGCGAGGAGGGCTCCGGCTTCGCGACCGCGATGAAGACCCTCGACCACACCCGCGTCACCATCGCCGCGCAGGCCGTCGGCGTCGCCCAGGGGGCGCTCGACTACGCGCTCGACTACGCGAAGGAGCGCCAGCAGTTCGGGAAGTCGATCAGCGACTTCCAGGGCATGCAGTTCATGCTCGCCGACATGGGCATGAAGGTCGAGGCCGCCCGCCAGATGACCTACGCCGCCGCCGGCCGCTCCGAGCGTGGCGACGACGACCTCACCTTCTTCGGCGCCGCGGCCAAGTGCTTCGCCTCCGACGTCGCGATGGAGGTCACCGTCAACGCCGTGCAGGTCCTCGGCGGCTACGGCTTCACCCGCGACTACCCGGTCGAGCGGATGATGCGCGACGCCAAGATCACCCAGATCTACGAGGGCACCAACCAGGTCCAGCGGATCGTGATGGCGCGCCAGCTGCTCGCCGGGGTCCAGTCGCAGCTCTGACCCCCGTCGTCGCAGCGGGCGGGCACACGCCACTGGGGGTGTGCCCGCCCGCTGCGCGTGCCGGGCACACTCGCCGGGACGGAAGGCGGACCCCATGTTCGACGATCTCGACGCCACCCTCGCGCTGGTGCTGGGCGTGCAGCTCGGCCTCGCGGCGCTGCTCTACCTCCTCGCGCGACTCGAGCCGCTGGCACCGGAGCGCAACGACGCCGACACCCCGGCGCGCTAGGCGCCGGCGCTAGCCTCGGTCCGTGCCGACCACCACGCTGACCCTGCCCGACGGCGACGCCGAGGCGTACGTCGCTCCCGCCCCCGGCGGCGAGCCCGCCCCGGGTGTCCTGCTCGTCATCGACGCGATCGGGCTGCGCCCGCGGATCGAGGAGATGGCCGACCGGATCGCGTCGTGGGGCTACACCGTCCTCGCGCCCAACGTCTTCTTCCGCGAGGGGTCGGCCGCCGAGACGTCACCCACGCGCGACCTGCGCGAGCCGGGCGCGCGCGAGGAGTTCATGGGCGAGGCGATGGGCCGCGTCCAGCGGCTCACCACCGACCTCCTGTCGCGCGACCTGCCGGCCTACCTCGCCGCGCTCCGCGACCTCCCCGAGGTGGCGGGCGACGAGGTGGGCGTGACCGGCTACTGCATGGGCGCCCGCATCGCGATCCGCGCGTCCGGGCTCGACCCCGCCGTCGTCGCGGTCGGCGGCTGGCACGGCGGCGGCCTGGTCACCGACGAGCCCGACAGCCCGCACCGCGCGCTCGCCACCGCCCGCGCGTCCTACGCCTTCGGTCACGCCTCGGACGACCGCTCGATGCCGCCCGAGGCGGTCGAGGCGCTCGGCGCCGCGCTCGACGAGGCCGGGCTCCCGGCGGTCAACGAGGTGTTCCCGGGGCCCCACGGCTACTCGATGTCCGACACCTCGATGTACGACGAGGAGTCCGCGGAGCGACACTTCGCCAGCCTGCGGACCCTGCTCGACGCGACACTCCGGCCCGCGTCCGCCTGACGCCGGACGCTCAGAGCTCGCAGCCGCGCTCGACCTCGGCGACGCACCGGTCGCGGCCCTTCGCACCGTCGACCTGGTCGCGGCCACCGCCGCCCTCGAGGCGGTCGGCACCCGAGCCACCCGCGATGCGGTCGTTGCCGCCGTTGCCCCGCACCGTGTCGCCGCGGGAGCCGCTGTCGAGGACGTCGGCACCGCGCCCGCCCTCGATCACGTCGTGGCCGTCGCGGCCGTCGATCTTGTCCCGGCCGCCGTTGCCCAGCAGCCGGTCGTCACCCACGCCCCCGCGGATGCGGTCGTCGCCGGCGCCGGCCTCCGCGTCGACGCGCTGCTCGGCGCACTCGAAGTCGAAGATGTCCCACGTCGCGTCCGAGTAGTAGCTCGTGAGCTCGTCGTCGCCCGGCCCGCCCCGCAACCGGGCGTCGCACGCCAGGACGAAGAGCCCGTTGTCGCCCCCGTCGCCGTTGAGGTCGACCTCGGGCGCGAGGAGGGAGGCGTGCTCGCCGCCGGTGACGGTCGCGACGAGCGCGCGGTCGACCTCCAGGGCCTGCTCCCGGAGGTCGAGGGCGAGGAAGCCGCCCGCCTGTGCGGCGACGAGGGTGTCCGTGCCGTCGCCGAGGTCGATGGCGCTCCCGGCGGCCAGTGAGTCGGTGGTGAGCGCCACCAGGTCGTTGCCGGCGCCGGCGTCGATGTCCCGGACCGCGGCCGGCTCGGTGGTCCCGCCGATCACGGCTCCGTCGGAGGAGACGCAGATCTGGTCGTTGCCCCCGAGCGCCCGGACCGTGGTGGCGGTCCCGACCACGATGACGTCGTCGCCCTCGGTGCCGGTCACGGTGGGACCGGTGCCGACCACCGTGGCGTACTCGCCGCTGCACACGGATGTGGGCGCGGCCGCCGGCAGGGCCTGCGCGGCGGGCGCCAGCAGGGCGAGGCCGAGCAGCGAGGTGGCGGTCAGGACGGACGTGCGGCGCATGGATCCCCCGGAAGCTCGTGGACGGTCGACACGTAGACGCCGTGGGTCGGCGGAAAGTTGCCTCGGTGTCGCCGCCTAGGCTGACGAGGTGACCAGGTCGACCGCACGGGGCGTCCGCGCCGTGGCGGCGCTGCTGGTCGCAGGCGTCGTGGCCGGCTGCTCCGCCGACGACTCGCGCGTCGAGCCCGGTCACGAGCACGTCGGCGCCGGTCTGGTGTCGATGGCGGTGGGCGACGGCACCAGCCCGACCGAGGTCGGGTACTCGCTCGACGGCGTCCAGGTCCGGGAGAGCGCGTCCGGTGCGCGGGAGCTGCGGTTCCGCATCGACTACGAGGGAGCGCCGGTCACCGACTTCCTCGAGGAGCAGACCAAGCGGCTGCACCTCTACGTCGTCGACGACCGGCTCGAGGTGTTCCGCCACCTCCACCCCACGATGGCCGACGACGGCACCTGGTCGGTCCCGCTCGACGTGCCCGACGCGGGGGCCTACCGCGTCGTCGCCGAGCTCGTCGCGGTCGACGACGGCGGCAACGGCGACCACGTGGTCCTCGGAAAGGAGGTGTCGCTCCCGCCGGGCGACCCTGGCGACACCGTCGCCGGCGACGACGTCGTGCGGGTCACCGTGGGGCAGGCGCCCGCGGTCGGCCCCGACGGCCGGCTCACCCTGCTGGTCCGGGACGCCGCCGGCCGCGCGGTCACCCTCGGCACCTGGCTCGACGCCTACGGGCACGTCACCGGCTTCGACACCGCGACCGGTGCGATCGCCCACCTGCACCCGCTGGACGCGCCGGAGGTCACGGAGGACGGCACCGCGCTGACCTTCCACACCGACATCGAGCAGCCCGGCGACTACCGGCTCTTCGTCCAGGTGCGGGTCGACGGCTTCCTGCACACCGTGCCGGTCGACCTCAGCGTGCGACCGCCAGCCTGACCGTCGCCCGCTCCTGCTCACGGTCGCTCGTGGCGAGGCCGACCTGCACCTCCCAGGCGCCCGGCGCTGCCACCACGACCTGGGCCCGCCACGTGCCGGACCCGACCGTCTGCACGGTGACGTCCTCGGTCTGTCCTCCCGGTCCGGCGAGGCGGACGAGGGGAGGCGCGGGCAGGTCGACGGGGTCTCCCGCGTCGTCCTGCACCTGCACCAGCAGGGTGTTCGCGCCCGGTCGCTGCGGCGACATGACGGCCAGCACCCGGAGGTCGCCGACCCCGGCCGTGGACGCGCCCGTGGTGCCGGAGGCAGCGGTCAGCGGTTCCGGCCGAGGCGGCTGGTTGACCAGGACGCCCGTGGTGGCGAGCAGCGCCACGAGGACGACCGCCTCGATGCGGACCGTACGGGTCAGCAGCGCCGCCGCCCGCTCGCGGTCGGCGAACCCCGCGGCGGCGCGCACGGTCGGCAGCGTGCGCCAGCGGTTCCAGCCGCCCATCGCGGCCACCAGCAGGGCCAGCCCCACCTTGACCAGCAGGAGGCGCCCGTAGGTGGTGGAGAACAGGGCGTCCCAGGAGCCGACGACCCGCCAGCCCAGGAACGACCCCGTGGCCGCCACCAGCAGGAGGAGGCCGCCGGCGAGGGTCGAGAAGCGGGCGAGCGTGGTGGCCGCGAGCTGCTCGCGGCCCGCGAGGGCGCGCACCGCCAGGGCGAGCCCCACGAGGCCGCCCAGCCACGTGGCGCCGGCGACGAGGTGGAGGACGTCCGAGGCGACGAGCAGCGGCCAGGGGGCGTACGCCCGGGTGTGGCCGACCAGCGCCGGACCGGCCAGGGCGAGCAACGCCCCGCCGGTGAGCAGGCGGACGGCTCGGGCGTCCGGCGGAGCGTCACCCGACGCCCGCACCACGACGGCCAGCCCGACGACCACGAGCACGGCGCACGACACCTCGTTGAGGACCAGCGCGGGGGAGAAGGACGTGAGCAGCCCGTCGAGCTCGCGGCCCTGGGCGTAGACCGAGGCCACCGGCACCAGGAGGACCGCGGCGGCACCGGCGACGAGCGCGGCGCCGGACATCAGCCGGCGCAGCCGCCGCCGCACGTCGGTGCCGGACCACGAGGTCGGCAGGACGCGCGAGGTGAACAGCGCGAGGCCCGCGGCCACCAGCAGTCCGACGTAGGTCGCGGCGGTCAGCGCGTCACGCACCGCCGTGACGGCGCGCGAGCTGCTCTCGGGGGCGGGCGGCTCGACGAGTGACGCGCTGGGCGCCCCGATCGAGAACGTGAGCGCGCCGGACAGCGGGTGGCCGTCGCCGGACAGGGCGTTCCACGCCACGACGTAGGTCCCGTCGGCGAGGTCGTCGGCGCCCGGCAGCGCGACCGTGACCTGGCGGTCGTCGGCCTCGGCGGAGGACTCGACCTGCTCGCCGTCGGCGTCGTAGACCCGGATCGGCTGGGAGGTGAGGCGGACCGGCTCGTTGAAGGTCAGGACCACCGTCTCCGGTGCGGTGGCGACCACCGCGCCCTCGTCGGGGTCGGAGTCGACCAGGGACGCGTGCGCGGATGCGGGCGGCGCCGCCCCGACCAGGAGGGCCAGGGCGGCGATCGCCGCACCCAGGAAGGCCCTCATGCGGCCCATCGTCCCAGACGGACGCGGGCCGTCGGGTCAGCGGCCGAGCAGCCTGCTCAGGAAGCCGCCGGTGCGGGGCTCGTCGGCGTGGCCCGTGCACCACTGGCCCGCGGGCACCATCGCCTTGACCTGGGCGACGTGCTGGCCGCACCCGGCCCAGGTGGTCTTGCCGCAGGTCTTGCAGGTGGTGGGTCGGCACATGGTCGTGTCTCCTTCTGGTGGACGTGTGGGTGGATCGGTGGGTCGGGGAGTCAGGCGAGGGCGGGCACGGCGACGACCGTGGTGCACGCGGCGACGGCGAGGACGAGCACGGTGAAGGCTGTCGAGAGCACCCGGGTGTCGGTCCGGGCGGCGACGCGGCCACCGAGCAGCGAGCCGGCGATCGCGGCCGCTGTCAGCGCGACGACGAGGCTCCAGTCCGGCTGCACGCCGGACCCCAGGCGGGTCGCGAGCGCGGCGACGCTCGTGACCGCGATGACGACCAGCGAGGTCCCGGCGGCGAGGTCCATCGAGATGCCGAGGGCGAGCACGAGCGCCGGCACCACGAGGAAGCCGCCGCCGACGCCGAGGAAGCCGGTGAGCAGGCCGACGACGGTCGCGGTGACGAGCACCTTGAGCGCGCGGGGGCACTGGCAGGCGAAGGTGGGGCTGAAGCTGATGATCGGCTCGTCGCTCAGCACGCGGGCGTCGGCGCGTGGCTGCGTCCGCGCGCGCCACTGCCGCAGCGCCATCAGCGTGCCGACCACCACCATGAGCAGGGAGAAGGCCAGCATCAGGACCGGCTCGGGCACGCGCGTCGAGGCGTGGCCGCCGAGCACGGCTCCGCCGATCGCGACCGTGCCGAACGCGAGGCCGCGCGCGGGGAGGGATGCGCCACGGCGTGCCGCGGCGACGGCGCCGACGGCCGAGGTCACGCCGACGACCACGAGCGAGCCCGTGGTCGCGTGCGACGGGCTCTCGCCGAGCGCGAGGAGCACCGGGACGGCCAGGATCGACCCGCCGCCGCCGAGGGCGCCGAGACTGAGGCCGATCAGCACGCCGGCCACCAGGGCGAGGGCCAGGGTCACGGGGTGGTCCCGGTCCGGACCTCGCGGCCGGAGGTGATCCAGCCGCGGGTCCCGCCCGCGACCGAGACGGCGTCGAAGCCCATCGCGACGAGCAGGTCGGTCATCGCCCGGCTGCGGTTGCCCGAGGCGCAGATGACGTGCACCCGGCGGCCGGGGTCGAGCTCGCCGGCGCGGGCAGCGAGCCGACCCATCGGCACGAGGAGGGCGCCCGGGACGTGGCCCTCGACGTACTCGGCCGGCTCGCGCACGTCGACGGTCGTGCCGTCCTCGCGCTCGGCGGCGAAGGTCTCGACCGAGATCTCCGGGGTGGCGTCCGACATCGTGTTCCTCTCGTCCGTCGTGGTGTCACCTATACCCTAGGGGGTATCCACGTGGAACGCAAAGGAACGCGGGAACCGGGCTGCCGCCTACCAGCCGGACGACCTGCGCGGCCGGCGGTAGTCGCCGTGGGCGGCGTGGGCGTGCGACGCCTGCTGTCCGCAGCCGCCGCGGCGCAGGAGGAACCACAGCGGGAAGACCAGCAGCCAGAAGGGCACGTCGGTGACGGCGCTCAGCACGATCAGCACGGCGAGCACCGGCAGCAGCGGGAACCGGCGGCGGCGCTGGCTGCGGGGCTGCGGGGTGCGGGCCTGGGGCTGCGGCGCGACCGGACGGGGCAGGTCGCCGAACAGCACTGCGAGGTCGGCGCGGGTGCGGGCGGTCCAGATCGCGTCGAGCCGCTCGTCGTACTCCTCGTGGTCGAGGCGACCCTCGGCGTAGTGGGTGGCGAGATCGGCCATGGCGCGCTCGCGGTCGCCGTCGGAGACCCGCACGCGGGGGTCGTCCGGGTTCATCGCTCGCTGTCCCGGCCGTCGGCGAGGATGCCGTAGAGCCGGCGCCGGGTGTCGACGAGCACGTCGAGCGCGGCGCGGCGCTGCTGCTCGGAGCCCTGGGTGGCGAGCTGCCACACGGCGCTCAGCACCTGCGGGATCTCGCTCTTGATGTCGGCCTGCCCCGACGAGCGGTCGGAGCCCTGGTCGGTGGGCGGCACCTCGGCGCGGGCGAAGGGCGCCCACACCGCCGCGAGCTCGTCGGCGTGGGACTCGGCCCAGTCGGCGCCGGAGTCGGTGAGCCGGATCGTGCGGCGGCCGCGCTCGTCGTCGGACTCCACGAGCGCCTCGTCCTGCAGCTGCTGGATGGTCGGGTAGACCGAGCCGGGGGAGGGCCGCCACTCGCCGTTGCTCAGCTCGGCGATCTCCTGGATCACCTGGTAGCCGTTGATCGGCTCGTCGGCGACCCGGGCGCGGTGCAGCACGTCGATGATCGCGGTGCGGACGTCGCCGCGCCGTACGCGGGGCGTGCGCTGCTGCGGGCGCTGCGGGGTGGTGGCGAGGCCGAGCATCTCGGCCAGCCAGGGCGGCGGCCCGCCGGCGCGGCGGCCGCGGGCACCTCCCCAGGCGGCGCCCCAGTCGCGGTCGCGGTCGTCGTTGCCGGGCCAGTCGGCGCCGGGCCAGTGGTGTCCCATGTCGTGCTCCTCGGGGTGCGTGCTGACAGTCAGGTCGCGATGTGTCGAAGACTGTCGGTGACCTATCGCGATATATCGCGAGCGTACGCCGACGCCGATGGTCGTTTCAAGGGCGCCGGCGAAATCACGCAAGCGGTGCGTGAGGGGGGTTCCGGGACCTCGGAATCCCCCTCACGCACCGCTCGAGGCGGGGGTACGTCAGCTGGTGACGCGCCCCGTGGGCGTGCAGGCCTTCTTCGGCACGGTCTCGTCGTTGATGATCGCGTCGAAGAGCGCGGGAGCCCGGTCGGGGTCGGCGATGATCCGGTTCGGGTCGCTGGGCGCGTTGAGGTTGGGCATCGTGCAGGTCTGGCTCTCGCCGGTCATCGCGAGCGCGAACCGACCGAGGTCGAGCGGGCCCATGCCGTCGTCGATGCGGATCGACTCGGAGGCCGCCTTGTTGAGCTTCCAGTAGCGCACCGGGTTGACGAACGTCCACGGCGTCGTGGCCTCGCTGCCGAGCGCGCTGATCACCTCGCGCTGGCGGGCCACCCGGTCGAGGTCGCTCAGCGCGGTGACGTGCCGCGAGCGCGAGTAGGCGAGGGCGGTGATGCCGTCGACCTCCTGGCAGCCCTTCTTGATGTCCAGGCGGGCGGCGGGGTCGACCATGTCCTGCTTCGGGCATACCTCGACGCCGCCGAAGGCGTCGACGGTGTTGATCACGCTGCCGAACCCGAGCTCGACGTAGTGGTCGATGTGGATGCCGGTGAGCTTCTCGACGCTGGCGACGAGGAGCGGCGCGCCGTCGATCGCGAAGGCGGCGTTGATCATCTGGGTGCCGTGACCCGGCACCTCGGTGAGCGTGTCGCGGGGGATGGACATCATCGTGCGACCACCCGAGCCGGTGTGCAGCACGATGATCGTGTCGGTGTTGGTGCCGCCGCGCTCGCCGGTCTGGAGGATCTTGCGCTGCTCGGCGCTCAGGTCGTCGGCCTTGTCGGACCCGACGATGAGGTAGTTGGTGCCGGGCTGGTCGGCCGGCCGGTCGCCGCTGGGCTCGGCGTCGACCCGGTCGATCTTGCCGTAGAACCAGAGCGGGACGCCGACGAGGTAGACGAGCACGAGCAGGAGCAGCAGCGGGACGAGCCGGAGCCCGAGGCGCGGGCGGAAGCGGCGCCGCCTGCGGGGTGCCGCCGCTGCCGGCGTGGGCTGCGGGCGCGTCGGCGGGCGACCCCCGCCGTTGCCGCTGGTGCCGCCGCTGCCGCCGCCACGGGCCTCGCGCCGCGCGGCGGGCATCACGCGGGTCTCGTCGGCCCGCCCGCCACCGCGGGCGGGCATCTGCTGGGTGGCGTCGGACGGTGGGGTGGAGGAGCCGCTCCCGTAGAGCCAGTCGTACTCGGGGGTCCCTTCCTCGGGCACCCCGGAGCCCTTCGGACGATCTGCCATGAGGAGGGACGCTACCGTGCTCGTCGTGACAGACGCCCGTCCCACGTCGTACAGCCGGGTCAGCCTGGGGATCATCGCCTCGTCCACGGAGTCCAACCTGCTGGGCAACGTCCACGGTGGCGACATCATGAAGCTCGCCGACTCCACGGCGGGTGCCGTCGCCTACCGCCACAGCGGCGGGCCGGCCGTGACGGCCGCGATGGACGAGATGACCTTCCTGGCGCCCGTGCACGTCGGCGACATCATCAAGACCTACTCCCAGGTCAACTGGGCCGGCACGTCGTCGATGGAGATCGGCGTGCGCGTGGAGGCCCAGCCGTGGGGTGACGCCTCCGACGAGCCCGTGCACGTGGCCAGCGCCTACTTCGTGTTCGTGGCGATCGACCCCGACGGGCACCCGCGACCGGTCCCGCGCCTGGCGACCGAGACGCCCGACGACGTACGCCGCGAGCGCGAGGCCGAGATCCGTCGTGCGCACCGGCTCGCCCGCAAGGCCGAGATCGACCGCGGGCGCGAGGGGTGAGCGACCCGCGCCACGTCCGCACCGCCCGGCTGTGGCTCGACGAGCCGGTCGCCGACGACGCCGCCGACCTCTTCGCGATCCACGCCGACCCGGCGTCGTGGCGGCACTTCCCGTCCGGCCTGGTCACGGACCCCGCGGCCGGCACCACGATGGTCGGCGCGAGCGTCCGGCGCTTCGACCGCGACGGGCTGGCCTACTGGTCGGTGCGCGACGAGGCCGGGGGGCCGGTCGTGGGCCGGGGCGGCTGCGCGGTCCCCGACGAGGCGCTCGACGCCGACGCCACCGGCCGCAGCTGGTGGAACCTCTACTACCGCTTCGACCAGCGCGTCCTCGGGCGCGGCTACGCCACCGAGATGGGGGAGGCGGCGCTCGACGCGGCGCGCGCGGTCGCGCCGGGGCGGCCGGTCCTGGCCTACCTCGTGGAGCACAACGTCGCCTCGCGCCGCACCGCCGAGCGGCTCGGGATGCGGCTGGTGTGGCGCGGCCCGGACGCGGGCAACCCCGACCCGGACGTCGTGCGCCTGGTGTTCCTGGACCGCGACCCCGACGAGGTGCTGGTCGCCGCCCTGGCCGCCGAGGGGATGCCCGCCGCGCACCTCGTGGTGTGACGTCGCCCGACCCGGGAGTCCCGGCGCGTCGCGACCGGGTGGGGCGGGTGTGACTGGTGATACTGGTCGGGCTGACTTCCCCCAGCAGAGAGGCCCCCCGATGCCGCCCGTCCCGCCCTCCGGGTCGCTCCAGCCGCGGTTCACCACGCTGGACCGTGCCCAGCGCGTGCGGTTCCGCCGCGCGGTGACCCTCGTCCTGATGACCTTCGTGCTGCCCGGCTCGGCGCAGCTGGTCTCGGGCAACCGGCGGGTGGGGCTGATCGCGCTGCGGACCTGGGTCGGCCTGCTGCTGCTCGGCCTCGGCACCCTCGCCGCCTCGTACGTCTGGCACGGCGTGGCCTTCTGGGCCGGCACCACCACCTGGCTGCTGCAGGTCGTGCGCCTCGGCCTGATGGCGCTGGCGATCGGTTGGGCCTACCTCTTCATCGACGCCTGGCGCCTCGGCCAGCCGCTCACCCTCCAGCGCCAGCACCGCCTGGCGATCGTCGGCGTCAACGGCTTCCTCTGCTTCAGCGTCGCCGGGGCCCTGCTCTTCGGCGCCCACGTCGTCGGCGTCCAGCGCGACTTCATGATCTCGATGTTCGGCAACGGCGACGCCGTCGGCGCCCACCACGGCCGCTACAACGTGCTGCTGATGGGCGGCGACTCGGGCGCCGGCCGCTGGGGGCTGCGCCCTGACTCGATGACGGTCGCCAGCATCGATGCCGAGACCGGCAAGACGGTGCTGATCTCGCTGCCGCGCAACATGCAGAACTTCCCCTTCCCGGAGGGCTCGGCGATGGCCGGGCAGTTCCCGGACGGGTTCAACGAGGAGGGGCAGTACCTCAACGGCCTCGCCACGTGGGCGCTCGACCACCCCGACGTGTTCGAGGGGTCGAAGAACCCCGGCATCGACGCCACCATCGAGGGCGTCGAGGGCATCACCGGCCTGAAGATGAACTACTGGGCGATGGTCAACCTGCAGGGCTTCCGCGAGCTCGTCGACGCCGTCGGCGGGGTCGAGCTCAACGTCCGCCAGCGGATCCCCGTCGGCCTGCCCACCGACTCCTTCTTCCGCTACATCGAGCCCGGCACGCGCACCCTCGACGGCATGGACACGCTGTGGTTCGCCCGGGCCCGCCACGACTCCGACGACTACTCGCGCATGGCCCGCCAGAAGTGCGTGATGAACGCGATGCTCGACCAGGTCAGCCCGCAGACCGCCGTCACGAACTTCCAGAAGATCGCCAAGGCGAGCTCGGCGATGGTCTCCACCGACATCCCGCGCGGCGAGGTCGACCGGTTCGTCGACCTCGCGCTGAAGGCCAAGGGTCAGAAGATCGCGACGCTGTCGCTGGTCCCGCCGATGATCAACACCGCCCACCCCGACATCGCGCTGGTCCAGCAGAAGGTCGCCGACGCCATCGCGAGGGCCGAGGGACGCACGCCGGAGAAGACGGTCGAGGCCGCGCCCGAGACCGACACCGCGGCAGACACCGGGGCGGAGGAGCCGGCGCAGCCGGCGAAGGACACCGGCTCCGCGCCGCCCGCCGCTCCTGCGACGCCGCAGGCGCCCCAGACCCCGCAGGCCCCCCAGCCGGTCACCGGCGGTTCGGTCGGCTCGCTCTCCGAGGGCTACGCCGCCAACGAGTCGGAGGACCTCGGCGCGGTTTGCTGAGCGTGCTCGTCGCGGCCCTAGGGTGTACGCCGTGACCACCGGACCCGTGCCCCGCATCGTCGCGGTCGTGGTCACCTTCAACCGGCTCGGGCTGCTCGAGACGCTCGTCGCCCGGCTCGGCGAGATCGACGGCCTCGCCGAGGTCCTGGTGGTCGACAACGCCTCCAGCGACGGCACGGGGGAGTGGCTGGCCGGCCGGTCCGTGACCGGTGAGACGCCGCTGCAGGGACGCACGCTGTCCACCAACCGGGGCGGCGCCGGCGGCTTCCACGACGGGCTCGCCTGGGCGATCGACCGCGAGGCCGACCTGGTCTGGCTGATGGACGACGACGGCCTGCCCGACGTCGACTGCCTCGAGCGGCTGCTCGTGGAGGCCGACAACCTGGACTTCTGGGGACCGCTCGTGGTCGACGAGGCCGACCCGGGCCGGCTGGTGTTCCCGATCCGGCTCCCCGGCGGGACCCGGGTCGTCCACGCGGTCGACGACGTGCGCCGAGCGGCGCGCGGCGACCGTATCGACGGCATCGTCATCCCGTTCAACGGCGTGCTGGTCACCCGGCAGCTCGTCGACCGGATCGGGCTGCCGCGCGAGGAGTTCTTCATCTGGGGCGACGACCACGAGTACCGGCTGCGCGCCGAGGAGGCGGGCGCGCGGGTCGCGACGGTCGTCACCGCCACCGTGCGCCACCCCAGCGTCGGCAACCTCGGCACGCCGATGATGTTCGGGCGCACCACCTACAACGACTCGCCCAGCGACCTCAAGCACTACTGCATGGCCCGCAACAACCTGGTCAACCTGCGCGACTACCGCGGACCGCTGCACGCGCTGGCCTTCGTGGTGAAGACCGCGTGGTTCTACACGTTCACCCGTCCGAGCCTGTCGCGCCTGCGGCTCAGCGTGCGCGCGATGCGGGCCGGCATCGCCGGCGACTTCGACGGCCACCGGAGGTACCTCGCGTGACGGCCCACGAGACGGTCGCGGTGGTCGTCGTGACCCACAACCGGGCCGACCTGCTGGTCCGCCTGCTCGACGGCCTCGCGGCCCAGACCCGCCGGCCCGACCGCGTGGTGGTCGTCGACAACGTCAGCACCGACCACACCGCCGACGTGCTCGCCGCACGCGACGACCTGCCGCTGCAGGTCATCACCACCGACGAGAACCTCGGTGGCGCGGGCGGCTTCCACCTCGGCACGCGGGCGGCGTACGACGGGGGGTGGGACCGCATCTGGCTCGTCGACGACGACGTGGTCCCCGCGCCCGACTGCCTCGCCACCCTGATGGCCGTCGACGAGGACTGCCTGACCTCCGTCCGCGAGGACCTCACGGGTGCGCTGGTGGAGAAGGCCGCGGTCGACTTCGACCTGCGCAACCCGCTCGCGATCAAGCCCAAGCGGGCGGCCGTCGACACCGTCTATCCCGACCGCGCCTCGATGCCCGAGCGAGTCGAGGTGCAGAACGTCGCGTTCGAGGGCTTCATGGCCCGCCGCTCGGTGGTCACCGAGATCGGCTTCCCCGACCCGTCGTTCTTCATCTTCTACGACGACGCCGAGTACGCCGTCCGCGCCCGCCGCGCCGGCCGGCGGATCTGGGCGGTGCGCGACGCGGTGCTCGTGCGCCAGCTCGACTTCAACCAGCAGCACGACCTGTCGGGGTGGAAGGGCTTCTACATGTACCGCAACCTCTTCGTGGTGCACCTGCGCCACGGGGAGAACGCCCTCGTCCGGCTCAAGCCGTGGCTGATCACCGTCGCGGTGGTGCTGCTCAGCCCGGTGCGCGGCGGCCGCGCCGAGGCCCGCAACGTGATCCGCGCCATGGCCTCCGCGCGCGGCATGCGGCGCCTCGCCGATGAGGCCCGACCGCCTCGGTAGACTCGCACAGCCCCTCACCCACAGGAGTGAATCCCTTGTCCCACCCCGACATCGTCATCGTCGGCTCCGGCCTCTTCGGCCTCACGGTCGCCGAGCGCTGCGCCGAGGAGCTCGGACTCCGCGTGCTCGTCCTCGAGCGCCGGCACCACCTCGGCGGCAACGCGTACTCCGAGCGCGACCCCGAGACGGGGGTCGAGGTGCACAAGTACGGCGCCCACCTCTTCCACACCTCCAACGAGCGGGTCTGGGAGTACGCGAACCGGTTCACCTCCTTCACCGACTACCGCCACAAGGTGTTCGGGAAGTACCAGGGGCAGGTCTACTCGCTGCCGCTCAACCTCGCGCTCATCAACCAGTTCTTCGGCAAGTCCCACACGCCCGACGAGGCGCGGGCGCTGATCGCCGAGCAGGCCTCCGAGTTCGACACGGCCGCCGCGACCAACCTCGAGGAGAAGGCGATCAGCCTGATCGGCCGCCCGCTCTACGAGGCGTTCATCAAGGGCTACACCGCCAAGCAGTGGCAGACCGACCCCACCGAGCTGAGCGCGGACATCATCACCCGCCTCCCGGTCCGCTACACCTTCCAGAACGGCTGGTTCAGCGACACCTACGAGGGGCTCCCGGTCGACGGCTACACCGCGTGGCTGACCCGGATGGCCGACCACCCCAACATCGAGGTCCGCCTCGAGACCGACTTCTTCGACGTCGCCGACGAGTTCAAGGGCACGGTCCCGATCGTCTACACCGGACCCGTCGACGAGTACTTCGGCAACTCGGAGGGCCGCCTGTCCTGGCGAACCGTCGACCTCGAGGAGAGCGTCGTCGACACCGACGACTTCCAGGGCACGGGCGTGGTCAACTACAACGACCAGGAGGTGCCCTACACCCGGATCATCGAGTTCAAGCACTTCCACCCCGAGCGCGAGAAGACCCACCTGCCCGGCAAGAGCGTCATCGTCCACGAGTACAGCCGCTTCGCCGAGGAGGGCGACGAGCCCTACTACCCGGTCAACACCGCCGAGGACCGCGCCAAGCTGCTGAAGTACCGCGAGCTGGCCCAGGCCGAGCCGATGGTCCTCTTCGGCGGTCGCCTCGGCACCTACCAGTACCTCGACATGCACATGGCCATCGGCGCTGCGCTGTCGATGTTCGACAACAAGCTCAAGCCGCACTTCACCGAGGGCGCCGAGCTGAAGAGCGGAGGCATCGACGCATGAGCACCACCCAGACCGGGGCCGGGACCGTGACCCGCCTGCTCCAGCGGCAGATCCTGCCGATCGACCGCGACACCGACGTCTTCCCCCTCTACGTCGACCTCGAGGACGCCAAGCTCGACACCGACCGCGACGCGGTCGGCGGCGACAAGGCGGCCAAGGACCTCAACAACGCGGCGATCCGCCAGTCGACCTCGACCGGCAAGAAGCTCCACCCCGACCAGATCCGCTCGCGCACCGCCCTGCGCCTCGAGCCGCAGCAGCTGCTGTCCTTCGGCTCCTACTTCAACGCCTTCCCGGCGTCCTACTGGCGCCGCCACACGATCGTCGACGAGGTCGAGCTGACCGTCCGGGTCTCGGGCGCCGGCGCGAGCGTCACGGTCTACAAGTCGATGGCACGCGGTCACTCCCAGCGCGTCGACGCAGCGACCGTCGAGGGCGACTCCGGCGAGTTCACCTTCTCCCTGACGCTGAAGCCCTTCGTCGACGGCGGGTGGTACTGGTACGACGTCGTCGCCGGCGACGAGGGCGCGACCGTCGAGGGAGCGGAGTGGACCGCGCAGGTCCCCGCCGACCGCGCCGAGCACGGCACCGTCGACGTCTGCATCACCACGATGCTCCCCGACATGAGCGCCCAGCTGCTGACCCAGCTCGGTGACGCCGAGGAGCTCGCGCCCTACCTCGACACCGTGATGGTGATGGACCAGGGCAAGGACAAGGTCACCGGGAGCGAGTACTTCCCGGCAGCGAAGGCCGGTCTGGGCGACAAGCTGCGGGTCATCGTGCAGGGCAACCTCGGCGGCTCCGGCGGCTACGCCCGCGGCCAGCTCGAGAGCGTCCGCAAGGGCACCGCGACCTACGCGATGATGATGGACGACGACGTCGTCTGCGAGCCCGAGGGCATCATCCGCGCCGTCACCTTCGGCGACCTGGCCAAGCGGCCGACCATCGTCGGCGGCCACATGTTCAACCTCTACAGCCGCTCCGAGCTGCACTCCTTCGGCGAGATCGTCCAGCCGTGGCGGTTCTGGTGGCAGACCCGTCTCGACGGTTACTCCCAGTGGGACTTCGGCGCCCGCAACCTGCGCTCCTCGCGCTGGTTGCACAAGCGCGCCGACGTCGACTTCAACGGCTGGTTCATGTGCCTGATCCCGCGGGTCGTGCTCGAGGAGGTCGGCCTGTCGCTGCCGGTCTTCATCAAGTGGGACGACTCGGAGTTCGGGCTGCGCGCCAAGCAGGCCGGCTACCCGACGGTGTCCTTCCCGGGCGCCGCGGTCTGGCACGTGCCGTGGACCGACAAGAACGACGGCCTCGACTGGCAGTCGTACTTCCACCACCGCAACCGGATCATCGCCGCGCTGCTGCACTCGCCCTACGAGCGCGGCGGACGGATGGTGCGCGAGAGCCTCAACCACCAGGTCAAGCACCTCGCGTCGCTGCAGTACTCCACCGCCGAGCTGCGCCACCTCGCGATGGAGGACGTCCTGCGCGGCCCGCACGCCCTGCACGGCGAGCTGGCCACCAAGCTCGCGGACATCAACACCTTCCGCAAGCAGTGGTCCGACGCGCAGCTGCACACCGACCGCGACGACCTGCCGCCGGTACGCCGCAAGAAGCCGCCGAAGAAGGGCAAGTCCGACATCGAGATCCCGGGCCGCAAGGCCACGCTCGTCGCCGCGGCCCTGGCGCCGCTGCGCCAGCTGCGCCCGGTGCGCGAGCTGGCGGGGGAGTACCCCGAGGCCGAGCTGAGCTCGATGGACGCCAAGTGGTGGAACCTCGTGAAGTACGACTCCGCGATCGTCTCGATGAACGACGGCAGCTCGGTGGCGCTCTACCAGCGCGACCCGGCCCACTACCGCGACCTGCTGAAGCGGACGATCGAGATCCACCGCCGCTTTCACCGCGAGTGGCCGCAGCTGGCCCAGCAGTACCGCGACGCCCTCGGTGAGATCACCTCGCCGGAGGCGTGGGAGAAGACCTTCGCCCCCTGGTCCGACGCGACCGACGCCGCCGACAGGGACGACGCGTGAGCCAGGCTGGCGCCGCGTCGGGCTCGGTCGAGGTGCGCCACGACCTCGCCCACGTCCCGCTCGCACCACCCTCGCGTACCTCGGGCGTGCTCGAGGTCTTCCGGCGCCGCTACCTGCTGCGCCTCATGGTGCGCCGCGAGATCCAGGCGCGCTACGCCGGCACCGCCTTCGGGCTGCTCTGGTCCTACATCAACCCGTTCACGCGGTTCCTGACCTTCTACGTCGTCTTCGGCCTGCTCCTCGGGCGCGGCCTCGGCATCCAGAACTTCGCCATCCACCTGTTCGCCGGGATGGTGCTGGTCAACTACTTCACCGAGTCGGTCACCGCCGGCACGCGGTCGCTGCTGTCCAACCGCGGCGTGATCACCAAGATGGCGTTGCCGCGGGAGATGTTCCCGGTGGCGTCGATGCTGGTGTCGCTCTGGCACGCCCTCCCGCAGCTGTTCATCCTCATCGCCGCCTGCATCGCCACCGGGCTGATCGGTGACGGTCCGGTCTGGGTCCCCGACGCGGTCGGCATGGGCGCGGCGCTGCTCGGCTTCGTGCTGATGATGATCTACGGCACGGCGTTCGGGCTGATGTTCTCCTGCGTCAACGTGCTCTTCCGCGACTTCCAGCGCATCGTGCAGACCTTCATCAACATGGTCCCGTTCACCGCGCCGATGATGTACCCGTACTGGATCAGCTACGACCGGTTCGGTGGCGGGGTCTGGCACGAGATCTACGTGTCCAACCCGGTGGCCGAGGCGGTCCAGCTCATCCAGCGGGGTTTCTGGTACCCGACGTGCGACGGCCCGTGCGCGATGATGCCGAAGTCGGCCACCGACCCGACGCTGGTGCCTGCCCCGGAGTTCGCCGACCACCTCTACACCCGCGGGTTCGTCATGCTGGCCGTCGGTCTGGTCCTGCTCGTCGTCGGCCAGTGGGTCTTCGCCCGGCTCGAGAAGTCGATCACGGAGCGGCTGTGATGACGACCTCGATCGTGGTGGACAACGTCACCAAGTCCTTCCGGTACCAGTACCAGCGCACCCTCAAGCAGATGCTGCGTCCCGACCGGCGCAAGCGGTCCGCCGAGGAGGCGGCCGACAAGCCGTCCGGCAAGGACATGTTCAAGGCACTCGACGGCGTGTCCTTCGAGGTGCAGCAGGGGGAGTCCATCGGCCTGATGGGCCTCAACGGATCGGGCAAGTCCACGCTGCTCAAGATGGTCAGCGGCGTGATGGTGCCCGACGAGGGGCAGGTGCTCACCCGCGGCCGGATCTCCGGGCTGATCGCCACCGGTGCCGGCTTCCACAACGAGCTGACTGGTCGCGACAACATCTACATGAACGCCGCGATGCTCGGCATGTCGAAGGAGGAGACCGACGCGAAGTTCGACGACATCGCGGCCTTCGCCGACGTCGGCCGCCAGCTGGACATGCCCGTCGGCAACTACTCCTCGGGCCAGTTCGCCCGCCTCGGCTTCGCGGTGGCCGTCCACGTCGACTGCGACATCTTCATCGCCGACGAGGTGCTGGCGGTGGGGGACCGGCCCTTCAAGCGCAAGTGCCTCAAGCGGATGAAGGAGATCCGCGAGTCCGGGATCACGATGTTCTACGTCTCGCACTCCGCGGGCTCGGTGAAGCGGATGTGCGACCGCGCCATCGTCCTGGAGAAGGGGCGGGTCGGCTTCGACGGCGACGTCGACGAGGCGATCAGGTACCTCCACTACGACGGTGACGAGGAGGACGACGGCGAGGAGGTCGACGAGCGCGACGACGCGCTCGCCAGCGACATCTGAACGCGTCACTCCCTGCGTACCCACGAGCGGTGCGTGAGGCGGATTCCGAGCTCCGGAAACCCTCCTCACGCACCGCTCGCGGCGTGTTGAGGGCCACAAACCGCGGCAATCGGTGAGAATTACACCTATGTAACGGCGTGTCGACTGGAAATTACACCGTTGTAGTTACTCAGAACCCCTTCCGTGACTGGTGTGACTGGTGTGAACTTCTGCCTGTGTGACCTTCCCCCACACAGGAACAGGTTTTGTCTCATGCGCCCTTCCCAGGCTCGTCTCGTCACGTTCTGCCAGCAGGTGCTGGCGCTCGGCGTCGTGCTCGTCGTGCTGACCCCGGCCTCCGGTGTCGTGTCCCTCGACATCATCGGCGACCGCTCGGCCGGGTCGTCCGGCACCGGCGCGGTCGGTCGGCCGCTGCCGGCCGAGCTGACGTCGGCGACCGTGCCGCTCAAGGCGGTCGCCCCGCACGTGACCGAGGTGCCGCTCACCGCGACCGGCGGTGGCTTCGCCGGGCTGCAGGGACGCACCGTCGCCGGTGGCGCCACGAGCTCCCGGGTCACCAGCAAGCCGCAGGCGGTCAGCGGCTTCGCCGCGATCGGTGTGACCTGGCAGCACGGCGAGGACCTCGACGAGGACCAGATCACCCTCCGCGTCCGCACCCGCGAGGGCGACGACTGGAGCGACTGGGAGGCGCTGGAGTACCACGACGAGCACGGCCCCGACGCCGGGAGCGCCGAGGCGGCGAAGGCCCGTCCGGGCACCGAGCCGATGTTCGTCGGCGAGGTCGACGACGTGCAGGTCCAGGCCCGCACCGATGGCGCGACGCTGCCCGACGACCTCTCCCTCGCTCTCGTCGACCCCGGGTCGGCGAAGGGCAGCGAGACCGAGGCGCCGGCCGACCGGGGCGACGACGCGTCCGGCACCGCCGGCTACGAGCAGGAGTACGAGGACCAGGGCGCCCTCGAGCAGTCGGAGGGCGACGACCTGATCTCCCTGCAGGCCGCCTCGACCAGCGGCCGGACCAGCGGCCGCATCGCCACCAGCTCGCAGCGCACCGCTGCCCAGCCCACGATCTTCTCCCGCGCCCAGTGGGGTGCCGACGAGTCCATCCGCGACAAGAGCTCGCTGCGCTACGGCTCGATCAACGCCGGCTTCGTGCACCACACGGTCAACGCGAACGACTACACCGAGGCCCAGGTCCCGGCGATCATCCGCAGCATCTACGCCTACCACGTGAAGTCCCGCGGCTGGAGCGACATCGGCTACAACTTCCTCGTCGACCGGTTCGGGCGGATCTGGGAGGGCCGCTACGGCGGCATCGACAAGCCGGTCGTCGGCGCGCACACGCTGAACTACAACGACTACTCCTTCGCGATGTCCGCGATCGGCAACTACGACGTCCAGGCGCCGAGCGACGCGATGCTGCGGGCCTACGGCCAGCTCTTCGCGTGGAAGCTCTCGATCTCCGGCGTCGACCCCGCGTCCATGTCGCAGAAGGTGGGCCGCTCGACGTTCGCCGCGATCAACGGCCACCGCGACGCGGGCTCCACGGCCTGCCCCGGCAAGTACCTCTACGCCCAGATCCCGCTCATCCGGACCTACGCCTCCCAGGCGGCTCCGACGACGACCGGTCCGACGCCGATCGCCGTGTCGGCCCCGAACCCGCAGAACAACCTCGACGCCTCGCCGTACCCCGACCTGGTCGTGCGGCGCGCGTCCGACGGTCGCGGCGTGGTGCTGCCGACCGGCGGCCTCACCTCGTTCCAGAAGCGCACGGTGGTGGGCAAGAAGGGCTGGGACAAGGTCGCCGACGTGCTCGTCTCGCCGGACCTGACCGGTGACGGCACGCCCGACCTGGTGACGGTCGACAAGCGCGGCACCGTCCGGATCCGCGAGGGCCGGTCGAACGGCAAGTTCGGCAAGACCGTCCGCAAGATGGACCTGCGCGGCTACTCGCTGTTCGCGGCCGCCGGCGACGTCAACGGCGACGGCCGCAACGACCTGGTGGCCCGCTACAAGGGCCGGCTCGTCGTCCTCACCGCGACCGGCAAGGGCGGCTTCTCCCGCAAGGTCACCCGCAAGGGCTACAGCAGCTACAAGCAGATCATCGGCGCCGGCGACCTCAACGGCGACGGGCGTGCCGACCTGCTGCTGCGCACCAAGAACCGGCTCTACCTCCAGACCGGCTACGGCACGGGGCTGTTCGCCCGTCCGCAGCGGGTCGCGGGGGCCTGGAGCAAGGTCAACCGGATCGTGACGGGTGACTTCAACCGCGACGGTCGCACCGACCTGGCGGCCCGCACCTCCACCGGACGCATGATGGTCTACCCCGGCCACGGCAACGGCAGCTTCGGCGCCCCGGTGGGTCCGGCGACGAACGTGCGGACCATGCGCGCCATCACGAGCGCCAACCTGGTGGGTGGCCCGGGCGCCGACCTGGTCGGCATCGCCGGCAAGCAACTCGTGATCGTGGCCAACCGCGACACCTTCGAGCTCGGCGCGCCGGTCGACACCGGCGTCTCGTTCGCCGGGATGGACCTGCTGCTCAACGCCGGCGACGTCAACCGCGACGGCTTCGGCGACGTGGTCACGCGCAACACCGCGGGTCAGCTGTGGCTCTTCACGGGCAACGGCACGGGCGCGCTGGCCCAGCCCACGCTGCTCGGCTCCGGCTTCGGCGCGGTCTCCGGCCTGACCGCCGTCGGCGACGTCACCGGCGACGGGGTGCCGGACCTGATCGGCACGACCGCCGGCAGGCTCGCGGTGTGGGCCGGCAACGGCCGGGGCTTCAACGACCCGGTCCCGGTGAAGGGCGGCGTCCCGTCCCGAGCAGGCCTGCCGAGCGACCTCTCCGGCTTCGACTGGGTGCTGGGCGTGCAGGCGATGACGCTCAAGGGCGGCGGCGACTACATCGTGCGCGACCGCGCCAGCGGAGTCGTCTACGTCTACGGCGGGCGCCGGTCCGGGGTCTCCCGGCCGCGCGTGCTCGGCGAGGGACTGGGGGGCTACGACCTGGCCGGGTAGGCCGGGGTCGCGCGGTCAGGACCGTGCGGTCGCCCGCTCCGCGTCGAAGACGGCGTCGAGGCGACCGGGGTCGGGGTTGCGCACGAGGACCAGCGAGCCTCCTCGTCTGAGGGGCTCGGTGAAGGTGGCCGTTCCTGGTGGGGAAGCCGGGTCGGCCACCGAGAGGAGACGGCCGCCGTCGGTGAGAGACCTCCCGACGGCGGCCGTCAGCTCGTCCGCGGGGCTCGCGCCGAACACCTCGTCGTGGGTGAGCGCGTCGGTGGCGGGGTCGGACCCGGACGGCGGGTCCCAGGCGGTGAACCTGTCGGGCTGCGACCAGATCTCCACGCCGACGTCGAGGACCCCGGAGGGGAGCGGCTCGGCGAACCGCACGCCCAGGGGGCGCAGGCTGCAGGCGAGGACGGGCACCGAGCCGGCGAGCGACGACCAGCGCTCGAGGCCGTCGGGTCCGCAGACCACGGCGTCCGGTGCGTCCGACGTCGTCACGCGCAGGCCGACCGTCCAGGCGGCGCCCAGGAAGACCGGCGACAGCCAGTGGGGCGGCAGGTCGATGCGCAGCGTCGCGCCGCGCTCGAGGTCGCACTCCTCGACGAGCAGCCCGGCCGCCTTGGCCACCCAGTTGGCGTACGTCGTCACGGACAGCTCGACCCGCTCGTCGGTGGCGTGGTCGTAGAAGGTCACCAGGGGGCGACCGGGGTCACGACGGAGCTGGGCGGACAGGACCTCGGCGAAGGTGGTCACGTGCGTCCCCGGCCGGGGTCAGACGACCGTCGGCTCCGGCGAGTCCATGTAGGGGTAGTCCTCCATGAACTGCTCGAGCGCGCTGCCGCTCAGGTCCGAGCAGTACTGCCAGACGCCCACCTGCTTGGAGGCGTCGGTCTGGCCGACACCGCCCACCGACCAGTGGGTGAAGGCGACGTGCTGGCCCTCGGGGAACGGGTCGCCGTCCTCAGAAGTCCACGGCACGGCCTTGAACTTGTCGCGCAGGTTGGTCGTGCCCTGGAGCTTGGAGGCGATGCCGCGCAGCTCGTCCATGGCCGAGGAGCTGTCGGCGATGGTCTCGTCGTACCAGAGGATCGTGTAGCCGTGCTCGAGGTTGTGGACCAGCTCGCCGAGCTCGGGACGGTCCGAGGTCGTGTAGAGCTTGCGGTCCATGCTGTCCCACATGTTCCAGTGCTGGCCGAAGGCCGGCGGCGAGTCCGGGTAGGTCATCGGCGTGCCGACCTCGACGTGGTCCTGGTTGCCCTCGGCCTTCTTGGTGGTGACCTTCTGGCAGGTCGAGGCCTTGGCGCCGATCTCGCCGAGCGAGTCGTTGGCGTAGGCCCGCAGGTCCCACCAGTCCCGGAGCGGCTTGAAGGCCGCGGCGCCGACGATGAGCACCGCCACGAGGACGCACACGCCCACGATCGCCAGGCCGCGCCGGTTCTCGGAGCGCGACTGCTGGGAGCGGATGGAGTCGATGACCGCCTGACGGTCGGTCTTCTTCGGCTGCTTGGCCACGGTGGTGGTGTCTCTCGTGAAGGGGCGTGCGGTGGGACGTCGGCAGAGTCTACGTAGTCACGGGTGACACGCGGCACACGACGCCCGATCCGGCGTCGACGACCCCGGGCTCCCAGGCGTCGAGGCGCCACCCGTGCGCGAAGAGCACCGCCGCGACGGCCGTCCGGTCGGCGTCGGCGGGCAGGGCCAGGCCGGCCGCGCCCGGCTCGCCGGTGACGGTGCCGACGACGGCACCGAGCGACGACCTCAGCTCGGCGGGCGTGGCGGGTGAGCCGAAGGGGGCGCGGTCGCCCGCGTCCCCGGCCAGGGCACGCACGACGGCCTCGCGCGCTCCGTAGCCGAAGAAGTCGGCACCCTCCGCCCGGACCAGCGACGTCGCCCCCGGTCCGTGCTCACCGGCCGGCAGCACCAGGTCGGCGCGTCCCCGCACGATCGCGAGGGGGCGGGCTGCGAGCTTGCCCTGGGCGAGCTCCGCGGCGCCGGCGATCTCGTCGGCCACGGCGGGGAGGGTGACGGCGAGCGGGTTGCCGTAGGGGTCGGTGCGACCGGCGTGGTCCTCGGCGACCACGAGGCCGGCGGCGCCGACCGCGAGGTCGGTCTGGCCCTCGCGCCAGGCCCGGCCGGAGGTGTCGGTGACGACGACGGCGACGTTGACCCCGGCCCGCTCGAGCAGCCCTGCGCGGAGGTCGCGCGCCGAGGCGTCGGGGTCGAGCGGCAGCAGCACCACCGAGCCGACCTCGACGTTGGACGCGTCCACCCCGGCCGCGGCCATGGTGAGACCGAGGCGGTTGCGCACGATGCGGGTGGCGCCGCGGCGGGCGACGACCCGCACGGTCTCCTCCTCGATCGCCTCGTCCCGGTCGCCCCGGCGTACCCGGCCCTCGGCCTTGCTGACGACCTTGCTGGTGAGGCACACGACGTCGCCGTCGGCGAGGTCGCTGCCGCCCCCGGTCGCGGCCAGGACGAGGGCGACGAGGTCGTCGCCGGCAGTGACCTCCGCGACGCCGTCGGGCGCCCAGACCTCGATCCGGTGCGCGCGCCCGCTCATGCGGGGCGCGGCTCGCGGGCCAGCGCGACGGCGGCCGCAGCCATCGCCGCGGTGGCGTCGTGGTCGGTCATCATCAGCGGGACCGCGCGCGCCCGGAGTCCGGCGGCCTCGAGCACGGCGACCTGGTCGGCGTCGCGCTCGTCGACGAGCCAGCCGTCGAGCACGCCGCCGGCGGAGCGGGCGCCGAGGTGGAGGCCGACCGCGGCTGCCGAGACCTCCACGCCGATGGCGGCCAGCACCTGGGCGGCCATGCCGCGCACGTGGTCGCCGCCGACGATGGGGGAGAGGCCCACGACGGGGGCGGGCGTCGACCGGAGCGCCTCGCGGACGCCGGGCACGCCGAGGATGGTGCCGACCGAGACGACCGGGTTGGACGGCGGCAGCACGACCAGGTCGGCCTCCGAGATCGCCTCCAGCACGCCGGGCGCGGGAGTCGCCTGGTCCTGCCCGACGACCAGCACGGCCTCGGCGGGGACGGCGGCGTGCATCCGCACCCAGTACTCCTGGAAGTGGACCACCCGCCGGCCGCTCGGGCTGTCGGGGTCGGCGACCGCGATGTGGGTCTCGACCCGGTCGTCGCTCATCGGGAGCAGCCGCACACCGGGCTGCCACCGTCGGCAGAGCGCCTCGGTGACCTGCGAGAGCGTGTAGCCCGCCTCGAGCATCTGGGTGCGGACGAGGTGGGTGGCGATGTCGCGGTCGCCCAGCCCGAACCAGGTCGGCTCGACGCCGTAGGCCTCCAGCTCGGTCTTCGCGCTCCAGGTCTCCTCGCGCCGGCCCCAGCCGCGCTCGTGGTCGATGCCGTCGCCCAGGGTGTACATCACGGTGTCGAGGTCGGGGCAGACCTTCAGCCCGTGGATCCACCAGTCGTCGGCCGTGTTGGCCACGACCGTGACCTCCGTCTCGGCCGTGCCGCCCGGCACCAGGCCGTTGCGCAGGCCGTGCAAGAGTCCCTGGAGGAAGCGGGCGCCACCCACCCCTCCGGACAGCACCGTGATGCGCCGGACGGCGCCTGCGGACGGGGGGTTCGGGGTGGGCATCGCGCCGGATGATGACATAGGTGACAGCCTGCCCGAAGGGGAATGGCCATATCAGATCCGGGCTTGACTTGCGGTGTACGACAGGCATGTAATTCCCACAGTGTCGTTCAGCTTCCACCAGGGTCGAAAGGGCGAGAAGACATGAGAGCAGAACTGTTTCTCCTCGAGCCCGAGGGCGAGGAAATCGGTTGGCAGGACCGCGCCCTGTGCGCGCAGACGGACCCCGAGGCGTTCTTCCCCGAGAAGGGCGGCTCCACCCGTGAGGCCAAGAAGGTCTGCCTGACGTGCGAGGTCCGCGACGACTGCCTCGAGTACGCGTTGATGAACGACGAGCGGTTCGGCATCTGGGGCGGCCTGTCCGAGCGTGAGCGCCGCAAGCTGAAGAAGCGCGCGGTCTGACCCGGGCGGCCCCCGCCGCCGTTTTCGGACCCCGCGGAGCCCCTCGCTAAGGTGCTCCGGTGTCCGTCGCAGCGCTTCTCGTCACCCATGACGGAGCGCGGTGGCTCCCCGCGGTCCTCGCCGGCCTGACCGGGCAGACCCTCCCGGTCGACCGCGTCGCGGTGGTCGACACCACCAGCCGCGACACCTCCGTCGAGCTCGTCCGTGACGGCCTCGCCGTCCTCGGCGAGCGGCTGGTCGTCGACGTCGTGCACGGGTCGACGAGCTATCCGGCCGCGGTGCGCCACGGCCTCTCGCTCCTCCCCCCCACGGGTGGGACCGACGAGTGGATCTGGTTGCTGCACGACGACAGCAACCCCGACCCCGGTGCCCTCGCCGCGCTGCTCGCGGCCGCGCAGGAGCACCCCGACGCCGCGGTCCTCGGTCCCAAGCTGCGCGAGTGGCCCTCGCTGCGCCGGCTGCTCGAGGTCGGCCTCACGATCTCCGGCACCGGTCGCCGCGAGACCGGCCTGGAGCGCGGCGAGTACGACCAGGGCCAGCACGACGCCGTGCGCGAGGTGCTGGCGGTCAACACCGCCGGCATGCTGGTCCGGCGCGAGGTGCTGGAGTCGCTGGGCGGGCTCGACGAGGAGCTGCCGATCTTCGGCAACGACCTCGACTTCGGCTGGCGCGCCGCGCAGGCCGGCCACCGCACCCTGGTGGTGCCGCAGGCCGTGGTGTTCCACGCCGAGGCGGCGCACCGCGGCGTGCGGCGCACCCCGCTGACGGGGCGGCACACCCACTACCAGGAGCGCCGCGCCGCGCTGTTCACCTCGCTGGCCAACGTCTCCTCCCGGGCCCTGCCGTGGCAGTACGTCCGGCTCTTCTGGGGCTCGCTGCTGCGGGTGCTCGGCTTCCTCGCGGTGCGGTCGGTGGGCGAGGCCCTCGACGAGCTCGCGGCGGCCCTGTCGGTGCACGGCCGGCCGCGCCAGGTGCTGGCCGCGCGCCGCGACCGGGCGTCGCGCCGCGACGGCGACCCGGCGGACGTACGCCACCTGCTGGCACCGCCCTGGCTGCCCTACCGGCACGGCCTCGACCTGGTGACCGACCTCGCAGCGGCGGCCACCAGCCAGGCCGCCGACGTCGCCGAACGGCGCCGGCAGGCCAGGGAGCCGGAGGCGGTGCGGGTGAGCGAGCAGCGCCGCTCCTCCACGGAGGACGACGAGGAGGCCTACCTCACCGACACCGGCCTGGTCGCGCGCTTCTTCACCAACCCGGTCGCCGTGGTGCTCGTGCTCTTCGGCCTGCTCGCGCTGCTCGCCGGCCGCGAGGCGTTCGGCTCGATCACCGGGGGCGCCCTGTCACCGGTGCCCGCCGCCGCCTCCGACTGGTGGTCGCTGCACGTCGCCTCCTGGCACCCCCTCGGCACCGGCACCGACGTGCCCGCCCCGGCCTACGTGCTGCCATTCGCGGTCGCCGCCTCGGTCCTGCTCGGCCACACCGGCGCGGTCGTCTCGGGGCTGATGCTGCTCGCGGTCCCGATCGCCGCGTGGGGAGCCTGGCGGCTCCTCGCCGTCGTCGGCCGCCTCGTCGACCCGCTCGGGCTGCCGCGCTGGCTGGTCGTCTGGGGCGCGCTGACCTACGCCCTCGTCCCGGTCACGTCGGGCGCGTGGAGCGAGGGCCGCTTCGGCACGGTGGCGGTCGCCGCGCTGCTGCCGTGGGCCGCCCGCGCCGCGCTCGGGTTCGTCGACCCCGACCGCGACCGCCGGTGGCGCGCCGCCTGGCGCACCGCCCTGTTCCTCGCCCTGGGCGCCTCGTTCGTGCCGGGACTCTGGCTGTTCGCCCTCCTCGCGACGGCCGTCGTGCTGGGGTCGGCCGCCTTCATCGCCCCGCGGCTGCTGCGCGACCGCGACAGCTGGGGCCCGCCGGTCGTGGCGGTCGCGGCCACCCCCGTGCTGCTGGCCCCCTGGCTGCTGCCGCTGCTGACCACCGGCTCGGCCGCCGGCCTGCTCCTCGAGGCCGGCCGGCTCACGGTCGACCAGGTCACCTTCCAGGGGCTGCTGACCGGCCGGCTCAACGACCTCGGCGCCCCCACCTGGCTCGGTGCCGTGCTGGTGGTGCTGGCGCTGGCGGCGCTGCTGCCCCGGCGCACCCGGGTCCCGGTGGTGATCTGCTGGCTGGTCGCCCTGGCCGCGGCGCTCGTGTCCGGCGTGGTCTCGCACGTCACCCTCGACCTGCCGTCCGTCTCCACCCGGCCCAGCCTGGGTCTGTTCGTGGTGATCCTGCAGGGCACCTCGATCGTCGCGGTCGTGCTGGGGGCCGACGCCTACCTCCGCCGCCTCGACGAGCACCACCCCGTCTGGCAGCGGTCCCTCGCCGGGGTGCTCGCCTTGGTGGCCGCGGCCGTGCCGCTCGGCGGGCTCGGCTGGTGGCTGACGACGCCCGAGAACGCGATGACGCGCGACGCCGCGCAGACCGTCCCGGCCTACATGGAGCAGAGCTCGCTGCTGGGGCAGGAGCACGGGGTGCTCGTGCTCGACGGCTCGGTCGACGACGGCATCACCTACCGCATCCGCCGCGACGACGGCACCACGCTGGGGGAGGACGAGATCCTCACCCTGGCCGACGAGGACACCGGGCTCACCGACGAGGTGCGCACGCTGGTCTCCGCCCCGACGCCCGGCGTCGTGGCCTCGCTGGGCGCCCGCGGCATCGAGTACGTCGTCCTCAGCTCGCCGGCCGACGGTCGGGTCTCGGCGCTGCTCGACGCGACCGCCGGCCTCGACCAGGCCAGCGCGGAGGACCGCTCCACGCGCGCATGGCGCGTCGACCGCCCGCTCGACGCCGACGCCGTGGACGGCTCGGGACAGTGGTGGCGGCCGGCCCTGCTGGTCCTGCAGGGCCTGGCCATCCTGGTGGCGCTCGTCCTCGCCGCCCCGACCATCCGACCGCGCAGGGGAGGCCGCGACGATGACTGACCCCACCGCTCCCGCCCCGAGGCGCCGCCGCGTCGCCGAGGTCCGCAGCCGCCGCCCCTCGCCGCTGACGCTGCTCGCCGTCGTGATCCCGCTGCTGACCGTCGCCGCCCTCGCTCTCGTGCGACCGGCCGACGTGCCGGCGAGCACCTTCGGACCGACGTCCGCGACGCTCGACCGCTCGACCGCGGTCTGCCCGGCGCAGCTCCCCGGCGCCGACGACGTACGCCTCGGCAGCACCTCCCTGGCCTCCGGCGAGCTCGCGCTGCGGATCGGTCGCGAGGACGACACCGAGGACCTGACCGACGGCGTCGCCTCGCGCACCGAGCGCGGGACGGTCGTCGTGTCCGGGTCAGGCGAGCTCGCGCCCGGCCTGGTCGCCACGCGATCCGGCTCCGGCTCGGCGTTCGGGTGCGACCAGCCGGCACCCGAACGCTGGTTCACCGGCGTCGGCGCCTCCGCCCAGCACGCCTCCACGCTCACCCTGGTCAACCCCGACAAGGGCCCGGCGGTCGCGGACGTCACCGTCTGGGACGGCACCGGTGTGGTCGACGTCCCCGCCCTGCGCGGCATCCGGGTGCCCGGCGCCCGGTCGGTCTCCTTCGACCTGGCGGAGGTCGCCCCCAACCGCGACGCGCTGGCGCTGCGCGTGCAGGTCTCGCGCGGCCGGCTCGGCTCCAGCGTGGTCGACGTGGTCGACCCCCTGGGTCGGGACCGCCCGGTCCGCGAGTGGCTGCCGGCCCAGGACGCCCCGGCCACCACGTCCTACATCGCCGGCGTCGGCACCGGCGCGGCCGACCGCACCCTGACCCTGGCCAACCCGGGTGACGACGAGGTCCGGGTCGAGCTCCGGCTGGTCAGCGACGAGAGCGAGTTCGCGCCGGCCGGGTTCGAGGAGGTCACCCTCGCGCCTGCCTCGGTCGCCGAGGTCGACCTCGGCGGCGTGCTGCGCGGACGCACGGCGGTCGGCGTGCAGGCGCTGCGCCTCGACGCGACGGGGCCCGTCACCGCAGGCCTGCGCACCCGTACGCCCCGCGACCTGGCGCTGTCGGTCGCCGGACCCGTGGTGGAGTCCTCGACGGGGGCCGCCCTGCCGGCCGGCTCCAAGCGGCTGGTGGTCGTCGGCGCCACGGCCCCGGGCGTCGTCGTCCTGCGGGCGTGGGACGCCGACGGCGCGGCGGTCGTGCGGGAGCGACGCGTCGAGGTCGATCCCGCGACCGCGGCGCGGATCCGTCTGCCGGACGACGCGGTGCTGGCCCAGGTCGAGCTCGAGCGCACGACGGCCGTGGTCTCGCTCGAGACCGACGACGGCGGGCTGTCGTTCCTGCCCCTGGGGCAGCTGGTCGACACCAGCGAGGTGCCGGACGTGCGGCCGGCGCAGCGCTAGTCGGCGTAGCGCTCGTCGATGTCGCCGGGGGTGAGGTCCAGCAGCTCGGCGAGCTGCTCGACGACGACGAGGTGCACCATCGCCCGCAGCTCGTCGTGGGTCGTCGCCCGGTGCTCGATCGGCCGCCGGAACACCACCAGGCGGGTCGGTCCGGTGCCCTTGCCGCGCACCAGCGACGACAGCGGGACGGTCTCGTCGCCCCAGTCGTCGGGGAGCATCGGCGTGTCCTCGACGGCGTACTCGACGAGGCCGAGGTGGCGCTGCCACCGCTCGTCGAGCGGGGCGACCACGTCGAGCACGAGCTGGTCGAAGCGCTGACGCGCCGTCCGGAGCGCCGGGGTTCCGGGGCGCTCGGGCAGGACGCCCGGGCCGCGCATCCCGCGCCCGCGCCGGTCGCGGGTGCGTCGGCGCTGTCCCTCTGCGGCGGTGCTCACGTCGTCCACGCCGCGAGCCTAAGCGGCGCGCGTGCGTGCGGCGGGTAGCGTCGGGGCCGTGAGCCTTGCCCGTCGTTGTTCGCGAACGGCGTGTGGCCGTCCCGCGGTCAACACGCTGACCTACGTCTACGCCGACCAGACCGCCGTCCTCGGTCCGCTCGCGACCTACGCCGAGCCGCACGCCTACGACCTGTGCGACGTGCACAGCGAGCGGCTGTCCGCCCCGCGCGGCTGGGAGGTGCTGCGCCTGGCGTCCGACCAGAAGGCGCCGGGCCCGAGCAGCGACGACCTGCTGGCCCTCGCCGACGCGGTCCGCGAGGCCGCGCGACCGGCCCCGACGCAGGCGGCGGTGCCGCTGCACTCGACCGACGACCCCACCCGGGGCGCGAAGCGCGGCCACCTGCGGGTGCTCACCCCGACCGACTGACTAGGATCCGGGACGTGAACATCGACCCGCAGCTGTTGAGCATCATCGTCTGCCCGGCCTGCCACGGCGAGCTGGTCGCGGCCTCCCTCGACGGGGCCGACGAGCTGGTCTGCCAGGGGTGCGGCAACGCGTACCCGGTGCGCGACGACATCCCGGTGCTGCTGGTCGACGAGGCCCGCAAGCCCGCCTGACGACAGGCCGACGACAGGGGAGGAGCTCGCCGTGGCGACCTGGTTCGACGAGGCCCGGCTCGACGACGCGGTGGCGCTCGAGTCAGCCGACCTGCGCCTGCGCACGCTCGCCGAGAGCGGGGCGCGGGTGCGGCGCGAGGCGCACGAGGCGGCGACCGCGACCGCGGAGCTGATCGCCCGCGGCCGTGACGAGGCGCGTCCGCGCGCGGTGATCGCCGCCGGCCCGGACTCACGCCTGCTGCGCGCGGTGCTCGAGCCGTGGTGCCCGGTGCCGTTCGTGGCGTGGCCCAACCCGGGCCTGCCCGGCTGGGCGGGGTCGCTCGACCTGGTGGTGATGCTCGCGCCGGAGGGCAACGACCACGGGTCCGCGTCGACGGTGGCCGAGGCGGTGCGCCGCGGCGCCCAGGTCGTGGTGGCCTGCCCGCAGAAGTCGCTGGTCGGCGAGCACGCGGCCGGGCGGCACGTCACGGTCCTCCCGACCGTCACGGGTGACCAGCTGGCCACGGCGGTGGTGGTGCTGGACTACCTCGCCCACGTCCACCTCGGTCCGCGGGCCGACGCCGAGTCGGTCGCCTCGTCGCTCGACGAGGTCGCCACCAGCTGCTCGCCGCACCGCGACCTCGCGGTCAACCCGGCGAAGATGCTCGCGATCGCGATGGCCGACACGAACCCGCTCGTGTGGGGCGGCTCGGTGCTCGCCGCCCGCGCCGCGCGCCGGCTCGCCGAGTCGCTGCGCCGGACCTCGGGTCGCTCCGCGATCGCCGGCGACGCCGAGCACCTGCTCCCGGTCATCGAGGCGACCCGCCCCCAGGACCTGTTCGCCGACCCGTTCTCCGAGGAGGGCGCGGAGCTCCGGCCGCTGCTGCTGGTCCTCGACGACGGCGCCGACGACCCGATGGTGCGCGAGCAGGCCGGCACTCTGCGGGCCGCGGCCGCGCGCCACGGCGTACGCGTGGAGACGCTGGAGACCGACGCGGACGCGGAGGTCGCGCGCTACGCGTCGCTGCTGCTGACCGGCACCTACGCCGCGGAGTACCTGCGGATCGGGCTGGTCGAGGACTAGCGCCCCGCGGCGAGCCTGGTGCCGAACACCAGGGCGTCGCCCCCGTGGACGTGTGCCGTCCGCTCGAGCTCCATGTCGAGGTTGCGGGCGACGCCCTGGCTCGCGACGTTGTCGGGTCGGATGAGGGCGACGAGGTGGTCGACGCCGTGGGCGGCGGCCCAGTCGCGCACGGCCCGGGCCGCCTCGGTGGCGTAGCCGCGGCCGCGCATCGGCTCGACGAGGTGGTAGCCGACCTCGACGTGGGGCGTGCCCTCGACGTCCTGGACGGTGAGGCCGCAGTCACCGACGAACTGGCCGTCGTGGGTCTCCAGCACCCACAGCCCGAAGCCGTGGTCGGCGTAGTTGCGCGCCTGCCACTCGATCCAGCGCTGCGCGTCGGCCGCCGAGCTGGGCGGTCGGTCGCCGCGGTAGGGGTCGAAGTCGACGAGCATCGCAGTGACGTCGTCGAGGTCGTCGGCGGTCATCCTGCGGAAGCGGAGCCGCTCGGTCGGACCGGGCAGGCGGGTGCCGGGTGGCGGGTCTTGGTCGACCTCGGCCCACACCTCGACGAGCTCGACGAGCAGGCCGTCGCGGACCTCGGCGAAGCTCGCGACGGCGAACAGCTCGTCGTCGCCGTTGCCGTCGGTCCCGACGACCGTGGCCCGGAGCACGCCGCGCCCGCCGTCGACCACCAGGTCCTTGAGGTGCATCCGCTGGAAGCCGGGGTAGTCGGCGTTGAACGCCACCCAGTCGTCGCGGTCGAAGACCTCGCCGGTGTGGACCAGGCGGCAGGTGAAGTCGGGGTGGAGCAGGCCGGGCAACGACGCCCAGTCGTGGGCGTCGATGACCTCGACCAGCCTGGTCATCACGGCGGTGGTGTCCATGCCCCCACTGTGCCGCGGGGGACCGACAACCGGTTCAGGGGCGCAGCGGCGGACCCGAGCTGACGTGCACGTGCAGGTGCTTGGAGTCCTGGTAGGTCCCGAGGTTGGTGAGCACCGCGGCCGCACCGCGGTCCCGCTCGACACTGGCCGCCACGTGCTGGACGACCTCGAGCACGGCCCGTACGTCGGACTCGTCGTGGGTCGTCACTGACGTCAGCGAGGCGATGTGTCGCTTCGGGACCACGACCAGGTGGACCGGCCAGAACGGCCGGGTGTGGTGATAGGCCAGCACCAGCTCGTCCTCGTGGACCACGTCGAGTGGCACGACTCGGGGGATCGCCACGTCGCAGTAGAAGTCGTTGCCCGTGTAGGTGTCCACTGTCAGGCCTCCAGGCAGAACTCGTTGCCCTCGGGGTCGGCCATCACCACGAGGTCGCCGCGATCGTCGAGCACGCGCGCTCCGAGCCCTTCGAGTCGCGCCCGCTCGTCGGAGACCGGACCCATGGCGCGCAGGTCGAGGTGCTGGCGGTTCTTCGCCTGCTTGCCCTCCGGGACGCGCTGGAACCAGATGCTCGGTCCGCCCCACCCGGCCGGCTCGACCCACGCCCGGTCGGGCGTGCTGTCCTCGTCGACGTCGGATCCGAGGGCGGCCGCCCAGAAGGCGGCGACGGCCAGCGGGTCGTGGCAGTCGAAGGTCAGGGACTTCACGAAGGAGGTCATGGAGGGGACGCTAGTGCGCGGCTACGGTGCGGTGGGTGAGGTACTACGTGCACGGCGCCGGCCGCTCAGGTCGAGCGGCGTGGCCCGAGCAGGATGGGGCGCGGGCCGTCTTCGCCGACCACGGCTCGGTCGCCCGGATGGCCGACAAGGCGGCGCGGTTGGCCGCGGGGTGCCCCGACGACGTGGGTGTCGTGGTGTCCCACTCGCTCGGCGCGGTGGCGGTCGCGCTGGCGCACGCGGCGGGATCCCTTCCGGCGGTGCCGCACGTGCTGGTGGAGCCGGCGCTCTACGACGTGGCCCGCGGGGACGCGGCGATCGAGGCGCACGTGGGGCCGATGGAGGCCGCCCGTGCCCGCGCCGCTGACGGCGACCTCCACGGCTTCTGGCAGGTCTTCGCGCCGATGATGATGGGACGGGACGCGACCCCCGGCACGTGGGCGGAGGACCGACCGGTCGCAGAGCGCTTCGCCGCGATGGAGCCGCCCTGGGGCCACGGCCTCGACGCGGACGTACTGGCCGACGTCCCGACCCTGGTGGTCACGGGGGCGTGGAACGAGGAGTACGAGGTGATCGCGTCCCGGCTCGCGCAGTCGGGTGCGCGCCACGTGGTGCTGCCCGGTGCCCGCCACCGGCCGCAGGACCTCCCCGGCTTCGAGGACGCCGTCGCGGACTTCCTCGCGACAGCCCGCTGACCCCGCTACCGGGTGGGTGGCGGGGTGTGGGGCGGGGTCATGGTCGGCTGTCGCTGGGCTCGCTGGGCTCGCCGGGCTCGTCGTGCTCGTTGGTCGAGGAGGGACGAAGTCCCGTCACGAGACCTGGTGGCCCGATCGTCACCGCGGGTGGGTCGAGGGCGGTGGTGCCGTGGTGGTCGCGGAGGTAGTGGTGGCCGTGGGGGCTGGTCCACTCGAAGACGCCGGGGCGCAGGTGCTCATAGCGCCAGAGGGTGTGGGTCTTGAGGCGGTGGTGTGACCTGCAGAGGGCGGCGAGGTTGGAGGTGGCTGTCGGTCCGGGCTGTGGTCGGCCGTCGGCATCCCCGTCGGCTGCAGCGTCGTGGTCGTACGGGATCACGTGGTCGATGTCGCAGGCCCGGGCGGGGCGGGTGCACCAGGGGAAGACGCAGGTGCGGTCGCGGAGGACGACTTGTTCGCGGATCCGGTCGGGGACGGGGTAGCCGGGGCTGGTGAGCTCGGCGTCGAGGTCGATGACGGGACGGATGGTCACCTTGGTGCGCGAGGTCGCGCACCAGGTCTGGACCTGCTCGAGCAGCGCGAGCCGCTGGCGGTTGTCGAGCCTCGCGGTGGGGCCGAACACGGTCTCGACGACCTGGCCGGTGTCGTCGGTGAGCAGGTGGGCGTCGAGGTGGACGTGGAGGACGACCTCACGCGCGGCGGGGAGGTCGTCGCTCGCCGGCTCGGTGGGCTCATGCTGGGTCGACTCGGGCTGCTCGCGCTGCTCGGGCTGCTCGGGCTGCTCGGTGTGCTCGGTCGGCTCGGGCTGGGCCGGCTGGTTCTGGGACTGCTCGGGCTGTGGGGGCCGGCCGGTGGCCTGGCTCTGGTGGTGGAGGTCGAGGGCGGTCTGGGTGCGGGCGAGGTCGCCGAGCGCGGCGGCGCGTCGGGCGTCGAGGGGTGCGGTGGAGCCGAGGGCCTTGAACACCTCGGCGCGGTGGGCGAGGGCTTGATCGAGGTCGAGGGCGTCGGCGAGGTCGAGCATCGCCTCCATGCGCATGAGGCCGTCGTAGTGGAGGTGGCGGGAGTCGATGGTGGCGTGGCGGGCGTCGGTGGCGAGGTGGCGGTCGGCCGCGAAGTCGGCGTCGTCCTCGCCGTGGGCGGTGTCGGGTCGAGACGCCGGGTCGAGGTCGTGACGCTTGATGGCCTCGGCGACGAGGCGGTCGAGCTGGGCGGTGCCGAGTTTCCCGGCGACGGCCGCGACCTGGGTGTCGACCCACCCGGCGGCCTCGCGGGTGAGGGTGGGGACGGCGTGGATGGTGGTCTCGGCGACCATGCGGGCACGCCAGGCGGGGACGTGGCCGGCGTGGACGAGTGCCCAGAGGCGGGGGAGTCGGTGGCGCAGCTCGAGGGCCTGTCCGATGAGCCGCTTGGCGGCGGTCGTGGAGATGCCGAGGACGGCGCCGAGCTCGGGGATGCAGAACTCGGCGACGAGGGGGCAGCCGTCGCCGGCGATGGGTTCGCTCTGCTCGGTGCCGGCGCCGGAGCTGGTGAAGGTGGCGGCGTGGTGGATCGACTCGGGTGGGTGGAGGTCGGCCCAGCGGGCGGCGAGGGCGAGCTGTCGGGCGGCTTCGGCGTGCTCGTGGCGGCGGGAGTCGCGGATCGAGGCGAGCAGCGTCGAGGCGTCGAGGTCGTCGACGGTGACCTCTTCCTCGGGTGCTGCCAGCGTCTCGCTCATGTGTTCGATTGTATCGGCGGGCACCGACACTCGGCCACGGTCGGACGGGGATCTGTGGACAGCCCGGCGACCCGGGGTGGGCGGGTCTCGTGACGGTCGCTGCGCGACCTCCTCGACCAACAGGGTGGGCGGGTCTCGTGACGGGACTTCGTCCCTCCTCGACCAGCGAGTGGCGCGACCTCCTCGACCAACAGGGTCGCGGCCGCCAACGCGTTGACGCGCGGCACGATGCCGCGGACGTAGGCCGACTCGCGCACGAAGAACGGCACCAGGTCGACCACGACGAGTGCGGTCCGGCCGGGGTCGAGGCGCTCGTAGGCGTGCCTCCGGCCGCGCCGCGCCTCGTGCCGGGCGTACTCCCGCTCCTCGACGAGCCACACGTGGTCGGCGGTGGACGTCCGGTCGGCGGCGGGCGGCATCCCGCGAGGCTACTGTCCGCACATGACCACCTCCGGGAGGCTGCTCCGCGACATGCGTCCCGACGACGTCGCCGCGGTGATGGCGGTCCAGGAGCCCGCGTCGATCGCCGGGCTCTCCGTGGTGTTCCCGCAGGACCGGTACCCCTTCCCGCGCGAGGTCCTCGCCGAGCGGTGGCGGTCGGAGATCGCCGAGCCGGGGATCGAGTGCTACGTCGTCCTGCGCGAGGACCGGGTCGCGGGCTTCGCCGCCACTCGCGGGTCGGAGGTCATGCACTTCGGCATCGCGGTCGACGAGTGGGGGAGCGGCCTCGCGGTCGCCGCCCACGACGAGCTCGTGCGGCGCCTGCGTGCTGCCGGTGCGGAGCGGCCCTGGCTGTGCGTCTACGCCGCGAACCCGCGGGGCCGGGCGTTCTGGGAGAAGCTCGGGTGGGTCCACACGGGCGAGCGTCGCCGCGGTCCCCTGCCGCCCCACGCCGAGCTGCTGACGTACGCGCTCGACGACGTCGCGGCCAGGAACCGCGACGCACGCCGATAGGCTGCCCCCTCACCGACCCACGACCCGGAGGACCACCCATGGCCGGCGGACTGTTCGCCCTCCTCGACGACGTCGCCGCCCTGGCGCGGATCGCCGCCGCCAGCGTGGACGACGTCGGTGCGGCCGCCGGCCGCGCCAGCGCGAAGGCCGCGGGCGTCGTGGTCGACGACACCGCCGTCACGCCGCAGTACCTCCACGGCTCGGCGGCGGAGCGCGAGCTCCCGATCATCAAGCAGATCGCGATCGGCTCGCTGCGCAACAAGCTGCTCTTCATCCTCCCGGCCGCGGTGCTGCTGGGGCAGTACCTCCCGCAGCTGCTGCCGGTCATCCTCATCTTCGGCGGCGCGTTCCTCGCCTACGAGGGCGCCCACAAGGTCCACGAGCGCCTCAGCGGCCACGGATCCGAGGCGGAGGCGGCGGTCTCCGAGCAGGGCGAGTTCACCCCGGAGCACGAGAAGCGCACCGTGGCGCAGGCCGTCCGCACCGACTTCATCCTCAGCGCCGAGATCATGGTCATCGCGCTGAAGGAGGTGGTCAGCTCCGACGCCGACGCCAGCATCTGGATGCGGGCGATCGTGCTCGCGGTCGTCGCCGTGCTCATCACCGTCCTCGTCTACGGCGTCGTGGCGCTGATCGTGAAGATGGACGACGTCGGCCTCCACCTCGCGGAGAAGCCGTCCAAGGGTTCCCAGCGGGTCGGGCTCGCCCTCGTCGCCGCGATGCCGCGGCTCCTCGCGGCCATCTCCTTCATCGGCACCCTTGCGATGCTCTGGGTAGGTGGCCACATCTTCCTGGTCAGCCTCTACGAGATCGGTGGCCACGACGGCCTGCTCGAGGGCACCGGGATCGGCCACGCGCTGCACGCGCCGTACGACCTGGTCCACCACTGGGAGGTCGCCGTCCACGACGCCGTCGGCGGGGCCCTCGGGGCGCTGACCGGGTGGCTGCTCAACACCGTCCTGTCCGCGGTCGTGGGCCTCGTCGTGGGCTTCGCGATCCTCTTCGCGCTCCGCCCGCTGGGCATCGGTGGGCACGGCGACGAGGGGCACCACGAGCAGCCGACCGACGAGCTTCCCGAGGATTCTCCGAAAGCCTGAGGATCGACCTACCCTCGATGTGTCCGCGCGGGAGATCCCGACAGCGCACAGATGTGCGGCGCAGACGTCCTCACCACCAGGAGACATCCGATGGACTTCAAGGTCGCTGACCTCAGCCTTGCCGCGTACGGCCGCAAGGAGATCGAGCTCGCCGAGCACGAGATGCCCGGCCTGATGGCGATGCGGGAGCGCTACGGCGCGGACCAGCCGCTGAAGGGCGCCCGGATCGCCGGGTCGCTGCACATGACGATCCAGACGGCGGTGCTGATCGAGACCCTCGCGGCTCTCGGCGCGGACATCCGCTGGGCCACCTGCAACATCTTCTCCACCCAGGACCACGCCGCCGCGGCGGTCGTCGTCGGCCCGAACGGCACCCCCGAGGACCCCCAGGGCGTCCCGGTCTTCGCCTGGAAGGGCGAGAGCCTCGCGGAGTACTGGGACGAGGCGGAGAAGGTCTTCGACTTCGCCGAGGGCGGGCCCAACATGCTGCTCGACGACGGCGGCGACATCACCATGCTGCTGCACCTCGGTGTCGAGTACGAGAAGACCGGCGAGGTCCCCTCGCAGGACTCGACCGACAACCACGAGTTCAAGGAGGTGCTGCGCGTCCTGGCCCGCTCGCTCGAGGCCGACCCGCAGCGCTGGACCAACCGCGCGCCGATGATCAAGGGCGTCTCCGAGGAGACCACCACCGGTGTGCTGCGCCTCTACGAGCGCTTCAAGGAGGGCACGCTCCTCTTCCCGGCGATCAACGTCAACGACTCGGTCACCAAGTCGAAGTTCGACAACAAGTACGGCTGCCGCCACTCGCTCGTCGACGGCATCAACCGCGCCACCGACGTGATGATCGGCGGCAAGGTCGCGGTCGTCTGCGGCTACGGCGACGTCGGCAAGGGCTCGGCCGAGTCCCTGCGCGGCCAGGGCGCCCGCGTGATCGTCACCGAGATCGACCCGATCTGCGCGCTGCAGGCCGCGATGGACGGCTACGAGGTCCGCCGCCTCGAGTCGGTCGTCGAGACCGCCGACATCTTCATCACCACGACCGGCAACTTCGACATCATCACGGTCGAGCACTTCCACAAGATGAAGCACCAGGCCATCGTCGGGAACATCGGCCACTTCGACAACGAGATCAACATGGCCGGCCTGGCCAAGATCCCGGGCATCGTCAAGGACGAGATCAAGCCGCAGGTCCACCAGTGGATCTTCCCGAGCGAGGACGGCAAGCCGGGCAAGAAGATCATCGTGCTGTCGGAGGGTCGCCTGCTCAACCTGGGCAACGCCACCGGCCACCCGTCGTTCGTGATGTCGAACTCCTTCACCAACCAGGTGCTGGCGCAGGTCGAGCTGTTCTCGAAGGCCGACGACTACGAGCTGGGCGTGCACGTGCTGCCCAAGCACCTCGACGAGGAGGTCGCCCGGCTGCACCTCGACGCCCTCGGCGTCGAGCTCACCGAGCTGACCAAGGAGCAGGCCGCCTACCTCGGCGTCCCGATCGAGGGTCCCTACAAGTCGGACCACTACCGCTACTGAGCCAGCCAGCGCTCCCGGCCGGGGCCCCGTTCCACGTTCGTGGGGCGGGGCCCCGCCCTACACTTGGCGCCATGACTGACCTGGTCGAGCCCGCGCGCGGCAGCGTGCTCGTCGTCGACGACGACGCCTCGCTCGCGGAGATGCTCTCCATCGTGCTCCGCCAGGAGGGTTTCGACAGCCGGATCGTGGGACGTGGCGACCTCGCCATGGACGCGTTCCGCGACTACAAGCCCGACCTGGTCCTGCTCGACCTCATGCTGCCGGGCAAGGACGGCATCGACGTCTGCAAGGAGATCCGCGCCGAGTCCGGCGTCCCGATCGTGATGCTCACCGCGAAGGGCGACACCGTCGACGTCGTCGTCGGGCTGGAGTCCGGCGCCGACGACTACGTCGTGAAGCCGTTCAAGCCCAAGGAGCTCGTCGCCCGGATCCGCGCCCGCGTACGCCGCAACGACGCCGCGCCGGCGGAGGGCCTGACCATCGGCGACGTCAGCATCGACGTCGCCGGCCACACCGTCACCCGCGACGGCGAGCCGATCAACCTGACGCCGCTGGAGTTCGACCTCCTCGTGTGCCTGGCCCGCAAGCCGTGGCAGGTCTTCACCCGCGAGGTGCTGCTGGAGCAGGTCTGGGGCTACCGGCACAGCGCCGACACGCGGCTGGTCAACGTCCACGTCCAGCGCCTGCGGTCCAAGGTCGAGCACGACCCGGAGAACCCCGAGGTCGTGGTGACCGTGCGCGGCGTGGGCTACCGCGCCGGCAAGTCCTAGGACATGGCCAGGATCCCGGTGGCCCCGGGAGGCCTGCTCGACCGCCTCCCACCGATCCTGCGCCGCGGCCCCGCCTTCTGGCGCCGCTCGGTGCAGGCCCGCGTCGTGGTGAGCACGGTCCTGCTCTCCGCGGCGGTCGTGGGCGTCGTGGGCTGGTTCCTCATGCAGCAGACCCGCGACGGCCTGCTCGACCAGCGCGTGGACGCGGTGGTCGCCGAGGCGGAGAGCGAGACCGAGGCCGCGCGCGAGGCGCTGGCGGCCACCTCGGGCCTCGACGCCGACGAGTCGCGCCAGCAGCAGGACCTGGTCGAGCCGATCATCGCGCGCGGCGCCACCCGCGGCTTCGCCGTCGTGCTCTCGCCGCCGGTCGGCGAGGGCAGCAGGCTGGCCGACGGTGGCGCGAAGTTCACCCAGGGCCTCGACCTCGCCAGCGTGCCCGAGAGCCTCGAGGCCCGCTTCGACGAGGTGTCGCCCACCGCCTGGACGTTCACCGACATCAGCACCCGCCGCGACATCCCGGGCCTGCCGAACGGCCCCGGCATCGTCGTCGGCAGCCAGGTGCGGCTGCCGGCCGACGACAACCTCTACACCCTGTACTACCTCTACTCCCTCGACGAGCAGAGCGAGACCCTCGCGCTGGTGTCGCGGGCGATGCTCGTCGCGGGGGTGCCGCTGCTCCTGCTGGTCGCCGGCCTGACCTGGCTGGTGACGCGTCAGGTCGTGACGCCGATCCGGATGGCGCGACGCGTGGCGGAGCGGCTGGCCGCCGGGCAGCTCCAGGAGCGGCTGCGGGTGCGCGGCGAGGACGACCTCGCGCGCCTCGCGACGTCGTTCAACCAGATGGCGTCCAACCTGCAGAAGCAGATCCGCCAGCTCGAGGAGCTCAGCCGGCTGCAGCGCCGCTTCGTCTCCGACGTCTCCCACGAGCTCCGCACGCCGATCACGACGGTCCGGATGGCCAGCGACGTCATCCACGACGCCAGGCCGTTCCTCGACCCGGTCACCGGGCGCGCGGCCGAGCTGCTGCAGAAGGAGCTCGACCGCTTCGAGACGCTGCTCGCGGACCTGCTCGAGATCAGCCGGTTCGACGCGGGCGCAGCGGTCCTCGACGCCGAGGACGTCGACCTCGTCGACGTCGCCCACCGGGTCGTCGACATGACCTCGGTGCTGGCCGCCCAGCGCGACACCCGCGTGGTCGTCCACGACCCCGGCCGGCCGTGCGTGGCGGAGGCCGACGTGCGCCGGGTGGAGCGGATCGTCCGCAACCTGGTCACCAACGCCATCGACCACGCCGAGACCCGCGACATCGAGGTGTTCATCGCCTCCGACCAGCAGGGTGCGGCGATCGCCGTGCGCGACCACGGCGTCGGCCTCGGCCCGGGGGAGTCCGCGATGGTGTTCAACCGGTTCTGGCGTGCCGACCCCGCGCGTGCGCGCACCAGCGGCGGCACCGGCCTCGGGCTCTCGATCTCGCTCGAGGACACCCACCTGCACGGCGGCTGGCTCCAGGCGTGGGGCCGGCCGGGGGAGGGCGCGCAGTTCCGGCTCACCCTGCCCCGTCGCCTCGGCACCCAGCTGCGGCACTCACCGCTGCCGCTGGTCCCCGACGACGCCCGGGAGTCGGCGTGAACGCCCGGGCACGCGGCGTACGCGCGGTGCTGGTCGTGGCGGTCTGCGGGCTGCTCGCCGGCTGCGTGCAGATGCCGACCAGCGGTCCGGTCGTGGAGCCGCCGGTCTCCGCCGACGTCGACGACGCGCCCGGCATCTCCTTCGACCCCCGGCCGCCGCAGGCGGGGGAGACGCCGGCCGAGATCGTCGCCGGCTTCCTGGAGGCGATGAAGGCCACCCCGATCAGCACCACGGTCGCCCGGCAGTTCCTGTCGCGGGACGCGGCCGAGGGCTGGACGCCCGAGCGCCAGATCATCACCTACGCCGAGCTCGGCACCGAGCAGGGCGAGTCGTCCGTGCGGATCCCGATGACCGACGTCAACCTCTACGACGACCGCGGCGCCTGGCAGCGCACGCGGGCCAGCCGCGACCTCGACCTCGGGCTGGTCGAGGAGGACGGTGAGTGGCGCATCGACGAGGTGCCCGACGCGCTGGTCGTGCCGGACTCGTGGTTCGACGACTGGTACGAGCGGGTGTCGCTCTACTTCTTCGACCCCACCTCGCAGGTGCTGGTCCCCGAGCCCGTCTTCGTGCCGCGCGGCGAGCAGTTCGCCTCCTCGCTCGTGCGCGGGCTGCTGGCCCAGCCGACGGGGGAGTCCGCCGACGTCGCCCGCACCTACTTCCCGCCCGGCACCACCCACGGGCTGTCCGTGCCGATCAACGCGGCGGGCATCGCCGAGGTGTCCCTGTCAGGCGACCCCGACTCGGTCGACGACCAGACCGCCCGGCGGATGCTCGCCCAGCTCACGTGGACCCTGCGCCAGGACGCCAGCATCCGTGCGGTCCAGCTGAGCATCGGTGGCCGGATGATCAGCTACCAGGGAGGCTCCACCCAGGTCGGGCTCGACGCGGGCAGCGCCTACGACCCGAGCGGCCCGGGCACGACCCGCTCGCTCTACGCCCTCGACCGCAACCGGGTGATCGCCGGCGACATCGGCCAGCTCGAGCCGACCGTCGGCCCGCTCGGTGCGACCGACTACGGGCTGCGCTCGATCGGCGTCTCGCTCGCCGGCACCCGGGTGGCCGCCGTCACCGGCGACGGCACCCAGGTGGTCGTCGCCCCGATCGACGCGCCCGAGGGCGACGTCGCCACCGTGCTGTCCGGGGCGGTCGACCTCGCGGCGCCGACGTTCGACGCCCGTGACCGGATCTGGGTCCTCGACCGCGCTGCCGGGCGCTCCCGCGTCCTCACCGTGGTCGACGGCGTCGCGAGGGAGCAGGTGGTTCCCGGCGTGACCGGACGCTCCGTCACCAAGCTGCTCGTCTCCCGCGACGGCACCCGCCTGGTGGCGGTCGTCCGCGGCGCCTCGGCCGACCGGATCGTCGCCACGCGGGTGCGGCAGGCCTCCGACGGTGCCGTGCTGGGCTTCACCCCGGTGCGTACGCTGCCGCTGCCCGCCGAGGGCAGCACCCGGATCCGGGACGTCGCGTGGCGCTCGCCGACCACCGTCTCGGTGCTCGGCGACATCACCGACGACTTCTCCCAGGTGCGCACCCTGTCGGTCGACGGCGCGCCCGGACTGATCGCCACCGGCGGCACGACCCGCCTGCGCGGACGGTTCCGGGCGCTGGTGTCCGCTCCGGTGGAGGACCCCGAGGTGTTCGCGCTGGGCGGTCGCGAGGTCAGCGACCTCAGCCGACCGGAGCGCACGGTGCCGGACCTGCCACCCGGCGTCACGTCGGTGACCTACGCGGGCTGACCGGTCGTCCACAGCCGCGACCGGGGGCGTTGCCCGTCGAGGTCGGCGCTGGTGCGATGGGCGGGTGCTCGACGCGGCGCTCGACCTCTTCCTCGGCAGCCGGTGCGTGGGCTGCGACGCTCCCGGGCGGATGCTGTGCCACGCGTGCCGGGCGGGGCTGTCGCGCGGTGCCGGCATCGCCTGGCCGACCCCGACGCCGCCGGGACTGGCCACCCCCTGGGCGTGCGAGACCTACGACGGCGCCGTGCGGGCGCTCGTCGTGGGGCACAAGGACCGCGGCCAGTGGGGCCACCGGCGGGTCCTCGCCGGCCTGCTGGCGACCGCCGTGCGGGCGGCGACCGAGGGCCTCGACCCACGGGTGCCGCTGCTGCTCGTCGCGGCGCCGTCCCGTCCCGGGGCGGGCCGGCAGCGGGGCTACGAGCCGACCGCGGCCCTGGTCCGCACGGCTGCACGCCTCCTGCGCGACGAACGGGCGGTGCTCGCCGCACCGCTGCTCGTCTCGCGCGGCGCCCGCGACCAGGCGGGGCTCGACGCGTCCGGTCGCGCGGCCAACGTGCGGGGGTCGATGCGCTGCTCGGGCGCGGCCCTGCGGCGGGTCGCGCGGCGCCGGCGGGTGGCTCACGTCGTCGTCTGCGACGACGTCCTGACGACCGGGGCGACCGCGCGCGAGGCCCAGCGCGCCCTCGCCGCGGTGGGCCTCGACCCGGTGGCGATCGCCGTCGTGGCGGCCACCCGCAGGGCGTCGGCGCCGGCGTGAGCGACCAGACCCGCCGACAGGCGGTCCCACAGTTGGCCCGGAGCCGTCGAGGGGCTAGCGTCTTGTCATGGAGTCCGCCCGGGTCCGTGGTTGCGTCACGGAGAGGGGTGTGCGACGTGCCGATCGGCTCGTCGCCCGGTCCGAGCCGTGGCTAGCCGATGCCAGTCGCAGGCGAAACGGTCCACGTAAGTCCCCGGGTGCTGCCCGCGGGACGATCACGGTGCGGCTTAGAGGTAAGTCCTGCCCCGTCCCCGGCACCAGATGTGCCGGACGCCGGGAGAAGGCCAGTAGTGGCGGAGAAGCTGCGAACGCTTCAGCAGGCGGTTGTGGGGTCGAAGACCAGGTCGGCCGGGCGGACTCCATCCCACCCTGCCCCGGTTCGCTCCGGGGCCCATGGACGGGTGCGGCCGCTCGCTAGTTGAGGAGGTTCACATGGAGGTTGTGGTCACGGGACGGCACTGCGAGGTGTCCGACCGGTTCCGCGAACATGTCTCGGAGAAGCTCAGCCGCCTGGAGAAGCACGACCACCGGATCATGCGTGTCCAGGTGGAGGTGGAGCTCGAGAAGAACCCCCGTCAGGCCGACCGAGCGACACGGGTCGAGCTCACCGCGTTCTCCAAGGGGCCGGTGATCCGCGCCGAAGCGGCAGCCGAGGACAAGATGGGCGCGCTGGACCTCGCGCTGGACAAGATGCAGTCGCAGATGCGACGTGCCGCGGACCGGCGCCGGGTGCACAAGGGGCGCAACGAGCACGTCTCGGTCGGCCAGGCTCTGGCCGGCCTGGAGACGGCCGAGGAGACGGCCGAGGACGACGACGTCATCGAGCGCAAGGTCGGGCCGACCACGGTGACCGGTGACGGACCGCTCGTGGTGCGGGAGAAGTCCTTCGCGGGGGCGCCGATGACCCTCGACCAAGCGCTCTACGAGATGGAGCTCGTGGGCCACGACTTCTTCCTGTTCGTCGACAAGGAGAGCGAGCGCCCGTCGGTCGTCTACCGCCGCCGCGGCTACGACTACGGCGTCATCTCGCTCGACGTGAACGACTGATCCACGCGACCACCACACCTCGGTCACGCGCGCATGACATGATGCGCGCGTGACCGAGGCAACTGGAAGTCCAGCTGGCGCACCAGGTGGCAGCGAACCCGTCCGAGTCCTGGTGGTCGACGACCAGGAGCTGTTCCGTCGCGGCCTGATCATGCTGCTCAGCGGTGACGCCGACATCGAGGTGGTCGGCGAGGCGGCCGACGGCGTGACCGCCACGGAGCTGGCGGTGAAGACCGCCCCCGACGTGATCCTGCTCGACGTGCGGATGCCGCGACGCACCGGCGTCGAGGCCTGCTCGGCGATCAAGGAGGTCGTCCCGTCGGCCAAGATCATCATGCTGACGGTCTCGGACGAGGAGGCCGACCTCTACGAGTCGGTGAAGAACGGCGCCTCCGGCTACCTCCTCAAGGACTCCTCCATCGAGGAGGTCGCGCAGGCGATCCGCGTGGTCAACGAGGGCCAGTCGCTGATCAGCCCGTCGATGGCGGTCAAGCTGATCGACGAGTTCAAGCAGATGTCCAAGCCCGAGCGCGAGCAGGGCCCGGGCCTGCGGCTCACCGAGCGCGAGCTCGAGGTGCTGCGGCTGGTGGCCAAGGGGCTCAACAACCGCGAGGTCGCCAAGGAGCTCTTCATCTCCGAGAACACCGTGAAGAACCACGTGCGCAACATCCTCGAGAAGCTCCAGCTGCACTCGCGCATGGAGGCGGTCATGTACGCGATGCGCGAGAAGCTGCTCGACCTGCCGTAGGGCCGCGGCTGTCGGCCGTCTCTGGTTGAGTGCCACCCGTGACGGAGACCCTCACCCAGCTCCAGGCGCGCCGCATCGCGCTCGCCGCGCAGGGCTTCACCGACCGTGCGCACGCCGTGCCCTCGATGAGGACGCTCGAGCGCACGGTCGCCCGCACCGGCGTGCTGCAGGTCGACTCGGTCAACGTCCTCCAGCGCGCCCACTTCATGCCCCTCTACTCCCGGATGGGCCCCTACGACACCGACCTGCTCCGTCGCGCCCAGGACCCCGGGGGGCGTCGGCCGCGTCGGGTCGTGGAGTACTGGGCCCACGTGCAGGCCCTGATGCCGGTCGAGCTGTGGCCGCTCATGCGTCACCGGATGGAGCACTACCGCTCCGAGCGGGGCAAGTGGGGCTTCACCGCCGACGCGACCCTCGAGCCCCGGGTGCTCGACGCGGTCCGCGAGCGCGGCCCGGTCACCGCCCGCGACCTCGAGGCCGAGTTCGCCACCGGTCCGCGCACCAAGGAGCACTGGGGCTGGAACTGGTCGGAGGCACGCAAGGTCCTCGACTACCTCTTCCTCGTCGGTGACGTGGCGATCGCCGGTCGCACCAGCCAGTTCGAGGTGCGCTACGACCTCGCCGAGCGGGTGCTGCCGCGCGCGGTGCTCGACGCGCCCACCCCCACGCCCCAGGAGGCGGTCACCGAGCTGGTCCGGCGTGCCGCCCGCTCCCACGGCGTCGCCAGCGCCGCCTGCCTCGCCGACTACTACCGCCTCCGGCTGCAGCCGGCGCCCGGGCGGGCCAGCACCAAGGTCGCCGTCGACGAGCTGGTCGAGTCCGGCGAGCTGCTGCCGGTGCGGGTGCAGGGCTGGCAGCGCCAGGCCTACCTCCACCGCGACGCCCGGCTCCCGCGCCGGGTGGGCGCCCGCACGCTGCTCAGCCCGTTCGACCCGGTCGTCTGGGAGCGCGCCCGGGCCGAGGCGCTGTTCGACTTCTTCTACCGCATCGAGATCTACGTCCCGGCCGACAAGCGGGTCCACGGCTACTACGTCCTGCCGTTCCTGCTCGGCGACCGGCTGGTCGCGCGGGTCGACCTCAAGGCCGACCGCGGGAGCGGCACGCTCCTCGTCCCGGGGGCGTTCGCCGAGCCCGGAGCACCCGAGGAGACCGCCGACGAGCTGGCCGCCGAGCTGCGCCGGCTCGCCGGCTGGCTGGGCCTCGACGACGTCGTGGCGGGGCAGAAGGGTGACCTGTCACACGCATTGGGAGCAGCGTTGGCGAGGTAGGTACAGTTACCACTCGTGCCTGCCATCATCGACAAGTTGCTCCGCATCGGCGAGGGGAAGATCCTCCGCGAGCTCGAGGCCATCTCCAAGGCCGTCAACGCCATCGAGGACGACTTCGTCGCGATGAGCGACGACGAGCTGCGTGGCATGACCGCGGAGTTCCGCCAGCGGCTCGAGGACGGCGAGACCCTCGACGCGATCATGCCCGAGGCGTTCGCCACCGTCCGCGAGGCGAGCAAGCGCGTGCTCGGCATGCGTCCGTTCGACGTGCAGGTCATGGGCGCCGCCGCGCTCCACCTCGGCAACATCGCCGAGATGAAGACCGGTGAGGGCAAGACCCTCGTCGCAGTGCTCCCGTCCTACCTCAACGCGCTCGCCGGCAAGGGCGTGCACGTGGTGACGGTCAACGACTACCTCGCGAAGTTCCAGTCCGAGCAGATGGGCCGCGTGCACCACTTCCTCGGCCTCACCACCGGCGTGATCCTCCCGTCGATGCGACCTGCCGAGCGCCGCGAGGCCTACGCCTGCGACATCACCTACGGCACCAACAACGAGCTCGGCTTCGACTACCTCCGCGACAACATGGCCGACTCGGTCGAAGAGTGCGTCCAGCGCGGCCACAACTTCGCGATCGTCGACGAGGTCGACTCGATCCTCATCGACGAGGCCCGGACCCCGCTCATCATCAGCGGCCCGACCCAGGACGAGGTCAAGTGGTACGCCGAGTTCGCGAAGCTCACGCGGACCCTGGTCAAGGACACCGACTACGAGGTCGACGAGAAGAAGCGCACGATCTCGGTGCTCGAGCCCGGCATCACCAAGGTCGAGGACCACCTCGGGATCGACAACCTCTACGACTCGGTCAACACCCCGCTCATCTCGTTCCTGAACAACTCCATCAAGGCCAAGGAGCTGTTCCGCAACGACAAGGAGTACGTCGTCATGGACGGCGAGGTGCTCATCGTCGACGAGCACACCGGCCGCATCCTGGCCGGTCGCCGCTACAACGACGGCCTGCACCAGGCCATCGAGGCCAAGGAGGGCGTGACCGTCCGCGAGGAGTACCAGACCCTCGCCACGATCACCCTGCAGAACTACTTCCGCCTCTACGAGAAGCTGTCCGGCATGACCGGCACGGCCATGACCGAGGCCTCCGAGTTCGACAAGATCTACAAGCTCGGCGTGGTCCCGATCCCGACCAATCGGCCGATGCAGCGCATCGACAACGTCGACCTGGTCTACCGCACCGAGGAGGCGAAGTACGAGGCCGTGGCCGACGACATCGCCGAGCGCCACGACCTCGGCCAGCCGATCCTGATCGGCACCGTGTCGGTCGAGAAGTCGGAGTACCTCTCCAACCTGCTCAAGAAGCGCGGCATCCCGCACACCGTCCTCAACGCCAAGCAGCACGCCGACGAGGCGAAGGTCGTGGCGCTGGCCGGTCACAAGGGCGCGGTCACCGTCGCCACCAACATGGCCGGTCGAGGCACCGACATCATGCTCGGCGGATCCGTGGACTTCCTGGCCGACCAGGAGCTGCGCAAGCAGGGCCTCGACCCGGTCGAGGCGCCCGAGGACTACGACGCCGCCTGGCCGGCCATGGTCGAGCGGATCAAGGCCCAGGTCGCGGCCGAGCACGACGAGGTCCGCGAGCTCGGCGGGCTCTACGTCGTCGGCACCGAGCGCCACGAGTCGCGCCGCATCGACAACCAGCTGCGCGGTCGCTCCGGCCGTCAGGGCGACCCGGGCGAGTCCCGGTTCTACCTGTCGCTGCAGGACGAGATGATGCGGCTGTTCAAGTCCGAGTGGGTCGACCGGATCCTGACCGTCCTCAAGGTCCCCGACGACGTGCCGATCGACGCCAAGCGCGTGAGCAACGCGATCGCCGGCGCCCAGGCCAACATCGAGTCGCAGAACTTCGAGTCGCGCAAGAACGTCCTGAAGTACGACGACGTGATGAGCCGCCAGCGCGAGGTCATCTACGCCGAGCGCCGCCGCGTGCTCGAGGGCGCCGACCTCGGTGAGCAGATCCGCGGCTTCATCGACGACGTGGTCGCCGGCTACGTCCGCGGCACCACCGAGGGCTACGCCGAGGACTGGGACCTCGAGGGCCTCTTCACCGCGCTCAACCAGCTCTACCCGGTCGGCCTCACCCAGGACGGGATCGTCAAGGAGGCCGGGGGACTGGCCAACATCAGCCGCGAGAAGCTCGTCGAGGACCTGCAGAAGGACGCGCAGGAGGCCTACGACCGCCGCGAGGCCGAGATGGGCGAGGAGGTGCAGCGCGAGCTCGAGCGTCGCGTCGTCCTGTCGGTCCTCGACCGCAAGTGGCGCGAGCACCTCTACGAGATGGACTACCTCCGCGAGGGCATCTACCTGCGTGCCTACTCCCAGCGCGACCCGCTCGTGGAGTACCAGCGCGAGGGCTTCGACATGTTCGCCGCCATGATGGACGGCATCAAGGAGGAGTCGGTCGGCTTCCTGTTCAACCTCCAGGTCGAGGTCGACGAGGAGGAGCAGGCCCCGGCCCCGCAGATCTCGGTGGCGACGCCGCAGATCGACTTCGCCCAGGCTGCCGCGCACGCCCCGGGCGCCGACGGCGAGCCGCAGCAGGCGCAGGGACCGACCATCCGGGCCAAGGGGCTCGACAAGCCGAAGCGCCCCCAGAACCTGTCCTACAGCGCGCCGTCGGAGGACGGCGAGGCCGAGGTGGTCACCGCGGCACCCGCCGAGGACGACGAGTTCGCCGGCGTGGGTCGCAACTCGCTGTGCCCGTGCGGCTCGGGCCAGAAGTTCAAGCGGTGCCACGGGGCGCCGGGCGGGGCCACCGGCCGCGCCACCATGGGCGGCTGAGGCGGCTCAGCCCCACACGAGAGCGACGCACTGCCAGCGGTCCCGCACGAGCTCGAAGCGTGCGGCGACCGCTCGGGAGCGCCGTCCGTAGCGCACGTGGGCGCTGGCCTCGACCGCGTCGTCGCGGATGAGGGCGGTCCGGACCCCGACCACGACCGGGCGGGCGGGATTGGGCGAGCGGACCACGCCCTGCGCGGGTCCGGCGACGGTCGCGACGGCGCGAGCGCGCTCGGCCAGCCGGTCGTAGACCTCCGGCACCGTGTGCCGCAGCACCTGGGTGACCGGACGGTCGCCGGCCGCCACCTCGACGGCCGCCTGGAGGTAGCGCCCGACGAACGCGTCGACCTGCGCGCGGGTCGCGGTCGCCACGACCACGAGGTCGTTGGTGCGCGCGCTGCGCAGGCGGGGTCGCGGCGGGGCGCTGCGCGGGGTGAGGTCGAGGGCGAGCGACCCCTGGACGCTCGCCACCGGGACGGTGGGGCGTCCGGTCGCGCGCAGCGCGATCACCTCGGCTCGGCTGGGCTGCGGGCTGGTCATCGTCGGTCTCCGTCCTGCTGGGTGCGCTCGGTGCTGTCGGGGCTGGCCGCGGGCAGGCGGAGTGCCTGCCCGGGGTGGATCAGGTCGGGGTCGTCGCCGACGACGGCGCGGTTCGCGCGCCAGAGGGCACGCCAGCGCGCGTCGGTGTCGGTGTCCGCGGGCGCGGCGTCGGCGGGGTGGGCGAGGGCGATCGACCACAGCGAGTCGCCCGGCTGCACGACGTAGTCCTCGGCGGGGGCGGCCGCAGGCGTGGACGGTTGCCCGGGCGGCTGCGTGGAGGCGGGTGCCCCCGCGACCGGCCGCTCCGGCAGCGCGAGGCCGGCGACGACCTCGCGCCCGTCGTCGCCGGCCGCCGCGGCGGGGGTGGCCACGCCGGCGGAGACCGCCACCCCGCACGCGAGCAGGACCAGGCGCCGGGTGGTCCCGGGGTGCCCGCGCACGGCGCGCGCCGACCCGGCGACCACCTCTGCGACGGTGACCGTGGTGACCAGCCAGATCCGCACCAGCGCCAGGGCCAGCACCACCGCGCAGAGCGCGACCAGGACCGCGGACACCCCCGCGGCGCCGGTGCCGGGCGGTGCGGCATCGCGCACCAGCCCCTCGGCCGCCCGCACCGCGCCGGCCGCCACCGCGCTGGCCAGCAGCCAGACAAGGCCGGCGCGCACCGTCGTGATCCCCCGAGACATCTCGAACCTTTCGTTTGCGTCCGTTTGCATCATCAAACGAACATTTGCGGCAGGTGTCAACGCTTTCTCCACAGCCGGGGTCGTAGGCTCGCGCCCATGTCCTGGGAGCACGAGCTGTTCGCGCTGTTCGACGACCTCGAGGGGCAGGCCGCCGCGCTGTGGGAGGCCGACCGCGAGGCGGAGCTCGCGGACCGGGCCCGGGCGGAGTACGCCTCGGTGACGCTGGCCAGCCGGCTGATGGCCTCGCGGGGCGGGGAGGTGCGCCTCGACCTGCCGCACGTCGGACGGGTCGAGGGACGTCTGGAGCGGGTGGGGGAGTCCTGGTGCCTGCTGGGCGGTCGCGGGCAGGACTGGATCGTGCCGCTGCGCCACGTGGTCGCGGTGCACGGCGCGTCGTCGCGCTCCGTCCCGGAGGTGGCGTGGTCGCCGGTGGACCGGCTCAGCCTGCGTGCGGCACTGCGCCGGCTGTCGGAGTCGGGGTCACGCTGCGTGCTCCACCTGGCCGACGGTGCGTGGCACGCCGGTCGGGTCGAGCGCGTCGCGGACGACTTCCTCGAGTGCCGGCCCGACGTCGAGCCCGGGGCGGTGGACGCCGGAGCGCCGCTCCTGGTGCCCTACGCCGGCCTGGTGGCCGTGCAGAGCCGCGAGGAGTAGGGGCGTCGCCGGGTCAGGTCGCCTCGACGTCGTAGGGCGGGACCTGGCCCTCCGGGAGCTGGGACCGACGCGCCGCGCGCTCGGCCTCCTCGCGGTCCACCTCGGCCATCGCCTCGGTGATGTGCTTGCGCACGATCGTGCGCGGGTCGAGGTCGCGCAGCTGGAGGTCGGAGTACTCCGGGCCGAGCTCGTTGCGCAGCTCGTCGCGGGCGTTGTGGGCCAGGCCCCGGGCGCGATGGAGCAGCTGGGCGGCCTGCCGGGCGAGGTCGGGCAGCTTGTCGGGTCCGAGCACCACGACGGCCACGAGGGCGATCACGGCCAGCTCCATGAACCCGATGTCGAACATGACGCAGAACCTACCGGGCGCCCGCGGAGGTCAGAACCGGTTCGCCGGGGTGAGGCCCAGCTGCATGCCCGCCAGGCCTCGTCCGCGGCCCGACAGGGTGCTGGCGACGCCGGCCAGCTCACGCGCCGCGGGGGCGGTGGGGTCGGCCTCGACGATCGGCTTGCCGACGTCGCCGCCCTCGCGGAGCGAGACGTCGAGCGGGATCCGCGCGAGGACCGGCACGTCGTAGCCGAAGCGCTCGGACAAGGTGGCCGCGACCCGGTCGCCGCCACCGCTGCCGAACACCTCGAGGCGGTGGTCGTCCTCGGGCGGGCAGTGCGGGCAGGGGAGGTAGCTCATGTTCTCCACGACGCCGACGACCCGCTGGTGCATCATCGAGGCCATCGTGCCGGCGCGCTCGGCGACCTCGGCGGCGGCCTCCTGCGGGGTGGTCACGACCACGACCTCGGCGCTCGGCAGGTGCTGGCCGAGGGAGATCGCGACGTCGCCGGTGCCGGGCGGGAGGTCGAGGAGCAGGGCGTCGAGGTCGCCCCAGTAGACGTCGGCGAGCATCTGGACGAGGGCCCGGTCGAGCATCGGGCCGCGCCAGGCGACGACCTGGTCGCGACGCGGCTTGAGCATGCCGATCGAGATCACCGAGACGCCGCTGGCGGTGGGCACCGGCATGATCAGGTCGTCGACCTGCGTCGGCCGGGCGTCGGCGATGCCGAGCATGGCCGGGACGGAGTGGCCGTAGATGTCGGCGTCCACGATGCCGACCTTGAGGCCCTGCGCGGCGAGCGCGAGGGCGAGGTTGACCGTGACCGACGACTTGCCGACGCCGCCCTTGCCGCTGGCGATCGCGTAGACCTTGGTGAGCGAGCCCGGCTGCCCGAAGGGGATCTCGCGCTGGGCGCGCCCGTCGCTGAGGACCTCCTTGAGGCCCGCGCGCTGCTCGGCGGTCATCACCCCGAGGGTCAGGTCGACCGACGTGACACCCGGGACCGCCGACACCGCGGCCGTCACGTCGCGGTTGATGGTGTCCTTGAGCGGGCACCCGGCGACGGTGAGCAGCACGTGCACCGCGACGGCGCCGTCGTCGGCGACCTCGACCGAGTCCACCATCCCGAGCTCGGTGATGGGGCGCTTGATCTCCGGGTCGTTGACGGTGGCCAGCGCGTCCGTCACCTGCTGCTGCGTGGGGGTGCTCATGATGCCCCAGTCTACGAGCCGCCCCGCGAGGTCACGGCGCCGGCCGTGGCTCCTGCAGCCCCTGCTCGTCCGGGGCGTCGGGACGCGCGAGCTGCTCGATGTCGCCGAGCAGTCCGCGCAGCTCCGAGCGGAGGAAGTCGCGCGTGGCGACCTCGCCGACCGACATGCGCAGCGAGGCGACCTCGCGGGCCAGGAACTCCATGTCGGCGTGCGCCCGCGCGTTGGCCTGGCGGTCCTGCTCGGCGACCACCTTGTCGCGCTGCTCCTGGCGGTTCTGCGCCAGCAGGATCAGCGGTGCGGCGTAGGACGCCTGGAGGCTGAGCATCAGGGTCAGGAAGATGAAGGGGAACTCGTCGAAGCGCAGCTCGCGCGGCGCGAGGACGTTCCACACGATCCACGCCGACACGAAGAGCGTCATCCACAGCAGGAACTTCGCGGTGCCCATGTAGCGCGCGAACGACTCGGCGAAGACGCCGAACGCGTCGGCGTCGAGGGCCGGACGGCGCACGATCTGGCGGCGGGTGTCGCGAGGCGTGTCGAGGCGGGTGCGGCGGCTCTCGCTCATCGCGCACCCCCGGACCGGGCGCCGGTGATCGGTCCGGGACGCGGGGCGCGGTCACGCCATCCCTCGGGGAGCATGTGGTCGAGCAGGTCGTCGACGGTCACGGCGCCGATCAGCCGGCCCTCGTCGTCGACGACGGGCGCGGCCACGAGGTTGTAGGTCGCGAGGTGGGCGGCGACCTCGTCCATCGACGCGTCGGGACGCAGCGGGTCCATGGACTCGTCGAGCGCGGCCGCGACGAGGGTCGAGGGCGGCTCCCTGAGCAGGCGCTGGATGTGGGCCGCCCCGAGCAGCTTGCCCGTCGGCGTCTCGAGGGGCTGACGGCAGACGTAGACCAGCGCCGCGAGCGCCGGGGTGAGCTCGGGGTTGCGCACGTGCGCCAGCGCGTCCGCGATGGTGGCGTCGGGGGACAGGATGATGGGCTCGGGCGTCATCATCGCGCCGGCGGTGTCGTCGTCGTAGGACATCAGCCGCCGCACGTCCTCGGCCTCGTCGGGCTCCATCAGGCCCAGCAGGGTCGCCGCGGTCTCGGGGTTGAGGTCGGCGATCAGGTCGGCGGCGTCGTCGGCGGACATCTCCTCCAGCACGTCGGCCGCGCGCTCGGAGTCGAGGTGCTCGAGGATCTCGACCTGGTCCTCCTCCGGCAGTTCCTCGAGCACGTCGGCCAGCCGCTCGTCGTCGAGCGCCGCGACCACGGCCGTACGCCGCTCCGGTGGGAGGTCGTGGATCATGTTGGCCGCGTCGGCCGGCCGCATGTCGTTGAGCGCGGCGATGAGGTGGGTCGCCCCCTGGGTGGGCTCGGGGCGGGTGAGCCCGACGACGTCGCGCCACTCGACGACGTGGGTCTGGCCACGCCGCCGGAAGCCCTTGCTCGGCTCCTGCACCGCCACGCGCGACAGCACCCAGTCCCGGTTGCGGGCCTGCTCCATCGCCACGTCGTAGACCACGCCGGTGACGTCGGCGTCCTTGCCCGGGTCGTGGATGGTGACGGTCCGGTCGAGCACCTGGCCCATCACGAGGGTCTCGGTCGAGCGCTGCTCGAAGCGACGCATGTTGAGCAGGCCGGTCGTGTGGACCTGCCCGCTGTCGATGTTGGTGATGCGCGTCATCGGCACGAAGATGCGGCGCCGGCCGAAGACCTCGGCGACCATGCCGAGCACGCGCGGCTGGCTCGTCTCGGTGCGGATCGCGACGACCAGGTCGCGGACCTTGGCCACCTGGTCGCCCTGGGGGTCGAAGATCGGCAGTCCGACGAGCCGGGCCACGAAGACGCGGGTCGGCGTGGTGCTCACGGCCGCAACGTTAGCGTGCGGTCCGCTCCGTCGGCGTGGCCGCCGGGGCGGTGGGCCGGTTCCGCCGAAGACATGAGGGCGGGGCCGCTGATGGGTTACCCTCGATCCGGCCCCGCACGCCCCCAGGGGCCTCGCTCACGCTGTCGACGTCGAAGGGTCCCCCTCCTCCGTGTCCTCCCACCGCGCTGCCCGACGCCGGGCGACGCCGCCGCGCCAGGCCGGTGCGGCGTGGTCGACCTGGCGCCTCCTCGTCCCCGCCTGCGTGGCGACCGGGGCGCTGGTGGCGTCGCTCTTCCTCGTCCCGTCCGGGGGTGACGACACCCAGGACGTGAGCGGGACGACCAGCATCGCCGCGGCCGAGATCGCCGCGACCCACACGCCGCAGGCGTCGCGCGCCCGCACCCGCCCCGACCGCGTGGCCGGGCTGGGCAAGGTCGGTGTCCGCCGCGCGGTGCCGATGGACAACGCCGCCGCCCGCGAGGCGGTCAGCACGCTCCACGAGCGCGAGGTGAGGGCGAAGGCCCGCGCCCGGGCGGCGAGGCTGAAGGCGAAGAAGCTGCGCATCGCGGCGCGCCGCGAGGCCCGCCTGGCCGCGATGCAGAAGACGTCGAACTTCCGCGTCGGCGCCCTCAACATCCTCGGCAGCCAGCACACGGCCGGCCCCGGTGGCTACGGCCCCGGCACCGAGCGCGCAGCGATCAGCGCCGGCATCATCATGTCGCGCGGTGTCGACGTGGTGACCCTCTCCGAGGTCCAGGACGACCAGCTCGGCGTGCTGAACGCCCGCCTCGGCGGCTACTCGATCTGGCCCCAGCAGTCGCTCGGCAACAACGGCCAGCGGCTCCAGATCGCCTGGCGCTCATCGCGCTTCGAGATGGTCGACGGTGGCTCCGTCACCTTCACCTTCGCCAGCCAGGCGATCCCGATGCCCTACGTGCTGCTGCGCGACCTGCAGACCGGCGCGGAGTTCTGGGTCATCTCCATCCACACCTCGGCCGGCAACCTCGAGGGGGAGCGCGACTCCGGCACCGCCATCGCGATCTCGCTGATGCAGCGGCTGATGGCCGAGTCGGGCAAGCCCGTGATCATCGGCGGCGACGTCAACGAGCACGAGGAGTTCTTCTACAAGGTCTGCCAGGCCACCGGCTTTCTCGGCGCCAACGGCGGCGGCGCGGGCTGCACGCTCCCGCCGCCCCCGCTGCGGGTCGACTGGATCATGGGCGGCGGTTCCGGTGGTGCCGGCGTCGGGTTCTCGGGCTACATGCAGGACGGGTCTACGCTGGCCAGAGCCAGTGACCACTACTTCATCCACGCGGATGCCAGTGTCGTCGACCCGGGGGACCAGCCATGACACGCACCAGCCGAGCACCACTCATCGCCGCACTCGCGCTCGTCGGCCTCGCGCTCACCGCCTGCGGTGACCAGGAGCCCGACGCGGCCGCCGACCCGTCGCAGGACCCGAGCACCAGCACCAGCGAGAGCCCGTCCGAGAGCCCGTCCGAGACCTCCTCCGAGGCGCCGGGACCGGACTGCGCGAGCGTGTGGGTCGCGGGCCAGACCCTGCCCCAGAACTACCAGGGCTGCCAGGACGCCGAGAAGGGCAGGTGGGTCCAGGCGATGGTCTACCGCTGCTCCTCCGACCAGCAGCTGGTGACCTTCGGCACCACCTTCTACGCGGCCAAGGGTGAGGTCGTGAACGAGTCCGACGTACCGTTGCGTCGCAACAAGGACTTCCAGAAGGCCCTGGCCTCCTGCGGGGCCTGACCCGTCCCGTCCGGGACGGTCGTTCGGTCACGATCCAGCCACAAACCCGCTGTGTGACTGGTGTGACTGATGTGAAAACTGAGATACAGTCGACAACCAATCGTCACGGGGAGCGCCCCGGCATGCCCACGCAGGCCGCGCCGCGCCCGTGACACACACCATGTGGGGAACTGCCGTGCGCAAGATCATCATGCTCGTCGCGACCGCCCTGGTCGCCGTGACGCTCACCGGGGCTCCGGCCTCGGCGAAGGGGACGCCGGACAAGTACGTGCCCAAGGCCGGGCCGGCCTTCAACAACCCCTACGGCAGCAAGTCCGCGGTGCGCCGGCTGATCAGCCAGGTCAACCGGACCGTCGACTCGGTCCCGCGCGGCGGCAAGATCCGCATCTCCGCGTGGAACGTGCGCAGCGCCGCCATCACCAACTCCCTCATCCGCGCCCACCGCCGCAACGTCAGCGTGCAGGTCGTGATGGACCGCGCCAACTGGAACCCGAACAACCCCAACGTCGACGCCGCGCGCCTCAAGGCGGCGCTGCGGGTCGGCAACAAGGACCGCGCCAAGGAGAAGAAGAGCTTCCTGCGGCGCTGCATCGGCTCGTGCCGCGGCAAGCACGGCATCCCGCACTCGAAGTTCTTCCTCTTCAACAAGGTGAAGACCAAGAAGGGCAAGAAGGTCAAGACCGTGCGCTGGGTGACCATGTACGGCTCCTACAACGCCACCGAGCTCGGCGCCACGATCCAGTGGAACGACCTGTTCACGATGAAGAACGACGAGGCGCGCTACGACCAGTTCCTGTCGGTCTTCGACGAGATGGTCAAGGACAAGCCGATCAAGAACGCCTACACCGGCTACTACGACGACGGCGCCGTCGCCACCGCCTTCTACCCCTACGTCGGCAAGAACGCGGGCAACGACCCGATCATGGACGTCCTCAACCAGGTCACCTGCAAGGGCGCCACGACCAACAAGAACGGCACCACCCGCATCCGCATCGCCCAGACCGCGATGTACGGCGACCGCGGCCTCGCGCTGGCCCGCAAGATCGCCCAGCTCCAGCGCTCGGGCTGCAACATCCGCCTCGTCTACGCCATGTTCGGCGGCGAGGTGCTGCGGATCCTGCGCGCTGCCAAGGTGCCGCTGACCCACCTCGCCTACGACAACAACGAGGACGGGCTCTACGACCGCTACGTCCACATGAAGTCGATGGCCATCTCCGGCTACTACGGCGGCAACCCCGGCGCCCGGATGGTCTGGAACGGCTCGGCCAACTGGACGTCGGTCGCCCTGGCCAGCGACGAGGTCGTCGGCGTGGTCAACAAGAAGTGGGTCACCAACAAGTACATGCAGTGGATCGACTACATGTTCACCCACCGTCCCGCCGCGTGGGGCCCCGAGCACCCCGGCAACAACGTCGCCGCCCCGACCGGTCGGTTCGCGGTCGGCGCGATGGACACCTACGAGGCCCGCGCGGCCGCGCAGGACCAGTACGACGCCCAGGTCGAGGCCCGCGCCCGCAAGCGCGGTGTCGACCCCTACGCCCTCATCAAGGAGGAGAACTGACATGACGCTGCTGCGAACCCGGTCCCGAAGAATCCGCGAGGACTCTCCACCAGCCGGGTTCGCGGTGGCGTCGTCGTCGCGCATCGCCCGCATCGCCTCGGTCGGCCTCGTCGCCGGCCTGCTGCTCGCGGCCAACGGCCAGCAGTCGCCGGCCCCGGCTGACGCCACCGCCTCGGGCGACCTCGTCCCGGCCGCCGCCCAGGCGCGCCGCAGCGGTGCCTGCACCGACCTGCTGGTGGTCGCGATCGACGGCAACGGGCAGGGCAAGGGCGGCAAGCCCGGCCAGGTGGTCTCCGCCATCACCAACAAGGTGGAGAAGAAGGCGAAGCGTCAGGGACGCACCGTCACGCTCAAGCGTGTGCGGCTGAAGACCCCCGGCGCGGTCGTGACGCTGCGTACGAAGCGCGGGCCCGCTGCGGGGGCGGTCTCGCGCGCTGGTCTCACGCGCTGGAAGAAGCCGGTCCGCTCGGGCATCAAGGCGACCCGCAAGCAGGTCAACCGGCAGCTGTCGGCCTGCCCCGAGCAGCAGGTGCTGCTCGTTGGTTACGCCCAGGGCGCCGCGGTGGCCCACCAGGTCGCCCAGGACCTCGACAAGCGCGACTCCCTCGGTGGGGTCCCCGCGGTCGTGACGATCTCCGACCCAGCCCGCACCAAGAAGTCGTCCGCGGGCCGCCCGCTCGGCAACCCGGGCGCCGGGCGCGCCTCGGAGGGCATCCTGACCCGCTTCACCCGCTCGGCGGGCGACGTCCCCGCCGCCACCGGCACGTTCCGCGTGATCTCGGTGTGCCACAAGGGCGACCTGGTCTGCAACCCGGGCAAGACCGCGGCGCGCAAGGCGCTCGGCCTCTCCCTCTCCTACGCCTCGAAGAAGTCGCGTGCCGCGATGCGCACCGCCGCGAGCCGCGCCTTCGACCAGGTCTCGCTGTGGCCGGTGGTGTCGACCGAGCAGGTCGTCGCCGGCATCGGCGAGCCGATCGCGACCCAGGTCGCCGTGCAGGGTGGCTCGCCGACCGGACAGGCCGCGCGCTTCACGCCCGTCTCCGTCCCGGCGGGTCTCACCCTCAGCGACACCGGCGCCCTCACCGGCCGGATCGACGCCGCCGGCATCTACGAGCTGCGGTTCACCGTCGCGGGCGTCTCGCCGGCGACCTCCGCGCGGACCGCGAGCGTGCTCGTCAACGTCCGTGCGCCGTCGGGCGGCTCGGCCGCCGGCGGCCAGTCGTCGTGCGGCGTACGCGCCGACACCACGCTGTGGTGCCAGGGGCGCAACGACTTCGGCCAGCTCGGCGACGGCACGACGACCCTGCGGATCAACCCGGTCCAGGTCGCGGGCGGTGCGGGGTGGGCGAAGGTCGCCACGGGCGGCAGCTTCACCTGCGGCGTCAAGACCGACGGCACCCTGTGGTGCTGGGGCCTGAACAACTTCGGCCAGCTCGGCGGCGCCGACAAGGCCACCTCGATCCTGCCGCGCCAGGTCGGCACCGGCACCACCTGGCGCGACGTGTCGGCCTCGTGGCAGCACGCGTGCGCCACCCAGACCGACGGCTCGGCGTGGTGCTGGGGACAGAACCAGCGCGGCCAGCTCGGCGCCGGCAACCAGACCACGCGCAGCAACGGCCCGGTCCGCGTCCTCGGGACCGTGCAGTGGACGTCCGTGTCGGCCGGCGGCTGGCACTCCTGCGGCACCACCACGTCCGGCACCGCGTTCTGCTGGGGTGACAACGCCTTCGGCCAGGTCGGCGACGGCACCATCACCAACCGCAGCGCCCCGACCGCGGTCGGCGGCGGGCTCCAGCTGGTGCAGGTCTCGACCACGTGGGGCCGCAGCTGCGGCGTCACCGCCGGCGGTGACGCGTGGTGCTGGGGCGAGAACGCCAACGGAGAGCTCGGCAACGGCACCCGTACGAACTCCGCCAAGCCGGTCCAGGTCAGCGGCGGCAGCTTCACCTCGGTCGGCACGGCCGTCACCGCCACGTGCGGCACGCGGTCCGACTCCGCGGTCGTGTGCTGGGGCGACAACCGCTACGGCCAGCTCGGCCCGGCCGCCTCGGGCTCCGGGTCGGCGACGCCGGTCGGCTCCGGCCTCTCGGCCACCGGTCCCGTGACCGGCGGCTGGCTGCACCTGTGCGCCGAGGGCGCCGGGTGCTGGGGCGCCAACGACGCCGGCCAGCTCGGCGACGGCACCATCGTGGCGCCGCGGATGCCGGCCGAGGCGGCCCCCTCGTGGGGTCCGGGCACGGCCGTCACCACCAAGCAGGTCAAGCAGTGGTCGGCCAGCAAGGTCGCCCAGAAGGCCATCTCCTCGCGTCCGAGGACCAATGGTCGGGCGAAGCGCGGCTCGACCGCGGTGCAGGTGATGACGTTCAACGTCCTCGGCAGCCAGCACACCGCGCCGGGCGGCGCTCGTCCGAACTTCGCCCCCGGCCGGGTCCGCGCGGAGTGGGCCAAGACGCTGATCAGCCAGCGGGGCGCCACCCTCGTGGGGCTGTCGGAGCCGCAGCCGGACCAGATCACCGCGCTCGACGTGGCGACCAACGGCGACTTCTCCTTCTACCCCGGCAACACCATGGGCTACGACGCCGCACCCCAGTCGGTGATGTGGAAGGACTCCGAGTGGTCGTTCGTCTGGGGCAACACGGTGCAGATGCCGTTCATGGGGTCCTCGCGTCCCCAGGCCCTCGTGCGGCTGCGCAACACGTCCACGGGCCAGGAGGTCTACTGGATCAACGCGCACCTGTCGCCCGGCAAGATGCAGGCCGACCGTGACAAGGGCATGGAGATCATCAAGCAGGTGGTCAAGAAGCTGAACGGCGACGGCCTGCCGATCCTGGTGACCGGTGACCTCAACGAGCACGCCAAGGCGTTCCGCCGGATCGCCTGCCCGACCGACATGGCCGCCGCGGTCGGCGGTCGCTCGGCCGGCAAGGCGTGCCAGCTGCCCAAGGCGATGCGCGTCGACTGGATCTTCGGCAAGGGCGGCAGGTTCGACACCACCGAGGTCAACCAGGGCGCCCAGGTCCGCCGCACGACCGACCACGCCGTCGTCTCCTCGCGCTTCAGCGTGCAGTAGTGTCCCGGCTGCCCGCCCCGTGTCCCGGGGCGGGCGGTCAGACGCAGGGGAGGAGTCGAGATGCTGCCGGTCGTGCACCGCGTCGACGACGCCGGTCTCCACCTCCAGCGCGGCGCCGACTGCTCGCTCGACGTGCACTTCGACGGGTGGCGCGGCTGGTCGGTGGCGGTCGAGGACGGCCCGGACCCCGTGGTCGTCCCGTGGCCCAAGCGGCTCAGCGCGCGGCTCGACGGGCGCTCGCTCGTGACGGTCACCGTCGACGACGACGAGGTGTTCCGCGACGAGGTCGTCTTCGGCTCCGGCGAGGGCCGGGTCGAGATCGTCGACCGGTTCGGCAACCCCGTGATCATCGACAAGTGGGGCCTCACCCAGCGGATCTTCGAGACCCGCCGCGAGACCGGCGCCGTCGAGGCGATGACGGCGATGGCCGAGCGGGTGCTCGCGGTGATGCGCGACTCCTGCGGGCTCGACGGCTGGATCTCCTTCGGCACCCTGCTCGGCGCGGCCCGCTCCGGCTCGGTCATCGGCCACGACAGCGACATCGACCTGTGCTTCCTGTCCGAGAAGCAGACGCCCGCCGAGATGGCCGTCGAGATCTGGGACGTGGCCCGGGCGCTGGTCGACGCCGGGATCTCGGTGAAGCACAAGACGGCCAGCTTCATCACCGTCGTCTACGACGCCCCCGACGGCGGCGAGGACGGCATCGACATCTACACCTGCTTCTACGTCGGCGACCTGCTCCACGAGACCGCCACGGTCCGCGAGCGGGTGCCGCGATCGGCGATCCTGCCGCTGCGCGCCCTCGAGTTCGAGGGGCGCGACATGCCGGCACCGGCCGACCCCGACCGGATGCTCGCGGTCTCCTACGGCCCCGACTGGCGGGTCCCGGACCCGTCCTTCCGCCACCTGCCCTCGCGCGAGGTCACCGACCGCTTCGACGGCTGGTTCAGCTCGGTGATGACGCACCGCCGCGACTGGACCCAGGTCAACGGCCAGCGGGGCGCCGCCGGGATGCGGCCGAGCCCGTTCGCCCGCTGGGTCGTCGACCAGCTCGGTGACGCGGTCGGCGAGGGCCTCCGGGTCCTCGACGTGGGCTCCGGCTCCTCGGCCGACCTGCGGCTCTACGACAGGGTCGGCTGCAAGGCGATCGGCTACGACTACGCCCACCCCGGCAAGCACGCGCTCGGCGGCAAGGAGATCGACCTCCCCGCCAGCGTGGGCCGACGGGTGCTGAACCTCCTCGACGAGCGCGACGTCCTCACCGTCGGCGCCCTCGCCGCCCGCCAGAAGGGCGCCAAGGTGGTGACCGCGCGGCGGCTGCTCGAGGCGGTGCCGCCCCGGAGCCGCGCGCAGCTGTGGCGCTTCGCGTCGATGGCGCTCGCCGAGGGCGGCCGCGCCTACGTCGAGGGCGTCAGCCGCTCGCCGCGGGCGTGCCGCGAGGCCGAGGAACGCACCGGCGCGCCGCGGCTGTGGCCGGTCGACCCCGCCGACGTCGAGGCCGACGTCCGCGCGAGCGGAGGTCGCGTCGTGCACCGTGAGGGCTTCGCCGCCGCCTCGCGCGCTGCCCGTACCGGCAGTCCCGCGACGTGGCGGATGACGGTCGAGTACCCCACCCCCCAGACGTCGGCTCGAGAGGTTCGGACGCACCGATGACGCAGGTCCTGCATCTCCACGTGGGAGGCCCGAAGTCGGGCACCACGTTCGTCCAGCACGTGCTGGAGCACAACCGCGCCGTCCTCGAGGAGGCCGGCGTGCTGGTGGCCGGTCCCCGCCTGGACCTGATCCACGCCGCCATGGCGATCCGTGGCGACCGACGCCTGGCCGACCTCCCGGAGTCCGCGGCCGGCGCCTGGGAGCGGGTCGTGGACCAGGTGCGGGCGTGGCCCGGGCGCTCCGCGGTGGTGAGCTACGAGCTGTTCGCCAACGCTTCGGCCGACCAGGCGCGCGCCGCGCTCGCGCTCCTCGACGGCGTCGAGGTGCACGTCGTGGTCACGGCCCGCGACCTCGGCACGGCGATCGCCTCGTCGTGGCAGGAGCAGCTCAAGTTCGGGCTGACCCGGCCGCTCGAGCAGTGGTCGCCCCCGCAGGAGTCCGCCGCCGACAGCGAGTGGGGCTGGCGCACCATGCAGCCCGCCAACGTCGCCGCACGCTGGGGCGCCGACCTGCCGCCCGAGCGGGTGCACGTCGTGACCGTCCCGTCCGGACCGGTCGGGCCGGACGAGCTCTGGCACCGGTTCGCCGAGGCCACCGGGCTCGACGACGTCGCCGACCTCGACCTCGCCGTCGAGCGCGCCAACGAGTCGCTCGGCGTGGTCGAGGCCGAGCTGCTGCGCCGCGTCAACACGGCCGTCGACGGCCGGATCCGCGGCGCCCGGCAGAAGTCCCTGTGGCAGCGCGACCTGCTCGCCCACACCGTGCTCGCCCCCATCGGACGCGAGCCGATCGGCCTCACCGCCGCCCACCTCGACGAGGCCACGGCCCAGGCCGAGGAGGCGGTCGCCGCGATCACGGCGGCCGGCTACCGCGTCCACGGCGACCTCGGCGACCTGCGCCCCACGACCCGCGACGCCCGCCTGCCGGGCGAGGTGACCGACGAGGAGGTGGCTGGTTCCGCCGCCCTGGCCCTCGCCGACCTGCTGGTCTGGGCGCGCGACGCCGGCGCCGACGTCCACGCCCGGCCGGCGGCCGAGGAGGACGTGGCCGGAGGACGGGCCGCCCGGGTCAAGGGGGCCGTGCGCGGCTCCCTGGAGCGGGTGACCGCCCCCGTGCGCGACCGGCGGGTGGCGCGGCTCGAGCAGCGGATCGCCGAGCTCGAGGAGCAGGTGGCGCAGTCGCGCGCGCTGCACCTGCGGGTCGCGACGCTGTCCGACGTGGTCGCCCAGCTGCTCCTGCCGGCCGCGCAGCAGGACGAGGAGATCACCATGCAGGCGCTGCGGACCTACCGGGACCGGTCGCTGTGAGCCGTGTGGAGCGGCTGCGCCACGCCGCCGGTCACGCCGCCGGCCGCGTCGCCGGCGCGACGGGCCTGGCCGACGTCGCCGGTCTCGAGGCGTCGGTCGAGTCCCTCGCCGTCGCGGTCGCGGAGAACGCGGCGCTCGAGGTGCCGCTGGCGGCGCTCGTCGCCGACCTCGAGCGCGACGTGGCCGAGGTGGTGGCCCGGCGCGCAGGTGGGGGGATGGGAGCATGAGCGCCATGCCTGCCGTCCCGGACCCCTCCCCGCACCCCGCCCCGAGCGAGCGCGTCGAGCTCTCCGTGGTCGTGCCCTGCTACAACGAGGAGGAGTCCCTCCCGCGCCTGGTGGAGGTGCTCACGCAGGAGCTGTCGGCGCTGACGCCGCACTTCGAGGTGATACTCGTCGACGACGGCAGCCGCGACCGCACGCTCCCGATGCTGCGCGAGGTGCACCGCGCGCACCCGCGCTTCCGCTACCTCTCGCTGAGCCGCAACTTCGGCAAGGAGTCGGCGATGCTGGCCGGGCTCAGCCACGCACGCGGCGAGAAGGTCGCGATCATGGACGCCGACCTCCAGCACCCGCCGACGCTCCTCGCAAAGATGTTGCCGCTGCTCGACACGGGCGACTACTCCCAGGTCGTCGCTCGACGCACCCGGGCCGGTGACCCCGCGCTGCGCACCGCGCTGTCGCGGCTCTACTACCGGATGATGAACCGCCTCGTCGACGTCGACCTCGAGGACGGCGTGGGCGACTTCCGGGTCCTCGACCGGCGCGCGGTGCGGGCGCTGCTCACCCTCGGCGAGAGCAACCGGTTCTCCAAGGGGCTCTTCGCGTGGATCGGCTTCCCGACCGCGGTCGTCGACTACGAGAACGTCTCGCGCGAGGCCGGCGCCACGAAGTGGAGCATGCGCAACCTGTTCAACTACGGCATCGACGGCGTCGTGTCGTTCAACTACCGCCCGCTGCGGATGTCGATCTGGTTCGGCATCCTCGCCACCGTCGTCGCCGTCGGCTACGCCCTGTGGGTGCTCGTCGACGCGATCGTGCACGGCAACAGCGTCCCCGGCTACGTCACCACGATCTGCGCCGTCACGGCGTTCGGCGGCGTGCAGCTGATCGTGCTCGGCGTGATCGGCGAGTACCTCGGTCGCATCTACGCCGAGACCAAGCAGCGCCCGCTCTTCCTGCTCAAGGAGAGCAGCGAGTCCGACCTCCCGGTGACCACGGTCCTGGGACGCGAGCACGAAGCCCTCGAGCCCATCGAACGGAGCATCCCGGAGTGAGCGACTCCACCCCCTCCCGCACCCGCGGCGCCCGACGCGGACCGGCGTCCCGGTCCAGCTGGATCTGGCCGGTGCTGGTCGTGGTCGTGACCGCGGTCTACACCGCGATCCCGTACCTGGTCACCGGCTGGTTCTACCAGCGGGGCGACACCGCCGCGCAGTTCGCGCCGACCTGGTGGCACTTCGGCGAGCTCATCCGCTCGGGGCAGTGGCCGATCTGGCTCGACCCGCAGTCGTGGGCCGGCGGCAACTACGTCGCCGAGGCCCTCTTCGGCACCTACAACCCGCTCAACGTGCTGGTGTGGCTCGTCGTCTCGCTCGGGCCGGACCTCGCCGTGACGACGTACCTCGTCAAGGCGAGCGTGATGGTGCTGCTGGCACTGGGCACCTACCTGCTGGCCCGCGAGTACGACGCCGTCCCGGCCGCCGCGGCCGCCGTCGCCGTCGCCCTCCCGTTCTCCGGCTTCACGCTCTTCTGGGACGCCGGCTCCTGGCCGTCGGGCCTGATGTCCTTCGCCTACGCCCCGTGGGTCTGGGTCACCTTCCGGCGCGCGCTGCGCGGCGCGGGTAGCCCGTTCTGGGCGTTCCTCGCCGGCCTGCTCGCGGTCCTCAACGGCAACCCCTACGGCACCCTCGCCGTGATCGTGGTCGGCGCGGCGATGCTCGTCGAGGGCGCCGTCCAGCGCGCCTGGGGCGGCGTGCTGCGCATCGTGCTGGTCGGCGTCGGCGTGGCCGCGTTCCTGCCGCTGGTCTACCTCCCGCTCCTCGAGTCGTCCGACCTCGCGGTCCGCTCCACCGGGGCGCTGTTCGAGAACAGCGGCAAGCTGCGCCCGACGGCCGGCGACCTGCTGGCGGCCAGCTCGCCGCTGCACACGCCGCCGATCCGCGCGATCACCGGACCGATGATGGTGCCGGCGACCTTCCTCGCGTGGTTCGTCCTCCCGCTGCTGCCGTGGCTGCGCTACGACGTGCTGCGCCGGCGCTCGCGCGAGCTGGTCGGCCTCGGCTTCGTGACCGTGGTCTACCTCGCGCTGACCCTCGGGCCCAGCAAGCTGTGGCTGTTCCGCTGGCCGCTGCGGGTCATCGAGTACTTCTACCTCGGCGTGATGGTCGTCTTCGCGGTCCTGCTCAGCCAGGGCCTGGCCCGCTCGACGATGCGCCCGCGCCTGGCCGCCACCGGGATCGTCCTGGTTGCGCTGGGCTGGCTCACCTGGTCGCAGGACCCGCAGGCGCTGCGCCGCGCCGCCATCGGCACCGCCGTGGTCGCCGCGCTGACCGTCGTCGCGCTGGCGGCCCACCTCGTGCTGCGCCGCACCGCCCTGGTCGCGCTGGTCGCGATGGGCGGCGTCGGCGCCGTCCTGGCCCTCCAGGTCGGGGTGTTCGGCGAGAACGCGAGCTCGCGGCTGTGGCACGTGCCGAGCAACGTCTCGGCCCTCCAGGCCAGCTTCTCCGACCTCGACGGCCGGGTGATGCAGTTCGCCGACCTCAAGCCGCTGCAGAACAAGGGCCAGACCCGCAAGCTGGAGCAGCAGTGGGAGGGCGCGTTCCTGCCCGGGAGCATGTACCACCCCGCCGGGGTCGAGGCGGTCAACAACTACACCGGCATGGGGTTCGTGCCCTTCACCCGGAACTTCTGCATGGAGTACGACGGGCTGACCCAGCCCTGTGGCTACCGCAACCTCTGGAAGGTCGGCGGCGCCGGCCAGCCGCCGCTGGCGGACCTGATGAAGCTCGACACCATCGTCGTCCAGCCGGAGATCGCCGAGGGCGTCACGCCCGGCGCGGGCTGGGTCGAGGACTACGAGGACTCCCGCGTGGTCCGGCTGCGCCACGAGGGGGAGCAGCCCTGGGCCGGCTCCGAGCTGTCGTGGGCGTCCGACGGGGTCGAGGTCGCCTCCGCCGAGACCCGCGGCGAGCTGCACCAGGCCGTCGAGGTGTCGGCGGCTGAGGAGGGCGGGCGGCTGGTGTTCTCGATGCTCGCCTGGCCGGGCTGGTCCGCGGACCTCGACGGCACGGCGCTCGACGTCAGCCGCAGCGACATCGGGCTGCTCACCGTGACGCTGCCGCCGGGCGCCAGCGGCACCGTCGACCTCACCTACCGACCGCCGGGCCTGGCGACCGGTCTCGCCGGCGCCGGCGTCGGCGCCCTGGTCGGCCTCGGCCTGGCGCTCATGGGGTGGCGCTCGCGCCGTCGCCGGCGCGCCGAGGTCGAGCGCGAGGACGTACCGGAGACCGCGCTGGAGCCCCGCGACGATGTGACATCAGTCTCGGACGACGCCCCTGCAAAGCCGTAGTACCGCTCACTAGACTCCGAGCGATCCTCCCGCGAGCGCAAGGAGCCCCCGCATGCCCCGCCTCTGCCAGACCGACGGCCTCTCCGAGGACCAGACCGAGATCCTCAAGGCCGTGCGCCAGTTCGTGGACGAGCAGATCATCCCGGTCGCGCAGGAGCTCGAGCACGCCGACGATTACCCGCAGGAGATCATCGACGGGCTCAAGGAGCTGGGCGTCTTCGGCCTGACCATCCCCGAGGAGTTCGGTGGGCTGGGGGAGTCGCTGCTGACCTACGCCCTGGTGGTCGAGGAGATCGCCCGCGGCTGGATGAGCGTCTCGGGCGTGATCAACACCCACTTCATCGTGGCCTACATGCTGATCCAGCACGGCACCGACGAGCAGAAGCAGAAGTACCTCCCGCGGATGGCCACCGGCGAGGTGCGTGGCGCGTTCTCGATGTCCGAGCCGGGCCTCGGGTCCGACGTCTCGGCCGTCTCCACGAAGGCCGTGAAGCAGGACGACGGGTCCTACGCCATCACCGGGCAGAAGATGTGGCTGACCAACGGCGCCACCTCCACCCTCGTCGCGGTGCTCACCAAGACCGACGAGGGCGCCGACTCGGTCTACAAGAACATGACGACCTTCCTGGTGGAGAAGGAGGCCGGCTTCGGCGAGACCGCCCAGGGCGTCACCGTCCCGGGCAAGATCGAGAAGATGGGCTACAAGGGCGTCGAGACGACCGAGCTCATCCTCGAGGGCCACCGGATCGGTGCCGACCAGGTCCTCGGCGGCGAGCCGGGCAAGGGCTTCTTCCAGATGATGGACGGCGTCGAGGTCGGCCGGGTCAACGTCGCCGCGCGCGCGTGCGGCCTGGCCTGGCGCGGCTTCGAGCTCGGCATCGCCTACGCCCAGCAGCGCAAGACCTTCGGCAAGCCGATCGCCGAGCACCAGGCCGTGCTGTTCCGCCTCGCCGAGATGGCCACCAAGGTCGAGGTCGCCCACACGATGATGGTCAAGGCCGCGCGCCTCAAGGACACCGGCCAGCGGATGGACGTCGAGGCCGGCATGGCCAAGATGGTCGCCAGCGAGTACGCCAACGAGGTCGTCGAGGACTCCTTCCGCATCCACGGCGGCTACGGCTACTCCAAGGAGTACGAGATCGAGCGGCTGATGCGCGAGGTCAAGTTCATGCTGATCGGCGAGGGCACCTCCGACATCCAGAAGATGATCATCGGCCGCAGCCTGCTCAAGGACTACCGGCTCTGACCTGCTGACCTAGGATCCCGGGCATGTCCGGTGGTCGTCTCGTCCTGCACGTCGGGGCGATGAAGTCCGGCACCACGTTCGTGCAGTCGCGGCTCTTCGCGCACCGCGACCTGCTGCGCGAGCGCGGGGTGCGGGTGCCGGGCCAGCGCCGCCGCAGCCAGGTGCTGGCGGTCCAGCAGCTGATCCGCGGCGGTGGTCCGATGTGGGACCGCCAGGCCGCTGCCGTCTCCCGGCACGACGGCACGTCCGTGATCTCGATGGAGCTCCTCGGGCCGGCGCCGGCGGAGGTGCTGGAGCGGCTCCGGACGTCGGTCGACGGCGAGGTCGAGGTCGTCGTCACGGCCCGCGACCTCAACCGGTGCCTGCCGGCGATGTGGCAGGAGACGCTGCAGAACGGTCGTTCCTGGAGCTGGCACGACTACGTCGCCGGGGCGCGCACGGACCGGCCCAGCGCCCGTACCGGTGCGGCCGCCACGGCGGCCGGCCGGGCGTTCTGGATCCAGCAGGACCTCGTCCGGATGGTGCGGTCGTGGCAGGCGGTCTTCGGCGCCGACCGGGTCATCGTGGTCACCGTCCCACCGCCGGGCGCTGACCCCGACCTGCTGTGGTCGCGGTTCGCGTCGGTCACCGACCCGGCGCTGGAGGGGCTGACGTCCGAGCCGGACCCGAACGAGTCCCTGGGCGCCGCGTCCGCGGTCGCGGTGCGTCGGCTCAACGACCTGCTCGAGGGCGCCGGCCTGGAGTTCCCGCAGGGCCACCGGCTGCGCAAGCGGCTGCTGACCAAGCAGGTGCTGGCCGGACGTCGGTCAGCGGAGCCCGCGATCGGCCTCGGGGTGCTGCCGTGGGTGGTCGAGGAGGCCGCGGCGCAGCGCCACGGGCTCGAGGACCTCGGCGTGCGGCTGGTCGGTGACTGGGCAGACCTCACCCCCGTCGACGTCCCGGGCATCGACCCGGACACCGTCGACGAGCGTGCGGTCACGGACGCGGCGCTCGCCGGGCTCGCCGGTGTGCTGCTCGCGCTCGCGCACGAGCAGGACGACCAGCCGTGAGCTAGGTGCCGGAGGCCTCGGCCGCTGCGTCGGCCGCTGCGAGTGCCTCGCCGGCGGCGTCCACGACGTCGGGGGACAGGACGTGCTCGATCGCGAGCGCGGCAGCACCCAGCACCGCGGCCTGCCCCCCGGCCTGCGAGGTCACGATCCGCAGGTGCTCGGTCGCGAGCGGGAGCGAGCGCTGGTAGACCGACTCGCGGATGCCGGCCAGGAGGTGCTCGCCGGCCTCGGCGACCTGACCGCCGATGACGACGACCGACGGGTTGATCAGGTTCACCATCGTGGCGACCACCTCGCCGATGTCGCGACCGGCCTGGCGCACCACCGCCATCGCGGGGCGGCTGCCGTGCCGGACCAGGTCGACGACGTCGCCGCCGTCCTCCGCCTGCTCGCCCTGCGCGCGGACCGCGGCGGCCAGGGCCGGTCCGGCAGCGACGGCCTCGAGGCACCCGGAGTTGCCGCACCGGCACGCAACGGCGTCGGCGCCCGGCACCCGCACGTGGCCGAGGTCGCCAGCGGTGCCCTGCGCGCCGCGCTGGAGCACGCCACCCGAGACGATGCCCGCGCCGATGCCGGTGGCGACCTTGATCAGGACCAGGTCGTCGACGTCGCGCAGGTGCCGGCGGCGCTCGCCGAGCGCCATGATGTTGACGTCGTTGTCGACCAGGACCGGCACGGCGTGGGCGCGCTGCAGGTGTCCGGGCACGTCGTAGCGGTCCCAGCCGGGCATGATCGGCGGGTTGATCGGGCGCCCGGTCGAGTGCTCGACCGGCCCGGGCAGGCCGATGCCGATCGCGGCGAGGTCGGACGCGGGCCGGCCGGTCGCCGCCACCAGGTCCCGCACGGAGTCCTCCACCCAGGTGAGGACCCGCTCGGGACCCTCGGCCACCGCCAGCCGGGCGTCCGCCTCGCCGAGCACGGTGCCGTCCAGGTCGGTGAGCGCGGCCCGGACGTGCGTCGCGCCGACGTCGACCCCGACCACCAGACGTGCCGTCGGGTTCATCGCGAAGAGCGCGGGCGGGCGGCCACCGGTCGAGCGCGCACCGCCGAACGGCGCGACCAGCCCGAGCCGCGTCAGGGTGTCGATCCGGGCCGTGATCGTCGAGCGCGCCAGCCCGGTGGCGTCGGCGAGCTGGGCACGCGTCCACGGCCGCCCGTCGCGCAGCAGGTCGAAGAGCTCACCGGTACGCACGGCGGGAGTCAAGCACATCGGGACCTTTACGCAATAGAGGGGAGACTTTTGCGTGACTATCGACAAAAGCGGGTGACGCATGCCACAGTCCTGCCGTGGCCCCCTCCCAGACCCCGCCGCTCCTCGAGGTGCGCGGCATCGTCAAGCGCTTCCCCGGCGTGCTGGCGCTCGGCGGCGTCGACCTCGACGTCCGCGCGGGCGAGGTGCACTGCCTGCTCGGCCAGAACGGCGCGGGCAAGTCGACCCTGATCAAGGTGCTCTCCGCGAGCTACCAGCCCGACGAGGGCGAGGTCCTGTGGGAGGACCGACCGGTCACCCTGGGCACGCCGCAGGCCGCGATGCGGCTGGGGATCTCGACGATCTACCAGGAGCTGGACCTCGTGCCGGAGCTCAGCGTCGCGGAGAACATCTTCCTCGGCCACGAGCTCAGCCGGGCCGGCGTGAGCCGGGTCCCCGAGACCAACCGCCGGGCCCGCGAGCTGCTGGCCCGCCTGGGCCACCCCGAGATCTCCGCCACCCGCGCGGTCGGGCGGCTCTCGCCCGCCGGGCAGCAGGTCGTCAGCATGGCCCGCGCCCTCTCCCAGGACACGCGGCTGCTGATCCTCGACGAGCCGTCGGCGGTGCTCGACCAGGGCGAGGTCGACACGCTCTTCCGGACCATCCGCGACCTGACCGCCCAGGGCGTCGCGGTCGTCTACATCTCCCACCGCCTCGAGGAGATCCGCCAGATCGGCGACCGGATCACCGTGCTGAAGGACGGCAGGACCGTCGCCAGCGGGCTGCCGGTCGACCAGACGCCGACCGCCGAGCTGATCAGGCTGATGACCGGGCGGTCCATCGAGTACGTCTTCCCGCCGCGCGGCGACACGCCCGCCGTGACCGGCGAGCCGGTGCTGGAGGTGCGGGGGCTCGCGCTGCCGGGCGTCTTCTCCGACGTCGACCTGACCGTGCGCGCGGGGGAGATCGTCGGGCTCGCGGGCCTCGTCGGCGCCGGCCGCTCGGAGATCCTGGAGACCGTCTACGGCGCCCGCCGCGCCAGCGCCGGCACTGTGCGCGTCGACGGGCGCGACCTGCGTCGCGGGTCCGTCCCGGCCGCCGTCAAGGCCGGGCTGGGGCTCGCACCCGAGGAGCGCAAGAGCCAGGGCCTGTTGCTCGACCAGGCCGTCTACCGCAACGTGACCGTGTCCACGATGGGCCGGTTCGCCCGCCTCGGCTTCCTCGACCGGGGTGCCGAGCGGCGCCGCGCCGCCGAGGTCACCGGGTCCCTCGACGTACGCCCCGCCGGGGTGGACCGCCTCGTGCGGCTGCTCTCCGGCGGCAACCAGCAGAAGGTGGTCCTGGCGCGGTGGCTGCTGCGCGAGTGCCGCGTGCTCCTGCTCGACGAGCCCACCCGCGGCGTCGACGTCGGCGCGCGGGCCGAGATCTACGCCGTGGTCCGCGCGCTGGCCGGCTCCGGGGTCGCCGTCGTGGTCGTGTCGAGCGAGGTGGAGGAGGTGCTCGGCCTGGCCGACCGGGTGCTGGTGGTCCGCGAGGGCCGGGTCGTGCACGAGGGCCCCGCGCACGAGATCGACGAGTCCCGGGTCCTCGACCTGGTCATGGAAGGAAGCGCCGCATGAGCGAGCACCACACCCATCCCTCCGTCGAGAACCCGGTCGCCCCGTCCGGCGACACGGTCCGGGTGGAGCGCGCGGCCGCGGAGCCCGAGCGGGCGTCGCGGGGCAGCGGGCTGATGGGCGGGTCGTTCGGGCGCAACCTCGGCCTCGTGCTCGCCCTGCTGGTGATCTGCGCCGTCGGCGTGGTGACGGCCGGCGACCGCTTCGCCAGCGTCGACAACCTGGTGACCATCCTGCGGCTCGCCTCCATCACGGGCGTGGTCAGCATCGGCATGACGTTCGTGATCACCGGTGGCGGCATCGACCTGTCGGTGGGCGCGATCGTCGCGCTCGCCTCCGTGTGGGCCACCACCTACGCCACGCAGAGCATGGCCAACGACACCAGCTGGCTGCTCCTGGTGTTCGCGGCGCTCGCGGTCGGAGCGGCCTGCGGCCTGGTCAACGGGGTGCTGATCGCCTACGGCAACGTCGTCCCGTTCATCATGACGCTCGCGACGCTGGCCTCCGCCCGCGGCCTCGCCGAGATCATCTCCGAGCGCCGCACCCAGATCGTGCCGTCCCCGGACCTGCCCGACACGGACGGCATCCAGGGGTTCCGGGACTTCTGGACCGCCGACGTCCTCGGCGTCCCGCTGCTCGTCGTCATCTTCGCCCTCGTCTCCGTGGCCGGCTGGTTCCTCTTCAACCGGACCACCTTCGGGCGCCGGACCCTCGCCGTCGGTGGCAACCCCGAGGCGGCGCGGCTCGCCGGCATCGACGTCAGGCGGCACACGGTGCTGCTCTACGTCCTGGTCGGCCTGTGCTGCGGCCTCGCCGCCCTGATGTTCATCGCCCGCACCTCGACCGGCAGCTCCACCCACGGCACCCTGCTGGAGCTCGACGTGATCGCCGCCGTCGTCATCGGCGGGACCCTGCTGACCGGTGGCCGCGGCACCATCGTCGGCACCGTCATCGGCGTGCTGATCTTCAGCACCCTGAGCAACGTCTTCGTCCTCAACAACCAGGACGCCTCGACCCAGGCCGTCGCCAAGGGCCTGATCATCGTCGTCGCCGTGCTGCTCCAGCAGCGCCTGGCGCGTCGCTCGACGACGACCTGACCTCGTACTCGGACCACACCCGGCACCACCCGCGCACCACCCATCCCGCACCCAAGGAGCACACCCCATGCGTCTGCCCACCACCTCACGCCCGCACGGCCGCCGCCTCCCCGGTCTGGTGGCCGGCGCCGCCGCCGTCCTGGTCCTCTCCGCCTGCACCGGCAGCGCCGAGGACGCGGCCAACGACGAGGAGGGCTCGTCGGACTCCGCCCCGGTGGCCGCCGCGGGCAGCAACGACGAGTCCGGCGACACGGTCACCATCGGCTTCTCGGCCCCCGCCGCCGACCACGGCTGGATGGCGGCCATCACCGACAACGTCCGTGACCTCGCCGACCAGTACCCCGACCTCGACCTCAAGGTCGCGACGGGCACCAACGACGTCAGCCTGCAGATCAGCCAGGTCGAGACGTTCATCAACGACGGCGTCGACGCCATCGTGCTTCTCCCGTTCGACGGCGCGGCGATGACGCCGGTGGCGCTCAAGGCCATGGAGGCCGGCATCCCGGTGATCAACGTCGACCGCGAGTTCGACGACCCCAACGCCGCGCGCGTCACCGTGCTCGGTGACAACTACGGCATGGGCGTCTCCGCCGGCCAGTACGTCTGCGAGCAGGCCGACGGCAACGAGGACGCCGTCGTCGCCGAGATCGCCGGCATCGACTCGCTGCCCCTGACCCAGGACCGCAGCCAGGGCTTCGAGGACGCGCTCGCCGAGTGCGGCCTCGACGTCGACGCCCGCCAGGCCGCCGAGTTCACCGTCGAGAGCGGCGAGGAGGTCGCCTCGCAGCTCCTGCAGGCCGAGCCGGAGATCGACTTCCTGTGGAACCACGACGACGACCAGGGCGTCGGCGTCCTGGCCGCCATCGAGAGCGCCGGCCGCGACGAGTTCACCATGATCGGCGGCGCCGGGTCGGCCAACGCCATGCGCGCCATCCAGGACGACTCCGGCGTGCTCAAGGCGACCGTCATCTACCCCTCCACGCAGGGCGCCGACGGCGTCAAGCTCGCCCGCCTGCTCGTGCAGCAGAAGGCGATGGGCGACCTGGTCGAGGTCGAGGTCCCGCGTGAGGTGCAGCTCTACGCGCCGGTCGTCACCGCCGACAACGTCGACCAGTTCATCGACACCGCCTTCGAGTCCTGAGGCCGCGCCGGATGACGCACGAGCACGACACGCTGTCCGTGGGGATGGTGGGCTACGCCTTCATGGGCGCGGCCCACTCCCAGGCCTGGCGCACCGCCCCCCGCTTCTTCGACCTGCCGCTGCACCCGCGCATGACGGCGGTGGCGGGCCGGGACGAGGCCCGGGTCGCCGAGGCCGCCGCCCGCCTCGGGTGGGAGTCGACCGAGACGTCGTGGCGGGCGCTCGTCGCCCGCGACGACATCGACCTCGTCGACATCTGCACCCCCGGGGACACCCACGCCGAGATCGCGGTCGCGGCGCTCGAGGCCGGCAAGCACGTGCTCTGCGAGAAGCCACTGGCCAACACGGTCGAGGAGGCCGAGGCGATGGCGGAGGCCGCCGAGCGCGCGGCGGCGAACGGCGTACGCTCGATGGTCGGCTTCACCTACCGCCGGGTCCCCGCGATCGGCCTCGCGCGTCAGCTGGTCGCAGAGGGCCGGCTGGGCCAGGTCCACCACGTCCGCGCGCAGTACCTCCAGGACTGGATCGTCGACCCCGAGGCGCCGATGTCGTGGCGCCTGGACAAGTCCCGGGCCGGGTCGGGCGCGCTGGGTGACATCGGTGCCCACATCGTCGACCTCACCCAGTTCATCACCGGCGACACGATCGCCACCGTCTCGGGACGGCTGGAGACCTTCGTCAAGGAGCGACCGCTCCCGGCGGAGGCCCACACCGGCCTGGCCGGTGCCGCAGCGGGGGGCTCCACGGAACGTGGGCTGGTGACGGTGGACGACGCCGCCGCCTTCCTGGCCCACTTCCGTGGAGGTGCGCTCGGCGTCTTCGAGGCCACCCGGTTCGCCAACGGCCGCAAGAACGCGATCCGCATCGAGGTCAACGGCTCGCGCGGCAGCCTCGCGTTCGACTTCGAGGACATGAACGTCCTGCACTTCTACGACGGCGACGACGACCCGGCGACGGCCGGCTTCCGGCGGATCGTCGTGACCGAGCCCGAGCACCCCTACGTCGCCGCGTGGTGGCCGGCCGGGCACGGCCTCGGCTACGAGCACGGCTTCACCCACCAGGTCGTCGACCTGGTGACCGACATCGCCGCGGGCACGGACCCGACGCCTTCGTTCGCCGACGGACTCCAGGTCCAGCGGGTCCTGGCCGCCGTCGAGACCAGCTCGAACGACAACGCCTGGCAGGACGTACCGGTATGACCGACCCGAGGAAGGACACCTGATGACCCGCCCCGTCACCCTGTTCACCGGCCAGTGGGCCGACCTGCCGTTCGAGGAGGTGTGCCGCCTCGCCTCGGGCTGGGGCTACGACGGCCTCGAGATCGCGTGCTGGGGCGACCACTTCGACCCCTGGGCGGCGGTCGAGGACGACGGCTACGTCGCCGCCAAGCGCGCGGTGCTCGACGAGCACGGCCTGCAGGTCTTCGCGATCAGCAACCACCTCAAGGGACAGGCGGTGTGCGACGACCCGATCGACGCCCGGCACCGCGACATCCTGCCCGACCGGATCTGGGGCGACGGCGACGCCGAGGGCGTGCGCCAGCGGGCCGCGGAGGAGATGCGGATGACCGCCCGGGCGGCGCGCAGGCTCGGCGTGGACACCGTCGTGGGCTTCACCGGCTCCTCGATCTGGAAGTACGTCGCGATGTTCCCGCCGGCCTCGCAGGCGCTGGTCGACGCCGGCTACCAGGACTTCGCCGACCGCTGGAACCCGATCCTCGACGTCTTCGACGCCGAGGGCGTCCGTTTCGCCCACGAGGTGCACCCGTCCGAGATCGCGTACGACTACTGGACCACGGTGGCGGCGATGGAGGCCATCGGGCACCGCGAGGCGTTCGGCCTCAACTGGGACCCGAGCCACTTCGTGTGGCAGGACCTCGACCCCGTCGGCTTCCTGTGGGACTTCAGGGACCGGATCTACCACGTCGACTGCAAGGACGCGAAGCGTCAGGTCGGCAACGGGCGCAACGGCCGGATGGGCTCCCACCTGGCGTGGGCGGACCCGCGCCGCGGCTGGGACTTCGTCTCGACCGGCCACGGTGACGTCCCGTGGGAGCAGTGCTTCCGGATGCTCAACACCATCGGCTACGACGGCCCGATCTCGGTCGAGTGGGAGGACGCCGGGATGGACCGTCTCGTCGGGGCACCGGAGGCGCTGGACTTCGTGCGCCGCCTCGCCTTCGACGCACCGACCGCGGCATTCGACGCGGCCTTCAGCACGCAGCCGGGGGCCTAGACTCCCGCCCGTGCGGGGATTCGGGGTCAAGGACGCGGAGCGGGACGGCTACGTCGAGTGGATCGAGGCGGCCCACGCCGAGGGACAGATCGGCGAGGCCGACCGCGACCTGCGGGTGGCGCGCGCCCGCGGCGCCGAGACCCGCGACGAGCTGGTGACGCTCACCCGCGACCTGCGTCCGGTGACGACCCGGCCGGTCGCTGCCGGTGCACCGCTGCCGCCGATGGTGCGAGTGCGACGAGGCCCGTCGCGCCGCACCGGCGGGGTGCTCCTCGGGGTGAGCATCTTCCTCGTCCTGGTGGGGGTGGGCGTCGCCGGGATCGTCGCCCTCTTCGCCCTCGCGGTGGGACCGACCACCGTCGGCCAGGCCGAGTCGGGTCGGGCGACCCCGGTCGAGGTGGTCGACGAGGGCGGGCTCGACGCGCGTCAGCTGCGGGCGTTCCTGCGCGCCTACCCCGAGCGGTTCGGCACCGACGAGGCCCTCCAGCTCGTGGTGGCCGACGGCCGGGTCACCGTCAGCGTGCCGCTGCCGGGGGACCGTCCCGGCGCGCAGATGTGGGCGTGGGACGGCTCCTGGGCGCAGCTGACGGGACGTACGCCCGTGCCCGAGGGCGTCAGCACGGTCGACCTGCGCGCCCTCGACGTGCGCGCCCTCGCCCGCAACGTGGAGGTCGCCCGGTCGGCGCTCGGCCGGGACGCCCGGGTGACCAGCACCGTCCTGTCCGACGCCGGGTCGGGCCCGCGGGTGCGGGTGGAGCTGGTCGGGCGGGACACGGCCGGCACCCTGGTCACCACGCCGGCCGGGGAGGTCGTCCGCGGCGTCTGGTCGTGAGGCCCCGCCGTCCCTGTGACCGAGTCCACGTGGCCGGACCCACCCGGACGCCCGCCGCTGCGGCACGATGACCCGCATGAGCCACGCCGCCAAGACGAACCCGGGCAACTTCTTCGAGGACTTCACCCTCGGCCAGGTCATCGAGCACGCCACGCCGCGCACCGTCACCGAGGGCGACCGGGCGCTCTACGGCGCGCTCTACCCGACCCGCTTCGCGATCTGGTCGTCGGCCGAGTTCGCCGCGTCCGTCGGCCTCGCTCCGCACCCGGTCGAGGACCTGATCGGCTTCCACGTCGCCTTCGGCAAGACCGTGCCGGACGTCTCGCTCAACGCCGTGGCCAACCTCGGCTACGCCGAGTGCCGCTTCCACGTGCCCGTCGTCCCGGGCGACACGCTGCGCACCCGCTCCGAGGTGATCGGGCTCAAGCAGAACTCCAACGGACGCACCGGTGTCGTGTGGGTGCGGTCCACCGCGACCAACCAGCGTGGTGAGGTCGCGATCGACTGGGCGCGCTGGGTGATGGTGCACAAGCGCTCCGCCGACGCCCCTGCGCCGGAGACCGTCGTCCCGGATCTCGCGCCGGCGGTCGCTGCCGCCGACCTCGTGGTGCCGGCGGGCCTCGACCTCACGGCGTACGACACCGTGGCGGCGGGCTCGCCGCACCTGCTCGACGACTACGAGGTGGGCGAGCGCATCGACCACGTCGACGGCGTCACGCTCACCGACGCCGAGCACATGATGGCCACCCGGCTGTGGCAGAACACCGCGAAGGTGCACTTCAGCACCGACGCCCGCCCCGACGGCCGGCGGCTGGTCTACGGCGGCCACGTCATCTCGCTGGCCCGCGCGCTGGCGTTCAACGGCCTCGCCAACGCCCAGCTGGTCGCCGCGATCAACGCCGGCGCCCACGTGGCGCCCGCGTTCGCCGGCGACACGGTCCACGCCTGGTCCGAGGTGCTCGACACCGCCGAGCTCGACGCCCCCGGCGTCGGTGCGCTCCGGTTGCGCCTGGTGGCCACGCGCGGTCGCGACGAGTCGATGACGCTGCGGGGCGACGACGGGGCGTACGCCGACGGCGTGCTGCTCGACCTCGACCACTGGGTGTTCGTGCCCCGCTGACGCTCCTACGAGCGGTGTCCCACCCACCTTCTGCGCACGCGGAAGGTGGGTGGCTCACCGCCCGCCGGTGAGTCGGCGCAGGACACGCCCGAGAGCGGTGGCGGAGCCACGTTCCTCGTCGGAGGAATGTGGGTGGGACACCGCTCGGGCGGCGGCGGCAGGCGGCTCGGCGCGGGCCAGCAGCTCGGCGGCGAGGAACTCCTCGGCCACCGCCAGCACGTCGGCGGTCGGTACGGCGTCGGGGTCGACGCCCGCGCCGGGCTCGGGGTCGGGGCGCAGGTCGTCGAGGTCGCCGACGACGTCCCACGGCGCGGCCGCCAGCTCGTCGACCATCCGGTCGCCGCGCTCGACCAGCCAGGCGTGCATGTCGGGCGCGAGCGCGATCGGCTCCCCGGCGGCCCCTCCGAGGCGCGGCTCCATGAACGACTTGACCCGGCGCGAGAGCGCCACGTCGAGGTGGGCGTTGCGGAAGTGGGCGTTGACCGCACGGTGGAAGGCGATCTCGGCCGGCGCGAGGGTCTCGTTGGCGACCGGTGCGTCGAGTGCGAGGCCGGTGTCGTCGATGCCGATCAGCGCGCACGTACGCCGCCACAGCAGGTCGCGGTCGGCGCCGGGGCGGGGGAGCGGCACGACGTGCACGTGCTCCGGCGCCAGCCCGTCGCTCCAGCGCTCCAGGATCCGCGGCACGTCCTGGTGGTGCCAGAAGTTGAAGTCGGGGTCGTCCTTGGCGAGGCGGCCGAAGAACCTCCGCAGCGTGGTCGGCGACCCGTGCTTGACCCGCTGCTGCCAGGCGCTCGGGACCTGGCGGACGAGGTCGCGCGCGGTGACCACCACGTGCACCTCCTCGGCCGCGCCCCGCAGCCGGGCGAGGGCCGCGGCGGCGTCCTCCCGGGAGGCCTCGACGAGCTGCTCCTGGCTGACCAGCGCGTCGCCGTCGGACGCCGCGACCTCGTCGACGACCCGGTCCCACGCACCGCGCTGGTGCTCGGTCATCGTCGCCAGCACCCCGGCGTTGGCGCGCACGACGGCGGACGCCCGGAACTGCTCGTCGGCCGAGCCGCCGGGCAGGAGCAGCCGCTGGTCGGCCAGCGCCTCGCGGTTGTGCCACCAGAGGCTCTGCAGGTAGGTGGTCCCGGACTTCGGGGTGCCGATGTGCACCCACACGCGCCGCGCCATCAGCGCTCCTGCTCGATCATCCGGGCCACGACGGCGGTGGCTGCGGCGAGCAGCTCGTCGTCGCCGGCCTCGTCGGGCGTACGCCCCTCCTTCGGGTCGGCGGGGAGCAGGTCGTCGAGGTCGCCCACGACGTCGAAGGCGCCCGCGCGCAGCTCCTCGACCATCCGCTCCGATCGCTCGCGGACCCACCCGGCATGGGCGGCGGGCAGGACGAAGGCCTCGCGGGGCGCGCTGTCGGCGAGGAGGTCGCGCGCGAACGAGCCCTTGGTGAGCCGGGTGAGCGCGAGCGAGCGGCGCTCGCGCGGGATGCGGCGGTTGACCCGCCGCAGCAGCTCGGCCTCCACGAGGGACAGCGAGTCGTTGGGCAGGCGGGGGTCGGTGTCGAGGCCGGTCACGTCGACGCCGAGCACCCCGGCGGTGCGCTGCCAGAGCTCGTCGCGCGCGGCGCCCGGGCGCGGCACGACGACGAGGTGCACCCGCTCGGGCGGCAGCCCGGCGCCCCAGCGGGCGAGGATGCCGGGGACGTCCTGGTAGCGCCAGAACTTCTGGTCGTCCTCGTCGCGGCGGACGGTGGCGAGGAACTTCCGGTAGGACTGGCGGGCCCCCTGCTTGACGCGCTGCTGCCAGGCCGACGGCAGCACCCGCCCGAGGTCGCGCACGGTCACCACGAGGTGGACCTCGTCGGCGGCGGAGGCGAGGTCGGCGAGCGCCGCGGCCGCGGCCTCGGCGCTGGAGTCGGAGAAGTGCTCGTGGCTGATCAGCGCGTCGTGCGGCCAGTCGCGGGTCTCCGCGACCAGCCGCTGCCACACCTCGCGGTCGTCCTCGTCGAGGTCGTCGACGATGACGTCCATCCCCTTGACCAGCGCCGCCGCGTGGAAGTGGTCGCGCAGCGCGTCGCCGGGCAGCAGGAGGCCGCGCTCGCGCAGAGCGTCGCGGTGGTGCCACCAGAGGTCCTGGAGGTACGTCGTGCCGGACTTGGCGGTTCCGCAGTGGAGGAACACGCGCCGGGCCATGGAGTGATCCTAGGGAACCGGCAGACTCCTCCCATGGCCTGGGACCGGGAGTTCTTCTACGACACCTACCCGCGGGTGGAGGAGGCGTTCGCGGCGCGGCTCGACGAGAGCCTCGCGCCGCGGGACCCGTCGGTGCTGCTGCAGGTGGTGCGCGAGCTCGACCTGCCGCCGGACAGCCGTGCGGTCGACGTCGGCTGCGGCGAGGGGGCGTACGCCTTCCGGCTCGCGACCCACTTCGGCCTGCGGGTGCTCGGCATCGACCCCGTGCAGCGCCACCTCGACCTCGCCCGGGAGGCGCGTCGCGACCTCGCGCCGGACATCGCGTCCCGGGTGTCCTTCGAGCGCGGCACCGCGACCTCCGTGCCGGTGCGCGACGGGTCGCTCGACCTGGTGTGGTGCCGCGACGTGATGGTCCACGTCGAGAGCCCGGCGGAGGCCTTCGCGGAGGCGGCCCGGGTGCTGCGCCCGGGCGGTCACGTCGTGTCCTACCAGGTCGTCGCCACCGACCTGCTCGGCCGCGAGGAGGGCGCGTGGCTCTTCGACGTGATGGGGGTGGTGCCGTCGTCGGCAGACCCGGCCGTCCTCGACGACGCGGTCGCGCGCTCGGGCCTCGAGGTGGTCGCCACCCTCGACCTCGCGGCGGAGTGGGGCGAGTGGTCGGAGGAGCAGGAGGGCGCCGGCTCCCGGGCGCTGCTCCACCTCGCCCGGCTGCTGCGCGACCCCGACCGCTACCGCGCCGAGTTCGGCGACGCGGCCTACGACGTCATGCTCGGCGACTGCCGCTGGCACGTCTACCGGATGGCCGGCAAGCTCGCCGGGCGGGTGGACGTGCTCAGGCGACCGGGTCGCGGTTAACCCCTCGACCCGGTCGGGTCGGCTTTGGCAGGGTGGCAGTCCGGAAGCCCGACCCACCGCGATCCCAGGAGGACCCATGGCCGACCAGGACCCGAACGCCGACCTCAAGGCGAAGATGCGGGAGGCCCTGGACCGCAAGAAGGGCCACGACCACCCCGACGACACCGCCGGGTCCCGCGAGAAGGCACACGGCTCGGAGGTCAGCAACGCCAACGTCGCCAAGCCGATGCACCGACGCAAGGCCGGCGGCGGCGGGGTCTGAGCCCCGAGCGCCACCTCACGCGCCGGCGGACGAGCGTCCCGACAGGTCGTCCGCCGGCGCGAACGCACGGGCCAGCCAGAACAGGGCCACCACGAGCACCAGCGGGACGGCGAAGCCGATCCGCAGCGATCCCGCACCGACGGCGCCGGTCATCACCGCGCCGAGCAGCGCTCCCACGTAGTTGAACTGGTTGAAGCGTGCCACCACCGCGTCGACCCGCGCCTGCCGGGTGGCCGGGTCGGCGTCGCGACCGGCGAGGGCGGCCGCGGCGGAGAAGCTCAGCGGCGCCACCACGGCCACCCCGCAGCCGAGACCGGTGAAGCCGACCACGGCGACCGGCCACGACGGCGCCGCGACCACGACTGCGAGCGACACCAGCGCGAGCGCCGCGCCGACGCGCAGCAGGCGTACGGCCCCCACCCGCTCGGTGAGCCCGTCGCCGACCAGCCGCACCAGCCCGCTCGCGAGCAGGTAGGGGAGCGTGGCCAGCGCCACGAGGCCCTCGGGGGCGGAGAAGGTGTCGTCGAGGTAGACCGGTCCCCACGTCGCCGCCGCCGTGTCGACGGTGTAGAAGACGACGAGCGCCAGCCCGACCAGGACGATCGGGCGCCACGGCACGTCGGTCTCCGTGGACGTCGCCGCCTCGCCGTGGTCGCGGGGCAGGTACGGCGCGAACGACGCGGCGAGCGGCAGCAGCGCCACCAGCGCCACGGCGCCCCACGGCACGCCGGTCGTGGCGAGGGTGAGGACCGCGCCGATCACGCCGCCGAGGGTCCACGCGCCGTGGCAGGACGGCAGCACCACCCGGCCGAGCCGGTGCTCGAGGGCGACGGCCTGCATGTTGCCGGTCGCGTCGACGATGCCGAGCCCCACGCCGTACGCCGCGAGGCCGAGCACGAAGACCGCGGTGGTCGGCGCCAGGATCGCGACGGTCACCGACACCGCGACGGCGAGCAGCCCGGCGCGCAGCACGCGTGCGCTGTCGAGGCGGGGCGCCAGCCGCTCGGCGAGCAGGGAGCCGGCGCCGGCGAGCAGCACCATCATCAGCAGCACGCCCGAGAGCGCGAGCTCGTCGAGGTCCCACCGGTCCTGGATGCGCGGCAGCCGGGTGGTGAGGCTGATGAACACCAGCCCCTGGGTGAGGAAGGCGGCCGCGATCGCGAGCCGCGCACGGCGGAGATCCGGACTGTGGTCGGCGCCCATGCCGAGCATGGTGGCAGCCCGGCGGCCCGTGCGTGGCAGACTCGCGGCATGGCATCGGTGTCGGGTCCTGAGCTCTGGGTGGTCCGGCACGGCGAGACCGAGTGGAGCCGCGACGGGCGGCACACCTCGGTCACGGACCTGCCGCTCACCGAGAAGGGCGAGGACGCGGCCCGCGCGCTGGCCCCGCGGCTCGCCGACGTGGCGTTCGACCTCGTGCTGAGCAGCCCCCGGCAGCGCGCCCGACGCACCGCCGAGCTCGCCGGGTTCGCCGACCCCGAGCTCGACGAGGACCTCGCCGAGTGGGCCTACGGCGACTACGAGGGCATCACCACCGAGGAGATCCGCGAGACCGACCCGGACTGGACGGTCTGGACCCACCCGACGCCCGGCGGCGAGAGCGCGGCGGACGTCGCCGAGCGCCTCGACCGCGTGGTCGCGCGCGCCCGCGAGCACGAGCGCACGATCGTCTTCGCGCACGGCCACTCGCTGCGGGTGCTCACCGCCCGCTGGCTCGAGCAGACGGCCGCCGAGGGACGGTTCTTCCGCCTCGACACCTCGACCGTCTCGGTGCTCGCCTTCGAGCGGGAGACGCCCGTGCTGCTGAGCTGGAACAGCTGACGTGCGCATCGACCTGCACACCCACTCCGCGGCGAGCGACGGCACCGACACCCCCGGCGACCTGGTCCGCGCGGCCGCCGCGGCCGGTCTCGACGTCGTCGCCCTCACCGACCACGACGCGACGTCGGGCTGGGACGAGGCGCGGGAGGCGGCCGCCGACGCCGGCATCACGCTCGTCCCGGGCCTGGAGATCAGCACGACGTTCCACCACCGGGGCGTGCACCTGCTGGCCTACCTCCCGGACCCGAGCCACCCGCCGCTGGCCGCGGCGCTCGACCGGATCCTCGCCGGCCGCACCGAGCGCACGCCCGCGATCGTCGCGGCCCTGCGCGAGCACGGCATCGACATCACCGAGGACGACGTGCGCCGCGAGGCGGGCGGCTCGGTCGCCGCCGGACGACCGCACGTCGCCGACGCGCTGGTGCGGATGGGGGTGGTGGGTGACCGGACCCAGGCCTTCACCGAGCTGCTCGACCCGGGCCGGCCGGGCTACCGCAACCGCTACGCCGCTGAGCTGGAGGACATGGTCCCGCTGGTCGTCGGCGCGGGCGGGGTGCCGGTGATCGCGCACCCGTGGGGGCGCCGCGGCGGCACCGTCCTCGACGCCGAGGCACTCGCGGGCCTGCAGGACCTCGGGCTCGCGGGCATCGAGGTCGACCACCAGGACCACGGCCCCGACCAGCGCGAACGGCTCCGCGCGATCGCGGCCGACCTCGACCTCGTCGTCACCGGCAGCAGCGACCACCACGGGCTCGGCAAGGTGGACCACGACCTCGGGGTCAACACCACCGACCCGGCTCAGTACGAGCGCCTGCTCTCGCTCGCCACCTCCGGCGTCCGGCTGGGCTGAGGAGGGGTCGACCTCCGCCGGTCGACCGCGGCCAGCCCCGCGAGCGCGACCGCGCCACCGAGGCCCATGACCGCAGCGACCCACAGGCGTGCCTCGCGCAGGACGGGCGCGCAGGCCTCGGCCCGCGCCTGCTGCTCGGTGCCCGCTGTGCCGGGTCCGTCGCCGGGGGCGCGGGTGCCGGTGAGCAGCGACCACGCGGGGATGGCGCTGCCGCAGTCGTACGCCGCGCCCGCGGCATCGACGGACAGGGTGCGCTCGGTGCCGACCCCGAAGCCGAGCAGCAGCACCAGCACCCCGCACGCGACGACGACCCGGGCCCGATTCATCACCCCATCATGGACGACGACCGCACCATCCGTCGCTCGACACCGACGTCCTCGACCTTGGTGACCCCGTCGAACGCGAAGCCCTGCCGCTCGTAGAAGCCGATCGCGCGCGCGTTGCCGTCGAGCACCCAGAGGTAGGCGTCCCGCGACCCGAGGGCCGCGGTCAGCAGGGCGTGCCCGACGCCGGTGCCGTAGACGGAGGCCCGGACGTAGAGCGCCATCAGCTCCAGCGCGGGCAGCCCGTCAGCAGGGTCGTCTCGGCCGGTGCTGGTGCTGGAGAAGCCCACCAGCGTGCCGTCGGACGACCACGCGAGCAGGTTGTCGCTCGAGCCCGAGGCGATGATGGTGCGCCAGCTCGCCACCCGCTCGTCGCGGCGCGCGCGGCGCTCCTCGAACACCGAGGCGGGCATCAAGCCCGCGTAGGCCTCCTCCCAGACGTCGAGGTGCAGGTCGGCCAGCGCCTCCGCGTCCTCGACGCGCGGCGCGGCGACCCGCAGGCTCACCGGCGGCCCATGTTCTGGGTCAGCCGGAGCACGCGGTTCGGGATGGCGCGGGTCAGCGCGATGATCGTCTTGTACTGCGCGCCCGGGATCGAGTACGCCCGGCCCTTCGCGAAGTCCTCCAATGACGTGCGGACCAGGAACTCGGGCTCGAGCCACATGAAGCCGTCGCCGCGGGTGACCTCCATCCGCTGGTGGAACTCGGTCTTGGTGAACCCGGGGCACAGCGCCATCACCGTCACCCCGCGCGAGCGGTACTCCAGGTGCGCCCACTCGCTGAAGCTGTTGACCCACGCCTTGGCGGCCGAGTAGCTGCCGCGGGGGAGGAACGCCGCGACGCTGGAGACGTTGATGATGCCGCCGTCCCCGCGCTCGGCCATCGCGCCGAGCGCGGCGTGGCTGAGCCGCAGGACCGCCGTCACCAGCACCTCCTGCATCGCGGTCTCCTCCTCGACGGTGTTGTCGAGGAACCGCTTCTTGAGCCCGAAGCCGGCGTTGTTGACCAGCAGGTCGACCGGCCGGTCCCGGTCGGCGAGCCGGGCCTCGACGCCCGCCAGCTGCGCGCGGTCGACCAGGTCGGCGACCAGGACCTCGACGTCGACCCGGTGGGTGCGGCGCAGCTCCTCGGCCACGGCCTCCAGGCGTGCCGCGTCGCGGGCGACGAGCACGAGGTCGTCGCCGCGCGCGGCGAGCTGGTGGGCGTACTCGAGGCCGATGCCGGCGGTCGCGCCGGTGATCAGGGAGGTGGTCATGCCGCCAGCATTTCAGGACGGACCTCCCGGGCGCGACCCGGTCCGGCACAATGGCGAGCGATGAGCACCCAGAAGCCCGGCCCCGTGGCCCTCGCCGTCGCCAACCAGAAGGGCGGCGTCGCGAAGACGACGTCCGTCGCCTCGATCGGCGCCGCGCTCGCCGAGCTCGGGCACCGGGTGCTGCTGGTCGACCTCGATCCGCAGGCCTGCCTGACGTTCTCCCTCGGCATCGACCCCGAGGACCTCGACACGTCGGTGCACCACGTCCTGACCCAGGGCGTCGACCCGCTCGAGGTCGTGATCGAGACCGAGGACGGCGTCGACCTGCTGCCCGCGACGATCGAGCTGGCCCGCGCCGAGGCGGACCTGCTCACCCGCACCGGCCGCGAGCACGTCATCAAGGGCGCCCTCGAGCAGCTCGCCGAGGACCTCGCGGACTCCGAGGAGGGGGCCTACGACTGGGTGCTCCTCGACTGCCCGCCCTCGCTCGGCGTGCTGACCGTCGCCGCCCTCACGGCCGCCGACGGCGTCCTGGTGCCGCTGCAGTGCGAGACGCTCTCGCACCGCGGCGTCGGCCAGCTGCTCGACACCGTCCACGACGTGCGCCGCTTCACCAACCGGGGCCTCGAGGTCTGGGGCGTGCTGCCCACCCTCTACGACGGCCGCACGACCCACGCCCGCACGGTGCTGGAGACGATCAGCGAGACCTACGACCTCGAGGTCGTCGGCCCGCCGATCCCCAAGACGATCAAGTTCGCCGAGGCGCCGGCCGCCGGCCGGTCGATCCTCGCCACCAGTCGCAGCAGCAAGGGTGCCCGGGCCTATCGCGAGGTCGCGGAGAACCTGGTCGAGCGGGCGTCGCGGCCGCGGGTGAAGAAGACGGCGAAGAAGGCTCCGAAGAAGCGCTGACTCACGACGTCGGGGTCTCGGTGGACGCGACCGACTCGCCGCCGCGGGTGCGGCGACGGTTGCGGTTGCGGCGGCGCGGGGCGTCTCCGGACTTCTCGGACCGGTCGGAGGAGCCGCCGCCCGAGCGGTCGGAGGAGCGGCGCTCGCGGGGCGCCCGCTCCTTCTTCTCCACCGGGGCGGGGTCGACGACGCGACCCTTGGTGCCGGCCGGGATGCCCTGGTCGTGGAAGAGGTGCTCGGACGTGGAGTACGTCTCCTGCGGCTCGTCGAAGGGCAGGTCGAGCGCCTTGTTGATCATCTTCCAGCGGTGCAGGTCGGCCCAGTCGACGAACGTGATCGCGGTGCCCGTCGCGCCTGCGCGGCCGGTGCGGCCGATGCGGTGGACGTAGGTCTTGTCGTCCTCGGGGCAGGTGTAGTTGATGACGTGGGAGACGCCGCGCACGTCGATGCCGCGGGCCGCGACGTCGGTGCACACCAGCACCTGGATCTTGTCCTCGCGGAAGCGCGCCAGCGCCTTCTCGCGGGCGACCTGCGCCATGTCGCCGTGCAGCGGGGAGGCCTTGAAGCCACGCTCCTGCAGGTCCTCGGCAACCCGCTGCGCCTGGCGCTTGGTGCGGGTGAAGACGATCATCTTCTCGGCGTCCTCGGCCTGGAGCACTCGGCCGATGATCTCGGTCTTGTCGAGGTCGTGGGCCTGGTAGATGAACTGCGCGGTCGCGGGGACGGTCGCGTTCTCGTAGGACGACTCCGCGCGGATGTTCATCGGGTGGCGCATGTGGGTGCGGGCGAGCGCGACGATCGCGGACGGCATGGTGGCCGAGAAGAGCATCGTCTGGCGGGTCTCGGGCGTCTTGGAGATCAGCGTGATGACGTCGGGCAGGAAGCCGAGGTCGAGCATCTCGTCGGCCTCGTCGAGGACCAGCGCGTGGACGTGGGAGAGGTCGAGCGCGCGGCGGTTGGCCAGGTCGATGAGGCGACCCGGGGTGCCGACGACGATGTCGACGCCGGCGTCGAGCGCCTCGAGCTGCGGCTCGTAGCCCACGCCGCCGTAGACGGTGAGCACGCGCAGGCCCATGTCCTTGCTGGCCAGCGCGAGGTCGCCGGAGACCTGGAGCGCGAGCTCGCGGGTCGGGGCGACGATGAGCGCCTGCGGCTTGCCCTGCGGCAGGTCGGCGTAGGCGGGGTCGGTGACCGCGACGGAGCGCTGCAGCACCGGGATGCCGAAGGCGAGGGTCTTGCCGGTGCCGGTGCGGGCCTGGCCGATCAGGTCGGTGCCCATCAGGGCGACGGAGAGGGTCATCTCCTGGATGGCGAACGGGGTGGTGATGCCGGCGCGCTCGAGGGCGTCGCAGATCTCGGGCAGCACGCCCAGGTCGCGGAAGGTGGTGGTCACGGGTGTCGCTCTCTTCAGTGTCGGATGTCCCACGCGTATGCGGTCGGGCACTCCGGAAAGGCACTCGGACCGCGCACATACAGGCGGCCGCCACACGGGTTCGTCGGCGGCTCGGTCGCCTCGATGCTATCGCTAGGCTGCGCGCATGAGCGCATCGGCCGAGAACGCGTCGTCGGACGAGGACTACCGACGGGCCGCCGTCGACCTCCTCGGAGCCATCGCCTACGGCGAGCTGTCCGCGTTCGAGCGGCTCGTGGAGGACGCCAAGCTGGCCCCGGGCATCGCCGACAAGATCGCCATCGGGGCGATGGCCACGGCCGAGTTCGGGCACCTCGAGAACCTCGTGCACCGCCTCGAGGAGCTCGGCGCCGACCCGGCCGAGGCGATGCAGGCCTTCCGGGAGAGCTTCGACAGCTTCCACGAGCACACCGCGCCGTCGGACTACTACGAGGGTCTGATCAAGGCCTACGTCGGTGACGGGCTCGCCGCCGACTTCTACCGCGAGATCGCGGCCTACCTCGACGTCGAGACCCGCGAGGTGATCATCGCGTCGCTCGAGGACTCCGGGCAGACCGCGTTCATCGTCGAGCGGGTGCGGGCGGGCATCGCCGAGGACCACCGCCTCGGCGGCCGGCTCGCCCTGTGGGGCCGCCGGCTCATGGGCGAGGCGCTCACCCAGGCCCAGCGCGTCGCGGGCGACCGGGACTCGCTGACGGCGCTGCTCGCCGGGGGCGTGGACCGGCCCGGTCTCGACCTGGCCGCCCTCGGGCGCATGTTCACGCGGCTGACCGAGCTGCACGCCGACCGGATGGCCCGGCTCGGCCTGGAGCCCTGAGCGGGGCGTTCAGGCGCGACGGTCGCGCCGCTCCCGGCGCTCGCGCCGGTCGTGGCGGCCCGTGATCGTGGCCGCGACGACGACGAGCACCGCGGCGGTCCCGACCTGCCAGGCGTGCCGCCACCAGTCCGGTCCGGGGCTGGTGTCATTCATGTCGCCACCCGGGTTGTCGGGAGCGACGCCGAACACCAGGTAGTAGAGCCAGCTGCCGATGAAGGCGCCGAGGATGCCGCACACCACCGTCAGCCACAGCGGGATGTTGTCCCGCGAGCCGGGCGCGACGGCCTTGCCGAGGAAGCCGATGACCAGGCCGACCACGAGCGTGACGACGACGGTCCAGATCAGCCCCACGGCGAGGTCCTCGCGCAGTCCGGGGTCAGCGGAAGCCGACCGTGCTCGCGTTGGGCGAGCCGATCTCCAGGTAGGCGACCGCGGCGGCCGGGACGACCACGGTGCGGCCCTTGGTGTCCTGCAGGCGCAGCACGCCGTTGCCGGCGATCGCCTCGGCCAGGCGCGCCTCGATGTCCTCGGGCGTGGCGTCGGTGTCGAGCACGAGCTCTCGCTGCGCGCGCTGCACGCCGATCTTGACCTCCACGGTGGTGCTCCTTGCTGGTTGTCGAGCGGGGTGTCTGGGGGTGGTGCTCGGGGGTGGTGCTGGGACGATCGTGCCCGGTCAGTGGTCGTCGGTCATCGGGTACCCCCGGATGCCGCGCCACGCCAGGCCCGCGACCAGGGCGGCTGCGTCGTCCTGGGTGATCTCGCCGTCGCCCGCGAGCCAGAACCGTGCGGACACCTGGGCCATTCCCACGAGCGACACCGCGAGCAGCTCGGAGGCCTCGTCGGGCAGGCCGGTGTCGGTGCGGATCACGTCGGCGATCATCGACGCGCACTCGACGGTGACCCGGTCGACGCGGGCGCGGACCTCGGGCTCGCTGGTGAGGTCGGACTCGAAGACGAGGCGGAACGCGCCCTCCTCGGAGGCGACGTAGCTGTAGAAGACCTTCATCGTGGCCGCGACCCGGTCGCGGTTGTCGGTGGTCGAGGCCAGCGCGGCGCGACAGTTGTCGATGATGGTGTCGCAGGAGGCGTCCAGCAGCGCGACGTAGAGGTCGAGCTTGCCGGGGAAGTGCTGGTAGAGCACCGGCTTGGAGACGCCCGCGCGGTCGGCGATGTCGTCCATCGCCGCGGAGTGGTAGCCCTGGGCGACGAACACCTCGAGCGCCGACTCCAGCAGCTGGGCGCGACGCTCGCGCCGCGGCATCCGGCCGCCGCGCGGTCGCGGTGAGCCTGTGTCCAGAGGGCCTGCAGTCACGTCGTACTCCTGGGTAGTGCGGTCGGGGGGAGCCTAACCGCCTCCTCGCCCCCGCCTCGGTCCGCATCGCGGGACGTGGCGCCGCGTGTCCCGCGACCGCGGGGAACATGGGCGCTGTCGGTGCTGTTGCACCCACACCCGAGTCAAGGAGAAGTCCGTGTCGTTCCCGCCACTCGTCGAGCCGGCCGCCGAGCTCACCACCGACGAGGTCCGCCGCTACAGCCGCCACCTGATCATCCCCGACGTGGGCATGACGGGTCAGAAGCGGCTCAAGAACGCCAAGGTGCTCGTCATCGGCGCCGGCGGTCTCGGATCGCCCGCGCTGCTCTACCTCGCCGCAGCCGGAGTCGGCACCCTCGGCATCGCCGAGTTCGACGAGGTCGACGAGTCCAACCTGCAGCGCCAGATCATCCACGGCATGTCCGACGTGGGCCGGTCCAAGGCGGTGTCGGCGAAGGAGTCGATCGCCGAGGTCAACCCCTACGTCGAGGTCGTCGTCCACGACGAGCGGCTCGACAACGACAACGTGATGCGCGTCTTCGAGGGCTACGACCTCATCGTCGACGGCACCGACAACTTCGCGACGCGCTACATGGTCAACGACGCGGCGTACTTCCTCCAGATCCCCTACGTCTGGGGCTCGATCTACCGCTTCGACGGCCAGGCGTCGGTCTTCGCGCCGTCGCTGTCCGACGACGCCCCGTGCTACCGCTGCCTCTACCCCGAGCCCCCGCCGCCCGGCATGGTGCCGAGCTGCGCGGAGGGCGGCGTGCTGGGCGTGCTGTGCGCGAGCATCGGCTCGATCCAGGTCAACGAGGCGATCAAGCTGCTCACCGGCATCGGCGACCCCGCCATCGGCAAGCTCGTCATCTACGACGCCCTCGAGCTGGAGTGGCGCAAGCTCAAGGTCCGCAAGGACCCCAACTGCGCGCTGTGCGGCGAGAACGCCACCGTCACCGGCCTGATCGACTACGACGCCTTCTGCGGCGCCGTCTCCGACGAGGCCGCCGAGGCGGCCGCCGGCTCCACCATCTCGGTCACCCAGCTCGAGCAGATGCTCAAGGAGCGCGACAACGGCGAGCGTGACTTCACGCTGATCGACGTGCGCGAGCCCAACGAGTACGAGATCAACAAGATCCCGGGCTCGGTGCTGATCCCCAAGGGCGAGTTCCTCAACGGCAACGCGCTCGGCGACCTGCCCTCCGACAAGCCGATCGTGCTGCACTGCAAGTCGGGCGTGCGCTCGGCGGAGGTGCTCGCGGTGCTCAAGGGCGCCGGCTTCGGCGACGCGGTCCACGTGGGCGGCGGCGTCGTGGCGTGGGTCAGCCAGATCGACCCCAGCCAGCCGGCCTACTGACCCACTCCACCCACCCGGAACCTCGCACCTCCTCGCGTGGCGCGGACCCTTCGCCTAGGGTTCGCGCCATGCGTGCGTTCGGGGAGCTCACTGCAGGCGTGCGCGCCGCGCTGGCGGTGGTGGCGTGCAGCGCCTTCGTGGTGCTCGCCGCGTGGGCGACCCTCGTCGGCCCCGACCAGGTCTTCACCGGACCCGGGCCGCGTCCGGCGACGGCACTGACACCGACCACGTCGTGCATCCCGCTGCCGGTGCGCACCGCAGCCGACGGCAGCGAGACCGTCGTGATCCCGGACGACGTCGACCAGCGTGACTACTGCGAGCCGCCCGACACGAGTGTCGAGGACGCCCGCCGGATGGTCGAGGGGACCGACGTGCCGCTCGTGCTGAAGATCCTGGTGTGGACGGTCGAGGCTCTGATCGTGCTCGGGATGCTGGCGTTCGTCGGCTGGGTGCTGCTGGCCCTGCGGGACGCCTGGCAGCGCCGCGCCGGCCGCGAGCGGGAGCCCGCGGACCTGGACTTCGAGACCCTCTCGGAGCCCGCGCGGCTGGCCGCGGCGATGACCGAGGACGCGCGCGGACAGGACGAGCTGCTGCGCGACGGGGAGGCCCGCAACGCGATCGTGGCCGCATGGGCGCGCTTCGAGGTGCAGGGCGCGCGCGCCGGGTCGCCCCGACAGGCGTGGGAGACGTCGGCGGAGTACACGCTGCGGATCCTCGACCTGGTCGAGGCTGACGCCGGCGCGGTGCACCGGCTCGCCTCCCTCTACCGCGAGGCGCGCTTCTCCGAGCACCCGATCACCGAGGAGCACCGCGAGGCCGCTCTCGACGCGCTCGCCGAGATCCGCCGCACCCTCGGGGTGCGAGCGTGAGGTCGTGGACACGGGGCATCGATCCCCGGTGGCGCGGCCGCGTGCTGGGCGCCACCGCCCTGGCTGCCATCGGCTACGGCGTGGCGCTGCTGCTCGACTTCGAGCCGCACCCGTTGCCCTACGCGCTGTGGTGGACCATCGCGACTGCGATGGTCTGGCTGGTCGTCGACACCGCGAGCGTGCCCCGGACGGTCTGGCGCAACGGCATGCCGCGGGGCGCGGACCGCGTCGACCAGGCCAGCAGCGACCTCCGGGTGCTGAGCAGTCATCTCCAGGCCAACGAGCCGACGGGTGCGCTGCGTGACCGGCTGGTCGGGCTCGCCCGTGCTCGCGATCCAGACCTCGCGGACGAGCTCCGTCTCGAGCTCGACACCGTCCGCCGGCTCTCGCCGGCCGACATCGACCGCATCCTGACCCGAATCGAGGAGATCCGTGACTGACGCAGCTGCCACCCCGACCGAGGTGGCGCCGTTCGCCGAGCAGGTGCTCGACGAGGTGGGACGGGCCGTCGTCGGCAAGCGCGAGGTGCTGGCGCTGGTCCTGGCCGGCGTGCTGGCCAAGGGGCACGTGCTGCTGGAGGACTTCCCGGGCCTGGGCAAGACGCTCGCCGCGCGGTCGTTCGCCGCCGCGCTCGGGCTCGACTTCGCGCGCGCCCAGTTCACCCCCGACCTGCTGCCGGCGGACCTCACCGGGTCCTACGTCTACGACCAGCGGCGCGCCGAGTTCGACTTCCGCCCGGGTCCGGTGTTCACCGGTCTGCTCCTCGCCGACGAGATCAACCGGACGCCGCCCAAGACCCAGGCGGCGCTGCTCGAGGCGATGCAGGAGGGCCAGGTGACGGTCGAGGGCCAGACCCACCGGCTGCCTCGACCGTTCCACGTCCTCGCGACCGCCAACCCCGTCGAGTACGAGGGCACGTACCCGCTGCCCGAGGCGCAGCTGGACCGGTTCCTGCTCCGCGTCGGCTTCGGCTACCCGAGCGCGGGGGAGGAGTACGACGTGGTGCGCCGCCGGCTGGACCGCCAGCGCGAGGAGGTCGACGTCGCGCAGGTCACCGACGCGGCCGGGCTGGCCCGCATGCAGGCCGCGGTCGAGCAGGTCGGCGTCGACGAGTCGGTCGGGCGCTACTGCGTCGACCTGGTCACCGCCACGCGCCGCCACCAGGACGTGCTCACCGGAGCCTCCCCGCGCGGCAGCCTCGGGCTGGTCCTCACCGCGCGGGCCTGGGCGGCGATCCGTGGCCGCGACTACGTCGTGCCGGAGGACGTCAAGGCCGTCGCCCGCGCCGTCCTCGCGCACCGCGTGACGGTCAAGCCCGACCTGTGGATGACCCAGGCGTCGGGAGTGCGGGTCGTCGACGCGGTGCTCGGGCTCGTCGAGGCGCCGCGCACCCTCGATGCGCCGTCGGGGTCGCGCAGGTGAGCTCGTGGCGGCCCACCGCGGGGCTGGTCCGGGCGTGCCTGCTGGCGTTCGGTGGCGCCACGGGCGGGCTCGTGCTCGGGCAGGAGGTGCTGCTCGTGCTCGGGGCGCCGTTCGTCCTCCTCGCGGTGATGGGGGTGCTGCACCGGCCGGTGCGGCAGCCCGCGGTCCGCACGGTGATCGACCACGGTCGGCTGCACGAGGGGCAGGGCACCACGGTCCGCGTCGAGGTCGACGACCTCGCCGGCGTGGAGCACGTGGCTCGCGTCGCGTCACCGCCGGCCCACGTCGGCACGCGCCCGCGCTACGGCGCCGTGGGGTCCCTCGTCGCCGACGGCCTGCCCGTGCTGGAGGTCAGCCCGCGCCGCTGGGGACGGCGCGAGCTCGGCGTGGAGCGCGTGGCGCTGACCAGCCACTGGGCGGGCTGGCGCTGGGGACCGGCGGACATGCCCGAGCACGGCGTCCTGGTGCTGCCCCAGGCGACGCCGTACGACAGCCGTGCCGAGGTGCCGCAGCCCGACGGGCTGGTCGGCTCCCACCGGTCGCGGCGGCTCGGCAGCGGCACGGACTTCGAGGGCATCCGGCACTTCACGGCGGGCGATCGGCTCAAGCGGATCACCTGGCCGGTGTCGCTGCGCACCGGCGAGCTGCACGTCGTCACCACGCGCGCCGAGCAGGACGCCGGGGTGTGGCTGGTGGTCGACGCGCTCCGCGACATCGGTGAGTCCGGCGGGATCGACGGCGCGGCGAGCACCCTCGACCTCACGGTCCGTGCGGCGAGCGCGCTCGCCGAGCACCACGTCCGCACCGGCGACCGGGTGGGGCTGCTGGTGCTCAGCTCCGACCCCGTCCGGATCGGTCTCGGCTCGGGGCCGCGCCACCTGCAGCGTCTGCAGGGCACGCTCGCCCGGGTCCGCGCCGATGCGCGCAGCGAGCCCCCGGAGCGGCTCGACCTCGGCGCGGGTGCGGGCAGCGTGGTCCACGTGCTGTCACCGATGCTCTTCACCCCGCTCGTCACCGCGACCGCCGGGCTGCTGCGCGGTGGTACGGCGGTGGTGGTCATCGACACCCTGGGAGGGCACGGCAGCGCGCCGGACCCCGACCCGCTGGCGCTGACGAGCCTGGCCGGGCGGATGCAGCGGATCGAGCGGGACGACCGGTTGCGCCGCCTCGCCGAGCTCGGCTGCCCGGTCGTCGCGTGGCGCGGCCCGGGGACGCTCGACACCGTGCTGCGCCAGCTCGCGCGGCGTGGCCGGGTGCCGAAGGTGCGTGCGTGATGGGCCTCGTCGCGCCCGGCACCGCGAGGTCGGTGCTCGCCCTGCGCGCGCTCCTCGTGGTGCTGCCGTTCGCCGCCCTCGCGCTCGCCCTTCCCGCGGTGCCGCACTGGTTCGTGCTGGTCGGGGTGGCCGTGTGCTCGCTCGTGTGGGCGCAGGCCCCGGACCACGCCGCAGGCGTCGGAGCGATCGGGCTCGTCGCCGGCTGGTGGAGCGCGCACGACGTCCTGGACTGGCGGGTGCTCGTCGTCGGCCTGCTGCTCGTGCTGGCCCACGTGACGGCCGTGGTGCTGGCCCACGGGACCGGCGCCCTGCCGGTCGACCCGCACCTGGTCGGGCTCTGGGGACGCCGCAGCCTGCTGACGCTGGTGCCGATGCCGTTGGCCTACGTCGCCCTCCGCGGCCTCGACAGCGTCGCTGCGCCGCCGTGGTTGTGGGCCTCTGCGGGGCTCCCCGTCGCCGTGGCGCTCCTCGTGACCGCGCGGCTCACCCAGGCGCGGCCGGAATGACACCGGAGTGACGACGCCATGACGACGGGGGAGGAGCGCGAGCTCTACGCCGAGCTGGTGCTGCAGTGCGCCGAGTCGGTGCCCCGGGGGCGGGTCACGACCTACGGTGCCATCGCCGACGTGGTCGGGCACCGGCTCGGCCGCGGCGGTCCCCGGCTGGTCGGCAACGTGATGGCCACGCAGGGTGCGGCCGTCGCGTGGTGGCGGGTCGTGCGCTCCAACGGCTCGCTCCCGCCGTCGCACGACGAGGAGGCGCGCCAGGCCTACCTCGAGGAGGGGACGCCGCTGCGTCCCGGGGGTGCGGTCGACCTGCGCGCGGCGTTCGTCGTCCCGACGCTCCGGGGCGCGGACGCTCCCTGACCCGCGGCGACCGGGGGTGGCAGGATCAGCGCCATGCTCTACACGGTCGCGCACGGCGTCATCCCTCCAGTGGCCCGTGCCGTGTGGCGCCCGACCATCGAGGGCCTGCGCCACGTGCCGACCACCGGTCCGGTCATCGTCGCGAGCAACCACCTGTCGTTCTTCGACAGCGTGGTGATCCCGGTCGTCGTGCCGCGCAAGGTCGTCTTCCTCGCCAAGTCCGACTACTTCACCGGCACCGGCGTCAAGGGAGCGCTGCAGCGGGCGTGGTTCGAGGGGCTCGGCATGCTGCCCGTCGACCGCGACGACACCAAGGCGGCGATCGCCAGCCTCGACACCGCGCTGGAGGTGCTGCGCCGGGGGGAGGCGTTCGGCATCTACCCCGAGGGCACGCGCTCGCGCGACGGCCGGCTCTACCGCGGTCGCACCGGCGTCGCCCACCTCGCGCTGACCGCGGGGTGCCCCGTCGTGCCGGTGGGGCTGCAGGGCACCGAGGACATCCAGCCCGTCGGCGAGAGCCGTCCCCGCCGCGCGAAGGTCACGGTGCGCTTCGGCGAGCCGATCACGGTCGCGGGGGAGTACGACGGCGTGCCCAGCGGCCGGGCGCGCCGCGAGCTCACCGACCGCATCATGGCGGCGATCGGTGAGCTCTCGGGGCAGGAGCCGGCGGGCGTCTACAACGAGCGGCCCGCGCGGGCCTGAGTCAGCGCGCCGCCCGCGCCGCGTCGGCGAGCGCGGCCAGGGCCTGCGGGAAGATCTCGGCCGGCGGGGTGACCAGCCCGGCACCGACCTGTCCGACGCCCGCGACCGCACCGGCCATGCCGGTGTTGATCTGCGGCAGGATCCCGGTCCGGCACACCTTGGTCACGTCGATGCCGGTGGGCGTGCCCTGGAACTCGAGGACGGGGACCGACCAGCGCGGGTTCTCCGCGAGCGTGATCTCGTGCATCCGTCGGGTGGTGGCCAGCGCGTCGGGGACGGTGCCACCGACGAGGCGCACGATCGCGGGCGCGGTCGCCATCGCGAAGCCGCCGATGCCGGCGGTCTCGGTGATCGCGGAGTCGCCGATGTCGGGGTTGGCGTCGTCCGGGCCGTAGTCGCCGAGGAAGAGCCCCTCGGCCACCTGCGCCGGCCCGGTGAACCACTGGTCGCCGGTGCCGGAGACCTGGATGCCGAACTCGGTGCCGTTGCGGGCCATCGCCACCACCATCGTGGAGCCCGGGATGTCGCGGCCGGCGTCGAGCGCGAGCTTGCAGGCGGGCATCGCGAGGTTGAGGAAGAAGTGGTCGTTGCCGCCGACGAAGCGCAGCGCCTCGCTGACGTCCTTTGCGTCGAAGCCCGACGTGACCATCGCGGGTGAGAGGTCACGCAGCAGCATCAGCGTGCCGGCACGGTTGCGGTTGTGCGCCTCGTCGCCCATCTGCAGCATCTGGGTGAGGATGCCGGTGACGTCGGAGGCCTCCGCGGTGCCGCGTACCGCGGCCTGCAGCAGCGGGCCGAGCACGTCGCCCATCCAGCGCAGGCGGGTCAGCACCTCGTCGTTGTACGCGCCGTAGCGCAGCACCTTGCCGAGGCCCTCGTTGAGCGAGCAGTACGTCCGGCGACCCGTGGCGCGGTCCTCGAGGACCCACATCCACATCGACGGCGTGACCACGCCGGCCATCGGGCCGACGGCGCTGCGGTGGTGGCACGGCTCGAGGCTGACGTTGCTGCCCGACTCGAACAGCGCGACGGCGTCCTCGGGGTCGTCGACGAGACCCTCGAGGGCCGCACCACCCATGAGGGCGCCGCGCAGCGGCCCCGAGGCCTGCTCCCACGCGATCGGCGGGCCGGCGTGGAGGAACTGGCCCCGCTCGAGGCCGAGCACCTCGCTCGCCGGGGCGACGTCGACGAGGTGGGCGGTGACGCCCAGCATCGCCTCGACGGCGCGGCGGTTGGCCTCGGGGCGGCGCGGGTCGGTGGCGACGGCGGCCAGGTCGGCCTCGGTGCCGGGCATCGGCGGGCGCCAGTCGACGCGCTCGACGTCGACGGCCTGGCCGGCGACGGCGTCGGCGAACATGTCGGCGCCGCAGGCGACGACCGTGGGGCTCGTGGCCCCGACAGTCACGAGGGGGGTGCTCATGCGCGGGCTCCTTCGAGAAGCTGGATCGCGCGGCGGGTGGCCGCGGCGTTGGACAGGTGCACCTCGGCGCCGGCGGCCACGAGGGCGTCGCGCTGGGCGTCGAGGCCCTGCGGGTCGAGGTCGGTGCCGACCAGGCTGACGATCACCGGGATCGCGCGGTCGGCGCGGGCCTCGCGGATCGCCGGCGCGAGCAGCGACGCCGGGTCGGGCTCGGCGCCGTGGCCGAGGACGAGGTCGAGCAGGATCACGCCGGTCCGCGGGTCGGCGGCGGCGCGCGCGAGCTGCTCGTTGCGCAGCGTCGGGTCGATCATCGGGTGGGCGCGGCCCTGGGTGAGCGCGTCGTCGCCGAAGTCCACCATCGTGTGGGTGTCGGCGAGCAGGTCGCCCGGGTCCGTGGAGTCGAGGGCCAGCTCGGGCGACAGCGGGATGTTGCTGCGGACCGGGCCGAGCACCTCCGACGCCATCAGCATCGACTCGTCGCACAGCGTGCCGCCGACGAAGAGGCCGCGCAGCAGCGGGCCGGTCGCCGCGCCGGTGTTGTCCTCGCCCGCGACCGGCCAGGCCGGCGCGGTGTGGCCGAGCCGCTCAAGGACCGCCTCGGCGACGGTGGTGAGGTCGCGCTGGCCGCGTCCGAGCAGGCCGAGCTCGACCGGGGTGGCGAGCGCCTCGGCGTCCTTCGCGAGCGCCTCGGCGACCTCGGGGGCCGGGGGCTTGGAGACCACGACGACGAGGTCGACGTCGGGGTCGGCGTCGAGGCGGCGCAGCGCCTCGCGCGTCGACAGGCCGCCCACGGCGGCGGACAGGTCGCGGCCGCCCACGCCGAGCGCATGGGTCACGCCCACGCCGTCGAGGCCGGCGCCCGCGTGGTGGAGCAGCACCAGCAGCTGCTGGCAGCCGGTGCCGGACGCGGCGACGAGGCCGATGCGTCCCGGGCGGGTGGTGTTGGCGAACCCGAGCCCGACGCCGTCGATGACGGCGGTGCCGCAGTCGGGGCCCATCACCAGGGCGCCGCGGGAGGTGGCGTACGTCTTGAGCGCGACCTCCTCCTCGACCGGCACGTTGTCGCTGAAGACCATCACGTCGCGGCCCGCCTCCACGGCGTCCATCGCCTCGACGGTCGCGCTCGCGCCGGGCACCGACACGAGGGCAACGGCGTCGGCGCCGGTGCGGCGCAGCGCGGACCCGGTGGTGCGCGGGGGTGCGACCTCGCTCGCGCCCGACGCGGGGCGCGCCGGCACGAGGGCGGCGTCGACCGCGGCCAGCGCGGCGGCGAGGTCGGCGTCGTCGTCGAGGCGCAGCGCGACGACCATGTCGTTGGGCGAGGAGGCCGGCACGTCGAAGCCCATGCCGGTGAGCACCTCGAGGTTGAGGCCGGTGGCCATCGCGACCTGCGCGGCGACGACACCGGGCGCGGCCTGCACCGCCCGGCTCACCTGCAGCAGGGTGACGGAGTCGGCGTAGGCGCCGCTCCTCAGCTCGACGTGGTCCTTCATCGGCGCTCCTCCTGGGAGATGGGGCTGGGAGATGGGGCTGGGAGATGGGGGTGGGGGATGGGGGTGGGAGATCGGGTGGGGGATCGGGGTGGGACCTACGCCGCGGAGGGGCAGGGCTCGCGCAGCGAGGCGAGCGCGAGGCCGGCGCCGGTCGCGAGCCCGGCGCCGGAGGTGGCGCCGACGTCGAGCAGGGCGGCGAGGGTGGCGGGGCCCGGGGCGGCGAGCCACGCGCCGAGCTGGGGCAGGGCCTCGCCGTGCAGCGCGCAGTCGAGCAGCGTGCCGGACAGCAGGGTCGTGACGGCGCGGCGGCGGCGTACCGCGCCGGTGACCGCGACGTCCGGACGACCTGCCGCAGCCCGTACGACCAGCCAGCCCGCGAGGACGTCGTCGCCGAGCGGCGTCAGGCCGGGGCCGCGCCCGAGGAGCGCGTCGACGTGGGCCGCGGTGAGCCGACCGTCGGCAGGGAGGTCGAGCCCGTGGGCGGTGACGACCTGGCGCGCCGGCTCGATGGCGGGCACCTCCGGGGGGAGCACGGTGACGCGGGTGTCGACGACGCGGGCGATGCGCAGGCGGCGTCCGGCCACGACGAGCCCGCCGCCCTCGACGCGTGCCGTGACCGTGGTCGGGCGGCGCGACGCGACCTCACCGGAGAGGTCGGTCAGGTCCGGCTCGGACGACCACAGCGCGCACGGGACGCGGCTCGCCGACGCGGCGACCAGCCCGAGGCACCAGCCGTCGACGTCGACGTACACCGCCGAGGCGCTGGCGTGGACCACCTCGAGCGGGCCGTCGGGCAGCGCTCCGAGGTGCACGAGGACGCGCGCGGGCGCCGCCACCGGGAGCGGGGTGGAGACCGAGCCGGCGAACATCACCGGACAGACGCTAACGGCTCGTGGCACACTCGCGAATGTGAGTTCCTGACAACGAAGGACAGCAAGTGGGCCAAGACTTGATGAACGACCCCGAGGCGGTCGCCGCGCTGGAGCGGGCGGACGCGCTGCACACCGCGCTGACGCACATCGTGCTGGAGGGCGGCGACCTCGCCGCGATCGCGGAGGCGGTGGGCGACGCGCTGGGCTGCGGCGTGGTGTTCACCTCGACCGACGGGCGCGAGCGCGCCGCGCACCTCGACGAGGCGGACCGGGCGGCGCTGTCCGACGCGGGGCTGCTCGACCCCACCGGGCGGGTCCGCGTGGAGCGGATCGACACCGGCGGCACCGCCGTGGGCGAGGGGCAGGCGCTGCTGCGCCGCGTCGTGGCGGCCGGCGTCGACCTCGCACGCCTCGTGGCGCTGCGCACCAGCGGCACGATCCACGAGTCCGACGTGCACGCGCTCGAGCGCGCAGCGATCGTCGCGGCCCTGCTGGTGACGCGCGTCGAGGCGATCACGGCCGTGGAGAACAAGTACCAGGGCGACTTCCTGCGCGACGTCTTCCTCGGCCGCGCCGGCGAGGAGGACTACGTCGCCGAGCACGCGCAGGCGTTCGGCTGGGTGCTCGACCGGCCCGTCGTGGTCGTCGTCGCCGTGCTCGACCCCGACGCGCTGGCGGCCCAGGGCGCCGCCGACGACCGGCGCGCGTGGCACGACCGGTTCGCCCAGGCGTGGCGCCAGGTCGCCGTCGGCGGCGACCCCACGGTCGCCTCGGTCGCGTTCAGCCGCGAGGTCGTGACGCTCGTGCCCGTCGACCCCGAGGCCGGTCCGGTGGCCGCGCGCGCCGCGGTGGACCGGATGATCGAGGGCGTGCGCGGCGACCGTGGCGGCGGGCGGATCTCGTTCTCGGCCGGCGTCAGCCGCGTCGCGCGCGACGTGGGCGAGCTCCCCGAGGCGTTCCGGCAGGCGCAGCGCTCGGTCGAGATCGGACGGCGCGTGCACGGCGGCGGGTCGGTCACCCGCTTCGACCAGCTCGGCCTGCACCGCCTGCTGGCGCTGGTGCCGGACAGCGCGGAGCTGTCGGCCTTCGCCGCCGACGTGCTCGGCCCGCTCGCCGAGCGGACCCCGGAGGCCGCCGACCTGCGCGAGACCCTGCAGGTGCTGCTCGACACCAACTTCAACGTGGCCGAGGCCGCGCGGGCGCAGTTCTTCCACTACAACACGATGCGCTACCGCGTCGGCAAGCTGCAGCGCATCCTCGGTCCCGTCGCCTCCGACCCGCACCTGCGCCTCGACGTCGCCGTCGCGCTGCGGGCCCTCGAGATCGCGGAGTGAGGCCCGGCATCTGAGGACGTGGCGCAGTCCGACGGCCTCGATCTCGCTGCAGGCCGTCCTCAGATGACCCGCGGCGGGACGGCGGGACGCCCGGGTGCACCCGGCTAGGACTGTCGTTCCGCCATGCGCTGGTGCCAGGCGAGGTGCTGCTGGGGGTGGTCGCCCCGGTGCGCCACGAGGGCGTGGCACTCGCGGCACACGAGGCCGGCCGTCGAGCTGCCGCTGAAGGCGTCGCGCCAGTCGCCGTACCGTCCGACAGGGCGGGGCTCCCGCGTCGCGTCGTCGTCCATGGCGCCACCGTAGGTCACCGCGATCGCGGGTGGCGCACGCCGAACCACTGCTCGGCCCCGAACTCCTCGAACCGGTCGGCCTCCACGAACCCGAGCCGGGCGGCCAGGCGGCGCGACGCGCGGTTGGCGACCTGGGTGCACAGCACGACGGGCTCGTCGAAGCGGGCGTCCACCCAGTCGAGGACCGCCGTTCCGGCCTCGGTCGCGAATCCGCGGCCCCAGGCCGCGGCCGGGGTGACGTAGCTCAGCTCGAGCTCGCCGCCGTCCGGCAGCACGCGTCCGGGTCGGTCGGGGTCGTGCCGGGAGACGCCGAACCAGCCCACGAAGCCGCCCTCGTGCTCGACGATGAACTGGCCGGGTCGGTCGGCAGGAGTCGCCGGCATGTCCGCCTCGAGCTGGGCGCGGTCGCGACCGCCGCCGGTGTAGCGGTTGACCTCCGGGTCGCAGCCCAGGTCGATCACCAGGGGACGATCGCGCGCCTCGGGAGGCCGCAGCACCAGGCGCTCGGTGCGGATCGGGGCCGGCGGCCAGTCGCCGACGGTGAGAGGCAGCGCCATGCAGGGGAGGGTAGCGACCGCGTCGACCCGCCCGAGAACTTGCCATCGACTGCGGCGTTCCTTCGGCGGATGTCGCCAGTGAGGGTGTGTGATGTGGCGCACTAGTTTGAGGCATCTCGGGCACACACCCCTGCGAATCTGCTGCGAAACCTGGAGGCCTGCATGTCGATGTTCAAGTGGGACGTGGTCGATCCCGCTCCCGGCGAGGCGGTGCTCCCGCACCAGCGGCTGCCGTGGGGCAAGACGATCGGTCTCGGCGCCCAGCACGTGGTCGCCATGTTCGGCGCCACCTTCGTGTTCCCGCTCGTGATGGGCCTGGACGCCAACCTGGCGATCATGTTCTCGGGCCTGTGCACGATCCTGTTCCTCCTCATCGTCCAGAACCGGGTCCCGAGCTATCTCGGCACCAGCGCGTCGTTCGTGGCCTCGGTCGCGGCGATCCGCCTGCTCGACACCAACAACGACTCGTCCTACGTCACCGGCGCGATCCTCGTCGGCGGCCTGGTGCTCGCCGCGGTCGGCGTGCTCGTCCACTTCGCCGGTGCCCAGCTGATCCACCGCGTCCTGCCGCCGGCCGTGACCGGCGCGGTCGTCATGCTGATCGGCTTCAACCTCGCCCCGGTCGTGGCCGGCATCTACTGGCCCCAGGACCAGTGGGTCGCGCTGCTCACCGCGGCGTTCATGGTCTTCGCCTCCGTCGCGCTGCCCGGCTTCTGGTCGCGCATCGCGGTCTTCCTCGCGCTGATCTTCGGCTACGTCCTGTCGTTCTTCGCCGACGTCGTGTTCGGACCGATCACCTCCGTCCTCGGCGGCGCCACCGAGGCCACCGAGCACGACCGCGTGTCGTGGGCCGGTGTCCAGGCCGCCGACTGGATCGGCCTGCCGAGCGGCACCCTCGCCGACGGCGTCTCGGTCGTCCACGCCCCGTCGTTCTCGCTCACCGCGATCCTCCTCGTCCTGCCCGGCGTCATCGCGCTCGTCGCGGAGAACACCGGCCACGTCAAGGCGGTCGCCGAGATGACCGGCGAGAACCTCGACCCCTACATGGGTCGCGCCATCGGCGCCGACGGCATCGCCACCGCCTTCGCCAGCGCGTTCGGCGGCTCGCCCACCACGACGTACGCCGAGAACATCGGCGTCATGGGCGCCACCCGCGTCTACTCCTCGGCCGCCTACTACGTCGCCGCGCTCGTGGCGATCCTGCTCGGCCTGTGCCCGAAGTTCGGCGCCATCGTCAACGCGACCCCGGGTGGCGTCCTCGGCGGCATCACGGTTGTCCTCTACGGGATGATCGGTCTGGTGGGTGCGAAGATCTGGGTGGAGAACGGCATCGACTTCGGCAACCCGGTCAACATGGTCGGCCTGGCCGGTGGCCTGATCGCCGGCATCGGTGGCGTGACGCTCACCTTCGGTGACGACTTCGAGCTCGGCGGCATCGCCCTCGGCACGATCCTGGTCATCGTCTTCTTCCACATGGTCAAGGGGCGCGGGGGCCACGGTGCCGGCACCGTCACCCGCAACCTGAGCCACCCCGACTACGACGGCGGCGTCGACGACGCGGCCTCTGGAGGCAGCACCACCCGATGAAGCCCGCACCCTTCGCCTACCTGCGACCGTCCGGCCTCGAGGAAGCCCTCGCGGCGCTCGCGAGGGAGCCGGGGGCGAAGGTGCTGGCCGGCGGTCAGTCCCTGGTCCCGCTGCTCTCCATGCGGCTGGCCGCACCGTCGATGCTCATCGACATCAACGCCCTGCCGGACCTCGGCCACGTCACCACCTCCCGCGAGGGGGACGGGGCCGGGGTCCGGGTCGGGGCACTCGCCCGGCACGCCGAGGTCCTGGCCGACCGGGCGGCCGGCGAGGTCCAGCCGCTCCTCGCGCTGGCCCTGTCCCACGTCGCGCACGCGACCATCCGCAACCGCGGCACGACGGTCGGCTCGCTCGTCCACGCCGACGCGGCCGCCGAGATGCCGATGGTGCTCCGGCTGCTGGATGGCTCGGTCGACGTCGCGTCGGTGCGCGGACGTCGTACGATCCCGGCCGCCGAGCTGTTCGTCGGTCCGCTGGAGTCGACGCTGGCCCACGACGAGATCGCCGTCGAGGCGTTCTTCCCGGCACTGCCGGCCACCGCCGGCGTCGCGTTCCAGGAGATCGCCCGCCGCCACGGCGACTACGCCCTCGTCGGCGTCGCCGCCGTCGTCGAGCTCGACGGCGACCGGGTGGGGCGGGCCCGGATGGGCTTCGTGTCGGTCTCCGACGTGCCCGCCGTCGTCGACGTCACCGACGCCCTCGACGACCCCGCCGCGAAGGCGCTGGCCGAGCTCGAGCCGGCCGACGACATCCACGCGACCGCCGCCTACCGCGCGCACCTGGTGAAGGTGCTCGCGCCCCGCGTCCTGGCGGCCGCGACCGACCACGCCCGCGCCCGGGCAGGAGAGGTGACCCCCGCATGACCACCGAGACCACGGAGCAGCTCCACGACGTGCGGCTGCACGTCAACGGCGCGGTCCACGAGGTCCGGGTGCCCGCACGGCGCCTGCTGTCCGACGCGCTCCGCCACGACTGCGGCCTCACCGGCACCCACGTCGGCTGCGAGCACGGCGTCTGCGGCGCGTGCACGGTGCTCGTCGACGGGTCGCCGGTGCGCTCGTGCCTGATGTTCGCGGTCTCCGCGGTCGACGCCGAGATCACCACCGTGGAAGGGCTCACCGAGGACGACGGCACGGAGCAGGGCCGGCTGAGCCCGGTGCAGCAGGCGTTCTCCGACTGCCACGGCCTGCAGTGCGGCTTCTGCACGCCCGGCTTCCTCACCACGATCACCGCCGGCCTGCGCGACAACCCCGAGCCCACCGAGGACGAGGCGCGCGAGATGGTCGCCGGCAACCTGTGCCGCTGCACCGGCTACCAGAACATCGTGAAGTCGGTCCTGCGAGCCAGTGAGATCGCCGCCGAGCGCGAGGGGGAGTCCGCGTGACCACCAAGATGTTCGGCGCCAAGGTCCCCCGCGTCGAGGACCAGCGCTTCCTGCGCGGCCAGGGCCGCTACGTCGACGACCTGCTCACCGACGACCCCCGCCTGCTGCACTCCGCGGTGCTGCGCTCGCCGCACGCCCACGCCCGAATCGTCGACATCGACGTCTCCGACGTCCTCGACCTCGACGGCGTCGTCGCGGTCTGGACGTGGGACGACCTCACCGACGCGATGGCCGAGCCGCTGCCGCTCCTCATCCCGCACCCGACGCTGACCCACGGCCGCACCCAGTACGCGCTGGCGAAGGACGAGGTCAACTACGTCGGCGAGGCGATCGCGTTCGTCGTCGCCGTCGACCGCTACGTCGCCGAGGACGCCGTGTCGCGGATCCGCGTCGACTACGAGCACCTCCCGCCGGTCGTCGGCATCGCCGCCGCCCGCGCCGCCGAGCGCGCCGTCCACGACGACGTGCCCGACAACATCGCGGCGCGGATGGAGCAGGAGAACGGCGATGCCCGCGCGGCCATCGCCGCGGCTCCGCACACGCTGCACCTCGACCTCGACATCGAGCGCTCGGCCTGCACGCCCATGGAGGGCCGTGGCACGGTCGCGCGCTGGGACCCCGACACCAGCCGGCTCACGGTCTGGTCGTCGACCCAGACGTCGACCGGCGTGCGCGGCTGCGTGGCCGCCAAGCTCGGCCTCGACCTGGTGCAGGTCGACGTCGTCACCCCCGACGTGGGCGGCGGCTTCGGCGTCAAGGTGGTCCACCCGTGGCCCGAGGAGCTGCTGGTCCCGCTGGCCGCGAAGACCCTCGGTCGGCCGGTGAAGTTCACCGAGGACCGCCGCGAGCACTTCATCTCCTCGGCCCACGAGCGCGCGCAGCAGCACCAGGTCGACGTCGGATTCGACGACGAGGGCCGGGTGCTGGGGCTGAACGTCGAGTTCTGGCACGACCACGGCGCCTACACGCCGTACGGCCTGATCGTCCCGATCATCACCTCGACCCAGCTGCTCGGCCCCTACAAGCCGCAGAACTACCGCGTCGTCTTCGAGTCGCTCTACACCAACACCGTCATCGTCACGCCCTACCGCGGCGCCGGCCGCCCGCAGGGCTGCTTCGTCATGGAGCGGACGATGGACGCGATCGCGGCCTACCTCGGCAAGGACCGCACCGAGGTGCGCTCGGCCAACTTCATCCAGCCCGACGAGTTCCCCTACGAGCACGGGCTGACCTTCCAGGACGGCCGCGAGCTCACCTACGACTCCGGCGACTACCCGGCCTCGCTCGCCAAGCTCAAGGAGCTGGTCGGCTGGGACGAGTTCGAGGACTTCCGCGCCGAGATGGCCGCCCAGGGCAAGAAGGTCGGCATCGGCCTGGCGTGCTACGTCGAGGGCACCGGCGTCGGCCCCTACGAGGGCGCCCACGTCCACATCGAGACCTCCGGCAAGGTCAAGGTCGCCACCGGCCTCACCACCCAGGGTCAGGGCCACCAGACCGCGTTCGCCCAGATCGTCGCCGACACCCTCGGGGTGCGCTTCGAGGACGTCGAGATCACCACCGGCGACACCCGCAAGATGCCCTACGCCGTGGGCACCTTCGCCTCGCGCGCCGCGGTGATGAGCGGCTCGGCGATCCACCTCGCGGCGCTGCGCGCCAAGGAGAAGGCGCTGCGGATCGCCGCCGAGGCGCTGGAGGCCGACGAGGCCGACCTCGAGATCGTCGACGGCGTCGTCGGCGTCAAGGGCACCGACACCACCATCGACCTCGGCACGGTCGCGGTGCTGTCCAACCCGCTGCGCTACGCCTTCGACGAGGCGTCGAAGGCCGCGACCCAGTTCTCCGTCGGCGACCCCGGCAAGCCGCCGGTCGCCGAGGACGACGAGCCGGGCCTGGAGGGCAAGGACTTCTACTCCCCGCCGCGCTCGACGTTCGCCAACGGCATGCACGCCGTGATCGTCGAGACCGATCCCGACACGGCCGAGATCACCATCCTCAAGTACGCCGTGGTCCACGACTGCGGCCACCTGATCAACCCGATGATCGTCGAGGGCCAGATCCACGGCGGCGTCGCGCAGGGCGTGGGCGGTGCGCTCTACGAGCGGATGGCCTACGACGAGTCCGGACAGCTGCTCAACGCCTCGTTCATGGACTTCCTCATGCCCTACGTCACCGAGGTGCCGACGTCGATCGACATCGACCACCTCGAGACGCCCTCGCCGCTCAATCCGCTCGGCATCAAGGGCGCCGGCGAGGCGGGCGTGATCCCGTCCGCCGCCGTCTTCGCCGCCGCGATCGAGGACGCGGAGGGCTTTCCGATCACCGCCATGCCCATCTCGCCGTCCGAGCTGTTCGAGCTGCGCCTCGAGCACACCGACGCCTGACCACCCACCGCACACACCTGACCTGACCCCCGGTATCTGGGGACGTTCTGGTGGTCCAGAACCCCCCTTTCGCCCACCAGAACGTCCCCAGATACCCAGCCACCCTCGGAGGAGACACCCCGTGAAGTTCACCGGAGAGAACGTCCTGAACGCCCCCGTCCACCAGGCCTGGGACGCGCTGCTCGACCCGGCCGTGCTCGTGCGCACCATCCCGGGCTGCGAGAAGCTCGAGGCGACCGGCGAGAACGCCTACGCCATGACCGTCACCGCGGGCGTCGCCTCGATCAAGGGCACCTACGCCGGCTCGTGCCAGCTCGGTGACCTCAAGCAGCACGAGTCGCTGGTGATGAAGCTCGACGGGGCCGGCGCCCCCGGCACGATCGGCGCGACGGTCAACGTGCGCTTCACGCCCGAGGGCGATACCACGCGCGTCTCCTACGACGCCGACGCGACCGTCGGCGGGATGATCGGCGGCGTCGGGCAGCGGATGCTGACCAGCGTCTCACGCCGGATGGCGGGGGAGTTCTTCGGCAACGTGGACTCCGCGATCGCCGGCGGCCCGGTCGCCGCCACCGTCACCGCCCCCGCCGGCGCGACGGTCGAGCCCGGCGCCCCGGCCCCACCGGCGCGGTCTTCACTGCCCCGGCCAAGGCGTCGTCGCCGGTCGGCTCGCAGCAGGACTTCCTCACCGGCGTCGCCGTCGGCGCCGGCCTGGTCCTGCTCGGCGCCGTGGTCGGCGGCCTGCTCGGTCGTCGTCGATGACCGACGTCACCGTCGACTCGACCGCCCGCGACCAGGCCGCGGCGGTCCGCTCGGGGGCCATCTCGGCCGCCGAGCTGCTCGAGCTGCACCTCGACCGGATCGAGGCGCGCAACCCCGAGCTCAACGCGATCGTCTCGCTCGACGCCGAGCGCGCCCGGTCCGCGGCCGCCACCGCCGACCAGGCGCAGGCCTCGGGCGAGGAGACCGGGCCGCTGCACGGCCTGCCGTTCGCGGTCAAGGACACGCACGCACTCGGGGGCTGGCCCCACACCTTCGGCTCCCCGGTCTTCCGCGACCACGTCGCCGACCACGACGAGCTGCTCGTCGAGCGCGTACGCCGCGCGGGCGCGGTCTTCGTCGGCAAGACCAACGTGCCGGAGTTCGCCGCCGGCTCCCACACCTTCAACACCGTCTTCGGCGTCACCCGCAACCCGGTCGACCCGTCCCGCTCGGCGGGTGGGTCCAGCGGGGGAGCGGCCTGCGCGCTCGCCGCCGGCATGGTCCCGCTGGCCGACGGCTCCGACATGGGCGGCTCGCTCCGCAACCCGGCGTCGTTCTGCGGCGTCGTCGGGATGCGGCCCTCGCTCGGCCGGGTGCCGGAGTGGCCGCTCTACAACCAGTGGGAGACCACGTCGGTGGGCGGCCCGATGGCCCGCAACGTCGGCGACCTCGCGCTGCTGCTGTCGGTGCTCGCCGGCCCCGACCCCCGCGCCCCGCACGCGCTCGGCGAACCGGGCGCCACGTTCGCGCCGCCCCTGGTCCCCGCCCCGCTCGCCGGCCTGCGGGTGGCCGTGTCGGTGGACCTCGGCGGTGCGTTCGCGGTCGACCACGCGGTCGCCGACGTCGTACGCGCCACCGCCGCGCGACTCGCCGACGCGGGCGCGGCGGTCGCCGAGGCCCACCCCGACCTGTCGCTCGCCGACGACACCTTCCGCACCCTGCGCGCGTGGCACTTCCAGGCCAAGCTCGGCCGGCTGCTCGCCGAGCACCCGACGTCGTTCAAGCCGTCGCTGGAGGCCAACATCCGCGCCGGCGAGCCGCTCACCGGCGCCGACGTGGCCCGCGGCTACGCCCAGCGCACCGCGCTCTCGGAGACGATGCGGCTGTTCTTCGGCGACCACGACGTGCTGCTGCTGCCGACCTCGCAGGTGCCGCCGTTCCCGGTCGACCAGGAGTTCCCGGCGACCATCAACGGCGAGGAGATGCCCGACTACCTCGCGTGGATGCGCTCGGCCTACTTCGTCTCCGTCACCGGCTGCCCGGCCATCTCGGTGCCGGCCGGCACGACGCCCGACGGCCTCCCCGTCGGCGTGCAGCTGGTCGCCCGCCACGGCGCCGACCGCCGCCTGCTCGAGGTGGCCGCGGCGCTCGAGGAGCTGCTCGGCTGAGCCGTCGGCGGTCCAGACCGGACTGTGCACACAGCTGTGGACAACGGTGTGGAACGTGACGCGCGGCTGGGGACGACCGGGCCGCTCCTGTGCAGGACGCGCCGGAACCCGCGGTATGTCGGACGAGCTCGCCCGAACCCCTTGTGGCGACGGTCACAGGCGGCGTAGAACTCTCCCTACGCAGCCCCGCAAGGGGAGGCGGGATGGCTCCGGATGGAGGGTCCAGCACGACGCGGAACCGGTTCGCCGGGGAAGCGGCGCAGGCACCAGGTGATGAGGTGGCTGAGGACCCGCACGAGGGAGCGATCGACCGCGAGCATCACCACGACCGGTCACCCCGATGCCCGTCCGCCGAGGCGGACCGACATCACCCGAAGGGCCCTTGCCGCTCATACCGGCGAGGGCCCTTCACCTTTTGTAGGCAGGAGTTGCCGGAGAACCGGCGATTCGTCGGCAATCGCTGCCGTGGCCGCCGCCACGCCGCCCCGAGTTGAATCGTCCCCATGAGCAACCGGCGGATCAGGATCGGCATCGACACCGGAGGCACGTTCACCGACGTGGTCGCCTTCGACGAGGACTCGGGGGAGCTGGTCACGACCAAGACCCCCTCCACGCCCGGCAACCCGGCCGACGGGTTCATCGCCGGCATCGAGAAGATCCTGGGGATCGTCGGCGCCGCGGGCGAGGACATCACCGCGGTCTCGCACGGCACCACCGTCGCGACCAACAAGCTGCTCGAGGGCAAGGTCGAGGCGCTCGGCTTCATCACGACCGAGGGCTACGAGTTCATGCTCGAGATCGCCCGCCAGTCGGTGCCCGACGGCTACGGCAACTCCTACTTCTGGGTCAAGCCCGACCGGATCGTCCCGGCCGACCGGGTCCGCACCGTCGGCGGCCGCCTCGACTTCACCGGCGCCGAGGTGCGCGCGTTCGACGAGGAGTCCGCGATCGCCGCGGCCCGCTGGTTCCGCGACCGGGGCATCACGACCATCGGCGTGTGCCTGCTCCACGCGTACGCCAACGACGAGCACGAGCTGCGGCTGCGCGAGATCCTGCGCCGCGAGCACCCCGACGCCATCGTGTCGATCTCCAGCGAGGTGCTGCGCGAGTACCGCGAGTACGAGCGCTCGATGACCACGCTCGTCGACGCCGCGGTCAAGCCCAACGTCAGCCGCTACGTGAACAACATCTCCGAGCGGCTGCACGCCTTCACCGGTGGGCCCAGCACGGGCAACGAGATCCCGTTCTACGTGATGAAGTCCAACGGCGGCGTGCTGTCGGCCGACGAGGTGGTCCACCAGCCGATCACGACCGTGCTCTCCGGTCCGGCCGCCGGCGCCCTCGGCGCCGCCCTGATCGCCAAGGTGGCCGGCTTCCCGAAGATCCTCACCTGCGACGGCGGCGGCACCTCGACCGACGTCTCGGTGGTCCTCGACGGCGAGCCCACCCTCACCACGGAGGGCACCGTCGGGGCGTACCCCAGCAAGATCCCGATGATCGACGTGGTCACCGTCGGCGCGGGCGGCGGCTCGATCGCCTGGCTCTCGCCCGAGGGCACGCTCAAGGTCGGGCCCCACTCGGCCGGCGCCGACCCGGGCCCGCTCTGCTACGCCAAGGGCGGCACCCAGCCGACCATCACCGACGCCCACGTGACGCTCGGCCGGATCCCTCTCCACCTGCTCGGCGGCGAGATCCCGCTCGACGTGGAGGCGGCCCGCGCCGGCATCGAGGACCTCGCAGGCAAGCTCGGCGTCGACTTCGAGCGCTGCGCCACCGGCATCCTCGAGATCTCCGCGTGGAACCAGGCCAACGCCCTGCGCCAGGTCTCGGTCAAGCGCGGCCTCGACGTGCGCGACTTCATGCTCACCACCTTCGGCGGCTCCGGCTCGCTGCTGGCCTGCCGTCTCGTCGACATCCTCGACCTCGCCGGTGTCGTCGTGCCGCCCAACCCGGGCAACGTCAGCGCCTTCGGCCTGCTGACCGTCGACGTGAAGAACGACTACGTCCAGACCCACGTCGCCAAGGAGTCCGCGCTCGACCACGCGGCCGTGCAGGGCATGCTCGACGACCTCACCGACCGGGCCCGCGAGGCGCTGGCCAAGGAGGGCTTCGCCCCCGAGCAGCACCGCTTCCAGCGCACCATCGACGTGCGCTACGTCGGCCAGGCCTTCGAGGTCCGTGTCGCGGCCCCGGACGGCGCCGTGGACGAGGCGTACGTCGCGGAGGTCGCCGAGACCTTCCACGCCGAGCACCGCCAGCTCTACGGCTACGACTTCCGCGGCGACGCCGACCAGCAGGTCGAGTGGGTCAACCTGCGCGTGACCGGCATCGGCCCGATCACCCGCCCGGAGATCCAGACCCTCGACAAGGCCGACGGCACGGTCGAGGAGCGCGCGGTGCGCGGTCGCCGTCCGGTCTGCTTCGACGCCGACCACGGCTACGTCGACACCCCCGTCATCTGGCGCGGCGACCTCGGCGCGGGGGACACCTTCAGCGGTCCCGCGATCGTCGAGGAGTTCGGTTCCACCATCCCCGTCCACCCCGGCTTCGAGGTCGTGGTCGACGACTGGGCCAACCTCGTGATCCGGAAGGAGTCGGGCCGATGAGCACCGACGTCAGCACCCGCCCCGTCGCCCCGGCCTACGTCACCGCGAAGCCGGTGAACCCGGCCGGCCTGCCCACGGCGTACGACCACGGCGGCCGGCTCACCGCCGAGGGGTCGAGCGTCGACCCGATCCTCGTCGAGATCGTCCAGGGCACGCTCGCCAGCGTCGAGATGGAGGTCGAGACGGCCATCGGCCGGACCTCGCGGAGCCCGATGATCCGCGACGCCCACGACTTCCGCGCCGGCATCCACGACCGCCAGCTGCGCAAGCTCACCGGCCGCTCCTACAGCGCGCTCGTGCACCCGATCGTGCGCGACTTCCCGCTCGAGGAGATGCGCGAGGGCGACGTCTTCTTCCACAACGACGTCTACGAGTCGGAGGGCGGCATCGGCCACCTGCCCGACCTCTGCGTCACCGTCCCGGTGTTCCACGAGGGCGAGGTGGTCGCGTTCGTGCAGGCCTTCGGCCACCACGACGACATCGGCGGTGCCTGCCCGGGCTCGATGCCCAGCGGTGCGACGACCGTCTACGAGGAGGGCCTCGCGGTCCCGCCGATCAAGCTGTGGGACGCGGGCGTGCCCAACAAGGCGGCGCTGCGGATCATGACCCGCAACTCGCGGATGCCCGACAGCCTGGCCGCCGACCTCGACGCCGAGTGCTCGGCCTGCCTGATGGGCGCGCGCCGGCTCAGCGAGCTGTTCGCCCGCTACGGCCGCGAGGCGATCGAGACGTCGTTCGACGCGATCCTCGACGCCACCACCGAGACCTACCGCCGCGAGATCCTCTCCAAGATCCCCGACGGCACCTACGTCTGGGAGGACTACGCCGAGCACGACGGCGTCGACGAGCCGCAGCTGCACACCCAGCGGATCACCCTGACCAAGGTCAGCAACGCCCCGGCCGACCCCGAGAACGGCCGGCCCGCCGGGCCGCGGCTGATCATCGACTTCACCGGCACCAGCGCGCAGGCCAAGGGCCCGATCAACCACTGCGGCGACTACGTCGGCGGCAACTTCCTCAAGAAGTGGCTCGCGCCGATCCTCCGCAACCTCGCCGACACCCCCGAGCGGATGGCCGAGCTCGACGTCAACGAGGGCATCGTGCCGCTGATCGAGATGCGCTTCCCCGAGAAGGGCACGCTGCTCACGCCGATCCACCCCGGCCCGACCAACGCCCGCACGTTCGTCATCCTGCGACTGCTCGGCGTGCTGGCCGGCGTGGTCGCCAAGGCGGTCGACGGCAAGATGCCGGCCGACCAGGAGACCATCCGCTACACCGGCGTCTACGGCAAGGACCTCGAGGGCAACGACTACCTCATGCGCGAGGTGCTCGGCGGCGGCTCGGGCGGCCGCTACTACGCCGACGGCGAGGACACCATCCACGTCGTGCCCGACTCGCGGAACCTGCCGACCGAGTTCACCGAGTCGCGCTTCCCGTTCATCGTCGAGCGCCTCGGCCTCGCGGTCGACTCCGGCGGCGCGGGCGAGTTCCGCGGCGGCCTGGGCTACGAGAAGCACATCCGGATGCTCAAGGACGCCCACTTCATGTCCATCGCCGACCGCTCGATCCTCGCCTGCTGGGGCGTGCGCGGCGGCAAGGCCGGCGCGCCGTTCCAGGTCGTGATCGACCCGGGCGGCCCCGACGAGCGCGAGGTCGACGCCCTCGCCGACGCCGAGGTGGTCCGGGCCGGCCAGGTCGTGCGGATCCGCACCACCGGTGGCGGCGGCTGGGGCGACCCGCTCGCCCGCGACCCCGAGCTCGTCGTCCGCGACGTGGTCTGGGGCAAGGTGTCGGCCGAGGCCGCGCTGCGCGACTACGGCGTCGTGCTGACCGGTGCCCGGGAGAGCGACGACCTGGGCTTCGACGCCGACGCGACGGCCGCCGAGCGCGGCTCGCGGGCCGCGTGGAGCAAGGACGACGACGCGTTCTTCGACCGCGGACCGGGCTACGCCACCCTCGCCGAGGGCGCGTCGTCCGCCGAGGTCGACCGGGTCTGAGGTGTCGGTCCAGCGCGTCGCGGTGATCGGCGGCCACGGCAAGACCGGCCGCGCGGTCACCGCCGCGCTGGACGCCCGCGGCGCGGTGGGCGTACCGCTGGGACGGGCCGACCAGCCGGACCTGGCGGCGGCCGTCGCGGGGTGCGACGCGGCGTACGTCATCGCGCCGAACCTGCACCCCGACGAGCCGGCGTACGTCGCCTCGGCCCTGTCCGCGCTGCGGTCCGCCGGCGTCGGGCGCGTGGTCTACCACTCGGTCGCCTCGCCCTACGTCCCGTCGATGCCGCACCACCTCGGCAAGGCGGTGTCGGAGGACCTGGTCCGGCGCAGCGGGCTGGCGTGGACCGTGCTCCAGCCGGGGGCGTACCTGCAGAACCTCGACCTCACCGCGCCGCTCGACCTGCCCTACTCGCCCGACGCCCGCTTCGGCTTCCTCGACCTCGCCGACCTCGGGCGCGCCGCGGCAGTCGTGCTCACCGAGCCGGGCCACGAGGGCGCAACCTACGAGCTCGCGACCCGCGTCGCGACCGTCCGGGAGCTCGCCGACGAGGCCGGCGTGCCGGTGCGGCAGGTCCCCGACCCGGGCACCCACCCCTGGCTCTCGGCGATGTTCGCCTACTACGACGACCACGGGCTGCCGGTCGCGACGTTGGTGCTGGAGGCCCTGCTCGCCCGCGACTAGCGTGGCGCCGTGACCACGTCCGTCGGCGCCGACGGGCTGGGTCGGCTCCGGTTCGCCGATGCCCGCGAGTCCGACGACGTGCTCGTGGCCGACCGTCTGGTCGGGCTCCATCCAGGTCCCCAGACGCTCCTGCGGTGGCTGGGCGGCGACGACCTGACCGGGTGGTCCGGATGTGTCACACCACCTGCCGCGTCACGTGACCGCGTGGTCCCTGTTGTGTCACGGCCTGGGCCACATCGCGGTCGACCGCACCGCGGGACCTGACCAGCGCTGTGACACCACGCGACCGTCACCGCAACCGCTAGGGTCCCCGGCGTGCGAGTCCTCGGCATCGACGTGAGCCCCGACCTCGTGGAGCGGTGGGCGGGGTGGTTCGCCCCGGAGGTGCAGCCGTTCCTCGCCGACGAGGAGCTGGCGAGCGCCGTCGGTGGGCGTGAGGAGCCGCTGAGCGACGAGGTCCGCGACACCTTCTGCCTCTACGGCCCGCCCGACGGTCTGCGGCACGTCTGGCTCGACGAGCAGCAGCTCGCCGCCCTGCCGCGGGTGCTGCGCGTACGCCTGGTGCGCGAGCAGCTCGCCCACGAGCGCGAGCAGGTGCCGAGCGTCCGTGCCTGGGCGGGCCTGGTCCCGCGGGTGCGCGAGCAGGTCGACGGGCACCGGTTCGTCTGGTGGCCCTCGCTGCTCGCCGGCCACGAGGAGGACGTGCTCACCGCCTACGTCGAGGAGGGGCGCCGGCCGAGCCGCCACGACGAGGTCGCGGAGGAGGAGTGGTCGCGGAGCGCCGACCTGCTGCCGCAGGCGCGCCGGATCGCCGGCACGTTCCCAGCCGCCAGCGGTCCGAACTGCTTCGGCGCCGTCATGGCCGCCGCGGGCGTCCCCGGGGCGGACGAGGTCTGGATGCTCCGCGAGCCCTTCGAGGAGTGGCTGGCCGCGAAGACCCGGCCGGGAGGGCGGGGCCACGAGCCCGGCACGGTGCTGGTCTGGCGATCGCCCGACGGGCTGGTCCAACACGCCGCCGTCACCCTCGGCGGGGGCTGGGCGCTGCACAAGCCGTCGCAGGGCTGGATGAGCCCGACCAAGGTGCTGACGGTGGTCGAGTGCCGCGCCAGCTCGCGCGCGACCGGTCGCCGGCTCGAGCGGCGCACGCTCGCTGGCTGAGCGACCCGCGTCACGATCGCGCAACGACCGTTGCGCGGCGCCACCGGCCGCCACGACGATCCCGGCATGGAACGGGGGACGCGACGGGGGAGCGTGCTCGCACTGGTGCTGACGGCCGCACTGGCGGGCTGCGGGGAGCAGACGACGGCGAGCCGCGAGGACGCTGCCGCGCCAGAGGTGCCGGCCGCCTCGCCGACCGCGATGCTTCCCGCCGATGGCCCGGTGCGCGCGGTCGCCACCGTGCTCGACGACGGTGACGGACCCGAGCTCTGTCTCGGCGGCGTCGCGATGTCGCTCCCGCCGCAGTGCTCCGGGCCGTCGGTCGCGGGCTGGGAGTGGGACGCCCACCCCGACCACGAGTCGGCCGGCGGCGTGCGGTGGGGCGAGTACACGATGACCGGCGCCTGGGACGGCACGACCTTCACGCCTACCGACGTGCGGGCGTCCGAGCCCGGGGACGTCCCGAGCGAGGACGTGGGCGCGCTCTTCGCGAGCCGGTGCGCGGAGCCCGAGGGCGGGTGGGTCCCCGTCGACCCGGCGACGACGACGGACCAGGCGCTGTCCGCTGCCCACCGGGTGGCCGAGAAGCTGCCCGGCTACGCGATCTCGTGGCACGACCAGACCATCAACCCGATGTGGGAGGCCTCCCAGCGCCTCGACGGCGGCGAGGGATCGCTCGAGGTCGAGCTCGCGATGAACGACCCGCGCTACACCGTCCTCAACGTCGGCGTGACCGACGACGTCGCGGCCGCCGAGGCGGCCGTGCGAGAGGTGTGGGGCGGGCCGCTGTGCGTCTCCGACTTCGCGAACACGGAGGCTCGGCTGCGCGAGGTCTCCGAGGACGTCGCCGACCTGCCGGGTCTGCTGACCCGGGGCTACGGCAGCATCAGCAACACTGTCGAGGTCGGCGTCGTCCTCGACGACGGCTCCATCCAGGCCTGGGCCGACGAGGAGTACGGCGAGGGGGTCGTCACGGTGACCTCGGCGCTGGTCCCGGCGGAGTGAGGCTCAGGGCTCGATGAGCCCGGCCCGGATGGCGTACCTCGTCAGCTCGACGCGGTCGCGCATGCCGAGCTTGGCGAGGATGTTGGCGCGGTGCCCCTCGACCGTCTTCGGGGCGATGTGCAGGTCGCGGGCGATCTCGCGCGACGAGCGGCCCTCGGCGATCAGCTTGATCACCTGGTCCTCGCGCGCGGTCAGCACCGACTCCGGCACCCGCTCGCCGCGCCGCAGCCGGTCGAGGTAGTCGCGCACGAGCGTGCTCTCGACGCCGGGGTAGAGGAACGTCTCGCCGCGCATCGCCGCCCGGCAGGCGCCGACCAGGTCCTCGTCGGCCACCGACTTGAGGACGTAGCCGCTGGCGCCCGCCTTGAGCGCGCCGAAGAAGTACTGCTCGTTGTCGTGCATCGACAGCATCAGGATCCGCGGCGGCACCCGTCGCCGTGCGATCTCCGCAGCCGCCTGCAGGCCGGTCATCCGCGGCATCGCGATGTCGAGCACCACCAGGTCGACCTCGGTGTCGCGCAGCGCGGCCACCGCCTCGGCGCCATCGGCGGCCTCGGCGACCACGGTCAGGTCGGGCTCCTGCTCCAGGATGAGGCGTACGCCGCGGCGCACGAGGGTGTGGTCGTCGGCGAGCAGGATCCGGATCACGACGCCTCCACCGGGACCCGCAGCCGCACGGTGGTGCCGTGCCGCGGCCGGCTCACCACCGACAGCTCGGCGCGCACCAGCGCCGCGCGCTCGCGCATCCCCATCAGCCCCGATCCGTCGGCGAGCCCCTCGAACCCGCGCCCGTCGTCGCGCACCTCCAGCACGACGGCGGCGCCCTGACGCCCGAGCGAGAGCTCGACCTCGCGCGCGTCGGCGTGACGTGCGGCGTTGGTGAGCGCCTCCTGCGCGACGCGGTAGACCACCACCTCGGCCTCCGGGCTGAGCGCCGGGAGCCCCGGCGCGAACGAGCGCCGGACCGACGCGGTGCTGTGGTCGGCGAAGTCGGTGGCGAGGGCCGCGAGCGCGCTCGTGAGGCCGAGGTCCTCCAGCACCCCGGGGCGCAGCCGCCGCGCCACGCGGCGTACGTCGTCGAGGCCCGCGCGGGCGCTCTCGCGCACGGCGGCCAGCTCCGGCACGAGGGCGGCGGGTGCCGACGCCTCGAGCTGCTTGAGGCCGAGCAGCACGACGGTCAGGCTTTGGCCGACCTCGTCGTGGAGCTCCTGGGCGATCCGGTGCCGCTCCGACTCCTGCGCGGCGAGCGCCCGCGCGTCCCCGGCGCGACGCTCCTCCGACAACCGCGCCAGCAGCGCGTTGACGGTGCGGGCGATCCCGCGCACCGGGCCGGACCCTTCCTCGGGGAGGTCGGTCGGCGCGAGTCGCTCGATGTCCTCGAGGCGCCCGATCAGCCGCTGCAGCGGGGCGAGCGCCCAGCCCACCAGCAGCGCGTTGGTCAGCAGCATCACCAGCAGGCCGGCCGCGACGACCAGCGCCTCCGTCGCGCCGGGGTCGGGCGACACCCGCACCGGGGTGAGCAGGAGCAGGAGCGCGGCGACGACGAGCACGGACCCGTTGATCAGGAAGATCGTCCAGGAGAGGGTGAGGTGGCCGGGCGAGCGCATGCCCCACCCTCCCACCCGCAGCCGGCACCGGCAGATGGGGTCGCGACCCCATACCCGTGCGGCGGTGGGCTCCGAAGACTGGGCGCATGCCTCCGCCGGACGAGAACACCACTGCCGACCCGACCGGTGCCGCCTGGGTCGTCTGGCTCGTCGTCGCGGTGCCCGGCCTCGTCCTGCTCGCCCTCACGAGCATCCGGCGGGCCGGACCCGGCGAGCTGGTGCTCGTGGTCCGCGGCGACCGCGTCGTCCGCGCCTGCCGCGGCGGCCTGGTCGCGCGCCGACCCGTCGCCGAGCGGTTCGAGGTCGTCGCGACCGAGCCCCGCGTCCTGCCGATGGTGGTGCGGGCCCGTACGCGCGACGGCGTCGACGTCGTCGTGCTCGCCGACCTGTCGCTGGTGGTCGAGGACGTCGAGCCCGGCGCGACGTGGCAGCCGGCCGCGGAGGCCGTGCGCCACGCCGAGGACACGGTGGCCGCCGAGGTGACGCAGGTCGAGGTGGCCGACCTGGTCGCCGAGCTCGACCGGCGCGAGGACGCCTGGCCCGTGGCGGTCACCCGGCTCCTCCCGATCGGCACCCGTGCGACCGCGGTGCGGGTCACCGAGGTCGAGGCCCGGCTCACCCCGCAGGACCCGTCGTGAGCCCGGTCGAGCACCTCCTCGAGGTGGCCGTCTCGGTCGCGCTGGTCGCGTCCGCCGTGGGCTTCGCGGTCGGCCTGGCCGTCGGCCGCGGCCGGCAGCCGCGCTGGAAGGAGAAGGGCAGCTTCGTGCACAAGGTGTCGATCGGCTTCGCCACGCTCGACCGCCTCGACGCGGTCCTGCTGCGCTTCGAGGTCGAGGCCGGCTCACGCCTGGCCGGGGTCGAGGTGGGCGAGCTGCGGCTCCCGGCCGGCTCCCGCGTCGCGCTGGTGACCCGGGACCGCGAGGTGCTGGTGCCCGAGGGGCGCAGCGTGCTGCGCCGTGGCGACCAGGTGCTGGTCGTCTCCGCGCTCGGGCAGGTGTCGACGGTCGAGGACCGGCTGCGCTCGGTCAGCCGCCACGGCCGGCTGGCCGGGTGGGCGGAGTCGCTGGAGACCGGGGGCGCCTCCGTCCACGCGCTGGGCGTCCCGCGGAGGACCGCGTGATCGCCACCTCGGCCGCGATCGCGGTCTTCATCGTCGCGTACGCCCTCATCGCGACCGAGCGGGTGCACCGGGTCGCGGCCGCTCTCGGCGGCGTCGCCGGCATGGTGGTCATCGGCCTCGTCGACGCCGAGACCGCCTTCTTCCACGAGCACACCGGCATCGACTGGAACGTCATCTTCCTGCTCTTCGGGATGATGATCATCGTCGGCGTGCTGAAGCAGACCGGGCTCTTCGAGTTCCTCGCGCTGTGGGCGGCCAGGAAGTCCGGCGGCCACCCCTACAAGCTGCTCGTGCTGCTCGTCCTCGTCGGTGCGGCGGTGGCGCCGATCCTCGACAACGTCACCTGCGTGCTGCTCGTCGCGCCGGTCACGCTGTCGGTCTGCCGACGCCTCGAGCTGCCCTCCGCGCCCTACCTGATCTCGCTGATCCTCGCCTCCAACATCGGCGGGATGTCGACCCTCATCGGCGACCCGCCCAACATCATCATCGGCAGCCGGGCGGGCCTGAGCTTCACCGACTTCCTGGTCCACTCGCTGCCGCTGACGGTCGTGCTGCTCGCCCTGTTCGTGGTGATGGCGCGCTGGCTGTTCCGCGCCGACCTGCGCGTCCACGGCAACGTCCACGGGCTCGACGACCTCCGCCCGGCCGACGCCATCACCAACGTGCGGATGCTGGTGCGCTGCCTGGTCGTGCTGTTCCTGGTGATGGTCGCCTTCAGCCTGCACACGGTGCTCCACCTCGACCCGTCCGTCGTGGCGATGATGGGAGCCGGTGCCACCGTGCTCGTCTCGCGCACCGAGCCCGAGGAGTTCCTCGGCGAGGTCGAGTGGGACACCCTCGCCTTCTTCATGGCGCTCTTCGTGCTCGTCGGCGCGCTCGTGCAGGTCGGCGTGATCGGTGCGATCAGCGCCTGGGCGGCGGAGGCGATGGGCGGTCGCGAGCTGCTCGGCGCGACGGCGCTGCTCTTCGGCTCCGGAGTGATCGGCGCCTTCGTCGACAACATCCCCTACACCACGGCCACGGTGCCGGTCGTCGAGGAGATGGTCGCCAGCACCGCCTCGTCCGGCGCCGACAGCCCGCTGTGGTGGGCGTTCGTGTTCGGCGCCGACCTCGGCGGCAACGCGACCGCCGTCGCCGCCGGCGCCAACGTCGTGGTGCTCGGCATCGCGGCCAAGGCGGGGGAGCCGATCAGCTTCTGGCAGTTCACGCGCTACGGCGTGGTGGTGACGGTCGCGACCCTCGCCGTCGCGTGGGTCTGGGTCTACCTGCGCTACTTCGCGCTGGCGTGAGCATCCGGTAGACAGGCCGCATGCGCACCCTCGTCACCGGCGGCACCCGCGGCATCGGCGCCGCGGTCGCGCGCCGCCTGTCCGCCGACGGCCACGACCTTGTCCTCGGCTACGCCCGCGACGACGCCGCCGCGGAGCGCACGGCGCAGGCCTGCCGCGCGCTCGGCGTCGCCTGCTCCACGGTCCGCGCCGACCTCACGACCGACGCGGGGGTCGACGCGGTGGTCGGCGCGGCCGACAGGCTGACCGGGGTGGTCAACAACGCCGGCGCGACCCTCCACATCGCGCCGCTCGCCGACACCCCCACCGACGTGGTCCGCGCCTCGGTCGGGCTCAACCTGACCGCGGCGATCCTGGTCGCGCGCGCTGCGGTCCGCGTCATGGCCCGCTCCCGCGGAGGGTCCGGCGGCGTGCTGGTCAACGTCGGCTCCGGGGCGGCGACCCTCGGCTCACCGGGGGAGTACGTCCACTACGCCGCCGCCAAGGCCGGCGTCGACGCGCTCACCCTCGGGCTCGCCCAGGAGGTCGCCGACGAGGGCATCCGGGTGGTCGGGGTCGCGCCCGGCATCATCGACACCACGATCCACGCCGACGCCGGGGAGCCGGGCCGGGTGGCGCGTGTCGGCCCGCTCGTCCCCCTCGGCAGGGCCGGTCGGGTCGAGGAGGTGGCCGACGCCGTCGCGTGGCTGATGTCGGCCGAGGCGTCCTACGTCACCGGCACGACGTTGCGGGTCGCGGGTGGCCGCTGACGGGATCCGCGACGACTGGCACACGTTGCCAGTGAACGGCGCCGTCGTTGGCCGAATCTGCCGTGACGACCCTGTGAGCGCCGCCACTACGGTTGCGGCATGAGGGTCCTGCTCGCACTCGGCGGAAACGCCATGACGAACGCCGACGGCCGTGCCCGGCCCGAGGACCAGATCGCCGCCGCGCAGGTCGCGATGGCCGCGGTCGCAGGCCTGATCGAGCACGACCACGAGGTCGTCGTCACCCACGGCAACGGCCCCCAGGTCGGCAACCTGCTGGTCAAGAACGAGCTCGCCGCGGCCGTCGTCCCGCCCGTCCCGCTCGACTGGTGCGGCGCCCAGACCCAGGGGACCCTCGGCTTCGTCCTCATGGACGCCCTCGACGACGAGCTGGCCCGCCGCGGCGTGCAGCGGCGCAGCGCCGCGATCGTCACCCGCACCCGCGTGGACGGCGACGACCCGGGCTTCACCACCCCCACCAAGCCGATCGGCCGCCACCTGCCCGAGGCGGAGGCCAAGGTCCTGGTCGAGCACGGCGAGACCTGGGAGGACCGCGGCGAGAAGGGCTGGCGCCGCGTCGTCGCCTCGCCGGAGCCGCTGGAGATCCTCGACGCCCCGGCCGCGCTCGCGCTGATCGAGGCCGGCTTCGTCGTGGTCGCCAACGGCGGCGGCGGCATCCCCGTCGTGCGCCGCGAGGACGGCACCCTCCACGGCGTCGAGGCGGTCATCGACAAGGACCTCGGCGCCGCGCTGCTGGCCCGCACCACGCAGGCCGACGCGCTCGTCATCGCCACCGACGTGCCCCACGCCGTCATCCGCTGGGGCACGCCCGAGGCGGAGGACGTCGGCACCGTGACGCTCGAGCAGATGCGGGCGTACGCCGCCGAGGGACACTTCGCCTCCGGCTCGATGGGCCCGAAGGTCGACGCCGTCTGCCGCTTCGTCGAGCAGACCGGCCAGCGCGGCATCATCACCAGCCTCGACCAGATCACCGCAGCGGTCGCCGGCGACGCCGGCACCGTCGTCGTACCAACGCCCCCCGGTGGTTGAGGAGGTCGCGCAGCGACCGTCTCGAAACCCCTCACGAAAAGGAATGCAGATGCCCAGTGCCATCGAAGTCCGCAAGGTCCCCATCCACTCCGTGGCCGACGCCTCCGAGCTCACCAAGCTCATCGACGAGGGCGTGATCGCCGCCGACCGCGTCTTCGCGATCATCGGCAAGACCGAGGGCAACGGCGGCGTCAACGACTACACCCGCATCATCGCCGACCGCGCGTTCCGCGAGGCGCTCGTCGCCAAGGGCGCCGACCCCGAGCAGGTCAAGGGCGTGCCGATCGTGTGGTCCGGCGGCACCGACGGCGTGATCAGCCCCCACGCCACGATCTTCGCCACCACTGACGTCCCCGAGGACGACCCGTCGCGCGAGGAGATGCGGCTCACCGCCGGCTTCGCGATGAGCGAGGCGATCCTGCCCGAGGAGATCGGCTACACCGCGATGATCGAGAAGGTCGCCGCGGGCGTGAAGGTCGCCATGGAGCGCGCCGGCATCACCGACCCGGCCGACGTGCACTACGTCCAGACCAAGACCCCGCTGCTGACCATCCACACCATCCGCGACGCCAAGTCGCGCGGCAAGACCGTGTGGACCGAGCACACCCACGAGTCGATGGACCTCTCCAACGGCGTCACCGGCCTCGGCATCGCGGTCGCCCTCGGCGAGATCGAGATGCCCACCGACGAGGACGTCATGCACAACCGCGACCTCTACTCGTCGGTCGCGTCCTGCTCCTCGGGCGTCGAGCTCGACCAGGCCCAGATCGTCGTCGTCGGCAACGCGAAGGGCGTCGGCGGCCGCTACCGCATCGGTCACTCGGTCATGAAGGACGCGCTCGACGCCGACGGCATCTGGGAGGCGATCCGCTCCGCCGGCCTCGACCTGCCCGAGCGTCCCCGCACCGACGACCTCGACGGCAAGCTGGTCAACGTGTTCCTCAAGTGCGAGGCCAGCCAGGACGGCATGGTCCGCGGTCGCCGCAACGCCATGCTCGACGACTCCGACGTCCACTGGCACCGCCAGATCAAGTCCTGCGTCGGCGGCGTCACCGCCTCCGTCACGGGCGACCCGGCCGTGTTCGTCTCCGTCTCGGCCGCCCACCAGGGTCCCGAGGGCGGCGGCCCGGTCGCCGCGATCGTCGACCTCGGCTGAGCCCGTACCCACCACCGCAGCACCACCCACGACACCCCGTCCGCGGGGCCGGCAGCGCGATGTCGGTCCCGCGTGATGGGGTGTCCTGCGTGAGCACCCCGACCACCCGCTACCGGCTCGTCGCCCCCGACCGCGAGGTCGTGGTCCCCGAGCTCGACGAGCACCAGCAGCGCGTGGTCGACCACCCGGGCGGTCCGCTGCTCGTGCTCGCCGGTCCCGGCACCGGCAAGACGACCACCCTCGTCGAGGCGATCGTCGACCGGATCGAGCACCGCGGCGCCTCGCCCGACTCGGTGCTGGCCCTCACCTTCTCCCGCAAGGCCGCCGAGCAGCTGCGCGACCGCGTCACCGCGCGGGTCGCCCGGACGACGTCGGCGGCCGCGTGCTCGACCTTCCACTCCTTCGCCTACGCGCTGGTCAGGAAGTACGCACCCGCCGAGCTCTACGAGGGCGCCATCCGCCTGCTGTCGGCCCCGGAGGCCGACGTCGTGCTGCGCGAGCTGCTCCGTGACAACCCCGAGTCGGTCACCTGGCCCGACGCGCTGCGCCGCGCGGTCGGCACCCGCGGGTTCGTCCGCGAGGTGCAGGCGGTGCTGGCCCGCGCGCGGGAGAAGGGCCTCGACCCGGCCGGCCTGCGCGCGCTCGGCATCGAGCACGACCTGCCCGAGCTGATCGCCGCCGGGCTGTTCCTCGAGCAGTACCTCACCGTCCTCGACAACCTCGGGGCCACGGACTACTCCGACCTGATCCGTCGCGCCGTCATCGAGGCGGAGGCCCACCGCGACGAGCTGCGGGCGCGCTACGCGCACGTCTTCGTCGACGAGTACCAGGACACCGACCCGGGCCAGGTCGCGCTGCTGCGCGCGATCGCCGGCGACGGGCGCGACCTCACCGTGGTCGGCGACCCGCACCAGTCGATCTACGGCTTCCGCGGCGCGGACGTGCGCGGCATCCTCGACTTCCCGGCGAGCTTCCCGACCGCCGCCGGCAGCCCCGCGCCGGTCGTGGTGCTCCGCCGCACCCGCCGCTTCGGGTCGCGCATCCTCCTCGGCGCCGGCCGGGTCGCCGGCCGGCTGACGCTGACCGGCAGCATCGCGCCCGACGCGCGCGAGGCGTTCCTCTCGCCCGAGGCGGTGCCCGGACCGCAGGGCGAGGGCCGGGTCGAGGTCCACACTTACGACACCGAGCGCGCCGAGGCCGAGCGCCTCGCCGACCTGCTGCGCCGCGCCCACCTCGAGGACGGCATCGCCTGGGACCGGATGGCCGTGCTGGTGCGCTCCGGTCGCGCCAGCATCCCGCCGCTGCGCCGGGCGCTGGCCGCTGCGGGCGTGCCGGTCGAGGTGGCCACCGACGACCTCCCGCTGGTCCACGACCCCGCGGTGGTGCCGCTGCTCGACGCGCTGCGCGCGGTGGCCAACCTCGACAACGACGACCCCGACTCGCCCGGGTTCCTCGACCCCGGACGGATCGAGTCGCTCCTGCTCTCGCCGCTCGGCGGCCTCGACGCCTCCGACCTGCGCGCGCTCGTCCGACGGCTGCGCACCCGCGAGAAGGCGCTGGCCGACGCGACCACCCGGCGCACCAGCCGCGAGCTGCTGCGCCTCGCCGTCGTGGAGGAGGGCTTCCTCGACGGCGTCGAGGGCCCCGACGTCGACCGCGCGGTCGCCCTCGCCCGGCTGCTGCGCTCGGGCGCGAGGATGCTCGCCGACCGCGCGAGCGTCGAGGACGTGCTGTGGCACTTCTGGTCCGAGACGAGCTGGCCGCAGCGGCTGCGGCGCCAGGTCGACCTCGGGGGAGCGGGCGCCCGGCGCGCCCACCGCGACCTCGACGCGATCGTCGCCCTCTTCGACCTGGCCGCGCGCGTGGTCGAGCAGCGCGAGCACATCGGCGTCCAGGCGTTCTTCGCCAACGTGGTCGACCAGCAGCTCCCCGCCGACACGCTCGCCGAGCAGGGCGTACGCGGCCAGGCCGTGCGGCTGCTCACCGCCCACCGCTCCAAGGGCCTCGAATGGGACCTCGTCGTCGTCGCCCACGTGCAGCAGGAGGGCTGGCCCGACCTGCGCCGGCGCACCACCCTGCTCGGGGCCGACCGGATCGGGGTCGACGCCTCGGGCCACCCCGACCTCGTGCCGCCGGTCAGCGCCCGGTCGCTGCTGATGGAGGAGCGCCGCCTGTTCTACGTCGCCTGCACGCGCGCCCGCCGCCGTCTCGTCGTCACCGCCGTGCGCTCGCCCGACGACGACGGCGAGCAGCCGTCGCGGTTCCTCGAGGAGCTCGGCGTCACCATCGACCACCAGGACGGCCGGCCGCCGCGACCGCTGTCCCTGGGCGGTCTGGTCGCCGAGCTGCGCCGCCACGCCGCCGACCCGCACGTCACGCCCGCGCTCCGCGAGGCGGCCGCCCGTCGCCTCGCCGCGCTCGCCCGCGAGGAGGTCGACGGCCGCCAGCTCGTCCCGACCGCCGACCCCTCCACGTGGTGGGGCACCCGCAGCGCGTCCCGGTCGGTCGAGCCGATCCGCGACCCCGACCGGCCGGTCCCGGTCTCGGCGAGCATGCTCGACTCGATCCTGCTGTGCCCGGCGCAGTGGTTCTTCGAGCGCGAGGCCGGCGGCGTCTCGGCGGTGCACCAGTCCGCCAACCTCGGCCAGATCCTCCACGCCCTCGCCGAGCGGGTCGCCGTCGGCGAGCTGCCCGCCGAGGTCGAGCCGCTGATGGCCGAGGTGGAGGCGGTCTGGGACCGGCTCGCGTTCCGCACCCCGTGGTCGCGCCAGCGCGAGCTCGCCCGGATCCGCAAGGCCGTCGGGCGCTTCGTGCGCTGGCACCTCGACAACCCGCGCACGGTGCTCGGCGCCGAGCAGCGCTTCCGGAGCACCGTCGACGTCGACGGCCGCCCGGTCACCCTCACCGGCTTCGCCGACCGGCTCGAGGTCGACGACGACGGCCGGGTCGTGGTCGTCGACTTCAAGAGCGCCCGCACCGCGCCGTCCGGACCCGCGGTCGCCGGCAACCTCCAGCTGGCCCTCTACCAGTACGCCGTCGACGCCGGCGCGATCGACGACGCGGCCGGCCGCGCGGTCTCCTCGGGCGGCGCCGAGCTCGTCCAGCTCGGCATCGACGACGACTCGTCGAGCGCGAAGGTGCAGGGCCAGCCTGCCCACTCACCCGACGGGCCCGAGCGCACCGCGCTCCGGGAGGGGCTGGCGCGTGCCGCTGCCCTGGTGCGTGCCGAGAACTTCCCCGCGACGCCCGGCCCGCACTGCCGTGACTGCCCGTTCGTCGCCATCTGCCCGGCCAAGGGCGCAGGGAGCGTGACCGTCCAGTGACCGACCAGCCCCAGGGCCAGCCGCCGTTCGAGCCGGTCCGCCTCGACACCCCCGAGGACCTCCGCGTCCTGATGAGGGCTGAGCACGCGGCCAGCGACGAGCAGTGGGCGGCGATCACCGCGCCGCTGCGCCCGACCGTCGTGGTCGCGGGAGCGGGCAGCGGCAAGACCACGCTCATGGCGCAGCGGGTCGTGTGGCTGGTCGCCACCGGCCGGGTCCGACCGGAGGAGGTGCTCGGACTGACGTTCACCACCAAGGCGGCCGCCGAGCTCCGCCAGCGGGTCAGCGCCGCGCTGGGCGCCGCCGGCCTGCTCGACCGGTCGGTCGTCGCGGAGGGCGAGGACGTCCTCGAGCCCACCGTCGCGACCTACCACGCCTACGCCGCCACCCTCCTCACCGACCACGGCCTGCGCATCGGCCACGAGCCCGACACCCGGGTCGTCTCCGACGCGTCGCGCTACCAGCTCGGCGCGCGGGTCATCGAGCGCTTCACCGGCCACATCGAGCTGCTCACCGACCACCCCGCCACCGCCATCCAGAACCTCCTCGCCCTCGACGGTGCGATGAGCGAGCACCTCGTCGGCGAGGACGACGTGCGGCGCACCGACGAGGAGGCGCGCCGCGGGTTCGAGCGCGCGATCGCCGAGGAGCAGGCCGGCAAGGCGCGCAAGACCTATCTGGACCCGCCGGCCAAGGCGATCAACGCGATCGACCGGCGTGCCGAGCTGCTCCAGCTCGTCGCGGGCTACCGCCGTCTGAAGGCCGACCTCGGCCTGATGGACTTCGGCGACCAGATCGCGCTGGCCGCGCGGCTCGTCGAGGACCAGCCCGAGGTCGGCGAGATCGAGCGCGCCCGCTTCAAGGTGGTCCTCCTCGACGAGTACCAGGACACCTCGGTCGCCCAGGCCACGATGCTCGCGCGGCTGTTCTCCGGCCCCGACGACGACCACGGCCTCGGCCACCCGGTGATGGCGGTCGGCGACCCCAACCAGGCGATCTACGGCTGGCGCGGCGCCTCGGTGTCCAACATCCTCAACTTCGCCGAGACCTTCCCGGCCGCGGACGGCGAGCCCGGCCGGCTGCCGCTGACGGTCAACCGCCGCTCCGACCGGCGGATCCTCGAGGTCGCCAACCGCCTCGCCCAGCCGCTGCTCGACGCCTACGGCGACAAGGTGGCCCGGCTCCGCCCGGCCGAGATCGCCGGCGAGGGCCGCGTCGAGACCCACGTCCACGAGCGGGCGGTCGACGAGCTCGCCTGGCTGGTCGGGGCGGTGGCCGGGGCCCACGACTCCGGGACCGCCTGGTTCGACATCGGCGTGCTCAGCCGCGACAACGCGCAGGGCGAGGAGGTCTACGACGCCCTCACCGCCGCCGGGATCCCGGTCGAGATCGTCGGCCTGTCCGGCCTGGTGCGGCTCCCCGAGGTCGCCGAGGTGGTCGCGACGCTGACGCTCATGCACGACGTCACGGCCAACACCTCGATGCTCACCCTGCTCACCGGCCCGCGCTGGGCGATCGGCCCGCGCGACCTGCGGCTGCTCGCCCTGCGCGCCGCCGAGATCGCCGGCGTGCGCGGACGTGGGGAGGCCGAGACGGTCGCCGACCAGCTGCTGCAGATCGCCGACGGCATCGACGCCTCCGAGCTCCCGGCGCTGAGCGACGCCGTCGAGGCGCCCGGCGAGGGGGCGTACTCCCCGGAGGCGCTCGACCGGTTCGCCCTCCTCGCCGCCGAGCTGCGCCGCCTGCGCGCCCACGTCGGCGACCCGCTGCTCGACGTGGTCCGCCGGATCATCGACACCACGGGAGTCGACGTCGAGCTCGCGTCGGCGACCTCGCCGGCGGCCGCCGCTCGTCGCGACAACCTCGACCTGTTCGTCAAGGCGGTCGCGGAGTTCCAGTCCGTCGACGGCGACGTGACGCTCCCGGCCCTCCTCGCCTACCTCACCGCCGAGGACGACCAGGGCAACGGCCTCGACGTCGCGACGCCCACGGCCGCCGACTCGGTCAAGCTGCTCACGGTCCACCGCGCCAAGGGCCTCGAGTGGTCGTCGGTGTTCTGCGTGGGGGTGGGGGAGACCCGCTTCCCGAGCAACCGCTCCCGCACGCTCTGGACGTCCTCTCCGGCGGTGCTGCCCGCCCCGCTGCGCGGCGACCGCGCCGACCAGCCCCAGCTCGCCGGCCACGACAAGGCCGCGCTCGAGGCCTACCGCGCCGCCACCCGGGCCCACGACGCGGAGGAGGAGCTGCGGCTGGGCTACGTCGCCTACACCCGCGCCGCCCACCACCTCGCCGTGACGTCCTACGTCTGGGGCCAGCGGGCGACCCCGTTCGGCCCCTCCGACTACCAGCGGGTGGTCCGCGACCAGCTCGAGGACTGGGGCGAGAGCGTCGCCCAGTGGCTGGAGAAGCCGCCGCCGAAGTCGCCCAACCCCAACGACGACGTCGACCCGTCCACGCCGTGGCCGGTGCCCGGGCCGGGGGAGGAGGCCGCGCGTCGGCTCGCCGCGGCCGAGCTGGTGCGCACGGTCGACCCGACCGCCCCCGACGAGGGCCTCGACATGGTCGAGGCCGCGCAGGTCGCGGAGTGGGACGAGGACCTCGCCCAGCTGATCGCCGAGGCCCGTGCCGAGCGGTCCACCTCGATCGACCTGCCGCTGCCGAGCAGCCTCTCGGCCACCTCGATGGCACGGCTGCGCGACGACCCCGATGCGTTCGCCCGCGACCTCGCGCGCCCGATGCCCCGCCCGCCCGCCCCTGCCGCCCGCTTCGGCACCGCCTTCCACGCCTGGGTGGAGGACCGGTTCGGCCAGCAGGCGCTCATCGAGCCCGACGAGCTGCCCGGCCGCGCCGACGCCGGCATCGACGACGAGGCCGACCTCGGCGAGGTGGTGAAGCGCTTCGAGGACGGGCCTTTCGGCGACCGGATGCCCCACGCGGTCGAGGCGCCGTTCGCGCTGGTCCTCGCCGGCCAGGTCGTCCGCGGCCGGATCGACGCGGTCTACGCCGAGCCCGCGTCGGCCGGGGGCGGCTTCCTGGTCGTCGACTGGAAGACCGGCCACCACGAGACCTCCGACCCGCTGCAGCTCGCGCTCTACCGCCTCGCCTGGTCGGAGCTCACGGGCACCCCGCTGGAGCAGGTGCGGGCCGCGTTCCACTACGTCCGCTCCGGACGTACCGTCGAGCCCGCCGACCTCCCCGACCGCGAGGAGCTCGAGCGCCTGCTCGACCTGTGACCCCACCAGCGGTGTGCCACCCACCTTCCGTGGGCGCAGAGGGTGGCTCACGCACCGCCCGCGGGCGTGTCGTACGCCGGCGCGCGCGGCAGCGGTGTGACGCCCACCTTCCGTGGGCGCAGAAGGTGGCTCACGCACCGCCCGCGGGCGTGTCGTACGCCGGTGCGCGCGGCAGCGGTGTGCCACCCACCTTCCGCGGGCGCAGAAAGTGGCTCACGCACCGCCCGCGGGCGTGTCGTACGCCGGCGCGCGCGGCAGCGGTGTGTCACCCGCCTTCCGCGGGCGCAGAAGGTGGCTCACGCACCGCCCGCGGGTGGCGAGGCGGCGGCGCAGCCCTGGCCAAATCCGTCAGCCGAGCGCCGCGGTGAGCGCGATCTCCACCATCTCGCCGAAGGTCTGCTCGCGCTCCTGAGACGTGGTCTCCTCGCCGGTCACGATGTGGTCGGAGACCGTGCAGATCGCGAGCGCGCGGCGGCCGTGCTTGGCGGCGAGGGTGTAGAGCGCGCTCGCCTCCATCTCGACGGCCAGGACGCCGTACTTCACCATCTCGCCGAGCAGCTCGGGGCGCGCGGCGTAGAAGGAGTCGCTGGAGAAGATCAGGCCGACGTGGAACGGCGACCCGCCCTCGCGGCGCTCGGCGGCCTCGACCGCACCGCGGAGCAGGCCGAAGTCGGCGACGGGGGCGTAGTCGAGGCCGTGGAAGGCGATCCGGTTCATCGCGGAGTCGGTGCAGGCGCCCGACGCAATGATCACGTCGCGCACGCCGACGTCCTCGGTCACCGCGCCGCACGAGCCGACCCGCACGACCGACTGGACGTCGTAGTCGGTGAACAGCTCGTTGACGTAGATCGCCATCGACGGCTGGCCCATGCCCGAGCCCTGCACCGAGACCGGCTGGCCGCGCCAGGTACCGGTGAAGCCGTACATCCCGCGGACCTCGCTGTAGCAGCGGGCGTCGTCGAGGAACGTCTCGGCGATCCACCGCGCGCGCAGCGGGTCGCCGGGGAGGAGGACGGTGGGGGCGATGTCGCCGGGCTGGGCGCCGATGTGCGTGCTCACGGCGCCCAGCCTAGAGAAGGGACGGTCTCAGCCCGCGGTGGCGACCACCTCGTCGGGCGTGTGCGGCAGGTCGAGGCTCGACGTGACGCGCCCGCGGTCGAGGTCGACGACGTGCACCCGGTCGCTGCGCGGCTCGGTGACGTACGCCGTGGAGCCGACCACGTGCAGCGTGGGGCGCGGCTGCTGCCAGTCCAGCGGCTCCTTCCAGCGCGCCACGACGTCGATGGAGCGCTGCACCTCGCCGGTGCGGGGGTCGATCACGCGGAGGGCGCCGTCGGTCCCGAGCACCAGCGCCTCGCCGTCCGGGCCGCGGCCGAGCGAGCGGAAGCTGTAGCTGGTGCCGAGGTCGACCAGCCGCACCTCGGCGGTCCGGGTGTCGATCAGCGAGACCCGCGTCGGGCGCTCGAGCTCGGCGTCCGCGTCGGTCTTGTAGTCGCCCAGCAGGATCGGCGAGACCTCCGAGCCGGCCTGGTTGCCGATCCGGCCGTACGCGTCCGGGCTGGTGACCTTGGTGATCCGGCGGCCGTCGACCACGACGGCGCCGTCCTCGCAGCCGAGCACCGCGACCTCTCCGGCGAACGCCTCGCCGTGCACGCCCGGGCAGGCGTCGGTCTCGGCCATCACCGTCCCCGACGGGCCGAGCAGGCGCACGCCCGAGCGGGACTCCTCGTCGCCGTCGGTGGTCAGCAGGTTGCCGTTCGCGAGGCGCACGGCGACGCCGTGGTGCGCCTCGTCGGTGCTCGTCGTCGTGACCTCGGGGCTGCCCGACGTGAGCTCGGTGGTGTCGAAGGAGGTGATCGTCCCGGTGCCGTCGTCGAACAGGGTCGTGAGCCCGTCGTGGGCCACGACGTGGCCGGGCTCGGTCGCCTCGAACCGGAGACCGGTCAGCCCGGCGGGGCTGGTCCAGTGGTGGCCGTGGTCACCGTGCTCGTCGGTCCAGGCACCGAGGTCGAGCACCTCCCACCCGCCGGTCGTGCTGACCAGGGCGTGGCGCCCGTCGCCGGCCGGGCTGACCCGGGCGTAGCCCTCGAGCGCCTCCTCGGCGAGCACCTCGCCGGTCCGGACGTCGACGACCATCACGCCGCCGTCGTGGGTGACCGCCAGGCGCGGGGTGGCCGCGGCCACCTCGGTGCCGGCGGCCGGCTCGGCGGTGCCGGTCGGATCGGTGGACGGCTCGGCGGCTGGTTCGGAGCCCGGATCGGAGCCCGGTTCGGAGGTGGCGCACGACGAGGAGGCGAGGGCCACGAGGGTCGCGAGGAGGACGGGGACACGACGAATCTTCATGAGAGTCATTCTCAATACAGTTGAGAACGATTGTCAAAAAGAAGGATGGCTAGCCTGAGCGGGTGTCCACCGAGCGCACCCTCCCGCACGTCGCCCTCTCCGCCCACGCGCACAACCGGCTGGGCCTGCGCCGCACCGACGACGACTGGCTGGCCGCGCGCACCGCGGACCCGTCGACGCGCGTGCTGCTGGTCGCCGGCAACCGGCTGCGGCCGGTGGACGGCACCGTCGCCTGGGTGTCACCGGAGGAGGCGCCGGATGGGCTGCCGGTCCTCCTCGGCGAGATCGACGGGACGGTCCACCTCGCGGTGGTCGTCGCACCCGAGCAGGCGCCCGGCGACCCGGAGGAGTGGGTGCCGCTGCGGGCGGTGCTCGGCCTGCTCGACGACGACGACCTCGCGCGGGCGCCCCTGCTCATGCACGCCATCGGCCTGGCCGAGTGGCACCACGCGACCCGGTTCTGCCCGCGCTGCGGCGGCACGCTGGAGAGCCGGGCGGCCGGTCACGAGCTGCGGTGCAGCGCGTGCGGTCGCGCGCAGTTCCCCCGCACCGACCCCGCGGTGATCATGGCGATCACCCACGGCGAGGGCGACGAGGAGGCGATCCTGCTGGGGCGCAACGCCTCGTGGCCGCCCGGACGCTGGTCGACGCTGGCCGGGTTCTGCGAGCCGGGGGAGACCCTCGAGGACGCCGTGCGTCGCGAGGTCGACGAGGAGGTCGGGGTCCGGGTCGGCGAGGTGCGCTACTTCGGCAGCCAGCCGTGGCCGCTGCCGGCCAGCCTGATGCTCGGCTTCACCGGACGGGCCGTGAGCACCGACATCGACGTCGACGGCGCCGAGATCGAGGAGGCGCGCTGGTGGACGCGCGCGGAGTTCGAGGCGGCGGCCGAGTCGGGCGAGATCGTCGTGCCGCGCACGGTGTCGATCTCGTCCTCGCTCATCCAGTCCTGGTTCGGGCGGCCGCTCGAAGGGCCCGGCTGGGGCTGAGGCTCAGTCGCAGGTGTCGCAGATGCCGGTGGCCGGCAGCGCGATGAAGCAGCGCGGGCAGAGGTTGACCGGCCGGTCGACCTCGGCGACCCGCTTGGGTCGCGTCGTCGCCGCGCGGGAGGTGGTCGACGACGCGCGGGGCGTGGTCGACGCGCGCGGGGTCCGGGCCCGCGTCCCCGGAACGCGCTCGCTGGGCGGGGAGTCGTCGCGGACCTGGAAGCCGAGGCGGACGAGGGCCTTGCCCGCGCCCGCCGAGCCGCCGGGGATGTCGGCCGGGGTGAGCGTACGTCCGGTCGCGAGGCCGTGGGCGATGCCGGCGATGGCCGCGGCGTCGTACTCCCGGCCGTGGTGGGTCAGCACGTGCGTCGAGACGCCGCCGCGCACCAGCATGTAGTTGGCACCGCCCGCCGCGTCCCAGGTCTCCATCGCGGTGAGGACGTGGTCGCGGTCGATCGAGTTCAGCAGTGACACGACGTCAGGTTATCCCCGGTGCCCGGTCCGGCTCACGCCAGGGCGGCGAGCTTGTCCTTGACCTGGGCCACCGACGGGTTGGTCAGCGTGCTGCCGTCGCTGAACAGCAGCGTGGGCACCGTCTGGTTGCCGCCGTTGGCCTGCTCGACGGTGAACGCAGCGTCCGGCTCCTGCTCGATGTCGACGATGTCGAAGGTGATCCCCTCGCGGTCGAGCTGGCTCTTGAGGCGGTGGCAGTAGCCGCACCAGGGCGTGGTGAACATCGTGAACTGGGACATGCCGGGCACAACGACCGCCCGGCCACGGGCATTCCCGCCGGTGTCGGAGGCGGCGTCTAGGGTGGCGCCACAGTCCGTCCCCCCCCGTTCCCGACGCCCCGCAGGAGCCGATGTTGCTCGACGCGCTCGACCCCGAGCAGCGACAGGTCGCCGAGGCGCTGCGCGGCCCGGTCCGGGTCCTCGCGGGCGCCGGCACCGGCAAGACCCGCGCCGTCACGCACCGCATCGCCCACGGCGTCGCGACCGGGGTCTACGCGCCGACCGAGGTGCTGGCGCTGTCGTTCACCACGCGCGCGGCGGGCGAGATGCGCGAGCGGTTGCGCTCGCTCGGCGCCCCGGGCGTGCAGGCCCGCACCTTCCACTCCGCGGCGCTGCGCCAGCTCCGGTTCTTCTGGCCGCGGGTCCACCAGCGCGACCTGCCCGAGCTCACCGAGTCCAAGCTGTCGATGCTCGCGCTGGCCGCGCGCCGCCAGCGCCTCGGCGTCGACCAGGCCACCCTGCGCGACCTCGCGAGCGAGCTCGAGTGGGCCAAGGTCTCCAACGTCGGACCCGACTCCTACGCCGCGATCGCGCGGTCTCGCGGGCGTGCGGTCTCCGGGCTCGACCCCGAGACGGTGGCGCGGGCGTTCGACGCCTACGAGGAGGTCAAGCGGGGTCAGGGGCGCATGGACATGGAGGACGTCCTGCTCTTCGCCGCCGGCCTGCTCGCCGACAACGAGGCGGTCGCGGCCCAGGTCCGCCGGCAGTACAAGTGGTTCGTCGTCGACGAGTTCCAGGACGTCTCCCCGCTCCAGCACGCGCTGCTCGACCTCTGGCTCGGCGGGCGCGACGAGCTCTGCGTGGTCGGCGACCCGGCCCAGACGATCTACTCCTTCGCCGGCGCGGACGCGCGCTACCTCCGCGAGTTCACGCAGGCCCACCCGTCGGCCACCAGCGTCGAGCTGGTCCGCAACTACCGCTCGACCCCGGAGGTCGTCCAGGCCGCCAACGCGCTGCTCGCCGGGACCCCCAGCAAGGGCGTCGACCTCGTCGCCCAGCGGCCCTCGGGCCCGCGGATCACCTACCGCGAGGCCAGCGACGAGGTGGCCGAGGCCGACGCGGTAGCCGACCGGATCGCCGCGCTCCGGGCCGGCGGCACGCCCGCCAGCCGGATGGCGGTCCTGCTGCGCATCAACGCCCAGTCCGAGCGCTTCGAGGAGGCGCTCGCCGCCCGCGGCATCCCCTACGTCGTGCGCGGCGCGGCCCGCTTCTTCGACCGACCCGAGGTCCGTCAGGCGATCACCCTGGTCCGCGGCGCCGCCCGCAGCGGCGAGGCGTCCGGGCCGGTCGCCGACGCCGTGCTGGCGGTGCTGTCCCAGATGGGCCACTCCACCGAGCCACCCGAGGGCAGGGGAGAGGTGCGCAACCGCTGGGAGTCCCTCCAGGCGCTGGTCGACCTCGCCGCCGACTTCGGCCGTCAGCACCCCGAGGCCGGCGTCGGCGACCTCGTCGACGACCTCGACCGGCGCGCCAGCGAGCAGCACGCACCCGTCGCCGACGCCGTCACGCTGGCCACGATCCACTCCGCCAAGGGCCTGGAGTGGGACGCCGTCTTCGTCGCCGGCATGCACGAGAAGATGATGCCGATCGCCCAGGCGCAGACGCCCGCCGAGGTGGAGGAGGAGCGCCGTCTGCTCTACGTCGCGATGACCCGCGCGCGCGACGAGCTCGCCGTGTCGTGGGCCGTCGCCCGCGAGCCCGGCGGCCGTGCCACCCGCGGCAGCTCGCCGTTCCTGGCCGGGCTCGTCGAGGGGGTGCCCGGCGTCGCGGGCCAGCGTCGCGAGCGCAGCCGCCGCAACCGGGCCGCGCTGCACTGCCGCGAGTGCGGCAAGCCCCTGTCGAGCGCCGCTGAGAAGAAGACCGGCCGGTGCGTCGACTGCCCCGCCTCCTACGACGAGGCGCTCTTCGAGCGCCTGCGGGAGTGGCGCCGGGCCCGGGCCTCGGCCGACAGCGTGCCGGCGTTCGTCGTCTTCACCGACGCCACGCTGCAGCTGATCGCCGAGCACGTCCCCACCGACGAGCGCGGGCTGCGCGCGATCAGCGGCGTGGGCCCCGGCAAGATCGCCAAGTACGGCGACGACGTGCTCGCCCTGGTGTCCGGCCGCGACGCCTGAGCGGGCCGGCGAGGGGTCCGGCCGGAGTTTCTCGAAAGTTTTTCTGTAATACCCACAAAATCGTTTGCCCCTGACGTCGTCGAGGGTCTAGCGTTCTCGACAACAACCCACGCGCACTGGGATCGCTGACGACGATCCGCGCCCGACGCCCCGAAGGAGGTGGCCCTGATGGAGAACTACACGAAGACGATGACGGCTTGGACGCCGTCCTTCGGCATGTCCACCCTCGGCCGCCCGTGCGCGCACACCCGCGCCTTCGGCGCCGGCGTGGTGGCTGTCCAGGGCGACGCCGCCATCGTTCGCATCAAGGGCGATTTCCCGGGTTCTCCCGCCTGGAGTCCGTCGACATAGGTCACGCACCTCATCGGCAGCCTCCAGGCCGCGGAACCCGACACCCGGGATCCGCGGCCTTTCTGTTTGTCCAGCACCGCTGCTCGACCGAGCAGCAACCCGCGATCAGGTCACCGATGAGGAGGTGAAACACATGACCATCAGCGTTCTCGACCGCAACCGAGCTGCCGACGCGACCGGGACGGAGCCCCAGGCTCCCCTCGGTGCCCTGCACGACGCAGCTGCCGGAGTGGATGACGAGCTGCTGCCCTGCCGCGTCAACGACGCCGAGCTGTGGTTTGCCGAGTCCCCCGCGGACGTGGAGGAGGCCAAGGCGCTCTGCATCGGCTGCCCCGTGCAGGCGCTGTGCCTCGACGGAGCCCGTGAGCGGCGCGAGCCGTGGGGAGTCTGGGGAGGCGAGCTCTTCCTCCAGGGCGTGGTGATCCCGCGCAAGCGGCCGCGAGGCCGTCCCCGCAAGTCCGAGCAGACCGTCCAGGTCGCCTAGCCCGGACCACCGGACAGCACCGCTCCCGCCCCTTCGAAGAAGTACAGGAAACACCCACCATGAAGACCTACCGAAATGGAAACAACGACATGAATCTCATGCATGAAGAACTCGCCCGCGCGCAAATGTCCGCGCGCCTGGGAGAGGCGCTCGAGCTCCGGCGCGGCCACCGTCTGGCCCTGGCCCGCCGCATGAGCCGCAAGGCCGAGCAGGCCGCGCAGCAGGCGCGTCTCGCGCTCGCCCGCGCGATCTGAGAGGGGCCTCGGCCCTAGGGACTCGCCCTGATCGCGGGTGAGCAGATCACGAGCCGGCACGACGTCACCGTGACGTCGTGCCGGCTCGTGCCATGTCCGGACCGCGGCGAGCGGGCTAGCCTCGGGGGATGGGCGACGTCACCACCTGCGACTTCTGCGGCACCCAGGCTCCGGCGGAGCAGACGCTGACGTGGACGACGTCGGTCGAGAACGGTCGGCGGCGCACGTACTGCGACACCTGCTCGCGCACCCACCTGCGTGCCATGGAGGGCAAGCTCGACAGCGAGTGGTGGTGACCGCGGCGCCGGTGCGGCGACCGGCTCACGCCGTGTCGAACCACGCGCACCCGCAGTAGGGGTGACGCTGCCACCGGCGCTCGCCCGGGACCGGGCGGTGGTCGATGCGCCACGACGCCGCCCACGTGTGGGGCGGGTCGCCGCGGCGCCAGGCGTCGAGGTCGCGCGCGACGCTCCCCGCCGCCACCGCCAGCCACGCACCCGGGAGCGCAGGCGCGCTGCCGGGCGGCGTACGGCTCCCGTCGTCGAGCACGGCGGCCTCGACGCACCGGGCGCAGGGACCGATGCCCGGCGCGACCCACGGGCCGACGTCGACCGCCCACGGCCACACGCCGACCAACAGGTGGGGGAGCGAGGCCACGCACCAGTCGTCGACGGTGCGCGACACGAGGCGCCCCGGGGTGACCGCGATCCCGACCGGCGCCTCGGCGGTCACAACGACGCCGGCGACGTCCAGCGCACCCACGACCCGGCGCCGCCACGCCGGCGGGCAGTCGAGCTGCGCACGGAGCGGGGTGGCGGACATGGCAGCCACGCTCCCACCCGCGGCCGGGCCGTGGGCCGTGCTCCACAGGCGGGATGGGCGGTCGGGATGCAACGACGGCGCCACCCCGGGTGGGGTGGCGCCGTCGTCGTCAGCTCGTGGGGCGCGAGGTCACGCCTTGCCGAGGATGCGGTTCAGGTTGGTACCGCAGACCGGGCAGACGCCCTTGGCCATCTTGGTGCCCTTGTCGTTGACCTTGATCTCGCCCTCCGCCTCGCGCTTCTCCTTGCACTTGACGCAGTAGAACTCACCGCTCCAGGTCTCCGCCATGACGGCCTCCTTGCTCAGTCACTCTGTGGTCGTCGCGACGGGGTGAGGTGGGGAAGCCCGTCGGGGTGCGCAGGCAGGCGCCCGCGCTCCGCGCCCGACCCTACGCCACGCGTGGCCCACGCTCACGCAACACGCGCGCTCAGTACGCTCGGGGCCATGGCCGACCAGACCCCTGACCTGACCCACCTGCGCCTCGAGCGACCGTCCGAGGGGGTCGCGCTGCTGACCCTCGACAACCCCGGCATGCGCAACGCGATGAGCGACGAGATGACCGCGTCGTGGGTGACGGCGATCGACCACCTGGCGGCCGACCGTACGGTTCGGGTCGTCGTGGTGACGGGCGAGGGCAGCGCGTTCTGCTCCGGCGGCAACACGTCGTGGATCGCCAGCGAGCCGGACGCCTCGGTCGACCACCTGCGCTCGCGGATGCTGCCGTTCTATCGCGCGTGGCTGTCGGTGCGGCGCCTGGAGGTCCCGACGATCGCCGCGATCAACGGTCCGGCGATCGGGGCGGGGCTGTGCCTCGCGCTCGCGTGCGACATCCGCTACGCCGCGTCCGGTGCGAAGCTCGGCGTCCCGTTCAACACGCTCGGCATGCACGCCGGGATGGCCGGCACCTACCTCCTCCCGAACGTCGTCGGGCCCGCCCACGCCCGCGACCTGCTGCTCACCGGCCGGGTCGTCGACGCCGACGAGGCGCTGCGGCTGGGCATGGTCTCGCGGGTGGTGGCCCCGGCGTCCTTCCTCGACGACGTCCTCGAGACCGCCGCCGGCGTCGCGGCGACCGCGCCGATCGCGGCCCGGCTCACCAAGGTCGCGCTCGCCGACGGCGGGCACGCCGACTTCGAGTCCGCGCTGCAGTGGGAGGCGCTCGCGCAGCCGATGACGCTCGCGACGGCCGACCTGCAGGAGGGGATCGCGGCCGCGCGGGACAAGCGGGCGCCGCAGTTCCGGGGGGAGTGACCCGATGACCCCAGGGCCCCTCGGACCCGTCGCGACGCTGCGCCGGATCGCCTTCCTGATGGAGCGCCAGCGCGAGGAGACGCGCCGCATCGAGGCGTTCCGCAAGGCCGCGCGCACCATCCTCCCGCTGCCCGAGGAGGACGTACGCGCCCGCGCCGAGGCCGGGACCCTCACCGAGCTGCCGGGCATCGGGAGGAGCACGGCCGCGGTGATCACCGACGCCTGCCGCGGCATCGTGCCCGAGCGGCTGGTGGCGCTGGAGGCGACGGCCGGCCCGCTCGCGACGGGCGGCGAGGAGCTCCGGGCCCGGCTGCGCGGCGACCTGCACTCCCACTCCGACTGGTCCGACGGCGGCTCGCCGCTGGAGGAGATGGCGATGACGGCGATGGAGCTCGGGCACGACTACCTGGTGCTGACCGACCACAGCCCGCGGCTGACCATCGCCCACGGGCTGAGCGCGGCGCGGCTCGCGCGCCAGCTCGACGTCGTCGACGCCGTCAACGACCACCTCGACGGCGCGTTCACGCTGCTGAAGGGGATCGAGGTCGACATCCTCGACGACGGCTCGCTCGACCAGACCGACGAGATGCTCGGGCGCCTCGAGGTGCGGGTCGCGTCGGTCCACTCCAAGCTGAAGATGGACCACGACGCGATGACCCGACGGATGGTCGCGGCGGTGCGCAACCCGCACACCAACGTGCTGGGCCACTGCACCGGCCGGCTGGTCACCGGCAACCGGGGCACCCGCGGGCAGAGCCAGTTCGACGCCCGCGCGGTCTTCACGGCGTGCGCGGAGGAGGGCGTCGCGGTGGAGATCAACTCCCGGCCGGAGCGGCGCGACCCGCCGACGCGGCTGATCGAGCTCGCCCGCGACCTCGGCTGCCTGTTCTCCATCGACTCCGACGCCCACGCGCCCGGCCAGCTCGACATGCTCGACCACGGCGCCGCGCGGGCGACCGAGGCGGGCATCGACCCCGACCGGATCGTCACCACCTGGGAGCGACCGCGCCTGCTGGAGTGGGCGGCCGCGCGTCTGTGACCCGCGCGTGCGGCGGACGGGCGTGGGTGGCGAGGGCTAGGTTCGACCCATGCCCACCCCGACCCCGGCTCCGCAGGTGGAGGTGCGTCGCTCGCGCAAGCGCCGGCGCACGGTCTCGGCCTACCGGGAGGGCGAGCGGATCGTGGTGCTGATCCCGGCGACGATGAGCAAGCGCGACGAGGCCGCGTGGGTCGCCGACATGGTCGCCCGGATCGAGCGCAAGGAGCAGCGCCGCAAGCCGTCCGACGAGCAGCTGATGACGCGGGCGCTCGCGCTGAACGACGCGTGGCTCGGCGGCATGGCGACGCCCTCGAGCGTGCGCTGGGTGTCGAACCAGCAGTCCCGCTGGGGGTCGTGCACGCCCGGCGACCGCACCATCCGGCTGTCCGAGCGGCTCCAGCAGATGCCGGCCTGGGTCGTCGACTACGTGCTCGTCCACGAGCTGGCCCACCTGCTCGTGCCCGGCCACACCGAGGAGTTCTGGGCCTGGGTCGACCGGTACCCGAAGGCCGAGCGGGCCAAGGGCTACCTCGCCGGCTGGTCCACCGCGGCCCGCCTCGAGCTGCCCGAGGGCTACGACCCGACCTGACCGGCCAGCCGCCCGCGCACCCGTGCGACCGCGGCGTCGATGAGGACGTACATGTCGTCGAAGGTCTGCGGCAGGTCGTCGACCGGCCACCACCGCACGTCGAGCGACTCCTCGCTCGTGGCGTGCGACCCGTCGGGCTCGGCCACGGCGAGGAACCGGACGTCGAGGTGGTGGACGATGCCGCGCTCGGAGCAGAAGCCGACCTCGTGCTCGTCCAGCGACAGCGGCTCGGGGTCGAGCTCGAAGCGGTCGAGCCCGGACTCCTCCACGAGCTCGCGACGCGCTCCCTCGACGAGCGAGGCGTCGCCGGCCTCGAGGTGGCCGCCGAAGGCGAGCCAGGCGCCGGCCTTGCGGTGGTGGTTGAGCAGCACCGCGTCGCCCGAGGGGGACACCACGATCGCGCCGGCGGTCAGGTGGTCGGGGAAGCAGGGCTTGGACAGCCCGTCGGGATGGGCGTCGAGGTGGGCGAGGTAGCGCTCGCGGAGCGCGTCCTGCGCGGGCGACGGCGCGTGCCAGGCGCGCAGCGTCGCCACGGCGCTCGCGTGGAGGGTCACTCGGCGGGCCGGTCGTCGCCGTCGCCGTCGAGCAGGCCGCGCAGCCCGGCCTCGAACTCGTCGTCCGACAGCTCCTCGGGCGCGACCGAGTCCTCGCGGAAGCCCAGCGGGTCGTCGAGGTCGGCGGCCGTCGGCAGCAGGTGCGGCGACATCCACACGCCGTCGCGGGCCTCGGTGCCCTGGCGGGTGCGCAGCGAGCCCCACAGGGTGGAGGCGTCGCGCAGCCGGCGGGGCCGCAGCTCGAGGCCGACGAGGGTCGCGAAGGTCTGCTCGGCCGGGCCGCCGGCGGCGCGCCGACGGCGTACGGTCTCCTGGAGCTTGGCGGCGGCGGGCATCCGGTCGGCGGTGGCCTGGCCGACCACCTCGTCGACCCAGCCCTCGACCAGGGCGAGGGTGACCTCGAGCTTCTCCAGCGCCGCCTTCTGCGCCGCCGACGGCTCGGGGTCGAACAGCCCGCCGGACAGCGCGTCCTGCATCGCCGCGGGGTTGGTCATGTCGATGTCGCGCAGCTTGGCCTCCATGCCGGAGGTGTCGAAGTCCATGCCCGCGCCGTACTCCGCGACCGCGCTGATCAGGTGGTCGCGCAGCCACGGCACGCCGGCGAACAGGCGCTGGTGGGCGGCCTCGCGCAGCGCGAGGTAGAGCAGCACGTCGTCGCCCGTGACGTCCGGGATCTCCGCGGCGAACGCGGCGACGTTGGTGGGCAGGAGCGCGGCCTTGCCGATCGGGCCGAGCGGCAGCCCGATGTCGGAGGCGCTGAGCACGTCGCCGGCCAGCGCACCGAGGCCGCTGCCGACCTGGGAGGCGACCATCGCGCCGCTGGCCTTGCCGAGCATCGCGACGAGGGGGCCGACGAGCTGGCGCATCTCCTCGGGCATCGCCTGGCCGAGCGCCGCGGTGGCGGACCCGGCGATCGGCTCGACCAGGACCTTCCAGACGTCGATCGTCTCGACGATCCACTCCGCCCGCGACCACGCGGCGGTGGTGGTCACCCCGGACGGGAACCCGGTGGTGGTGTCGAGCCAGTGGTCGGCGAGGCGCACGGCGTCGGCGACCGCGCCGGACTGGGCCGTGGTGACGGTCGGGTCGGGCTCCTGGGCGGCTGCGCGGCGGGCGAGGTCGGTGACGGTGTCCCAGTTGACCGGGCCGTCGTGCGGCGCGAAGAGGCCCTGCATCTGGGCCATCAGCGAGCTCAGGTCGGGCATGCCCCCCGGCATGCCGGCACCGCCGGCCATGCCGCCGAGCTGGGAGAAGATCTGCTCGAAGGGCGTGCCCTTGAACGGGTTGCTGTCGTCGCCGGAGGCGCCTCCCGGGGTGTCACTCATGGGCCCCACGGTACTCACCGCCACCCAGCCCGCGCGCGCCCGCGGACCCGCGGCTCGCCCTAGACTCACCGGTGTGACAGACCCCGTGCGACTCGTCGACATCCGCGACACGCCCCTCGACGTGGCCGAGGTGGTGGGCTCGCTCGACGACGACGCCGCGGGCGGCCTCACCCTCTTCATCGGCCAGGTGCGCGACCACGACGGCGGCAAGGGCGTGGCGGCGCTCGACTACTCCGCGCACCCGACGGCGCTCGCCCGCCTCGAGGACGTGTGCCGACGGGTCGCGGCCGCCCACGACGTACGCGGTGTCGCCGCGGTCCACCGGGTGGGTCCGCTGCAGGTCGGCGACCTCGCGGTCGTCGTGGCGACGACGGCCGCCCACCGCGGCGACGCCTTCGCCGCGTCGCGGGACCTGATCGACACGCTCAAGGCCGAGGTCCCGATCTGGAAGCACCAGGTCTTCGACGACGCGAGCGAGGAGTGGGTCGGCACGCCGTAGCGCCTGCCGCGGCCAGTGCTCCCGCGCGCCTAGGCTCGGAGCGTGGAGATCCTGCTCTGGCTCGTGCCGGCCGCCGTGGCGACCGTGCTGGCGATGCTGTGGGTGTCGTGGGTGGGTCGCGACGGCCACGGCGAGGTCGACCGGGAGGTGGCGGTCGAGCGCCTCGGCAAGGCGCTCGCCAAGGAGCTGCCGGCCGGCTCGCGGCGTACGCCCGCCTCCTCGCGCGAGCGCAACACCGGCATCGCGGTGCGCCCCAGCCACGCGCAGGGCCGCGCGGGCGGCGACACCCGTCGCGCGTCGTAGTTGCACCCATTTGAGAGAGTTGCGCCCATGAGTCAGCGGACCAGGGCGGGGTTGCTCGCGCTGTGCCTGCTGGCCGTGCTCTGGGCGGCCGCGGCGTTCGTCCCGCTGCCCTACGTCACCTACTACCCGGGCCCGACCGTCGACATCCTCGGCGAGAACGACGGCCAGGAGACCGTGCAGGTCACCGGCCACCGCGCCTACCACGACGACGGCGAGCTGCGGATGACGACGGTCTACGTCAGCCAGCCCGAGGACGACGTCAGCCTGCCCGAGCTGCTGCGCGCCTACCTCGACCCCGACGCCGCGGTGTGGCCACGCTCGTCGGTCTACGCGCCCGAGGACACCGACGAGTCGAGCGACCGCGAGTCGGCGGTGGAGATGGTGTCGTCCCAGGACACCGCCGTCGCCGCGGCCCTCACGGAGATCGGGGAGGATGTGACCCCGGTCGTCGAGGTCCTCGACGTCACCCCGGGACTGCCGGCGGAGGGCAAGCTGGAGGTGCGCGACCGGCTGCTCGCGGTCGACGGCACGAAGATCACGCAGGCGCAGGACGTCGTCGACGCCGTCACCGCGGCGCCGGCCGGCGAGCCGGTCGAGTTCCGGGTGCGGCGCGACGGCAAGGAGCTGAGCGTCGACGTCACCCCGGAGCAGGTCGACGGCACGCCGCGCGTCGGCATCACGCCCGGCACCGGCTTCGACTTCCCCTTCCAGGTGAGCGTCCGGATCGCCGACAACATCGGCGGCCCCAGCGCCGGGCTGATGATGTCGCTGGCGATCGTCGACACGCTGACCCCCGGCTCGATGACCGGTGGGGCCGACGTGGCCGGCACCGGGACGATCACGCCCGACGGGAAGGTCGGGCCGATCGGCGGGATCCAGCAGAAGATCGCCGCGGCCCGCGACGCCGGGGCGCTGCTGTTCCTCGTGCCCGCCGACAACTGCGACGGCGTCGGCGGCGTCGACACCGGGGACATGCGCCTGGCGAAGGCCACCACGTTGAGCGCCGCCGTCGACACCCTGGCCGCCTGGACCGACGACCACGACACCGACCTGCCGACCTGCGAGGACGCCTCCTGATGACCGACCCCGACCAGCCCACCGCCCTCCCCGAGGACCCGGCGCTCGCCGCCGCGGTGCTCGAGATCGAGGCGCACGTGGCCGGCGACGGCTGGGACCAGCCCGCCCGGCTCTACGCGCTCGTCGACACCGCCGAGCTGGTCGCCCAGGAGCCCGCCCTGGCCGCCGCGATGGCGATCGACGGCCCCGGCGACGACGGGTCGTTCACCCCGATCGAGCAGGACGGGCTGCCGCACGGGCAGGCGCTGGAGGAGGCACTCCAGTCGATCGCGTGGCCGGACAGCGTGAGCGGCTGCGCAGCGGTGATCGAGCGCCTGGTGCTGCCGCCGGGCGTCGACGACGACATCCCCGACGACCCCACGTCCGCCGAGCTCTTCGCCCGCGAGCACCCCGACCGCCAGGAGGTCCGGATGGTCGCCGGGGTGACCCGCGCGGGCGCGTCCTACTGCGCCCTGCGGCTGCGGGCCCACGACGACGACCAGTCCGTGGTCAACGGCACCGAGCTGGTGCCGGGGCTGCTGGAGCTGCTGCACGCGACCTTGCACGACACGCCCCTCGAGAACCCCTGACAGGTGCCGGTATGAGCGCTCCGTTCGACACCCCCCGACCCTCGACGCCGCCGCGTCCGCCGTCGTCCTCGCGCCGTCCCGGCGCGCTGGTGATCACCGCGATCGTGCTGGTGGTCGGCTTCATGCTGCTGAGCGGCTTCGCGTCGTTCTGGACCGAGCGGCTGTGGTTCCGCTCGACCGGCTACAGCGAGGTCTTCACGACGCTGCTGCTCACCCGGGTGGGCCTCTTCCTCGTCTTCGCCGGCCTGATGGCCGCGGCGGTCGCCGCCTCCATGGCGGTGGCCTACCGGTTCCGCCCGGTGCTGTGGCCTGGCATGCCCGGGATGCCCGACGACGGGATGGACCGCTACCGGGAGCTGCTGGCCCCCCGGATGGGCAAGGTCATCGCCGCCGTCGCGGTCGTGATGGGCCTGTTCGCCGGCGCGTCGGCCACCGGTCAGTGGCGCAGCTTCTCGCTGTGGCGGCACAGCAAGTCGTTCGGCACCGAGGACCCGTACTTCAACAAGGACGTCGGCTTCTACGTCTTCGACCTGCCGTTCTGGCACTACGTCGTCGACTTCGTGATGGCGCTGGCGGTCGTCGGGCTGCTCGCGACGATCGTCGTCAACTACCTCTTCGGCGGGATCCGGCTCTCGGCTCGCCCGGGGAGCGGCTCAGCGGCCCCGCCCAGATCCAGGTGTCGGTCCTGCTGGCGGTGTTCGTGCTCGCCAAGGCCGTCGACTACTGGCTCGACCGCTACGACCTGGTCACCAACTCCGGGTCGATCTTCACCGGCATGGGCTACACCGACGACAAGGCCGTGCTGCCCGCGAAGGAGATCCTCGCCGGCATCGCGGTCGTCTGCGCCGTGCTGTTCCTCGCCAACGTGCTGCGCCGCACCTGGCTGCTGCCGTCGGTCGGCGTCGCGCTGTTCGCCCTCTCCGCGATCATCCTCGGCCTCGTGGTGCCGTCGATCGTGCAGTCGATCCGCGTCAACCCGAACGTCCCCGACCGCGAGGGCCCCTACATCAAGGCCAACATCGACGCGACGCGGGCGGCCTACCAGCTCGACCAGATCGACGTACGCAACGTGGCCGGCACGGCCGTCACCGAGGACGGCCGGCTCCAGGCGCTGGACGGCATGACCGCCGGCATCCCGCTGGTCGACCCGCAGATCGTGAGCGAGATCTTCGAGCAGCAGCAGCAGGTCCGTGCCTACTACTCGGTGCCCGGCGTGCTCGACGTCGACCGCTACGAGATCGACGGCACCGACCGCGCCGTCGTCCTCGGCGTGCGCGAGCTCGACCAGAGCGGCCTGGCCGAGAACGACCAGAACTGGTCCAACCTGCACACCGCCTACACCCACGGCAACGGCGTGATCGCGGCCTTCGCCAATCAGCGTCCGGAGGACGACTCACGCCAGGAGACCAGCATCCAGTGGGCCGAGGGTGCCGAGGCCGACGAGGACACCCTGACCCGCCTGTCCGGCGAGGACGGCTACGAGACTCGCGTCTACTTCGGCGAGCAGAGCCCCGACTACAGCATCGTCGGGCTCGACCCCGACGGGAAGGCGGTCGAGTTCGACCTGCCGCGCGGCGAGCGCACCGACGAGGACGTGGCGACGACCTACGACGGCGACGCCGGCGTGCCGATCGGCAACATCTTCGACCAGCTGCTCTACGCGGTGAAGTTCAGTGAGCCCAACCTGATCCTCTCCAGCCGGGTCCACTCGAACTCCAAGATCCTCTACGACCGCAACCCCCGCCGGATGGTGGAGAAGGTCGCGCCGTGGCTCACCGTCGACTCCGACCCCTACCCGGTGGTCGTGGACGGCAAGATCCAGTGGATCCTCGACGGCTACACCGTCACCGACAAGTACCCGCTCTCGCAGCGCGAGTCGCTCGAGGAGATGACCGACGACGCGCTCCAGCAGAACACCGGCTTCCAGACGCTGCCGACCGACGAGATCAACTACCTGCGCAACTCGGTCAAGGCCACCGTCGACGCCTACGACGGCACCGTCCGCCTCTACGAGTGGGACACCGAGGACCCGATCCTGCAGGCGTGGGAGGACGTCTTCCCGGGCGTCGTGCAGCCCAAGGACGACATCCCGGACTCCCTCATGGAGCACCTGCGCTACCCCGAGGACCTGTTCAAGGCCCAGCGCTACCAGTTCCAGCGCTACCACGAGACCTCGGCCTCGGCGTGGTTCGAGGGGTCGAGCCGGTGGGAGGTGCCGAGCGACCCGCAGAGCTCCAACCGCCTGCAGCCGCCGTACCGCCTGTTCACCGACACCGGCGAGGGCGAGACCTGGTCGCTGACCTCGGTCTACGTGCCGCGGGACAAGGAGAACAACCTCGCGGCCTACATGGCGGTCAACAGCGACGCCACCAGCAACGAGTACGGCAAGGTGTCTGTGCTCCAGCTGCCCAACGAGCCCACCGGCGGACCGCTCCAGATCGCCAACACGTTCGCCACCAACGAGGACATCAGCGCCGCGCTGCTGCCCTACACGACCGGCGACGCCAAACGGGTGCCGGGCAACCTGCTGACGGTGCCGATCGGCGACCAGTTCATGTACGTCCAGCCGGTCTACACCCGGCGCTCGGGCGAGTCGAACTTCCCGATCCTGCGCTTCGTGCTGGTCTCCTACGAGAACCGCGTGGGCATCGGCACGACCCTGTCCGCGGCGATCGAGGACGCGCTGACGTCGGACAGCTCGACCGACGGGTCGGGGGAGACGCCGACCGAGGAGCCGACCCCGACCGAGGAGCCCACGCCGACCGAGGAGCCCACGCCGACCCCGGGTGAGAGCGGCGGCGGCAACGCCACCGTGGCCGAGCTGCTGCGGCAGGCCGAGGCCAAGTTCGCCCAGGCCGACGCGGCGCAGCAGGCCGGCGACACGGTCCGCTGGGCACGCCTGATGGAGGAGGGACGCACCCTCGTCGAGCAGGCTGCCGCCAAGCTGGGCGGCTGACCGCCGGCTTCCACCCACCCCCGATTTGGGTGCTGGTGACCCGCAGGGTAATGTTCTGTTCACCGACGCGGGGTGGAGCAGCTCGGTAGCTCGCTGGGCTCATAACCCAGAGGTCGCAGGTTCAAATCCTGCCCCCGCTACAAAGTTTCAGGCTCGGAGATCACTGATCTCCGAGCCTGAAAGCATTTGAGAATTGATCACCCCGCCACAAACCCGCCACAAACCCGGCGGAGAGTCGCCACAAACCCCGTTTCACGGAGTTCTTCATGGGGCGGCGTGGACCGCCGCGGGAGCGTGCGGCATCGCCGGCGCACCTCATCGGCATGGAGACCACCGCCAGCCCGTCGACCGGCCCGTTGACCAGCCTCGAGCCTCTGCTGAGCATCGAGGAGCTTGCCGAGTACCTCCAGGTCCCGATTACGACCATCCGGGACTGGCGCACGGACGGCAAGGGCCCCTGCGCGATCAAGGTCGGTGGCCGTGTGCGCTACGCGACCTCCGACGTCCTGGCCTGGCTGGGGAGCCAGCGCGAGAGCGAGCCGGGTCACGGCCCCAGCGGCGGGTGACCTGAGATGCCGCGGCCACGAACGCCGATCGGCACGTTCGGGGAGATCCACCTCGAGACCCTGCCCGACGGTCGCGGGTGTGCCTCGACGCGGTTCCGGGACTACGACGGCCGGCTGCGGCGGGTGCAGGCGACTGCGGGCAGCCCGCGCGCGGCCGAGCGCAAGCTGAAGGAGCAGCTCGCCGAACGGACGACGCAGACCTTCGGGCAGGGCGACCTCAATCCGTCCAGCACCTTCCGGCACCTCGTCGATGTCTGGCTCGCCGACCTCGACCTCACCGGAGGGCTCGCACCCAGTACCCGGGACCTGTACGAGCGCAACATGGTGCAGCTCGTTCTGCCCGCGTTCGGGCACTACGCGCTGCGTGAGATCAGCGTGCGAAAGGTCGACCAGTTCATCAAGACCTTGGCCGCGACCAAGAGCTACAGCATGGCCAAGCAGGCGCGAACTGTCCTGAGCCTCGCGTTCGGGCTGGCAGTGCGCTACGACGCCATGCGCCAGAACCCCGTCCGTGACACGGCGCGCCTGCGCAAGCCCGCGACGCAGGTGCTGTCGCTGGACAACGCGCAGATCGAACGCATCCGTCGATCCGCGCGGGAGTGGCGCCGCGGTCCCGGTGTCGTCGGCCCTCCCCCCGATGGTCAGCTCGAGGACGTCATCGAGGTCATGCTGGGCACCTCCGGGCGGATCGGGGAGGTGCTGGCGGTCCGTCGATGCGACATCAACGTCACCACGACACCTGCGACCATGAGGATCTGCGGCACGATCGTGTCGCCTCGAGGCAAGCCCACCCACCGACAGCCGTTTCCCAAGACCTCCAAGTCGACCCGCACCGTGTCCGTGCCGTCCTTCACCGCCGCGGCTCTGCGTCGACGGCTGTCGAAGATCGAGTCGGACGATCCCGAGCAGCTCATCTTCGTCAGCCGCAACGGCACCCCGCTGACCACCAACAACATTCGCCGACGCCTGCGCGCGGTACTGGACGAGGCCGGTATCAGTGGCGTGACTCCGCACTCCTTCCGCCGCACCGTGGCTACCGTGATCGACCGGGCGGGTGGCGCGGATCTGGCGGCGGAGATGCTCGGCCACACCTCGTCCGACATCACGAAGCAGCACTACATCGAGCCTGACGAGGCCGTGAACCCGGTGACCGCGGAGATCCTCGAGTCGCTTGCTCCTCGTGAGAGCGAGGGGGACACGGGCTAGAGGTCCAAGGCCTGCACGGCCGGCTCGGGAGGGTGAGCTCGTTGGGACAACGCGGCGACCAGCTGGACCCGGGAGGCGTCGGGCGCTGTCGTTGGGCTCGGGGCAAGGGGACGGAGTTGCTCCCGAACGATGCGGACGAGCGGCACGTCGTTTGAGTCGGGGACCGCTCGGTATCGGACGCGCGCTGGTTGGACGAGGGAGCCGGAACTGGCGACGAGTCGGGGGAGCTTCACCCGTTGGACGAAGTCCCCGCGTTCGATTCCTTTCTGGACGATCGAGGCGATCCGTTCGTCGATGCCCTCGGCGAGCGTCCTGAACGCTTTCAGTGCGCGCGGTTCGACGACAGTGCCGGCGTCGACGCCACGGAGGCGAGCCACGACGTGACCGGCTTCGGCTGCGGCCCGTTCGCCGCCGCCCCAGATGCCGCCGATGTCGCGGAGTTGGCGCTGGATCTCGGCGTAGGTCGTAGCACGTGTTTCCCAATAGAGGACCTCGGTCGGATCTGTGCGGCCGATGAGTGTGGAGAGGCGCGAAGACAGCACGCGTTGGGAGTCGACGACCAGCCGGAGGCGCAGCGCATGTGGGAAACCGCCGAGTCCGGCGAGGACGTTGTGCTCGGCCATCAGGACGCCCAGGATGCCGGGCGGGACGTCGCCTCGCATCGGCCGAACCCGAGGACGCCAGCCGGTGGCGTCGATGCTGTAGTCGGGCGTCTTGAGGCTGGTGTCCAGCGCGGCAGCCAGGGCAGCCCAACCCAGGCTCGCGACCTGTGGCATTGACGTCCACCCGAGGACGCGGTGGTAGCGCCGGTCGAGCACGACGAGTGCCTGGAGGATCGTCGCGACGTCACCCACCAGTGCGCCCGCCTGTGGGGAGGTGATGGCCTGTTCACCCATTCCGTCGAGGTCCGCCTCCGCCATCGCGGCTGCTCGCGCGACCTGTCGCCAGCGCTCCACGAGCGGGATCCGGTGGGGAGTGGTCAGTTGCGTCAGGACTGCGGGGGTTGTGTTCACGGCCTGCCGTACGGCTGCGAGCTGTCGGGCGAGCTCGCGGGCGGCGCTTAGCGTGCCGGTTGACTCGAAGGGGTTGGGGTTCCGGGGTGGCATGTTGCTGAAGGACACGGGCAGGGCGAGTTGCAGCCCGCTGCCGCACCACGCGAGGACGTTCTCGCGGAAGTGGCGCACGAGGATGACGTGGTCGGCCATCTCGTCGCGTGCGCCGAACCGACCGTCGACTCGGTGAACGTTCAGGAGAGCTGTCATCTCCTGGCGCAGGGCGGTGCCCGATTCGCTGTACATCAGCCGAGGTCGCCCGCGACGGCGTCGTCGAGCATGACCAGCAGCACCTCGATTTGGAGCGCAGTGATCGGACCGCCCTCCGCGGCGAGTAGCGCGCGGCGTGCGGCGGCGATCGCAGCGCGGGGGTCTTCGAGCTCGGCGTCTTCTGACGCGCTAGGGGAAGCGTCTGCGGTGTACGTGTCGAGGGTGAGCAGGACGCGCTCGTAGTCCGAGGCGGCATCGACGCTCGAGGCCCGATCCGCCAGGTAGCCCAGAGCTGCACGGGCGTCAGCGATGGCCGGTGCTGGTCCTCCATGCATCAGTGCCTCCGTCGTCCGCGTCACGGACGACACTGAGCGGATCGCGCTCGTGCCGCTCGTTCGCCCGTCGGTCTCTGTGGATGCCGTCCGCCCGGCATGCCCTGTTGCTGACGTGCGGATCACGATGTGCCAGCCGGGGTCCGGACCTCACGGACGCGCCTGCGACGCCGCAGATCCTGATCGACGTACGCGTCGAAGTCGCGCTCGCGGTCACTGATCTCGACCTCGCCGGTGGTGGCGTCGTCCGACTCTCCCGGCCACGACGTACGCCGCGTCGGTCGGTCCCGGTCGAGACGGGTGCCGCAGACCGCAACCCAGTCCTGGAGACGGTTGCGTGCGTCGGCGAAGTCGCGGAGCCATGCGAGTGGCGCCGACGGCGGCGCCGTCTCGTCATGACACGAAAGCCAATGAGTGTGGAGGCCCGAAAGCTCCCACACGAGCTCATCGTGACGATGCCAGAGGGGAGGCACCACGGCCGGCGAGAGCCCGTACGCGTTCTTCAGCCAGCTCACCCACGCATCGAGCTCGCGCCACGCGACCTTGGCCTCCTCGGCGGTGAGCGTTGCCCAGTTGATCGCCCTGGGTGGCTCGTCCAGCAGGTCCGTCTCCACGGACCCCCAGTCCCCAGGGGGATCGAACGAGAGCCAGGTGGCGAGTTCCACGGCAGTCGGTCCTCAGAGCCCGACAACCGGCGCCTGGGGTACGGGCTCCGAGGCGACCTGAGGCTGCTGATGTGTGCGCCGCTGCACCACGTAGTTCGTCCGGGTGGCGCTGTGGCCGATCTTGCGGGCCACGAACTCCTCCCTGATGACGCTGCCGGTGCCTTCGGCTTCGACCTCGTACTCGTGGACGTAGCCGCTCGCCACGAAAGAGTCGCCACGCTGGAAGCGTGCATAGATCTCTCGGGCGACGCTCTCGAAGGCGACCATGTCGTGGTAGGTCGCGTCGAGCTTGGTGAACGAACCGTCTGTCTCGTGTCGCCACTGCTCGACGCCGACTCGGACCTTGACGTGCTCCTTGCCTGCTGCGGTGAAGCGGAGATCCGGTGCAGTGACAACGAAGCCATTCAGGCTCAGCTGGGTGGGGATCGTCATTCTGGGCTCCTTGCCCTCGTCCTTGCTCGTGTCAACGACTAGGTGTGTCCGCCAACCCGTGCTGAGTTCGGGCGGATCTCCGCGGTGTCGGTGGTCCCCGGCACAATGCTCTGGTGAGCAGCAGGTTTGATGCGACTTATTGGTCTGTGTTCTTCGTCGGATTGAGTGTCTTCGGCGTATGGAAGACCGGCCCCGACCTCGTGACCGGCTCGCTAGCCGGCGCCACCGGCATCGCTGCCGCGCTCGGGTGTTGGAGCCGATTCCAGCACGTGGCCCACTGGCTGGCTGGCGGCGTCGCCGCGGTCTCCGGCGCGCTGCTCACGCTCATCCTTGACGCCGCCATGTCGGGATCCTCCGAGGACCCTTCGACCGTTCCAATCGTCATCTCCTTCGCCGGTGCAGCCTCAGTGTCAGCTGTGCTGCACGTGCGGATGACGGAGTTGCAGGCCGAACGCGAACGCCACGTAGATCGGGCGCTCGCTGCTCTGGCGTCGCGCAAGGATCTTGCAGAATTGGAAGCTCGTCTGGTCGCGCGCCACGAGACGGCCACGGACGTGCACGGGTCTTGGAGAGTCTGGTGGCGGAGTCGCCCGCGCAGCCGATAGAGGGCGGAATGCGCTAGGTCGGGCTGACGTCCTCGCGCAGCATCTTCGATTTCGCGGGAGCGACACCCTGCCGACGCAGGATGCTCCTCAGGTCACAGGTCAGACCCCCACCGAGAGACCACAAGGAAGAAGCAAAGCAGGACGACTGCCCCGAGCATCCAAGGCGCGAGAACGCCAATTGCCAGGTTGATCGCAGGTTGTGGCTCGACGGTCACGTTGATGGTGAAGTTTCCTCGAGTTCCTCCGTTCTGACCTGCGTAGCCCCGACGCGTGGCAACGTACTGACCGGAGCGCAGCGGAACGTCCAGCCGTACCTGAGTGCCGTCGGCCGCACTTGGAGGTTCGACTCCTCGCTTGGCTTGCTTGTGGCTCACGCGAAGGTTGACGACTTGGTCTTCGCCCTGGATCGGGTAGATCACGCGGACAGCGACCCGGAGGTCACCGGGTGGGCCGCCGTGAAGACCTCGACGACCTCTTCCGCGGTAGATGTACGTATAGCCGTGGGTAAGCGGAGGTGACATCTGCACATGGTTTCCGTCGACGGGGCTGTCGAACTCGATGGCGCGGCTGGTTGTCGATTGGTGGATCTCCAAGGGTCATCGCGACATCGCGTCCCCGGACTGGCGCCGGCATGTGCCAAGTTCCTTGAGTTGCCACAGAGTCGAACGTGTTGGACAGCGGGTCGCGGCGTGCCTCTTCGTGGGGCGCTCGTGCGGGCGCGCCTGCGGGGGAGGTTCTGGCACGTCGCGCAACCGCTGGGCGTGGGGCGCTTCGCCCTTGCCCAGAGCCTCGTATGCAGCCTGAATGCGCCCGAACTGTTGTGCTGCTTCTGCACGCTCCTGCGGAGTTCTCGTAAGGTGCCTGTCCGGGCGCCACTGCTTGGCCAGTTCGCGATACACGCGCTTGATTTCTTGAGCAGTCGCGTCACGTGGGACGCCCAGAATGACGTACGAGTCGTCTGACACCAGCGCCTCCCAAGTCGGGCTCAAGATCCCACGAACGTATGGCTCGAGCAGGAAGCTCACATCGCCTAAATGCGCGAACCGCTAACGAATGCCGACCTTGGGGCACGCAGGCACGGAGTCATGCGGGAGTGGAGCCCGAGGGATGCTCGGTCCGAGTCGCTCAAGCGGCGGAAAGACGCGGGTCAGAGTCGCACTCATCGCGGCATATCCGGTGGGCCTGATGCCGTGAGCGCGCCTACGCTGGCCCTCCCATGCTTAGAGCTCCGGTACCCGACGAGATGGTGTGGGCGAGTGTCACTCGCCCGCAGGTTCCCCTTGTCTATCTGGACCTCAACCAGTACATCCCGCTGGCCAACGCCAGTCGGGCGCAGGCCGGTCACTCGGCTGAGGATGGCCGACCGATTCGCGTATTGCCCGGGTATCCGGAGCTGCTGGACGCGGCGCGGCGCGCGAAGGCAGAGCGACGCGCCCTGTTCCCACTGTCTTCCGTGCACTTCACCGAGGTGGCGCACAGCATTCCCGCCCCACGGCAGCGAGGTCACCTCGCCGACGTGATGGAGGAGTTCTCCGACTTCACGTACCTGGTCGGCCGCCCGTTCCTGGCCACGATGGAGATGGCGGCAGGACTGGACGCGATTTACGGCTGCCCGCGCAGTTACGCCCCGATGCCGCTCCTTCACCCCTCGGCCATGGCCGCATTCGGGCGCAACGGAGGAGTCAGATTCGTCAGCCAGGCGACTGGCGAGGACATCGGTGAGGAGGTGCGCCGCGAGCTTGGTGATGTGGAGTACGAGCGCCAGGTGACCGAGATGAACCACTTCATGGAACGCCGCCTCCTCGAGGGGCCGCAAGATTCTGAGGTTCCGGCACTTCGTGCGAACGGGTATGCGCCAGAGACACACGCCGACGGCATGCAGAAGCGTCTGGACTTCGAGTTGGAGACCCAAGCCAAGCTGGCAGCGCATCCAGCGCTGCGGCGTAGCCGCCTCCGCGACGTCGTCTTTGCGCGGGAGGTTGAGCACGAGTGGATGACGCTGTTCGCGCTTCACCTCCAAGAGCGGGAGACCGATGGGCTCCCGCACCGCATGCCCGAACCTGGCGAGCTTGTCGCCCTGTTCGCGGCGATGCCGCAGTTGCAGGTCGCGGTGAGCATGAAGGCGCGCTATCACCGCAATCCTGCGCACCGGTGGAAGACCAACCACATCGGCGACATCGATGCGTTGGCTCTTGCCTACGCGTACTGCGACGCCGTGCTGACCGACCGAGAAGCCCGTGCGGCGCTCGCCGAATCACGCGACCTGAGTGGGTTCGGGGCTGACCTCCCGAATGGCGTGGCGGCGATGACGGACTGGCTGGACGCGCTCCCGTCCGCGGCCGACCCGGAAACACAGGTGGCACATCCCCGACCCGTCGCAGAGTGAGGCGACGGGTCGGAGACTGGCTCGGCGTGCTGCGGCGGACCCAGGCGGTCAGACTCACCGACAACCAGCGAGTCAAACTCGAGTGGATCGCAGCCACGAGCCCTCATCTTTATCGCGCCTACCTCCTCAAAGAAGGCCTGCGGTTCGTATTCAGAGTCGAAGGCGAGGAAGGTCAGCAAGACCCATTTCTGCTCCAGGTCGGCCGAACCGATCAGCTGCTGGCTATCGGTTGATGTGCAGGGAGCGCGGCGCGTCTGGATCTCGACACGTCTGCGGATCTCCGCACGGCGCTCGCTCGCTCGAACTTCCGGTGATACGCGGCGGGCTGGGCTATGTATGGCCAGGTCACGTTGCATGCGAGTCAACGCTTGGTCCAGGGCCGTAGATCCGCAATGACGGGCGGAGCTGACCGAAGGAGGACTAGGGCAGCGCCGAAAGGGAGGGTGCGGATGCGCTCGGGTGGTATCACCGAGACCCTGCGGGTAGATCGTTGCCTTGAGCGGGCGCCGTACTCGCCAATGGTGTGTGACTCGGTGGCTTCCTCGCGCTCGCCGATCAGGACCGAGAGCTCCTGAAGATCCTTGGACGCGGAGGCGCCGCCGAGTATGACCTTGGCGATGGAGGCGTCCCAGATGGTGCTGGCGGCGTGGTCTCCCCATCGGCTGCGCGCCTGGGCCAGCGACTGAAGTACCGGCATCGTGGTGATGCCGGTGCCGCCGCCTTCGGCCATGAGGACGGGAAGGGAGGGGAGCGGTGCGAGGTTGCCGATCTCGTCGAGCGCGAGCAGTACCGGCGGATCGAGGCGGGAGCCGCGCGAGGTCGACGCGATGCGGCGTGCGGTCTCTGCGATGTCTTCGACGAGCGCAGCGACGAGTGGCCAGGACGCGCCGGAGCCGGCACCGGTGGCGAGGAGATAGAGGGTTCCGTCGTTGGTGAGGAACTCGGTGGGGTCGAAGTGCTCACCGGGCTGAGGGCTGACCGCGTCGAGCACGCGCGGGTCGGCGAGCGAGGCCAAGGATTGGGAGACGCCCATCCAGATCGAGTCTCGGGTGCGCGCGTCGGCGGTGACGATGGACTGGAGGGCGTCGGACCATCCGGTCGCCGCGCGTGGACGGCTGGAGAGGATCCCGACTGCGTCTCCAGCCGCGGATGGGGAAAGGGACCACTCCAACAGCGTCCTGGTTGAGAGCTGCTCGAGCGCGGCGGCGTGGAGAAGGGCCTGGAGCGCTGTGCGCGTCTTGCCTTCCCAGAAGCCGCCGGATTCCACGCCGCCGGACGAGAGCCCGGTGGAGGCGGCGAGGCCGGCTGCTCGGGTCATCGCCGTTAGGGGTTCCTCGCAGCCTCGGACGGGGGACCAGCGGATGTTCGCGGTTCGTACCCCGGGTAGACCGGCGGTGAGGGACTGGGGGTCGAAGACGGCCACAGGTCCGCGTTCACTCCTGATAGCAAGGGTGGCGGCGATGTTGTCCGGTCGGGTGGATGTGGTGACGACCGCGCCCGGGGCGTCGAGGATCGCGTTGATCACGAGGTGGAGGCCCTTGCCGGATCGAGGCGGTCCGACGATGAGGATCGAGTCCTCGACGGATGCCCACACCTGTCGGCCGCAACTGTGGCCGAGGAGGTACCCGACATCGGCGGGTCGCGGGCGTGCGAGCGACGGGCGGAGGATCGCTGCTCGGCGGAGGAGCGCCGCCGCACCTGCGGCTGCGTCGACGTCGCGCCGGGTAGCGATGCCGGGGATCCGACGAGGGTCAGCAGCTCGTCGGTGGTTCACCCTGCCCGCCCAGGCCAGGACCGTCCACGCGACAACGACCCCTGCGATCAGCAGGGTTCCAACGACCGCCCAGTAGAGCGAGGACGAGAGGTCCGGGCAGTCGAGTGCGTGCGAGGGGTTGCCGGGTTGGGCGAGTACCCGCATACCCGAGCTGAGCGGTTCGCGGGGTTGCTCCACGCCGCTGAGGCTGGCGGCGATGCTGCCGGCGCCGCGGAGCAGTGCGGACATGGCGACGGCGGCGCCGATGGCGATGAGTCCGAGGTTCACGAGGGCGTCGTCGGCTCCGCGGGTACCCGAGTTGATGGCCATCAGGTGAGCGTCGCGATTGTGCCCGAGGACGTGCCGAGCAGGAGGAGGGCGCCGCGGTTCTCGGCGAGGAGCGCTGGCGGGACGTGGAGGGATGCGATCCCGTCGTCGTCGGCGTGTGGCCGAGCGACGACGTACGCAAGGGCGAGCTCTTCGCCCGCCGCGAATCCCGACGCCGAGAACCCCTCGGCGTGTGCGGCACTCGGCGGCCTGACCTCCGCGGGGCCGGCGGCCTTTCCGGGTGCCTGGGAGTCGGAGCGCGGCGTCACGATGTCGGCGTAGGTGGTGCCGTCGTGTTCGTGCACTTCGACGCGGATCGGTGAGCCCAGTCCGGTCGTGAGCTGGTCGAGCACCGCGCGGAGGTGTGCTCGTTGGAGCGGATGGTCTGAGTGGTGGGGCGACCCGTCGATGTCGACGGAGATCGTGCCTGCGGGGTTGACGTCGACGTGGACGACGGGCAGTACGACGTGAACATTCTCAGCCTGTGTCGCAGGTCGTGTCACAGTCCGTGTCCGATCGGCTCGAGCCGCGGTGTCGGGGCGGCGTCGGGGGACGGAAGGCGTCGTACGTCGTGGTCGAGCCCGGGTGGCTTCCCGTCTGGGGTCTGGGTGGTGTTGAGCTGTTCGAGGATGCCGAGCGCTGTCCGGCGGACTCGCTCGGCGGTGGCCTGGGTGACCTCGGCGGGCTCCTTGCTGGGCACGGTGGTGGCCCAAGTCGCGACATACGGGACGGTGTAAGACGTGGTGTCCAGCCCGTGTCCGGCGGCGATCATGAGCGCGACGGATTCTGCTTCGACTTCTGCGGTGCCTCGGTGGAGTTCGGCGTTGGCACCGGTTTCGGTCATGAGGGCGTCGGCTGGTGGAGCGTGCAGGAGGACGTGTCCGAGCTCGTGCGCGAGGGTCTTGACCTGGGCCGCGTCGTCCATGTCGACGCGGATCGACACTTCGCGGGAGATGAAGTCCGTGAGCCCGTTGGCGCCTCCGATGGCTGCGGCGGAGGAGACCAGACGTAGGTCATATCCGTTTGCGGTGATCTGGTCGGCGAGCCCGTCCCAGAGTCCGTCTGGCGCCTGTCCGCGGAGGATCTGCGGTGTCGGGGGCTCGGGGATCGGGTCGCCGGCGGTCTGGGTCACGTCCCACACGTGCGTGGGTCGGAACCCGGTGACCCGGGTCTGCATGGTCTCGCCTCGCTGGGGCTTCTCGGTGCGTGCGAGGCGACGCCACGAGTCGGGGTTGGCGGGTGTGAAGGATGCGAAGCGGCCGTTGACGGGCGCGAGGATCGGGTATCCGTGCTGCCCCTTCGCCACGTGCCGGCCGAGGCTGAGCCACTGGTGGAAGCCGGCGACGTACGTCGGGGTCGGGTTTGGGACCTGCCCTGCTTCGTGAGCTGCGGAGTGGGCGGCGCAGATGAGGAGGGTGTTGTTGAACGATCGGGAGCGGAACTGCGCGGCGAACGTCATCGCTCTCTTCCAGTCATCGCCGGTCACCAGTGCCGACACCGCGTTGGTGAGGTCGTTCTGTACTTGTTCGAGGCGGGCGTCGCGCGCGATTCGGGAGTGGGTGCGGGAGTGGGTGCGTGTGGTCATGGGGTTGTCCTCCGATCATGCGGGCGGTGGTGTCGAAGAGGACCTGCTCGTCGGGATGCATCTGGTGCTGCACGACGAACGAGCGGTGCTTGATCCGCCACAGTCCTTGGCCGGTGCCGAGGGTGGGGATGAGGGATTGCTCGGTGCCGGTGAGTCCGAGCGCCGCCGAAGTGGCGCCGAGCTGGTCGGATTCCTGGCGGTAGACGATGCGAGTCTCGGCGTTCGCGAGCAGCGAGGACGCGAGGGCGCGCATCGCGGAACCCTGATCGCCGACGTTGTCGAGGTCGGTGAGCTTGTGGAAGATCAGCATGTTCGCGATGCCGTAGTGCCGGGCCATGCGCCACTGGGCGTCCATTCGGCGCAGGAGCGCGGGGTGCGACATCAGCCGCCACGCCTCGTCGTAGATCACCCACCGCTGCCCGCCGGCAGGGTCCTGCAGCGCGGATTCCATCCACGCGGACGCGCACGTCATCAGCACCGACGTGAGGGTGGCGTTCTCGGCGACGCGGGACAGGTCGAGGGAGATCATCGGCAGCGTCGGGTCGAACCGGATCGTCGACGGGCCGTCGAACAGGCCGGCGAGGTCGCCTGCCACCAGACGACGTAGCGCATGGCCGACGAGTCGCCCATCTTCTGCCAGCTGGTCGCTGTGGTCGCTGTGGCCGTGGTGGTCGTCGCCCGCCTTGGAGCGGTTGGGGGAGAGGAGGTGGTCGACCACTGCGGGGAGGGTGGGGACGTCGGTGCCGTGGACGGTGTGGTCGATCGCGATGTCCACGGCTGTGTGCTCGAGGGGGCTCAGGCGCCGGTCGAGGACGGTCTCGGCGAGGGCGCCGATCAGGTCGCGTCGTCGTGAAGCGACTTGGCTGGCCCACTGGTCGTCGTCTATCCCCGAGGGGCGGTGTCCTTCGTCGAGGGGGTTGAGCCGGTTCGGCATGCCGTGACCGAGTGCGATGGCGCGGCCGCCGACGGCTTCTGCGACGGCGGTGTGTTCGCCCTTGGGGTCGCCGGGCACGTAGACGCGGCGCCCGAACGGCAGCGACCGGGTGTAGATGCTCTTGGCCAGCGACGACTTGCCGGACCCGACGATCCCGGCCAGGACGACGTTGGGAGCGGTGATCAGCCCGCGCGCGTAGAGGATCCACGGGTCGTAGACGAACGAGCTGCCGGAGTAGAGGTCCTGTCCGACGAAGATGCCCTCGCTCCCGAGCCCTCCTTCGGCGAGGAAGGGGTAGGCGCCGGCGAGTATGGCGGAGGTGTCCTGGTGGCGGGGGAGTCGCAGCCGGCCCGGCATGCGGAGCGCGGCAGCTCTGGCCTCGCCTGCCCTCGGGAGGATGACGGTCTGCTTGCGCTCGGCGGTGAGCTGGTCGGCCCGGGTGCGACGGTCGAATCGTCGCGAGTCACGGTCGAGCGTCACGAGGGCGGCGGCGGCCGCCTTGCGTCCCTTGCGGGTGGATCGTCGCTCTCCTTCGGGCGAGACCAGGACCGATACGTGCAGGCGGTCGCCACGACGCGGATCGCTCGGGGCCGATGCCAGCGTTGACGTCGAGCGGGTGTTGTCGGGGAGATGCTGGCTGTTGCGGGACATCGAGACCTCCCGGTCAAGAGCGATGGTCGCTGTCACGTTGTGCCAGTCAGGTGTGCCGGCCGGGTCACAGAAGCGATGTGGGCAGAAGCGATGTGGACAGAGGCGACGGGGTCACAGGGGGCGTGCCAGGGGGAGGGCAGCGAGGGTGAATGCCTGAGCTTGCTGTCCGTAGAGGCGACGGGTTTCGCAGGAGGCCTGGATTGCAGCCTGCTCGATGACGGCGACGGCTTGCTCGAGCTCGTCGGTGGTGCTGGCGCTGATGGAGATGAGTCCGGTGACGCGGAGCACTCCGTGGCCGGCGGTGAGGTCGGCTTCCTGCTGGAGCACGTCGTTGAGTTCGGCGGCTTGCTGGGCGTCCTCGATCTGGCCGATCTTTTGGCGCTGTGCTGCGTCGGAGATGTATTCGGTCTTCTTTTTGCGGATGTCGCGGGCGGCGCGGTCGGTGCGCATCGGGGTGTAGAGCAGGGTGAAGGTGCGCCGTACCCCGGAGGACAGCAGGACGGGTGCCAGGAATCCCGGGTAGACGAGCGAGCGTGGCCATTCGCTGATCCACAGAACGCAGTGGTGAGCCGAATCGCTGCGGAGGCTTCCCCACGACTCGGCGACGGCGACGGGACCTGCGTGGGCGAGGTCGCGCCCGACGTCACCTTGCCGTTCGAGGGCGCCGGCGACGGCCGGGTCGTAGGCCGAGCGCAGCACCACGGCCAGGTCACCGGGTCCGAGCCAGCCGCCGGGGGACAGGTCTGCTGCCTGGAGTGCGGCCGTGATGGTCGCCATCTGCTGACGCAGGATCGCCGCCGAGCCACGCATCCCGCCACCCGCCGCGCGGATCGCCTTGCCGGACGACTTGAGGTCAACGGAGATCGAGATGGTGCTGGCGTGCCGCTCCCCGGCTGGGCCGGCGCGGTCGACCAGGTCGGCGTATGTGTGTGAGGCCCAAGAGCTACCGCGGTCGCCGGTGCGGTCGCCGTTGCGGTCCCACCAGTCCGCCAGACCCTTCCCGGAGTCGGGGAGGGTCCTCTCCATCACCTGCAGGGACGCGAGCCTCCCCGAGCGGCACGCGGTCGCCAGCACGCGTCCCCAGGTGACGACTCGACGTTCCTGCTCGGCGGGGTCGAGTAGCACGAACGCCGGGTGGGTGACGGCCACGATCGCGGTGAGGGTCGCGGCGTGCGGGTCGTGGACCATGACCGCCCCGGTCTCGGGGTCGACCCACTGACGCAGCCGGGCTGCGTCGCCCGGCAGCGCCAGAGTGCCGGCCGGGCGCGGCTTCAGGATCCGGCAGCGATAGACCAGCTGGTCGCCGGCCGAGCGCCACACCCACACCACACCGATCGGCGCCCACTCCACAAGCGCCCGGCCCCCGACCGGGACGAACGCGCCCACCAAGCAGACCACGATCGGTGGCACCGCGAGAACGACCGCTCCGAGATACAACCCCACCAGCAGGCACCCCGCCGCAGTCCCGACCAGTGCCAGCTGCATCGCGGAGAGCCCCAACAGGACTCCGCGCCGCGCCAAGCGTGAGAACTTGACCGGAGTCAGCGCCGACTCGGACGCGCGAGGAACGGGGACGCTCACTTGCGGGACCGTCCGTCCGGATCGTCCGCCAGGGTCGTGTCCGCGACGTGCGGCGGTGCCGATGGCGACGACCCTTCACCGGCCGAGGCCGCTCGTGCCGCGGCCGCTGCGACGTACCCACCGAGACGCGGACCGGCGGTGGCCGTCTCCTTCGCCAGCACGGCGGTACCGCCGGCCGCGCCACCGCCGGCTGCGCCACCTCCGGTCCCGGCGCCAGCAGCTTCGGCCGAGCCGCTCCCGGCCACCCCACCCACCGACCCGACCGCAGCCGCACTAGGCGATCCACCAGACGATCCGCCGGGGCCGCCAACCGCCGAGGGAGCGACGCTCTGACCTCCCAGACCGCCCTGCGCACCCCCGCCACCAGTACCGCCACCACTACCGCCACCGCCGGTGAGGATCGACGCCGGGCCGGCACCCGCACGCCCGAGCGACGGCATGGCCGGCACGCGTGCCGGGCGGCTCAGCGCCGACTTGGCCTCCTGCTCGGCCGACATCGCGTGGTACATGTCGAAGCCCATGAACGCGATCGCCTTATAGGTGATGTAGGGCGCGAAGCCCGCGAGCAGCATCAGCACCACGCCCGCGATGGGCTGGCTCACCGACTCCAAGTCGGCCTCAATCGGCGCAGAGACCTCCGCGGTCGCGAGCAGGAAGATCACCACGAGCACGACCTTGGACAGGATCATCGCGATCACGAAGGACGCCCACCGCGAGACCCAGGAGCGGGTGTGGTCCCAGCTCGCGCCCGCAAGGGCGATCGGTGCGAACACGATCGCGATGAGCAGTAGGGCCTTGCGGATCAGCAGGCTGAACCACACGATGAGGGCGCCCATGATGGCAAGGCTGGCGAGGAAGATCGTGAGGATCGATCCTGCTCCTGGCGCCGCGACCTGGATGGCGGCGAGCCCGCTCGCGAGGACTGCGATCCTTCCGCCCATCTCGTCCATGTTCGTGCCTGCAGCGCGAACGATCCCGACGCAGAGGAGGTCCGTGACCTGCAGGGCTGTGGCGAGCAGGGTGAGCACCACGAAAGACCCGAGAACCGACTTCGCCAAGCCCACGACGGCACGCGAGAGCGCGGCCGGCTCGCGGCGAACCATGCCGCCCATCACCTGAAGGAGGAAGAACGCGAGCATCATGAAGATCGCGATGCCGAACATGATGTTGTAGACGTCCGCGTACTCGCCGCTGGACACGTCCACGTACGTGGTGGAGTCGATGACGGCCCACACTGAGGTGAACATCCACTCCGCTGCGTTGCCGATGCTCTCGGCGAGCCAGTCGAACGGGGCGGTGACGATGGTGCCGGCCGCGTCGCCGGCGACGTTGCACACGTTGCGGATGACGGGGACGTCGCACACTCCCATCGCTAGCCCCTCAGACCCTCTGGCCGACATTCCAGAAGAAGTTCACGAGCGTCACCGACGCCCCGCAGGCGATGGCAGCGCCGAGCGCGACAAGCACGCCCAGCTTGCCGCGGCCGGCCAGATGCGGGTTCGACGAGTTCGACCCGAGCGCCCACACGATCGCGGCGACGATGAGAGCGAGGACGGCGAGGATCAAGCCGACCGTCATCGACGCGCCCACGATCTTGCGCAGCTCCTCGATGCCGGGAAGGCCGTTGGAGTTCGGGCTGATCGAGATGTCCAGCGGCAAGGCCGAGGCGGGGAGGTGCATGAGGCTGCTCCAAGGACGTCGGGACACGGTCGTCCTAAAGGTGGGCGCCCACGTCCAGCAGCCAGTTCGTCAACCCGAGCGCGCTTCCCGTCAGGGTGGCCCCAACAATCGCGACAGCGAGTCCCGCTTTTGCCTTCTGGGCTGTCTGCCAGTGACCTGCACTCGATGCGACCGCCCAGGTTGCCGCGGAGATCACAGTCACCAGCACGCCGCAGATGAGGCCATAGGTAAGTAGCGCTCCGACGATCGAGCCCAGCTGGTCAGAACCCCCGACGGCCTGGAAGTCGGGATGGGTAGCACGAGCTGAAGTGGGAGCAGTCATACACCCGAGGTACGCCAGTGCGCGTCGCACGAAGCGATGCGGGACCAGTTCATAACGGCAGCGTTTAGGGCGTGTCTCTTAAGTCGCGAGCCAGATGGTGATGGCTCGTAGGACGACCGCTCCTCGGTAGACGGTTGCGAGCTTGTCGTAGCGGGTGGCGATCCCGCGCCATTGCTTGTGGTCGTTGAAGGACCGTTCGATGACGTTGCGTCCCTTGTAGGTCTTGGCGTCGAAGCCTGGAGGCCTGCCGCCCGCGGATCCGCGGTTCTTGCGGTGCCGGATCTGATCGGAGGGCTGCGGGATCACGGCTTTGATCCCGCGGGTGCGGAGCTCGGTCCGGATCGCGCGGGAGGAGTACGCCTTGTCGCCCAGCAGTGCATCGGGGCGGGTCCGGGGACGGCCTGGTCCGAGGCGCTTGATCGCGAGCTGTGCCAGCATCGGTTTCAGCATTGGCGAGTCGCCGGCTTGGCCGGGCGTCAGGTTGACCACGAGTGGTCGTCCGCGGCCGTCGACGAGTTGATGGATCTTCGTCGACAAGCCTCCGCGAGAACGGCCCAGGGCGTGATCGGGTGGTTCTTCCCGCGGATTCTTGTAGTTCGAATCAGCCCCCTGTGTCGTGCTTGGCGCGGCGGCCGGCGGGCTCCTCGACGCGGCGCAGGGTGGTGGCGTGCTGGTGGGCGCGGTTGATGGTGGAGTCCACGCTGACCATCCAGTCGATGTCGCCTGCGGCGTCTGCCTCGGCGAGGAGGCGGGCGTGGATCTTGTCCCATGTGCCGTCGGTGGAGAAGCGGTGGTGGCGCTTCCACACCGTTTGCCATGGCCCGAAGGATGACGGGAGATCGCGCCATGCGATGCCGGTGCGGAAGCGGTAGATCACGCCCTCGACGACCTGGCGGTGGTCGCGGAAGGGCCGGGACTTCACGCCGTCCGTCGACGGCATGAACGGCGCGATCCGCTCCCACTGAGCGTCGGTCAGGACCCGTTCGCGAGACATGACCGCATCAAAACAGCCCTACCAGCCCGGACTTGGGAGACACGCCCTAGCTGACCCAGCTGCCTCACTCGTGGTGCTCCTTCTCGGGACGACGTGACCTACGAGGCTCCATCGTAGGAGGCGCCGGCCGATGTGTCAGGCCGGCGTCGCGCAGGCGGCCGAGATAGGCGTTGTACGCCTGCAGCTCGCGGTCGTCGTCGCGAGCCTCGCGTCGGTCGAATCGCCGGCGCTCGCGCTGGTCGGCCCTGACCCAGCTCGTCACGAGCGCCGCGGCCATGATGAGGATCGGGTATTCGCCCATGAGCCACCCGATCTGGGCACCCACGTACTGGTCGTCGAGGAGCGAGCTTCCCCAGGTGCGCCCGAGCGCGCTGAACCAGTCGGCCGCGAACACCGTCGTGCTGGCCATCATGCTGACAGCGAACAGTGCGTGAAACCCGAACGTCACCATCACGAGCAGGACCCGCATGGGGAACGGAGGCCGGCTCAGGGCCGGGTCGGAACCCACCACGGCCTCGGCAAACAGGTAGCCGGTCAACAGGAAGTGGAACGTCATGAGGACGTGACCCGTGTGCGACTCGAGGGAAGCCGCGAAGGCGGAGGTGTAGTAGAAGGCGATCATGCTCACCACGAACATGCCGGCCGCGACCACAGGATGGCCCAGGACGTGCACGAGCAGGGAGCGGCTCGCGGCCAGCAGCCACTCGCGGGGGCCGCGCGAGCCGTCCTCGCGGCGACGAAGGACACGAAGGGCGAGAGTGATCGGGGTCCCCAGGACCAGGAACACCGGGACCGCGGTGGCGATGGTCATGTGCTGAACCATGTGCATGCTGAACAGGACGCGTCCGTAGACGCCGGGGGCGCCGTTGGTGGCCCAGATGAACAGTGCGCACCCGATCAACCACGACACGGTCCGCAGCCAGGGCCACGTGTCGTTGCGCTTCCTCAGTCGTACGACGCCCCACAGGTATCCGATCGCGCCGGCGAGCGCGAGGGGCAGGAAGAGCGTGTCCAGCGACCAGGTCCCGATCCACCGACCGGCGTCGAGCGGTGCCGGCATCGGGCTGCCCAGCAAGGACTCGGCGTTGGTGAGCGGTGTCGCGGGACCCGCCGGAGGTGCGGTACGGCTGAGGGCGACACCCAGTCCGGCGGCTCCAAGCAGGACTGCGATCTCGGCGGTGATCAACCTGGCGAAGGCGCGAGGCGCTCCGGCGGCCAAGGCGCCCAAGGTGCGCCGCCGGTGCCACCAGCCGGCGACGGCCAACGCCAGGACCGCGAGGAGCTTGAGTCCGAGAACGATTCCGTAGGGCGACATCACGGAGGCGACCGACGGCAGCCGGAGCCACGCGCCGTAGACCCCCGACAGGGTCACGAGCACGAGGCACCAACCGGCGAGGGTGGAGTACCGACGGGCCGTAGCGACAAGCAGGTCCCCGCCCAGGCGTCGTACCAGAATCACGCCGACCAGTCCGCCGAGCCAGACGCTGATGCCGACGAGGTGGAACAGTTGGAGGTTGACGGCCTCGTCGTGGTTGAGGGTGCCCGCCGCATGTCCCGTGAGCGCGATGGGCCACAACGCCACCAGCGCCATGACCGTCGTGATGCCCGCGCCTCCGAGTCGGGTAGAGATCACGCACCCCACCGCAACGGCAGCCGCCAGGGCGGCGCTCCACAGCCCGTACTGGCCGAGCTCGTACTCGAGCGCGAAGAACGCCGCCTCGGTCATGAACCCCGGCGCGCCAACCGGAGTGCCGGACGCATCGGAGTAGACGAACGCGACCAGGGCCAGGCTGCTCAGCGACCAGACGGTCGCACCCAGCTGGGCGTACGCCACCAATCGCGCGCGGGTCGCGCCGAGGGCCCGCGGTTCGACGCCAGTGCCGGGACCGACACAGGTCACGGTGATGACCAGCACCCCGACGGTGATCATGGCGGCGAGGTCGCGCAGCACCTGCACCGTGGGCAGCCCCACGCGCGTGAGGTCCCCCGGATCTGGCAGTCCCTCGATGCCCAGGGGACTGAGGCCGCCGGTCAGGCCGATCGCCACCAGCGCAGTGAAGACCATGAGCGCAGGTGCCGTCACAGCCACGGCGACGCCCTGGGCGCGCGCCGGACGACTCACGCCTCTCGATCCCGGCCGACGAGTCGCATCGTCGTGGCCACGGCCAGCAGGAGCATGATCAGCACGCCGCCACCGATGGTGAGGGGCAGCCACAGGTTCCTGTCGTCGCGCTGGGCTCGGTCGGTCTGACCTGCCTCGCTGGGTTGTCCTGCAGGCTCGGAAGTCGAGCTGTCCGGGGAGGTGGACGAGGATTCGGATTCTTCGTCGGACGGATCAGGGTCCTGCGTCGCGGACACGGGAGTTCGCAGGGTGAAGGTCGTGGTGCCGGCCACGGGATGTCCGTCGCGGGACACGACGCGGAACGAGATGGTCCACTCGGTGGTGGTCCCACTCTCCGGGGCCAGCGATGCCGGCAGCGTCGCCACCAGCTCGGTGGGCTTCTCCCCGGTCGCGACGTCGACATTCACGCCGGTTCCTGCCCCGCCCCGCACGCTCACCGAGCTCAGCCCGGGATCCATCTGCTCGGAGAACTCCAGTCGTACCTCGCGAGGCAGCTCGTGGAGGTTGGCTCCGTCGTGTGGGTCTGCCCCGATGAAGTCGGTATGCGCACCCGACGGGGTCGCCGACACGAGCACGCCGAGGCCGGCGGCCGCCAGGATTCCCGCGGCACGGAGCACGGCAGAACGTCGAATCCTCATCGCGTTGCTCACCACTTGGCCCTGGCCAGGAGGTAGAGCACCGCGAGGGTGCCGATGGTGGCGACCAAGCCCACGATGAGGGTGGAGAGGCCATTGCTCATGTCGTCAAACTCCTGCGTACGAGTGGAGGCCCGGGATCCAGATGTTGACCCCGAAGAAGTTGAAGAGGAACGCCAGGAAGCCCGCGACCGCGAGGAGGCCGGCCCGACGCCGCCAACCGACGGTCGACAGGGCGTGCAGGTGAGCGGCGTAGAACACCCAGGTGATGAACGCCCAGGTCTCCTTCGGGTCCCAGCCCCAGTAGCGACCCCAGGCGTTCTCTGCCCACACGGCGCCGGCGATGACGGCGAACGTCCAGATGGGGAACGCCACGAGGTGCACGGTGTGCGCGAGCTCCGAGAGCTGGTCGTCGGCTGGCGCGTCGCCCTTGTTGCGCCACTGCCGCACCAGATGGGCAACGGTCGCCACTGCGCCGATCGTGAACAGTCCACCGGCGATGATCGCGGCCGCGACGTGGACGACGAGCCATCGTGAGTTCAGGACGGGGACGAGGTCGTCCACGGGTGTGTAGAGCGACGTGACCGAGACGCCGAGCAACACCAGGACGATCGCGACCGTCCAAGGTGCGAGGCTGCTGATCGCCCGCCCGCGGCTGAGGACGAGAAATGCCACGGCGACGGAAGCGGCTCCGGTCAGCCCGAACTCGTACATGTTGCCCCAGGGCGCGCGTCCGGCCGCCAGCCCCCGGGCCACGACAGCAAGGGACAGTGACACCGTGCCCAGCACCATCAGTGCGGTGGCGCTGCGGCTGACGGCACCTGCCCGGTGCTCGTTCAGCAGTGGGCCATCGGACGGCTGGACCGCGCCGGCGGGGCCAACGACGGCCGGATCCAGCCTCGCGCGACCGGCCCGGGCGCGCGTCAGCGCTGCCGTCAGCGCATATGCCACGAGGGCGAGCGAGAAGATGGCCAGCGCGGTGGTCACGAGTGTGTCGGACCACCGGGCCGAGTCGACGTACATCACTGTGACTCCATTCGTCGCTGTTCGGCATGCAGTGGCTTCAACCCGATGGCGGCCGCGAGGTCGTCGAGCTCGTCGGGTGGCGCGGGTCGACGGGACAGGGAGCGGCCGGCGAGCTCGACGGTCCCGTCCGTACCGCGGCGGACCCACACTCGACGCCGGGGCACGGCCAGCGACGTGGTGAGCCCGAGCATCAGCAGGATCGCTGCCACCAGGGAGATCTCCTTGCCGGGGTCGCGGGCCACCTGGAAGTTGGCGAATCGCGAGAGCCCGTCGAAGGTCACGGACCCCAACCCGTTCGGCAGTTGCACGGTCTCGCCCGGGAGGAGGGACACCCGCCACGGCTTGTCGTCCGGGCCGAGCACCCGCTCGAGGTCACTGAAGTCCAGGGAGTACACGGATTGCGGCGTGCCGTCGTCGAGACCCAGGTCGCCGGTGTAGGCCGACAGCTGGACGACCGGGTTGGCTGCGCCCGGGTACGCCGAGACCGCCATCCCGTCAGGGCCATCCACGCCGGTGGGGAGGAACAACCCCTGCAGGGCCAGCGACGTCGGGCGTGCGTCCGGGACCTTCACGACGCCGTCGGAGGTGAACGCCTGGTCCACGGGCAAGAAGATGGCGGGTCCTGACGCGGCGACGTCGCCGTTGCCGTCTCGCACCGTCAGCTCGGGTGCGTAGCCGTGACCGGTGAGGAAGAACTTGGTTCCGTCGATGTCGAGGGGCCGGTTCGGCCGGATCGTGAACGACCCGTCGCCTGCGGCCTCGCTGCTGTACGAGACCGCCGCCTCGAAGTCACGTGGTTCACCGAAGCGTGCGCCCTCGGTCTCGAACTTCGCCGTGAAGTCGTCGAGGGTGAGCTCCAGCGGCTCGAGCCCGTCGAGGTCCGTCCACGGGCCCGGCGTGAGCGCGTCGTAGGAGGACGAGACGTTGGCGAACGTCGTCCCTTCGACCAGCGCGACCCGACCCTCGTAGCCGAGCAGCTTGCCTCCGGCGACGCCGAAGAGGAGGACCAGCAGGGAGATGTGGAAGGCGAGGTTCCCGAGCTCGCGCAGACGACCCTTCTCGGCACGCACCTCTCCGTCGACCCGCACGACCCGGAACCGGTGGTCGCGAAGATGCCGGACGGCCGCGTCGAGGGTCGCGTCCGGATCGTCGACGAAGCCGCGACGGTGCTGCTGTTCCCGCGAAAGGCGACGCGGCCCCGCGGGCGGTTCGGCGCGGTAGTCCCGCCACAGCTGCGCCGAGCGAGGAATGACGCACCCGGTCATGGACACCAGGAGCAGGACGTAGACCGCGGCGAACCACGGCGCGCTGTAGACGTTGAACAGCGACAGGCGATCGAGCCACGGCGCGAGATCCGGGTGCGCGCGGTAGTAGTTCGCCACTGCCGATGGGTCACTGGACACGCCTCGTTGCGGCAACAGCGAGCCCGGAACGGCGGTCAGGGCGAGCAGGACCAGCAACACGACCGCGGTGCGCATCGATGTCAGGCGACGCCAAACCCATCGGGCCCAGGCGGACAGCTCAGACGGGCGCGACGGACCGCCGCGCCCAGGGTCGACGAGAGTGGATCGAACGGCTTCGTCCGATCCGAGGGCCTCCTGCTCCTGAGCGGCGTCCATCAGCGACATACTATCTTGCATAGTAGATACGTGGAGGTGTGGGTGGAGCTCACGGGGCGGCAGTCCGTCACCGCCGCAGTGGCGGGAGGTCTCGTGCTGGGCGCGTGCTTCGCGCCGTGGTCCGTCTCGTGGCTGGCGCCGGTCGGGGTCGCCGGGTTCGTCGTGTCGGTGAGCAGTGGCCCTCGTCGCAGTGCGCCCTGCGGTGCGGTGTTCGGTGTGGTGTTCGTCGGGGTCACGTCCTGGTGGCTCGCCGAGTCGATCGCCCCGGCGGCATGGGTCGCCTTGACGCTGGTCCAGAGCATGTGGTTCGGAGCGCTCGGTGTCCTCACGCGGATACTGAGGGAGGAGTTGCGCGCGTGGCCGGTGTGGACGGCCTGCGCCTGGACGGCAGTCGAGAGTGCCCGTTCGGCCTGGCCCTGGGGCGGGTTCCCGTGGGGCCGCCTCGGCCTCACTGCTCTCGACACACCGTGGGTGGGATCGCTCGCCGCGCTCGGTGTCGCCGGTACGAGCGTGCTGATCGCCCTCGGAGGCGCCCTGCTCGCGGTGCTGGCCCGGTCGCTGCGCCACCAAGGCCCACGGCCGGTGTCGCCGACGACGATCGTCGCGTTGTCGGTGGCAGGGCTTACGGCTGTCGTCGCCGCTCATCTCGCAGGTCGTGCCGGCGGGTGGCAGGTGGCCGGGGGCGCCGGTGAGCGGTCGGTCCGCATCGCCGTGGTCCAGGCCGAGGTTCCAGGCGGCGGCACCGATGTGGTGTCCCACCACCGCGCGGTCACCGACACGCTGATGGCCGAGACCCGCACGGCCGCGCTTCGATGGAGAGCCTCCGGGCGAGCCCCCGACCTGGTGGTGTGGCCCGAGAATGCCACAGCGGTCGACCCGGCGCGCGATCTGCGGGCGCGGTCAGCGCTTGCCGGTGCCGCCAGGGCGGCCGGCGTCCCCCTCCTGGCCGGGTCGATCGTCGACGGCGGCAGGAACGGTGTGCTCAATCAGGCCATCCTGTGGTCCGGCGCCGGATCCGATGCTCGGTACACCAAGCAGCATCTGGTGCCCTTTGGCGAGTACGTCCCGTTGCGCCCGCTCGCCGAGCGATTGTCGTCACGGGTGGCGGAGATCGGCCGCGACATGACTCCTGGCCCTGCTGCGGCGCCGATGGATGCCGATGGCCTCCGGATCGCCAACGCGCTCTGCTTCGACGTGGCCTACGACGACGTCCTCAGGTACCAGGTACGGCAGGGTGCCGACGTCGTGGTCGTGCAGACGAGCAACGCCATGTTCCTCGGCACCGCCCAACAGGAGCAGCAGTGGGCAATCAGCCGGGTGCGAGCCGTCGAGATGGGACGGTCGGTCGTCGTTTCCTCGATGAACGGGATCACCGGGGTCGTGTCGTACGACGGGTCGGTACTGGAACGTCTACCGGATACCCGCGCGGGCGCCACGGTGGTCGACGTCCCGATCGCGTCAGGGATGACCTTGGCGACGCGCGTCGGGGCATGGCCCTCGCGCGTCACAGGGGCGCTGGCTATCGCGAGCTTGTTCGTGGCGGTGCGGAGGCGTCGCCGGAAGGGGGGACGCGGGAGCAGGCCTGCTGCGGGCAACCGGGGTCGCGGCGAAGCTCGGGCCAACCCTCACAGCCTGCTCGAGACGGAAAGGGTTCACCCTTGCTAGGTACGGCGTGGCCGCACGGAGGGAACGGACCATGGGTGCCTCGTACGCTCCGCGCCGTGGGGGCAATCTCAGGATCTGGGCGCACCAAGGTCGCGCTGTCGTGGTGCCGCCCGCTGGTGGTGCTCGTCGCTGTCGCAGTGGTGTGGAGCGCAGCACGGGGCTCGGCGCCGATACAGACAGTGGTTGCTCAGTTCCCCGCCGACGGGGCGGCGGACATTCCCGCCGGCATCACCTTGGACGTCGTCTTCGACCGTGACGCGGGTGATGCGGTCGATTCCCTCTCGTTCACCTTGCGCGACGTGGATGGCAATCCAGTGCCGGCGGGAGCGCGGTGGAGTCCCGACCTCACCTCAGCGACGCTGGAGCCAGCCGGGCGTTTGTCTCCAGGACGCTATGAGGCGAGCATCGAGACATCCAGCATGGCCAGCGCCTACACATGGTCGTTCGAGGTGCCGGCGCGGCCGCGATTGAGCAGCGGCCCCGGCGGACCGGTCCTTCTCGTGACGGACAATCGCAACCCATATGACGAGTTCTACGCCGAGATGCTCCGGGCGGAAGGGCTCACGTCCTTCACCTCGGTGGATCTTCGTGACCTGTCTGCCGCCGCTCTCGACGGTCACGCCGTCGTTCTGTTGTCCGGAACCCCCGACAGCGAGGCCATGTCGCAGCTGCGGGGCTGGGTGGAGTCTGGTGGTCAGCTGATCACCATGCGCCCCGAGGGGGAACTCGCAGACCTGGCGGGTCACAGCCCGACGGGAGACTCGGTGACGAACGGCAGCCTGTGGGCGGACGGGAGCAGCACCGCCGGAAGAGGGTTGGCCTCGACGCCCATCGCAGTGCATGCGCCGGCACGCGTCATTCGAGAAGATGACGACACGGAGGTCGTGGCTCGGCTGACCAAGGAAGATCGATCCTCGGTAGCGGTGACGATGAGGTCCGTCGGCTCTGCTGGAGGCAACGTCGCCGCCTTCACCTTCGACCTCGCTCAGTCGGTGGTTCTCACTCGGCAAGGCAACCCGCGTTGGGCGGGACAGGACCGCGATGGCATTCCTCCTGTGCGGCCCAACGACCTGTTCTTCGGGGGAGAAAGTGTCGATGATTGGGTGGACCTCGACGAGGTCGACGTCCCTCAGGCCGACGAGCAGATGAGGCTGCTGACCAGCCTGCTGAGCACGATGACCAACAACGCCTCGCCCATCCCTCGGTTTGGTACTTCCCGGACGACGCCGAGGCGGTACTGGTGATGGCTGCCGACGACCACGGCACGGGTTCGGGGACCGCGTCGTCGTTCGCACGGTTGCAGGCCGGCGACCCGAGCGGTTGTGACGTCGATGCGTGGGAGTGCGCGCGAGCGACGTCGTGGCTCTATCCCGAGAGCGGGCTCAGTCGGGAGGACTCCATCGAGCTGCGCGACGCTGGGTTCGACCTCGGCGCTCATGTCACCACTCACTGCCAGAACTGGTCGGAGGGCTCGTTGCGGCTGGCATTCCCGCGCAGCCTGCGGAGCTTCCGACTGGCCTACCCCGACTTGCCGCCTCAGGCCGGGAGCCGGCTTCACTGCATCGCGTGGAGCCAGATGACGTCGCAGCCCGCCATCGAGCGTGACTGGGGTGTCCGCCTGGACATGAACTACTACTACTGGCCGGGTGCTTGGGTCAGCGCCAGGCCGGGTTTCATGACTGGCTCCGGCCTGCCTCTCCGCTTCAGCGACCTCGCGGGAGGACTCGTCGACGTCTACTAACAGTAGACGCACCTCGTGGACGAGGTCTTTGTTGGCAACCCCGATGCCGTGCGCGCGCTCGTGACCCGGGCGCGCGGACCAGAGGGGTTCGTGGGTGCCTTTGGCACGCACTTCGACTTCAGTACGGACTTCGACGTCGAGCTCGAGCGGGTGGCACGTGAGCTCGACGTGCCGATGGTGTCGGCGCAACAGCTGCTCGAGTGGACAGAAGGACGGAGCGGCTCCACCGTCAACCACCTTCGTTGGGGCAATGGCACGCTCGACTTCGAGCTGAGGGTCGACGACAGGGTCGACGGTTTGCTGAGGACGATGCTCCCAACTTCCGCGCTCGGTGGGCGCCTCGCCTCGGTGGAACGCAACGGGGTGCGCGCCGAACTGACTATGCGGGAGTACAAGGGCGTCGAGTACGCCTTCGTCGATGCGCGGGCTGGACAGTATCGAGTCATCTACGAACCCCTGCACGCGAAAGCCGCGGCCGATGGGATGCCCTGGACCGCGGCCTCGAGGTCGAGCAAGTAGGACGAGGTCGTGCGTCAGCGCGGACCGCCGGGGCGGAGCCGCGCGGCGCGGAGTCCGTTGCCGATGACGAGGACCTCGGCGAGCTCATGGACCAGCACGACCTGCGCCAGGCTCAGGGTGCCGGCGAGCGACAGGGGGACGAGCACGACGACGATGGCGAGTGCGAGTGCGATGTTGCCGGTCATGATCCGCCGGCCGCGCCGCGCATGGTCGAATGCGCGGGCGATCTGGCGCAGGTCGTGTCCGGTGAAGGCGACGTCGGCCGACTCGATCGCGGCGGCGGATCCGGTCACTCCCATGGCGATCCCGACGGTCGCAGCTGCGAGCGCGGGTGCGTCGTTGATGCCGTCGCCGATCATCGCGGTCGGGGCCTGCTCGGCTCGCCGGGTGATCTCGTTCGCCTTGTCGGCAGGCAGCTGCTCGGCACGGATGTCGTCGATGCCGGCCTCACGCGCCAACGACCCCGCGGTGCGGGCGTTGTCGCCGGTGAGCATGACGACGCCGATGCCACGATCGTGCAGCATGGAGACCGCCTCGGCGGCTTCGGGACGCAGCTCGTCACGCACGCCGATGGCGCCCGCGATGCTGCTGTCGATCTCGACGATCACCAGGCTCATGCCCTGGGCGGCCATCTCATCCGCGCGCCGCTGCAGCGGGCCGGGCGCGATCCATCGCGGGCTGCCCACCCGGACGGCGTGGCCATCGACGGTGCCGGTGATCCCGTGGCCGGCGTGCTCGTCCACCTGAGAGGCGCTCAATGCCACGCTGGAGGCCGCGCGGACCGCGTCGGCGAGCGGGTGGGTGCTCGTGGCTTCCAGTGCGGCGGCGTGGCCGAGCACGGTGTCCTCGTCGAACCCACTGGTCGTTGCGACCTCGACGACCTCGGGCTGGTTGCGAGTCAGCGTTCCGGTCTTGTCGAGCGCGACCGTACGGACGGTGCCGAGCTGCTCGAAAGCCTGCCCGGACTTGATGACCACGCCGAGCTTGCTCGCCGACCCGATGGCCGAGATCACCGTCACGGGAACCGCGATGGCCATGGCGCACGGTGATGCCGCGACCAGAACGACCAGAGCGCGCTCGAGCCACAGGCCCGGGTCGTCGGTGAGGAGCCCGAGCAGCGCCACGGTCGCGGAGAGCAGCAGCACTCCGGGCACCAGCGGGCGCGCGATCCGGTCGGCGAGCCTGGCTCTCTCGCCCTTGCGGGCATGGGCCTGCTCGACGAGCCGCACGATCTGGGTCAGAGAGTTGTCCGTCCCTGCGGCGGTTGCCCGGATCCGGAGCGTGCCCGAGCCGTTCACCGATCCGGCAGCGACCTCGTCGCCTGCCCCGACCTCGACGGGGATCGACTCACCGGTAATGGCTGAGGTGTCGAGGCTCGAGTACCCGTCCTGGACCACGCCGTCGGTCGATACCCGCTCGCCGGCGCCCACGACCAGGACGTCGTCGACGCGCAGGTCGGAGGCCTTCGCGACCTCCTCGCGGCCGTCGCGCTCCACTCGGGTGCGGTCCGGGATGAGGGCCAGGAGGGCACGCAGGCCCTGCTGGGCGCGGTCCATGGCGCGGTCTTCTAGCGCCTCTGCGATCGAGAACAGGAACGCCAAGGCGGCGGCTTCACCGATGTGGCCGAGCGCCACTGCGCCCACCGCGGCGATGGTCATCAGCAACCCGACGCCGAGTCGACCCCGGCGCAACCTGCGCAGGGCGCCCGGGGCGAAGGTCCATGCCCCGGCTGCCAGGGACGCCACCTCGAGAACTGCCTGCGACCGAGTGGCGTCCACCCAGCCGGCGACCAGGCTGGCTGCGAGGAGCAGGCCGGCCAACGCCGGGAGCAGCAGCGCGCGGTCGCGCCACCACGGCGTGAGCTCCTCGTACGTCAACGGCTCATCGGGTGAGGACACGCGCGGAGCACAGCAGTCGTCATCCGGGGCGTGCTGCTCCGCGGCAGCACCCTGCCCATCGGGTGCGACCGTCGTCGACGCGGACGGTGCCGTGCTCAGCGTCAACAGGGGTCGCTGACCTGCATGGGGCGTCGGCTCCTCGTCGGGGCCACAGCACTCCCGGCTCATCGCGAGTCCTCCGCCTTGCAGCAGCCCAAGGGGCAGTCCTGACCCAAGCAGCCGGAGCCGTCGTCGACGGCGACGACCACATCGAGCAGCAGCGAGATCGCCTCACCGAGGTGCGGATCGGCGATCCGGTAGCTGGTGCGCCGACCCTCTGGCTCCGCGGTCACCAGGCCACACCCCAGCAGGCAGGCCAGGTGGTTCGACACGTTCGTTCGGGTCAGGTCCAACTCCTGGGCCAGAAGCGCCGGGTAGCCCGGCTGCTCGACCAGGCTCATCAGGATGCGCGCACGGGTCGGGTCCGACATGGCCCGGCCCAGACGGGTCATCACCTCGACCCGGGAAGCAATGGTCAGCATGCGCTGACCATAACCACTCAGTCATTGGTCAGCAACTACTGACCCGTGGTCGCGCCGATAGTGTGACCACGACGTACTATGCTGCTTAGTACATCTCGACCGAATAACCCCGCGCCCGGGCCCCGATCGCCCCCGGCGCCACCCCGTCCCGAGGAGAACTGGCCGTGAGCTGCGCACTTTCGATGTCACGGTCGGCGGTTCGTTGAGAGGCAGCATCTCGGCCCACGGACTGGGCGGCGCCGCCGACCTGCCCATCTCGGCGCCGCTGGCCATTGCCGGAGGGACTGCAGCGCTGGCGGTGTCCTTCGTCGTCCTGCTCCTCGCGTGGAAGCAGCCTCGCTTCGACTCGGCCACTGGCGAGATCCACGTGCCCCCGCCGCTGGCCCGGGTCGTCGACGGTAGAGCGTGGAAGACCGTCCTTCGCGTGACCGGTATGGGGTTCTTCGCCTTCATGCTGTGGCCCGCCATGTTCGGTCCGAACGACCTCACCAACCCCCTTCTCGGCGTGACGTACTCCTGGCTCTGGGTCGGTCTGGTCCCGCTGTCCGTCGCGTTCGGCCCGGTGGTGCGAGCGCTGAGTCCCACGCGCACCTTCCTCGAGCTGCTGGACAAGCTCGCAGGGCGTGCTGACGGCGAGGGTCTGTACGAGTACCCCGAACGCCTGGGCTACTGGCCGGCCAGCATCGGCCTCTTCGCGTTCGTGTGGCTCGAGCTCATCGCCCCCAGCGGCACCGACGTCGGAGTCGTCCGGTTCTGGTTCGCCGTCTACTTCGCCGTCATGCTCCTCGGCTGGGCCATCTTCGGAACGACGTGGATCGCACGCGCCGATCCGTTCGAGGTCTACTCGACCCTCGTCGGACGACTGTCGCCATGGGGGAGGAGCGCGACGGGCCGGCTCGTCCTCGCGAGCCCGCTGAGGAACCTGTCCCGCCTCCCACCGGGGCGCGGCCTGGTGGCGGTCATGGCGGTGCTCCTGGGCAGCACGGCCTACGACAGCTGGAGCAACTCCACAACCTGGATCCGTTACGTGCAGTCGAACGACATCGACGTGACGCGTCTGGGCACCAGCTTGATGGTGCTCATCATCGTCACGGTGGGAGTCACGTTCACGCTGGCGTGCATGGCGACGCCCCGTGATCCCGACGGTCCGCCACGACGCGAGCTGCCCGGCCTCTTCGCCCACTCACTCGTCCCGATCATCGTGGGCTACATGGTCGCGCACTACCTGACCTTCCTCGTCGAGTACGGACAACAGACCCTGATCTACATGAGTGATCCTGTGGGAACCGGCGCCAACCTCTTCGGCACGGCGGATATGGAGATCACCTACTGGCTGTCGCTGAATCCAACGGTCCTGGCGAGCATCAAGGTGGTGGCCATCGTCATCGGTCACGTCCTGGGTGTCATCGCCGCGCACGACCGCGCCCTGACTGTGCTCCCGCGGCGCCACCACGTCACCGGGCAGCTCGCTCTACTCATCGCGATGGTCAGCTACACGTTCATGGGCCTCTACCTCCTCTTCGGCTCATGAGCGGCGACGTGCGCTACGTCGAGGCGCTGCGTGTGCCCGTGCGCTGGTGGGTGCAGGGCACGCTGCTGGTGGGCAGCTTCTGGCTGGCCATGATTGCCGCGGTGCCCGAGCGGCTGACCTGGTCCGTGACCGGAATGGCGCAGCTGCTGCTCGTGCTCCTGCTGCGCTCGTACGGATCCAAGAAGATCGTGGTGACGGACACCTGGCTGTACGCCGGTCGCGCTCGCATCGAGCGGAGATACCTCGGGGCGGCGGTGCCGCTCGACAAGGAGCAGATGCGCGCCCTGGCCGGTCGAGACGCGAGTGCGCGCGCCTACCTGCTGCTGCGGCCGTACATCGCCACCGGGGTGCGTGTCGCGATCGAGGACGATCAGGACCCCACTCCGTACTGGCTCCTGAGCTCTCGCCGCGCCCGAGAGCTGGCGGCGGTCATTGAAGCTGCCCGGGTTCACGAATGAGGAGCAACGACATGAGCAACAGCAATCAGCGCAAGGCTCGCCAACAGGCCGAGCGTGAGGAGTGGGAGCGCCAGCGGCAGGAGCAGGCGACGGCGCGTCGACGTCGTGCGACCGCGCTCGGCGCGATGTCAGTGCTCGTCGCCGTGGTCGTCATCGTCGGGCTCGTCGCAGTCCTGACACGTGGTGACGTCGAGGAGGACACAGCCGCGTCGGAGCCGCAGACGCAGGACATCGACCTGCTGGAGGAGGAGAAGGCCGGCGAGGCCCAGGCCTCGGCTGCCAGCGCGGCGAGGGAAGCAGGTGAGGTGACTGCGAACGACTTCACGGTCGAGCCGGGCACGGCTGTCAGTGGACGCGAGAAGCCGCTGCCCGACGATCGCCGCGTCGCCTGCGGAGCGAAGGCGCCCACGAGCGCTCGAGCAGCCCGGCCGACGTTCCCTGGCGGCCCCGTCCAGGTTCTCGAGGCCGGCGTCGACTACGTCGCGCGGATCGAGACCTCCTGCGGTCCCATCGTCATCGACCTCCTCGAGAACGAGACGCCCGTCGCAGTCAACTCGTTCGTGTTCCTCGCGCGAGAGGGCTTCTACGACGGGCTCGAGGTCTACCGCGACTACGGCGCCATCTCCGCCGTCCAGACAGGCAGCGGCGACAACGCCGTCGGCTGGGACATCGGCTACCAACTCCCGGACGAGCTCGGCCGCGCCGAGCGCACGGGATACCCGATCGGCTCGGTGACCACGGCAGGGCAGGGGCCGTACACCGCCGGGAGCGACTTCTACATCGTCTACGGCGACGAGTTCGAGGCGGGATTCGAGTCGAACCGTATGCACACGATGTTCGGCCGCGTCCTCAACGGGATGGACGTCATCGACACCATGACCGCGATGGAGCGGATCGGGATGGGCGGCGAAGCCTTCGCCCAGCGTCTCCTCATGAACTCGGTGACGATCGAGGAGCGCTAGTACGTCGTGACGTGCACGTGGTCGAAGTGATTCGCCGTGACGGATCCGCGATCGGCCATCGGGCGCCAGCCTTCGGCGGAGCGCTGCACCGACCAGATGCGACGTGCGTGGATCACATAGTTGACCCCGAGCTCTGAGCTGTACTTGCGGATGAACTCGGCCACCTCCCAGCCTCGGTCGCCCGTGACCATGATGTCCATCGCGATGCCTTGGGCATGCTCGCCGTCGCTGCGCAACGTCCCGTAGGTGGTGATCTCCGGGAAGTTTGCGCAGACGGCCTGGTGGATCGCTCGAATGTTGGGACTCACGCCGGCGGGCACCGTCGTCCCGTTGCCGCACTGTCCTCCGAGGCTGGGTTCTGGCGGTGGCTTCTCGGCACTGAGATAGCCCGTCGTGACCCAACGCGACCTCCCGTCCAGGACGACCTCGTCGCGGCCGAGGAGTCGACGACCCGTGACACGCACCTTGACTCCGGCGTCCAGAACGCCGAGCTGGTCTGCCCGATCGTCGGGGCGGGTCCAGATGTTCAGCTCCGTCGTCGTCCACTGTGTGTCGGCCGCACCGCTGAGAGCTCGTCTGACGGCTTGCGGTTGCAGCGCTCTTTCCACTGGGCTCAGCGGCACCGCGACTGATCCGCTGACGTCCGGCGTATTCGGCCGCACTGGCCGGCGACCACTGCGCGACACCAACGGCTGACGGGTTGCCACGCTGCCCGTCGAGGGCTTCTCGGCCGCGATCACGTCAGGGCTGTTGCCTGCTCCCTGCAGGCCCAGCCCGACAGCCGCACCGGTTGCGGCGAACGCCAGTGGAGCAGCGACGAGGGCCGCTCGAGGCACGCGTCCGCGACGACGCGCTCGCACCAACTTGTGCTTGCCCTGATGGCGCCCCACGCATCTTCCTTCCACGCCGCTGCCAATCTACTATCGTTCATAGTATTAGAGCGGGCACCGCAAGTAGGCAACTCGAGTGAACGAGGCAGTAGTTGCTTATCTGCGTATCTATGCAGATATGATGTCAGGCATGAGTTCCCGTGATGGCCGCATGGAGATGCCCACTGACGACCAGGTCGACCTGGCTGTCGAGGCGTTCCGCATGCTCGCCGACCGCAAGCGCATCAAGATCCTGTGGGCTCTCCTTCACGGGGAGTCCTCGGTCAACGAGCTCGCAGAGCGAGTCGGTGCCAGCTCGACCGCGGTGAGCCAACACCTGGCCAAGCTGCGACTCGCTGGCCTCGTGCAGGTCCGCCGCGAAGGGACGTTTGCCTACTACACCGCGGCAGACGAGCACGTGCACCGATTGCTGGACGAGGCGCTCTTCCACGCCGATCACGCGAACCAGCCCGAACAGGGCGCAGTGGTGCACCAGCTCCACGGCGACGACAGCAAACGAGGAGAACACTGATGGGCGCAGGACACAGTCATGGCGGAGGCCACGCAGGCGCACGCCACCGGTGGCGTCTCGTCGTCGCGTTCGGGCTCGTCGGCTCGTTCTTCGTCGTCGAGCTGGTCGTGGGTCTGGTCTCCGGCTCGCTCGCCCTGATCTCCGACGCAGGCCACATGGCTGCTGACGTCGTCGCCCTCGGCGCAGCGCTGGCCGCCACCAAGATCGCGACCCGCCCCGACCGCACCGGGCGTCGGACCTACGGCTCGTACCGAGCAGAAATCTTCGCTTCGGGACTCACGGTTCTCATCATGCTCGGCGTCTCGGCCTACGTGGTGATCGAAGCCCTGAGCCGGATCGGCGACGAGGTCGAGATCCAGGCAGGCCCCGTCCTGATCGTCGGCGCCATCGGTCTCCTGATCAACGTCATCTCAATCCTCCTGCTGCGGGGAGGCTCCGAGGAGTCCCTCAACATCAAGGGCGCCTACTACGAAGTCGTGGCTGACGCAGCCGGGAGCGTCGGCGTGATCCTGGCCGGACTTCTCGTCGCCACCACGGGTCAGGGCTGGTGGGACACGGTCGTCGCCCTGGCGATCGGGATCTTCGTGGCGGTCCGGGCCGTCGTCCTCGGCAGGGAGGTCCTTGCGGTCCTCGGCCAGCACGTTCCCGACGGCGTGCAGCTCGACGACGTCGTGCAGGACCTCGAGACCGTGCCGGGTGTGGCGGACGTCCACGACCTTCACGTCTGGACCCTCACCTCGGGGATGTTCGTGGCCACTGCGCACCTCGTGGTCGAGGATGGAGCGTCAGGCCAGAGCGTGCTCGACGAGGCGCGATCCCTCATGCGGACCAAGCACCACATCGAGCACGCCACGCTGCAGGTGGAGTCTCGTGCCTCGAAGGCGTGCGACGAAGCGACCTGGTGACGCCGCCTAGCGCGGCACGCGATCGGGGGGACTACGACAAGACAAGGCTTGCCGGCGCGCCCGCAGAGGCACTCGGCCGCCGTCGCCGTTCTTGAGGTGTCGCCAGGGGCGGCCGTCGTCAGCAGCAACATACGAGGACCGCGGCGTCCTCCGAGCCCTCGCCGTCGTCCAGGCCACAAGGGACGACCCCTACGATGCCGACACCGTTAACCTCTTCGCGGACAAATTCGACGGGGCTCCCTCCGCCTCATCTACGCACGTCTCGTCAGCGGCGACCAGCTGTACTTGAGCTCGTTTGTCGAGCCCGTCGCCGACCAGGGCCTGGCCGCAGCCAGCACGCTCGACCCGACCGTTGGCCCCGAACAGCGTCCTCCGCGCCGATTCGGCCAGCTTCACCGCAGCCGGCTACGGCACCATCCGCATCCCTGAGGACGTACAGTCGCGCTCGGGCAAACCGTGACCCTCACCGACGGCGAAGCCAACGCAATCGACTCCGAGGTGCTGACAATCGGCGACGACACGGCGCAGGTTCGCGTTCGTTGGAGCCAGTAGGCGAACAGCCATCTCGTGAACGGCGTGCATGTCCGGCCACGGCGAGCACGTCCCGAACTCTCCCTGTCACATTCCGCTACCGCCGTGGATAACCGCGGCCGCGCCACCGCCGGCTCGGCGCGAAGGCGAACGGTTCCTGAGCATGCGACGTCACAACCCGAAGGCGCCGCCCTCAACCAGGATGACAAGCCCAAGAACGACGAGGACCAGAGGGAACAAGATGTGCTCCCACCGCTCGAGCATCGCTGCTACCGGCTTGCGAGTGGCCACGAATCTGGCCGCCAAGACCAGGACAACGACGAGCGCCAAGAACACGATGCAGTAGGCCATCACCGCCGCCGTCCCGACGGTGAGGAACACCGGTACGTACACCCCGATGTTGTCCCCGCCGTTGGCGCACGTCACCGCCGCAACGAGCAGGACACTGACCGACTTGTCCGGCACCTCGTCGTCGTCATCGTCGCCGTCGCGCCATACGCGCCAGCCCGCGTACAAGCCCAGCAGCAGCGGGATGAGGCCGAAGTACGGGATGGCCGTGTCGGGAAGGAACAACCCCGCACCGAACGTCACAGCCACCGAGGCCAGCAGGATGCCGCCGAACCCGAGGTACTGCCCGGCAACGATGCGAGCAGTCGTCCCGCCCTGCCCGGCACCGCGAGCGAAGAACAGCGACAACACGATGATGTCGTCGATATTGGTGACGATGAACAGGCCGGCGGCCTGCAGCAGTGAGGTCACATTCATGGTCGGCGTTCCTTGGAGTTCTGGGTTGTGGCCATCGGTCCCGCATCGAGCGGTGACCTGGCGCAGGAAGGCGCAGGAAAAAGCCCGGTTACGCCGGCGGGTGGTCGTCGGCGGGCGCCGCACTTGCGGCGCGGCCGCGCGTCGTCGACGTGCCAGGAGACAGCCCACGCCCGCCGGCGGGGTCGTTCCGGTCGGTGGGGTCGGTGCGCGTATGCGCCAGCGCGAGCACGAGGAACCCGGTGACCAGGAAGGCGTCGGCGAGGTTGAACGTCGGCCACCATCCGGTGTGCAGGTAGTCGGTGACCACGCCGTCACCTGCTCGGTCGATGACGTTCGCGACAGCGCCACCGATGACCGCACCGGCGGCGATGCGTTCCACCCACCCCGCACGCGGCGCCCGGCGGAAGGCGTACACGGTGAGCGTCAGCGCGATGGCCGCTGTGATGGCCACGATGACCGCGACGGGGAGCCGGTTGCCCAGACTGAACGCGACACCCGAGTTGTACGCCAGCTGGAGCTGCAGCAGCCCCAGATCCACCGACGTGCCCGGCAGGCGTGCCTCCGATGCGGCCTTGGCAGCCAGGTCGAGACCGGCGACCACGGCCGCCGTCAGCAGGACCGCGAGTCGCCCCGTACCCCTCACCGTGCCACCGGAGCTCCTCGACCCGCCCGAGACGCCAGCGTCGCTGCTCACCGAGTCACTGCTCACCGCGTCGCTGCTTCCGCTGGCTCGACTACGGCCGCGGCCGCCGACGCGGGTGCCGGCGGAAGTGGGCGGACCCGCCCGGCGCGCACACCGTTGCCGATGACGAAGATCTCCGCCACCTCGTGAACCAACACCACCGCCGCAAGCCCGAGCACTCCGAACGCCGCGAGCGGGATGAGGATGGCGATGAGGGCGATGGACAGTCCGACGTTCTGCAGCATGATGGACCGGGCCCGTCGGGCGTGCGACAGCGTGTGCGGCAGGTGCCGAAGGTCCTCACCCATCAGGGCGACGTCAGCGGTCTCGATTGCGACGTCGCTGCCCATTGCACCCATCGCGATGCCGACATCGGCAGTCGCCAGGGCGGGGGCGTCGTTGACACCGTCGCCGACCATCGCGGTCGGCCTGCTCTCGCGGAGCCGGCGAACGATGGTCGACTTGTCCTCGGGCCGAAGGTCCGCGTGCACCTCGGTGATGCCGGCGCGAGCGGCCAGCGCGGCCGCGGTGCGCTCGTTGTCGCCGGTCAGCATCGCCACCTGGTAGCCGCCCGCACGCAGGCGTGCGACCACCTCGGCCGCCTCGGCCCGGAGGTCGTCGCGAACGGCTACTGCCCCAATGAGGGCCCCGTCGTACTCGATCATCACCGCGGTGGCCCCGGACTCCTGCATCTGAGCGACCGGGCTGCTCAAGTCGCCGGCGGGGATCCAGCCAGGGCGACCGAGCCGAGCCGGCCGCCCGTCCACCGTTCCGGTCAGGCCCGCGCCGGTGACCGCCTCCACATCAGCGGCGTCGCGATGGTTCTCGACGGCAGCCAAGATGGCGCGTGCCAGCGGGTGCTCGCTGCGCGCCTCCAACGCTGCCGCGATGTCGAGGACATGCTCACGCGTCTGACCGGCAGTGGTAGCCACCTTGACCACCGCGGGTTCGTTGCGAGTCAGCGTGCCCGTCTTGTCCAACGCAACGGCCCGGATCCGTCCGAGTGCCTCCAACGCCGCACCGCCCTTGACCAGGGCGCCGATACGGCTGCTGGCGCCGATGGCAGCGACCACCGTGACCGGTACCGAGATGGCCAGCGCGCACGGAGACGCGGCGACCAGGACGACCAAGGCCCGCTGGACCCAGGTTGCCGGGTCACCCAACACGCCGCCCACGACCGCGATGACCGCGGCCAACACCATGATGCCGGGCACCAGAGGCTTCGCGATGCGGTCGGCCAGCCGCTGTGCGTTGCCCTTGCGGGACTGCTCGGCCTCGACGATGGTCACGATGCGGGCCAACGAGTTGTCCTCGGCGGTGGCGGTGACCTCGACCTCGAGGACACCTGTGCCGTTGATGGAGCCGGCGTACACCGTGCTCCCCGGCCCAGCCTCCACCGGCACCGACTCGCCGGTGAGCGCCGAGACGTCCAAGGCCGTACGACCAGCACGGATGACACCGTCGGTCGCGACCCGCTCGCCAGGACGGACCAGGAGCGCGTCTCCCACCGCGAGTTCTGCGGGCGCCACCGTGACCTGATTGCCATCACGAAGCACGGTGGCCTCGGCCGGAACCAGCGACAGCAGCGCCCGCAGGCCGCGCCGCGTGCGCGCCACGGCGTACTCCTCCAAGCCCTCGCTGATCGAGTACAGGAACGCCAGCATCGCCGCCTCGGCGACCTCGCCCAAGATGACCGCACCAACTGCGGCGATCGTCATCAGCGTGCCGACGCCGATCTTGCCCCTACCCAGACGCCGCAGCGTGCTCGGCGCGAACGTCCATGCCCCCAACGCCAGTGCAACCGCATGCAGGCCAACGACGACGGACCCGGCAGCGTCGTTGAGGCCAGATACGAACCCTGCGAGGAGGAACACGCCCGCGGCCGCGGCGAACCTCAACTCGCTGACCTCCCACAGCTGTTGGGGCTCACGCTCCTCGGACTCGCCAGTCTCCGTTCCGAGCTCGTCGCCGCAGCCGCAGGCATCCGTCACGGTGCTACTTCCTTCGTCATTGGGGTCGTCATCGCGGTCCTACTCTGGTGCCTCGTCGGGTTCCCGTCGGGTTCCCGTCGGGTCCCAGTCGGGTCATGGCGCGAGAGTGTCGTCGGCACCCGTGGTGGGTTGCGTGCCGCGCGCGGTACTCGTCGTGCCGAAGTTCGGGCAGAGCTCGACCGCCTCGCCAGTCAGGGCGAGGAGCTGTTCGGCCGCACCCAGCAGCTCCATCAACTCGGGATGAGCGATGGAGTAGAACATCTGCCGGCCCTCAGGGCGCGCGAGGACCAGGCCGCATTCACGCAGGCAGGCCAGATGCCCCGACACGGTGCCTTGGGGCATCCCTAGGGCCACAGTCAAGTCGACCACCCGTCGCTCGCCACCAGCGAGCTCGCGCAGGATGGCGAGCCGGTTGCGCTCAGCCAAGCCGTGGAACAGGGATGCGCCACGCGTCAATGCCAGATCAGAAGGACTCGTTGTAAGCGGCATTCGCCGATGATAGCGACATCGCGGATGGCTGGCCAGAGGCCATTCGCTCCGCGTGTCGTCGTCGGTACCGTCGGCCGCGACGAATCTCCGTTTGCGGGTTGCTGAATCGTCGCGAACGGCGGCGGACCGCACCAGCGGCCCCATCAGTTAGTCGAGTGGACCGAGCAAGCGACTTGAGGGCCCGCCAGATACCTGCCACTTACAGTCCGAGCAGGACCACACCGATCCAGTAGAATTCGAGTTGACCGCAAGGTCTGCCCGCGTGAACCCAAGTAGATCCGTGATCTTCGAAGCCATCCCGTAGCGCTCGATCTCTTCCAGAGGTCGCAGGTTCAAATCCTGCCCCCGCTACAAAAGAATCGAAAGATTCGCACCTTGGCCCCCACATTTGGTGGGGGCCAAGCGCATTTCGGGCCACATCTAGTGGCTCGAGGTGCTTTCTCGAGGCCGATATCGGCTCCATTGTGCGTGGCACGCCCCTGGTGAACCCGGTCGCACCAGGTGCGCCCCACCTCCGATCCACGCTCACGGCGCCTTGACTCGCGTGCCGGACCTGGGGCGAGCGGGGGCGACCGGGGGCGCCCGGAGTGGCCTCTCGAGAAAGATTGAGCCCGACCGGTGGCGGGCATTGCGGGACCCCGAACGCGCCGGACGGTCCCCCCACATGACCGCACCGATGAAGCCCGGCGCCACGACGCCGGCCACCTACAGCCCCGACACCACCCTCACCCTCAGCGAGATCGCCGACCTCACCGGTCGCGACATCAAGACCATCAAGACCTGGAACGACTCCGGCCAGGGCCGCTGGCCCAACGCCGTCCAGGACGAGACCGGCCGCAAGACCTGGCGTGTCCCGGTCAGCGACCTCGTCGCCTCCGGCGACCTCGACCCTTCCCGGGTTGCGCAGGTCGAGAACGAGCTCGCCGCCCGTCGCGAGTCCAAGGAGACGAAGGCGCTGCGCGAGCAGGTCATCCGCCTCGAGGAGCAGCTCACCGCAGCCGTCGCGCTCGCCGACGAGCGCGCCGGCACCATCGCCCTTCTCAAGAGCCTCGTGCGCAAGGGCGGTGCAGCATGAGCCGCCCGCTGAAGGGGTCCAAGAAGCTGACGGACAAGGGCTGGACCGCCAGCCTCCCGATCCACCGCGGCGCGACCAAGCGCCAGACCTACACGTTCACCACCGAGGAGGCAGCCGACCGCTGGATCGCAGAGGGTATCCCCGCCATCGAGGGCGGCACCGACCTGCCGGTCCCTGACACCGAGGGCCGCGTCGCAGGCAAGCGGAGCACCAAGACCGGAACGGCCTTCCGCACGATGGCGGACCCGTGGCACACCGAGTACTACAGCGAGCTGAAGCGCGCGAAGCACGACCGTTCGACGGCCACCAAGGGCCACATCAAGCGCATCGAGGCCTTCATGGACCAGCGGGGTCTGGTGATGGAGACCATGGTGCGTGACGAGGTGAAGGCGTTGCAGGCGTCCCTCACCCGCTCGACGACCGAGGCCACGGTCACGGTCCCTGAGGGAGTCGACCCCACCGGTCTCGTCACGATGGCCGAGGCGCTGGCGCTGCCGAAGATGACGGCATCGAAGTCGACCCTCAAGCGCCGCAAGGCCGACGGCGTGCTCAACCCTGTCGACCCCACGGCAGCCGTGCACCGATTCCGGGTCGCCGACCTCTACAGCGAGGCCGTCCTGGGTCCGACTGGTGAGCTCCGTCGCGGCCCGCGCACCAACGGCAGCCTCTCGCAGGACGTCGCCAACGACGTCATGTGGGCCTACGACGAGGTGTGCAAGTACGCCCTCGACCACGGCGTGGACGTCCCGCAGGACCGCACCAGCCTGAAGATGCACCGCACCGACAGGGCTCCCAGCGCACCGCGCCAGCCCGTCAGCCTCCGCCGGTGCGCGGACATCGCCTCCCGCCTGCACGTCGTGCACCAGCTCGTCCTCTGGCTCATGCGCATCCTCGGCCTCCGCATCGGTGAGGCCTACGGCATCCGCGTGTACGACGTGCTCGACCAGGGTGCGGGGCAGTACGGCGCTGTGGCCGTCAAGGCACAGGGCGGCAAGAAGTTCACCCAGATCGACCCGAACGGCCAGAAGCACACCAGCGACCACACGGACGACCTCAAGACCAAGAACTCCGAGCGCGTGCTCGTCGTCCCGCCCACGCTGATGGACCTCATCCGGACCATCATCGCGGTCTTCCACACCGACGCCGACGGCGTGATCCGCCAGGACGCCCGACTCATCCCCGGTCTCACCCGACGTAACGCCGGCGGACAGGAGGCCTTCCGCGCTGCCTTGGCCGGGGCCGCCGAGGCCGTGAGGGTCGACTGCACCACAGAGGAGGACGTCATCGACGAGGTGTTCTCGTGCCAGCCCCACGACATGCGGCGCACGATCCTGTCCGACCTCGACCGTCTCGAGGTCAAGGACAGCCACACACGTCGGTTCGCCGGCCACCTGCCCGGCACCGCCGTCCTTCACCGCCACTACCTGCTCGACGACCCCAAGCTCCGGCCCGCCAAGGCCATCGCCGTCCTCATCCAGGGTGAGCTCATCGCCAACCTGCCTGCCGGGCTGCTCCTTCCCACGACGGTCCGCTGCACCACGGGCAACCAGCCCGCCCTGCAGAAGGACGGCGCCCGCATCGACGCCGAGCTCGCCGAGCGCGGTTGGCTCGTCCTCTCGACCGACGAGGGCGGCGAGCCGCTCCTCGGATCGGGCGAGGCCGCCCAGCTCTGGGGCGTGACCCCCAAGACCGCCCGCCTCTGGATGGCGGACGGGGTGGTGCCCAACATCCCGTGTGGAGGCCGTGGACAGGGAGAGGAACGCCGCGTGCGTCTTTCGGACGCCATGGCGCTCCGCGAGCGCCTGACGACGCGCATCACCCTGGTCCGGCTCGCCGAGGAGGTCGGTACGACCTACCACACCGTGTACCAGTTCGTCCGCGCTCAGGGTCTCGAGCTCGAGGCCTGGGGAGAGCGCGACTACGTTGTCCCTGCGCCCACCGCCACCGCGGTGCGCGACCACTACGCGGCTCAGGCGGCGCTGCACGAGCGTGCCGTTCCCTACTCCGTCGCTGCGAAGGCGTTGGGGACGTCGGTGGCCGCAGTGGAGCACATGGTGGACGACGGGACGCTCGACAAGGACGAGCGCGCCCACGACGGTCGTCGCATGGTCACCCGCGCGAGCCTCGCGGATGTCGAGGCCACCCAACGTCCGGTTCGTCACGGCGCTCCCAAGGTCCGCGACGACCTCATGACCTGGGCCGAGGTGTCGGCCGCAACCGGCCTTGCGAGCGCCGACATCGACGCGCTCGTTGCTGACGGCCTGCTGGTGCGGGTGCAGTACCAGCGGCGGCGCCACGTCACTCGGGTCAGCGTGCTGAGGTACTTGGCCGAGCACGACCCCTCACGCCTCGCGCTCGCCGTCTGACGGGTCCAGGCCCGAGACCCCGAGCTCCACGCGACCGATGAGGCGATTCGGCTCGCGTGGAGGGTCTTGGGGCGCCCGTATCAGAGTGGCTCGTTGTTGCGCAGCGTGGTGAACGGTACCCGGAAGAAGGTGCCTATGACCCTTGACCGCATACCCCCTAGGGGTATGCTGGTTGACATGAACGCGCACATGCACGAGTCGGACAAAGCCACGACGCACCAGGTCACGGACCCGGTGTGCGGAATGAGCGTCGACCCGGCCGCGACCGAGCACACGCTCACCCACGAGGGGCAGGAGTTCTACTTCTGCTCGGCCACCTGCAAGGACAAGTTCCGGGCCACGCCCGACCGGTACGCAAGCCACGACCAGGCCGGGAACGCTCACACGCACGCCGGACACGCTGCGACGGCCAGTGGCATTGCCCCGCCCACGCCCGGCGAGGGGGAGGCAGTGGAGTACACGTGCCCGATGCACCCCGAGATCCGCCGACCCGGCCCCGGAGCGTGCCCCATCTGCGGCATGGCGCTCGAGCCGGTGATGGTCGCGGTCGACTCCGGCCCGTCGCCGGAGCTGCGCGACATGACCCGCCGCTTCTGGTTCGGCGTCGCCCTGTCCATCCCCGTTGTCATCCTCGGCATGGGCCGCGACCTCATCGAACCGCTGCACGACGCCGTCTCCGCGACGACGTCCGCATGGGTACAGCTCGCGTTGGCCACACCGGTGGTGCTGTGGGCCGGGTGGCCGTTCTTCACGCGCGGGTGGGCGTCGGTGCGGACGATGAAGCTGAACATGTTCACGCTCATCGCGATGGGCACCGGTGTGGCGTGGCTGTTCTCTGTCGTCGCAACGGTGGCCCCGGGCATCTTCCCCGCCGCGTTCCGCGAAGACGGCGCCGTCGACGTGTACTTCGAGGCAGCCGCCGTCATCACCACCCTCGTCCTCCTCGGCCAGGTCCTCGAGCTCCGTGCCCGTGAGGCCACCTCGGGTGCCATCAAGGCCCTTCTCGACCTGTCTCCGAAGACGGCCCGGCGGCTGCGTGACGACGGCACCGAGGAGGAAGTGACCCTCGACCAGGTCCAGCTCGGCGACCTGCTCCGCGTCCGCCCCGGCGAGAAGGTCCCTGTCGACGGTGTCGTCGAGGACGGGAAGTCAGCCGTCGACGAGTCCCTGATCACTGGCGAGTCCATGCCCGTGACGAAGGAGCCGGGTGACAACGCGATCGGCGGCACCCTCAACTCCACCGGGGCGCTCCTCGTGCGCGCCAGCGCGGTCGGTCGCGACACCATGCTCGCCCGCATCGTGCAGATGGTCGCTGAAGCGCAACGCTCCCGTGCGCCCATCCAGCGCACCGTCGACAAGGTGTCCGCGGTGTTCGTGCCCGCCGTCATCGGCATCGCCGTGCTCGCGTTCATCATCTGGGCCCTCGTAGGGCCCGACCCGAAGCTCGCCCACGCGCTGGTCGTCGCCGTCAGCGTCCTCATCATCGCCTGCCCGTGTGCCCTCGGCCTGGCCACGCCCATGTCCATCATGGTCGGCGTCGGCCGGGGCGCGCAGATGGGTGTCCTCATCAAGAACGCCGAAGCACTCGAACGGATGGAGAAGGTCGACACCGTTGTCGTCGACAAGACCGGCACGCTCACCGAGGGCAAGCCGGCCGTCGTCGCCGTCGAGCCGGCCGCCGGTCACGACGCACGTGAGCTGCTTCGGCTCGCGGCTGCGGTCGAGAACGCCTCCGAGCACCCGCTCGCCCGCGCCATCGTCGACAGGGCCCAGGCCGACCTGGCCGACAGCTCGGAGCAGTTGCCCGAGGTGGCTGACTTCGACGCCCCGGCCGGCAAGGGCGTCCTCGGCACCGTGGAGGGCCGCAAGGTGCTCATCGGCACCGCGGGGTTCCTCACCAGCCAGAACATCGACCCGGGCGGCCTGACCGATTCGGCTGACCGACTGCGCCGCACCGGCGCGACTGCCGTCCTCGTGGCCCTCGACGGCACCCCCGCCGGTGTCATCGGCATCGCCGACCAGGTCAAGGAGACGACCCCGGCTGCCCTGGCGGCGCTGCGCAAGGAGGGCATCGAGGTCATCATGCTCACCGGTGACAACGAGGTCACCGCTCAGGCTGTCGCCGGCGAGCTCGGCATCGACCGGGTCGAGGCGGAGGTGCTGCCCGACCACAAGGCCGACGTCGTCAACAAGCTCCGTGCTGAGGGCCGCGTGGTCGCGTTCGCCGGCGATGGCGTGAACGACGCTCCGGCGTTGGCCGCGGCTGATGTGGGTCTGGCGATGGGCACCGGCACGGACGTCGCGATGGAGTCCGCCGGTGTGACGCTGCTGCGCGGCGACCTCAACGGCATCGCCCACGCGCGCCAGCTCTCCCACGCCGTGATGAGCAACGTACGCAGAGGTCTCGTCCTCGCGTTCGGCTACAACACCCTGGGCATCCCCATCGCCGCCGGTGTGCTCTACCCGGCCTTCGGGTGGCTGCTGTCCCCGGTCATCGCCGCCGCCGCGATGGCCCTGTCCTCGGTCAGCGTCATCATCAACGCGCTACGGCTGCGCACCCAGCGCCTGGGCTGACCGCGCCGCCCGTAACATCGACACCGATGACCTCCGCGCCCCCGACCGCCGTCCGCACCCGCAGGTTCCTGCGGGTGCCGGCGGCTGCGCGTCCCAGCGGCCGCACCGCACTCGCGGGCCTGGTCGTCGCCCTGGTCGTCGGCATCCTTGGCATGCACGCACTCGCGAGCCACGGCACTCCCGCCGCACCCGCAGCCGCGTCGAGCGCGATGAGCATGCCGGGCATGACCGCTGGCCACGATGCGGCTATGCCTTCCGGCGACTTGCACGCCGCGCGCCCCCACCACGCGTCAGCCGCCCCGTTCTCGGACCACTCCAGCGCCGGCTCAAGCCCCGGCGCCGGCTCTGGGTCCGGCCACGGCATGGCCGGCATGGTCATGCTGTGCGTCGTGATGCTCGCCGCAGCCGGCCTCACGCTCCTGGCGGTGCTCGCCGCGGGACTCTTCCGGCCACTGCTTCCGGTCGCGTTCATGCCCGCCGCAGTACGCGCGCGGGCGCTTCAGTGGGTGCGTGGCACCGGCCCACCCCACGAATGGCAGTTCTCCGTCATCAGGTGCTGACAGGCCCTGCGACCACCCGCCACCGCTGACCTCGACCGTCGAGTTCGACTTTTCGACAGCAGCGTCCGGCCGGGTGTCGCCTCCGCCTGCCCACACCACCCACCTGACTTCTGGAGAACTTCCATGCACGCCAAGAACAACATCCGCACGCGCGCGCTCAGCGCGTTCGCGCTCACCCTCGCCCTCGGCGCCGGCCTCACCGCCTGCGGCGACGACACCAGCGACGCGGCCGGCCAGGCCGAGGTCAGCACCACCGAGCACAACGACGCCGATGTCGCCTTCGCCAGCGACATGATCACCCACCACGCGCAGGCGCTCTCGATGGTCGACCTGACCCTGAAGCGAGAGCTCGACCCCGAGGTCCAGGCCCTCGCCGAGGACATCCGCGACGCACAGGGCCCTGAGATCGAGACCATGGCCGACTGGCTCACCAAGTGGGGCGAGGACGTCCCGGCGACCATGCGCGACCACGTCAACTCCGGTCACGACATGGGCGACATGTCCGACACCATGGACGACATGGGCCACGACGACATGCCCGGCATGATGACCGCCGACGAGATGAACGAGCTCGAGGACGCTCCGGACTCCGACTTCCAGGACATGTGGCTCGAGATGATGATCGAGCACCACGAAGGCGCCATCGAGATGGCCGAGACCGAGCAGGCCGACGGGCAGTTCAAGGACGCCGTCGACCTCGCCGGTCAGATCATCGACGCCCAGAAGCAAGAGATCGAGACCATGAAGGACCTGCTCGGCTCCTGAGTCGCGGCGCGCGCGGACGCCACCCTCACTGGTGGCGTCCGCCCGTCGATTCCACCGTCGCGTCCCCGCATGCCGCGTCCCGGGCCTTGGCCGACGAGCCTCACGCCCGGACGCCTCGGACACCCACATGCAGAAGAAGGCCTCATGAAGACACCCCTGGCGGCCGTCGCCGTCACAGCAGCCCTCGCCCTTACCCTGACCGGCTGCAGCAAAGCCGCCGGCCCGACCAGCTCGTCCGGTTCGAGCTCCTCGGATGCGGCCGAGGTCACGCCTGACGCCACGTCCCTCCCGCCGTGGCCCGCACCCGGCGACGTTCCCGCGCGGGTCGCCGCCGCCGGCCTCGACCTCGGCCCGATGGGCACCGCCGAGCACTACCACCCCCACCTGGCGATCACCGTCGGCGGAGAACCGGTCCCCGTCGCGCCCAACATCGGCGTCGACCCCGCCACCGGCGCGATGTCCGCGGTCCACACCCACGAGGGCGACGGCACCATCCACATCGAAGCCGACACCGTCGGCGAGAAGTTCACCCTCGGCCAACTGTTCACCCAGTGGGGCGTCGCGCTCACGCCCACCCAGATCGGTGGCGCCCAGGCGAAGCCCGGGGAGAAGATGACCGTGACCAGCAACGGCACACCCGTGACCGGCGACCCCGCCGACCTGCAGCTCGAACCTGACCAGCAGATCGAGCTGACCCTGCCATGACCGACACGCCACACCCGCAGACATCACCCCCGGGACGTCCCTCCCGGCCGGCCCGCATCGCCCTCGTCGCGGTGCTCGTCGTAGCCGTCGTGCTCCTTGGGCTGTGGTTGGTCCGCACCACACCCTGGAGCGCCGACGCCTCCGGCCGTGGCAGCGACCGCGGTATCGCGGGGCCGGGCCTCACTGTCTACCCGGCCGGTGACCGCGACCCCGCACCACCGCTCGAGGGGCGCACCCTCGACGACAGCGACTTCAACCTCGACGACCTCTCGGGCCAGATCGTCGTCATCAACGTGTGGGGCTCGTGGTGCGGGCCGTGCCGCGCCGAAACGCCTGGCCTCGTCCGCATCGCCAACGCGACCGCCAGCCAAGGCGTCCAGTTCGTCGGTATCGACACCCGCGACAGCCTCGCCTCCGCCCGGGCGTTCGTGAAGAACTACGACGTGCCCTACCCGAGCGTGTTCGACCCTGCCGGCAAGGCGCTCCTGCCGTTCGGGTCCGTCATCCCCAGCGCCGCCATCCCCAGCAGCCTTGTCGTCGACCGCGACGGCAACGTCGCAGCCCGCGTCATCGGCGCCGTCGACGAGAGCACCCTCCAGGGCATCCTCGACGACCTCCTCGCCGAAGACGACGCCCCGACCGGCACCGGCACCGACGACCCGGAAGGAGACGCGTCGTGAGCCCGCTGGCCGCCAACCCGGGCGACCTCGTCACCTACGGACCCATGCTCGTCGCCATCCCCATCGCGATGGCCGCCGGACTCGTGTCCTTCCTCAGCCCCTGCTGCCTCCCGCTCGTACCCGGCTACCTCGCCTACGTCACCGGCACCAGCGGCGCCGACGCCACTACCCAGGCGCAGACCCAGTCCCACGACGCGACCAGTACGTCGGGAACGCCCGGCGCTTCGAGCACGCTGACCCGACCCCGACCCCGGCTGCTGCCCAGCCGCACCGTCACCGGGACGCTGCTGTTCGTCCTCGGGTTCGCCGCCGTGTTCACCAGCTACGGCGCCCTCTTCGGCACCGCCGGTGCGTTCCTCATCACCTACCAAGAACCCATCACCCGAGTCCTCGGCGTCCTCACCATCGTCCTCGGCATCGTCTTCACCGGCGCCCTCACCCGCGTACCGTTCCTCAACCGCACCGTCCGTCTCGACGCCAACCCTCGCGTCGGCGTCGCCGGCGCCCCCCTGCTCGGCGTCATGTTCGGCATCGGGTGGACCCCGTGCATGGGGCCCACCCTGGCCGCGGTCCTCACCCTGTCCGTCACCGCGGGAGGAGCCGGCCGCGGTGCCGTGCTGTCCTTCGCCTACAGCCTGGGTCTCGGCATCCCGTTCCTCCTCGCCGCTCTCGGCGTCCAACGCGCGTTCCGCGTGTTCGCCTACGCGCGCCGACACGCCCGCGCCGTCACCCGCATCGGGGGCGTACTCTTCATCATCGTCGGCATCCTCCAGGTCAGCGGAGCCTGGACACTGCTGATGGCCCAACTGCAGGGCTGGGTCGCGAACTGGCAGGTCCCCCTGTGAACACCACACCGAGCCGTGCGCGACAGACCCCCCGAACCCGTCGCCGACGTCTGGCGCGGCTGGGTCTAGCCGCCGCCCTCACCCTCACCGCCGCCACGGCCTGCAGTTCCCAGGACGCCGACCCCCGCAGCGGCAACGCTGTTACCAGCCGCGACGCCGACGAGTTCCACGGCACCCTCGTCGATCCGCCACTCACCCCCGCCCCCGTCACGCTGCGCGACACCGACGGCAACCCCTACCGGATGGACGAGCCGACCCCGGACACCGCCACGGCGGTCTTCTTCGGCTTCACCAACTGCCACGACATCTGCCCCACCACCATGGCCGACCTCGCCGCCGCACGCAGGTCCCTCCCCGCCGCCGCAGCCAGCAAGGTCACCCTGGTCTTCGTCACCGTCGACCCCAAGCGCGACACCCCGCCCGTTCTCCGCAGGTGGCTGGACCAGTTCGACCCCGACATCGTCGGACTACGCGGACCCGTCAAGCGCGTGCACCGTGCAGAGGACTCCCTGTACGCCTCCAACAGCAGCAAGTCGACGCCTCCGCCCGAGGGAACCGACGCCGGCGCACACGAACATCAGTCGACGGAGGAAGGGCACACCCACCCCGACGGCGACCCCGATGGGTACGCCATGGACCACTCCAGCGTCGTCTACCTGTTCGGTCCCGACGGCAGCACCGTCATCTACACCGGCGGCGCCACCCCACCCGACTACGCCGCCGACCTGACCCGCCTTCTCCACCGCTGACCTCTCCGCCCTGACCCCCAGCAAGACGCCGCAGCCCAACGCTGAGCTGGCCCTCGATCGGCGCGAGCACGGGACGACCGCCGCGGCAAAGCAGCCACACGGGGGCCGAAAGACCCTACCCCCGGGGGTATGCGCGCGCACCATGGAACAAGAGCAGAACTCACGAGGAGCCCGCCATGGTTACCACCGAACGCACCCGCGACACGACCCGCCAAGCTGCGGACGGAGCGCACGAGTGCCACCGCCCCGCCGCCGGCAGCTCCCTCCCTGCCGCCCGCGGCTACACCGGTCGACAGCACAGCTACCTGAACCGGTTGCGTCGCATCGAGGGCCAGGTTCGCGGCGTGCAGAAGATGGTCGCCGACGACCGCTGGTGCCCCGACGTGGTCAACCAGCTCGCCGCCGTGACCCGTGCAACCGAAGAGGTCGCCGCGGCGCTTCTCGAAGACCACGTGCGCCACTGCGTCCTGGAAGCCGCCCGCGACTCCGGCGAAGCCGGACAGGCCCTCATGGACGAGGTCGCCGCCACCATCCGGCAGGTCATCCGCCTCTGAACCCACGCGCTCACCCACGAACCACCCGTCCACCAACCACGAAAAGGAGCAAAACGATGAACACCAACATGACCCGCAGCCCGAACCTTGGGCTGTACGCGGTCGCAGCCGCCATCGCCATCGTCGGCGCACTCTGGGTCGGCGTCCCCGCCGGCACCCTCGCCTTCGTCGGCATCGCCCTCATCTGCCCGCTGGTGATGATGGTGATGATGGGCGGAATGATGGGGATGCACCACGGCGGCAGCAACGACAGCAGCACGAAGTCGCACGACCGGCACCCTCAGGACCGCTGAGGCCGTCATGACCGCCCAGGCCACACCCCGCCCCGCCGGCCACGCCGCATCTACGGCGGCTGGTCGGCCGCTGATGACCGCGTCCGGTGTCGAGAAGTCGTACCGGCGCGGCATGTGGCCGGCCCGGCACGCCCAGGCGGTCCTCAAAGGCGCCAACCTCGAGCTGCTCCCGGGTGAGGTGGTCGGTCTGGTCGGGGAGAACGGGTCGGGGAAGTCCACGCTGATGAAGGTCCTCGTCGGTGAACTCGCCCCGGACGCCGGCACCGTGGAGCACGTCGGACGGCTCGGCTACTGCCCGCAAGAGCCGGTCGTGTACGAACGCCTGACGTGCGATGAGCACTTCGAGCTGTTCGGGCACGCCTACCGGATGAACCCGGCCGACGAGCACACGTCGCGTCGCCGGCTCTACGAAACGCTGGGGTTCACCCGCTACGCCGGCACGCGCGCCGACCAGCTCTCCGGCGGCACCCTGTCCAAGCTCAACCTCGGCCTCGCGCTGCTCGCCGACCCCGAAGTGCTGCTCCTCGACGAGCCGTACGCCGGGTTCGACTTCGACACCTACCTGCGGTTCTGGGACCTCGTCGCCGAACGCCGGGCCGCGGGTCGCAGTGTGCTCAGCATCAGCCACTTCGTCGTCGACGAGCACCGCTTCGACCGCATCGTCCAGCTGCACGACGGCACCACCCACGACCGGCCACCCCGGGTCGGCGCACCCCAGCCCGCCACACCCGCACCCGGCACCGTGTGAGCACCCGATGAGCACCGCACCCGCCTCCGTTGCTGGGACCGTCGATGCCGGCCGCGGGCTGCTGGTGCGCCGCTTCATCGTCGAGGCAGCCCGCAACCGCGTCACCCTCGGCCTGCTCGTCGTCGTCCCGGTCGTGTTCGTCGCCATCGTGGGCGGTGTCATCACCGACGCCGGTGAGCTCCTCGGCGGCCAGGGTGGACCTCAGGCCGAGACGACCACGGCCGGCTGGACGGCCGGGTTCGTTGCCGCGGTCGCGATGTACTTCCAGGTCCGCTCCGCCCGCGCCGCCGACCAGCGCCTCGTCCTGGCGGGACTACCCGCGGCACGCCTGGTCCTGGCACGCATGACGACCGGAGCCGCGCTCGCGGTGGTGGCCGCCACCGCGTCCTACCTGACGCTCGTGGTCCGCGTCGGTGGCCTCGACCACCCCGCCCGAGTCGCCGCGGCCACCGTGATGTTCGCGGTCATCTACCTGGCCCTCGGCGCCCTCATCGGCGCCCTGGTGGCCAACCCGGTCAACGGCACGGTGCTCGTCCTGTTCGTCTGGCTCGTCGACGTCGTCTTCGGGCCCGCGTTCCGGCCCGCCGACACCCTCGTGTCCAAGGTCTTCCCGACCCACTACCTGAGCCTGTGGATGATGGACGAGCCGTCCGGTCACGCGGGCGGGCCGGGCGACCTGGGCTGGGCGCTCATCTGGACGGTCGTCGCGGTCGCAGTCAGCTGGACGGTCGTCGCGACCACCAGTCGCACCGCGCGGACCCACGCCCGCACCAGCTCGGGCTCGGCCCGCGGCCAGCTGGCCGTGGGCACCCGGATGGGACTGAGGGAGGTCGGCCGCAACCGGGTGCTGTGGGCGCTCCTGGTCGCTGTCCCGGGCCTGTTCGTCGCCCTGTCCGCCTTCACCACGCCCGAGGGCTACGAGATGATGATGGTCCGCGAAGCCGGCCGGAACGTCGCCGCGACGTTCTGGTTCCCGGACACGCACCCGGGTCTGATGGCGCCCATCTCGGTCGGAGCGCTGGCTGCCGTCGTGAGGATGTTCACCGCGCTCGGTGCACGCGCCGCGGACCGCCGGCTCGCCCTCGCGGGGTTCCACCCGGTCAGCCTGCTCACGTCCCGGCTCCTCGTCGTGGCCGTGCTGGCCGTCGTCGTCACCGCCGCCTCGCTCGCGGTCACCGCGCTGTTCTTCGAGCCCAGCCAGTGGGCCCCGTACGTGCTCGCCAACCTCCTCATCGCCCTCACCTATGCCCTCGTCGGCGTCCTGGTCGGCTGGCTCTTCGGCCGCGTCGGCGGCGTCCTCGTCGCGTTCCTCCTCCCGTTCCTCGACCTCGCCATCGAGCAGAGCCCCATGCTCAACCCCGAGCTCTCCACCCTGGCGCACCTCCTGCCGGGGTACGGAGCCAGCCGAGTCCTCTACGACGCCGCCCTCACTAGCAGCTTCGACGAGACCGGCTCGCTGCTCATCGCGCTCGGCTGGCTCGCGGTGCTTGCCGGTCTCGTTGCCGGCCTGCTGGGCCGGCTCGTCCGACCTGCTCGCCGCCAGCGTCAGCGCGGCCTTCGCCCTCGAGCAGCAGCCCCGATCTGACGACTTCACGGACCAAACCGCAGCGTGCCTCCATGACGCTGCACCAGCCCCCATCACCATCACCAACATGATCCGGGCTAACATCACGTTTTGTGATGACTGAGACCACGAGCTCGCCACGCACGCACGCTGGCTTCACCGTCGCCGCGTGCCTGTTCCACGGGTTCTCCGACCCCACCCGCCTCGCCATCCTGCAGCGCCTCAGTGAGGGCGAACAACGCGTCGTCGACCTCGTCAACCACCTGGGCCTCCCGCAGAGCTCGTGCTCGAAGCACCTGGCCTGCCTCAAGGACTGCGGCCTGGTCACCTCCCGCGCGCAGGGCCGTGCGTCGGTGTACTCGCTCACCCACCCCGAGCTGCTGCACCGGCTCTTCGCCAGCGCCGACGAGCTGCTCGACGCCACGGGTGAGGCCGTCGCGCTGTGCGACAACTACGGCGCTCTAACGCTGCACCCGACCGTTCCCTCGGCTGAGGAGACCGCATGACGACCCACGGCCACACCTCGACGCAGCCCAAGCACACCCACCCCGTGCTGACCGGCGACGACCGAGCACGGCTCGGGCGCCGCGCGCAGCTCCTGGCCGCGGCGTCGGTGACCTACAACGTCGTCGAGGCCATCATCGCCATCACCGCCGGCATCGTCGCGGGCTCCGTCGCGCTCGTCGGGTTCGGCCTCGACTCCATCGTTGAAGTCTCCAGCGGCCTGATCATCCTGTGGCAGTTCCGCCACCGCATGCCCGAGAGCCGCGAACGCCAGGCGCTTCGCCTGATGGCGTTCTCGTTCTTCGCGCTCGCCGCGTACGTGACCTTCGAGTCCGTGCGGGCACTGCTCGGCGACCACAACCCCGACGACTCCCCGGTCGGCATCGGGCTGGCCATCGCGTCGCTGGCCATCATGCCGTTCCTGTCGTGGGCGCAACGCCGCACCGGCAAGGCCCTCGGCTCGAACGCGGTCGTCGCGGACTCCACCCAGACGCTGCTGTGCACCTACCTCTCGGCCGTGCTCCTCGTCGGGCTGCTACTGAACGCGACGCTCGGGTGGTCGTGGGCCGACCCCATCGCCGGTCTCGTCATCGCCGCGGTCGCGGTCAAGGAAGGCCGCGAAGCATTGCGCGGCGAAGGCTGCTGCGGCGCCATCGGCTCCACCCGCCACGGCAGCGACCAGGAGGACGCCGCGTGCGGGTGCAGCTCCGACGAGGGCTGCAGCGACGACTGCTGTGCGCCCGCCGTTGACGCAGGCAATCAGCAGACAGCAAACCTCGACGTGTTTGAGATCGCCAGCCAGCGACCACGCCTGACATGAAGTCGACCGGTGACTGTCGCGCTCAACTTCCACCCAACGTGTCTGAGCCGGCGTCTAGCGCGATTCGTCAGCATCTAGGGCGTGTCTCTTAAGTCGCGAGCCAGATGGTGATGGCTCGTAGGACGACCGCTCCTCGGTAGACGGTTGCGAGCTTGTCGTAGCGGGTGGCGATCCCGCGCCATTGCTTGTGGTCGTTGAAGGACCGTTCGATGACGTTGCGTCCCTTGTAGGTCTTGGCGTCGAAGCCTGGAGGCCTGCCGCCCGCGGATCCGCGGTTCTTGCGGTGCCGGATCTGATCGGAGGGCTGCGGGATCACGGCTTTGATCCCGCGGGTGCGGAGCTCGGTCCGGATCGCGCGGGAGGAGTACGCCTTGTCGCCCAGCAGTGCATCGGGGCGGGTCCGGGGACGGCCTGGTCCGAGGCGCTTGATCGCGAGCTGTGCCAGCATCGGTTTCAGCATTGGCGAGTCGCCGGCTTGGCCGGGCGTCAGGTTGACCACGAGTGGTCGTCCGCGGCCGTCGACGAGTTGATGGATCTTCGTCGACAAGCCTCCGCGAGAACGGCCCAGGGCGTGATCGGGTGGTTCTTCCCGCGGATTCTTGTAGTTCGAATCAGCCCCCTGTGTCGTGCTTGGCGCGGCGGCCGGCGGGCTCCTCGACGCGGCGCAGGGTGGTGGCGTGCTGGTGGGCGCGGTTGATGGTGGAGTCCACGCTGACCATCCAGTCGATGTCGCCTGCGGCGTCTGCCTCGGCGAGGAGGCGGGCGTGGATCTTGTCCCATGTGCCGTCGGTGGAGAAGCGGTGGTGGCGCTTCCACACCGTTTGCCATGGCCCGAAGGATGACGGGAGATCGCGCCATGCGATGCCGGTGCGGAAGCGGTAGATCACGCCCTCGACGACCTGGCGGTGGTCGCGGAAGGGCCGGGACTTCACGCCGTCCGTCGACGGCATGAACGGCGCGATCCGCTCCCACTGAGCGTCGGTCAGGACCCGTTCGCGAGACATGACCGCATCAAAACAGCCCTACCAGCCCGGACTTGGGAGACACGCCCTAGGCGGGTTCGGACAGGGCAGCCATCCGACGCCGGAACTCGTCTTCGTCGATCTCGCCCGCCGCGAACCGCCGCCGCAGGATCAGTGCTGCCTCGGACGATCCGGTAGTAGCGCCGGGTGACGAGCCGGCCGAGTCGCGTCCAGAAGGGCGTCCCGGACTTCGCAGAAACACCACGAGCAGTGCCACGGCCAACCCAACGAGCACCAACAGCAGAACGAGCATGGCGAACCAGCCGAAGCCGTACCCGTCGTGCATCTCGTTGTAGTCGCCCCACATCGCACTCACCTCGCTCGACGGCCTTGTCACCTCGCTTCTACTTCATCAGGCGGGGGGCCTCTCGCGGCTGTGCCGGATGGGTCTCGTCCGTAGGGTCGAAAGGCCCGACTTCTGGCAGCGAACCGACGCCGGCGTTGAAGGGACCTCGACCAACTCTTGCATCCTGTACCCGGGTACAGGCTTACCGTGGGCCCATGGACCAGAGCACCAGCGGCGACGCCCCCGGCACCGGGTTGGCATGGGCCGACGTCGAGGCATGCACCCTCCCAACCGCCGATCGGCCGCTACGCGTCGCGGAGTTCGACGACCTGTTCACCACGTCGCTGCTCTCGATCAACCAGCCCAGCGACACGTACGCGCACTTGGTGTTGACCGGCAACAACGAGCTCGCGCACCGCGCCCGCCAGCTCTCCGAAGCGGAGACCGCCTGCTGCTCGTTCTTCACCTTCACCGTCGGCGAGCCCCAACCCGGCCACGTGAGCCTGGACATCGAGGTGCCGCCCGCACACGCCAACGTCCTCACAGGACTCCTCGACCGCGCCCGCGCCGTGCTGGCCGCAGCATCATGAGCGCCCCCGAGGCCCAGACGCCCGGGGGAGGGGTCGCCGACACGGCAGGGATGCGTCGCGGTCAAGTCGCGGCCGCCGCCGGCCTCAACATCGAGACGCTGCGCTACTACGAACGCCGCGGCCTCCTCGCCACCCCCGACCGCAGCCCGGGAGGACACCGGCTCTACCCACCCGAGACCGTCACCGTGCTCAGGGTCATCAAGGCCGCCCAACGCCTCGGATTCACCCTCGACGAGATCTCCGACCTGCTCGAGCTCGGCCGGCACCGCCACGGAAGGCGCATCGACGCCGGACTCCAGCAACGCGCCCGCACCAAGCTCGTCGAAGTCGAGGAACGCATCGCCGACCTCACCGCCATCCGCGACAACCTCACCGCCGCACTCGACGCCGGCTGCGACGACCTCCTGGCCTGCGCGTCATCGCAGTGCTGCCCGATCCCGTTCGAGGCCATCACCCTCCACCCCGACAGCGCGCACGCACCCGCGACGAGCAGCCGGGCGAGCTCGAGGACGCACCGATGACCGAGGCCCCCGACGCCGACAGCGGCGCCACGGGCGACCGGCCCGGCAACCATCACCTCGTCGGCGCCGCAGCAGCCGCCTGTGCCGTGTGCTGCGCAGCTCCCATTGTCGGGTTCCTCGGTGTGGCCGGCTTCGCCGCCACAGCGGTCACGCTCGTGTTCGCCGGTGTCGTGTTCGCCTTCGTCGTCGGCCTGCTCACTGTCGCCGCGGTGCTCACCCGCCGTGCGCGCGTGCGACGCATGTCCTGCGCGCCAACCGACCCAACCGCCAGCGTCCCTGAGCTCGTCGAGCTCGGACCCACGCGCACCACCGACGACGCCTGACCACTAGCTCGAACCAGAGCTCCAGACTCGACCACAGCGCGGCCGTCGCCACGCGGCCGCACTCTGGTTGGGAGACTGCACGCATGACCGTCGCGAAGTCCCTGCTCCTGTTCGCCCTCGCAGCCGTCGCCGAAATCGGCGGCGCCTGGCTCGTGTGGCAGGGCGTTCGCGAACACCGCGGCTGGCTGTGGGTCGGCGCCGGCGTCATCGCACTCGGCCTGTACGGGTTCGTCGCCACGCTCCAGCCCGACGCGAACTTCGGCCGCATCCTCGCCGCGTACGGCGGCGTGTTCGTCGCGGGTTCCCTGGCGTGGGGCATGGTCATGGACGGGTTCCGGCCCGACCGCTACGACATTGTCGGAGCGCTCGTGTGCCTGGTCGGGGTCGCCGTCATCATGTACGCGCCGCGACCCGTCTGACCGGTTCGCAGGACCCCAGGCAGCGCTTGATCTACCGCAGGCCGCCAGCGGCGGCGTGCTCGACCTCGCCTTGGGTTTCAGGCTCCAACAGCTTGTGACGCCACGGGAACACCCACCGGAACAGGCTCACGCCGGGACGGCGGCACCAGCAGTCTTCCGGACATCCGCAACACCTCGCTCCGAGAGCTTCCGCAACGCGAGTGCCCCCGGCTACCGCGACGTACGCCCCGACCACGACGAGGAGACCCTTCCTCACGACAACGCCTCCACGAGCTGCTCGACCTCCGGTGAGCCCCTCAGGCCAGCCGGCGTGGGGTACATGCGGCACGACAGTCCGACCTGTTCGCCGCCAGTGACGAACGGGTCTCGTCCGTTGATGCGGATGCTGGGAGAGCCGATGAAACCCAGCTCGCCGGCCTGCTCAGGGGTCTCGACGCACCGCCGGTGCACTGTGACGTCATCCCGGCCCGCCAGAGAGAGCGCCTCCTGGAGGCGCTGGTCGGCGACCTGCCAGTTCGGGCACCCGTCGAAGTACAACAGCTCGACCTGCACGTAGAGCTCCTCATCGGCTTGAGCTGGAGACGGCTTGGGTTTGTCTCCGGACCTCCACTGTCCCACCTGGGTGCCGAGTCGACACCCCTCGCCGGCAACGGTGCGTGGTTGCTGTTCTCAGGGGGTTCCGCAGGCGGGAGACTGCCTCATGGTGTCGCAAGAGCCGGTCGACCGGGCGAGCATCCACGCCGAGCTGGAGCGGGTGCGCACCGACCTGCACCAACTCGTCTCTCGCGCCACCCCGGACGATCTACGCCGACGAACGAACGGGACCCGGTGGACGAACGGTCAGATGCTGTGGCACATGGCGTTCGGGTACCTGCTCGTCCGTCGGCTGCTTCCGCTGGTGCGACTCCTCGGACAGCTACCGGACCCGTTCAGCCGCACCTTCGCCGCCACCTTGAACGCGGGCACACGACCCTTCCATCACATCAACTACGCGGGTGCTGTCGGAGGCGCCCTGGTCTTCCACGGTCCTCGGCTGACGCGTCAGTTCGACCGCACCATCGACCGGCTTCATCGACGCCTGGACGCCGAGTCCGACGCGGCGATGGCCCGTGGGATGCACTTCCCGGTCGACTGGGACCCGTTCTTCCAGGAGACGATGACGCTCGAGCAGGTCTACCGCTACGCGACGCAGCACTACGACTTCCACCGCGCGCAGCCGGCTTGGTGGCGACAACGGCCATGTGGGGCAACGACGTCACCGACACCTGGCCGCCCCTTCGCCGTCTGCTCCGATGTCAGGGTGGGGCGCAAGACCTCCGACGACGCCGACCTCTCCACCGTCGACCTGACCGAGCCTGCCACCACGAACGCCGCGACCCTCGCCGCACGGATGGGCGTCGGACGCCACTCGTCCCCGCGGATGACCGTCGTCTTCGCGACCTACCAGTCCATCGACGTCGTCGCCGAGGCGCAGCGGCTCGGCGTACCCGGCTTCGACCTCGTCATCTGCGACGAAGCCCACCGCACCACTGGCGTCACCCTCGCCGGACAGGACGAGTCCCACTTCGTCAAGGTCCACGACGGCGACTACCTCAAGGCCGACCGACGGCTCTACATGACCGCCACACCCCGCGTCTTCGGCGACGCCATCCGCAAGAAGGCCACCGACGCCGAAGCCCTCCTCGCCGACATGAGCGACGAGACGATCTTCGGCCCCGAGCTGCACCGGCTCGGCTTCGGCGACGCCGTCGAGGCCGACCTGCTCACCGACTACAAGGTGCTCGTCCTCTCCGTGGACGAGTCCTACGTCGCCGAGCACTTCCAGTCCGCCATGGCTCAGTCCGGCGAGATCGCCCTCGGCGACGCCGCCAAGCTCATAGGCTGCTGGAACGGTCTGCGCAAGCACTTCGGCCCTGCGGACGTCGCCGGCGATGAAGCCCCGATGCGGCGCGCTGTCGCCTTCGCGAAGGACATCAAGGCCTCGAAGCTCGCGGCCGGCTCCTTCCCGGTCATGGTGGACCGCGCCCGGCAGGACGAGACCGACGACCGCGCCGACCTGCGCGTCGAGGCCCGCCACGTCGACGGCACCATGGGCATCCACGAGCGCAACACCCACCTCGCCTGGCTCAAGGAGGAGCCGCCCGCCGACGCCTGCCGGGTCCTCACCAACGCCCGCTGCCTCTCCGAGGGCGTCGACGTACCCGCGCTGGACGCGGTGCTCTTCCTGACGCCTCGCGGCTCACAGGTCGACGTCGTCCAGTCCGTCGGCCGGGTCATGCGCAAGGCGCCGGGGAAGCAGCTCGGCTACATCGTCCTGCCGATCGTTGTGCCCTCCGGCGTCGCGCCGGAGGAGGCACTGCGGGACAACGAGCGCTACAAGGTCGTGTGGCAGGTCCTCCAGGCCCTGCGCTCCCACGACGAGCGCTTTCACGCGATGATCAACCAGATCGAGCTCAACAAGCGCAAGCCCGACCGGCTCAGCATCATCGACGTCACCCCGCGTCCCGGCCGTGCCGAGCAGTCGGCAGAGCCCGAGAGCGAGCAGCTCGCCCTCGACTACGGCTTCGACGGCTTCCGCGACGCCATGTACGCCCGCATCGTGCAGAAGGTCGGCGAGCGGAAGTACTGGGAGACCTGGGCCAAGGACGTCGCCGACATCGCGCAAGCCCACATCACCCGCATCAACGGCCTCCTGAAGGATCCCGAGTCCAACCCCGCCAAGGAGTTCGAGGAGTTCCTCGCCGGCCTCCGCGGCAACCTCAACGAGGGCATCACCCGCGACGAGGCCATCGAGATGCTCGCCCAGCACCTCATCACCCGACCCATCTTCGAGGTCCTCTTCGACGACTTCGACTTCACCGCGCACAACCCCGTTGCCCGGACCATGGAGCTCATGCTCGCCTCCCTCGACGAGCACAACCTCGCAGCCGAACGTCGAAGCTCGACCGCTTCTACGACTCCGTACGCCGACGCGCCGACGGCCTGGACAACGCCCACGCCAAGCAGCGCGTCATCGTCGAGCTCTACGACCGCTTCTTCTCCGCCGCCTTCTCGCGCACAGTCGACCGGCTCGGCATCGTCTACACGCCCGTCGAGATCGTCGACTTCATCCTGCAGTCCGCCGACCAGGTCCTCCGTGCCGAGTTCGGCCAAGGCCTCACCGACCGCGGCGTTCATGTTCTCGATGGCTTCGCCGGCACCGGCACGTTCCTCACCCGGCTGCTGATGTCCGACCTCATCGAGCCCCACGACCTCGCCCGCAAGTACGCCTACGAGCTCCACGCCAACGAGATGGTGCTCTTGGCCTACTACATCGCGGCCGTGAACATCGAGACGATCTACGCCGACATCCGCCGCGAGCTCGCCCCGGTGCTGGGGGAGGAGCAAGACGACTACGGCGACGCCGTGCCGACCTACGAGCCCTTCCCCGGGCTCGTCCTCACCGACACCTTCCAGTCCTACGAGGACGGCGACCGCGACGACCTCCACATCTTCCCAGAGAACAACGAGCGCATCGCCCGCCAGCGGGCCCTACCCATCACCGTGATCGTGGGCAACCCGCCGTACTCGGTGGGGCAGGACTCCGCGAACGACGACAACGCCAACCAGGCTTACCCGACCATCGACGCGGCCATCCGGGACACCTACGCGGCCCGCTCAACGGCGACCAACAAGAACTCGCTCTACGACTCCTACATCCGCGCCATCAAGTGGGCCTCGCTACGCATCCAAGATCGTGGCGTCATCGCCTTCGTGACCAACGGCGGCTGGCTCGACGCCAACACCGCCGACGGTATGAGGCTCAGCTTGGCTGAGGAGTTCTCCGCCATCCATGTCCTCAACTTGCGCGGCAACCAGCGCACCGCCGGAGAGCAGAGTCGCAGAGAGGGCGGCAAGGTGTTCGGCGGAGGCTCTCGCGCCACCGTCGCCGTCACGGTGCTGGTCAAGAACCCCCGAGCCACAGGTCCGGCCCGGGTGCACTACACCGACATCGGCGACTACCTCACCCGCGAGGAGAAGCTCGCGAAGGTCGAAGCTGCCCAGACCTTGGAGGGCCTTGCACGGGTGGTCCTGACCCCCAACGCGCATGGCGACTGGGTCAGTCAGAGGGCTGACGACTTCAACGCGTTCATGCCGGCCGGAGACGCGTCGGAGGTAGCAGTCTTTGCGGACTACGGTCCCGGTCTGCAAACGAACCGTGACGCCTGGGTCTACAACGCAAGTCGGGACGAGATCGTGCGGAACATGACCCGCGCTGTCGACGCGTACGCAGCTGCGCTAGGAGGGGAGCGCACCAACGACTCCGAGCGGATCAAGTGGTCGTCATCGCTGGAGTCTCGGCTGAAGCGTGGCGAGAAGATCGACCTCGAACCAGGATCGACCATCAGAGCTGTGTACCGACCGTTCGAGAAGACATGGGTCTACTCCGATCGTCGCTGGATTCACCGCCAGGGCGCGATGAGGCGGGTCTACCCGACTCCCTCCCACCCCAACCGAGGCTTCTACGCACTCAACCCGGGCGCAGAGAAGCCCTTCTCGACCTTCGCCAGCAACGGGGTCGTCGACCTAGCGCTGTACGGGTCCAACGCTGGGCAGTACTTCGCGCGCTGGACCTGGGAGCCGGTAGCAGACGAAGGCGCACTGGACTTTGGAGCTGCGGACGTCGATGAGGTCGATGGATACCGTCGTAGGGACAACATCACCGACGAGGCTCTGCGGCGCTGGCAGGCGGCGTACGGGGACGCGTGGACCAAGGACGAGGTGTTCTTCTACGTCTACGGCCTGCTGCACTCGCCGGACTACCGCGAGCGCTACGCCGCCGACCTGAAGAAGATGCTCCCGCGCATCCCGCTCGTGGCCACCTCCGAGCAGGCGAGGGCATACGCCGGGGCCGGGCGGGTGCTGAGCGGCCTGCACATCGGCTACGAGTCGGTGGAGCCCTACCCGCTCGCCGGCCTCGAGGTGGGGGCCGCCGGCGACCCCTACGACTTCTACGCCGTGGGCGCGAAGAAGATGACCTTCGGCAAGGCCTCGGCAGAGCAGAAGGCTGCGGGCGAGAGATACGACCGGACGGTCATCCACTACAACGACCGGATCACCCTGTCGGGCATCCCGGGGGAGGCGTACCGCTACCAGCTCGGCGCGCGGTCGGCCGTCGAGTGGGTCATCGACCGCTACTGGGTCAAGACCGACAAGCCGTCCGGCATCGTCAACGACCCAAACGACTGGTCGAAAGAGGTCGGCGACCCGCGCTACATCCTGGACCTCCTCGCGCGGGTGGTCACGGTCAGCGTCGAGACGATGAAGATCGTTGACGCGCTGCCCGCACTCGTGGTCGCCGAGGATCAGCGCGCGTCCGGCTGACGCCGCGGCCGGTGTCGGTGGTTGTGACTAGGTTCGCCGCACGGTCGGGACAGCAGGTGTCGGCCATGACGGAGGGAACGATCACCATGTCCGTGAGGACCTGTTCGGGATGCGCAGCTCAAGTGGACGACAACGACGCGGGACGTCACCAGCAGTGGCACGACCAGATGGCCAAGGCGTTCCAGGCCCTCGCGTCGCGAGTGTCTTCCGTGGAGGGCCTGGCGGCCGCGGCGATGGAGGAGGCCGAAGACGCCCACCAAGAGGCACAGCAGGCCGCGAACGTGCTCTACCAGAACAACATCACCGTCTGACGTGGCCCGCAGAGAGAAGCCCGGCTGGGACGTCGTTGGCCGGTTGTTCGTGCAGGAGCTGCTTGCTCAGGCCATCACTGGCGAGCCGACGGCGCTGACGGTGGCTGACGCCATCGACATGGACGAGGCCGAGTCTGCGAACCTGATGGGATGGCTGGCTGGAGAGCGCCTGGTCTGCGAGGTCGACAACCCGGACGCGACCTACTGCGACCCGTACACCACCGGCCCGATCGCCGCGACGGCTCGTGGTCGGGCGTTCGCGGAGTCCGGGGTGGTGCCGGAGGGGCCGGCGACGGGATGGCCGGACGCATGGGATCAGCTCAGCAAGAGGTGGTAGAGCCGTTGCTCGCAACGGGGACGATGCTCAGACCATTGCGACAGCGCACGCGGGAGGCACCCTCATTGTCGGATCGATTGTGTGAAGTCGCGCCAGCGTGAGCCTCCCACATGGGGTCCGACCAGGTGCACGACCAGGGAAGTGAGCGTGAATGACCAGACCAAACAAGCCAAGGTGCGCGGGACCAAACAATGCCCCCGCTACAAAGTACGAAGGCCCGGACCAGATGGTCCGGGCTTTCGTCGTTCTTCCTGTCCGGTCAGCCTCCGGTCGGCCCGAAGCGCTCCACCCGGATCGCCCCGGCGTCGACACCCGCCGCGAGCAGCAGCTCCTCGGCGTAGGACGCGAATCGGGCCGAGCCGCAGGCGAAGGCGAGCTCGACGCCGTCGAGGAGCGGCTCGAGCTCGTCGCGCGTGAAGGCGCCGGCGGGCCGTCCGTCGGCCTCCGTGCGGGTCCAGGCGAAGGCGGCGCCGTGCTTCTCGAGCTCGCGGGCGTACGGCAGGTCGTCGGGGCCGCGGCCGACCGCAGCGACGCGCACCAGGTCGGGGCGGCCGAGCCGTCGGGCGGTGCGCGCCATCGCGACGGCGGGGACGACGCCGGTGCCGCCGACCAGGCACAGGACGGGGGTGGTGGTGTCCCAGACGAACCAGCGACCGATCGGGCCGCGCAGCTCGAGCACGTCGCCGACCTCGGCCACGTCGGCGAGGAACTCCGAGACCTCGCCGTCGGGCTGGCGCTCGACGAGGAACTCCAGCAGCGGGTCGTCGCTGTCGGAGGCGAGGGAGTACGAGCGCTGGGCGGTGTAGTCGTCGGGGGCGCGGAGCCGGATGAGGTAGTGCTGGCCGGGGAGGTGGCGCGGGCGGTCGTCGACGTGCATCCGCAACCGGACGGTCGTCGGGGTCGGGTGGTCCAGCTCGATGATCCGCCCGTCGGTCCAGGCGGCGAGCGGTGCGGGCGCCACGTCAGTCGCCCTGGTAGCGCTGCTCGAGCCACGGATCGCCGCGGTCGTGGTAGCCGTTCTGCTCCCAGAAGCCCGGCCGGTCCTCGGCCATCAGCTCGAGCCGGGAGACCCACTTCGCGGACTTCCAGAAGTACAGGTGCGGCACCAGCAGCCGGACCGGACCGCCGTGCTGGCGGGGGAGCGGCTTGCCGTCGACGCTCCACACGATCCACGCCTTGCCGCCGGTGACGTCGGCCAGCGGCAGGTTGGTGGTGTAGCCGGTGACGGAGTGGGCCATCACGAACGCGGCCTCCGAGGTCGGCCGGGCGACCGCGAGCAGGTCGTCCACGCTGATCCCGGTGAAGGTCATGTCGAACTTCGACCACGTCGTCACGCAGTGGATGTCGCCGAAGTAGGTCGAGCCCTCGAAGGCGTGCAGCTCCGACCAGGTCCAGGTGTGGGGTGCCTCGACCAGGCCGTCGACGCCCAGCTGCCACTCCTCGGCGGGCTGGTGCGGCGTCGCCTCGGCGGTGAGCACCGGCCACGAGGAGCCCGTGTCGTACTGCCCGGGTGGGAGGCGGCCGCGGTCGGGCTCGGGGCGGCGGCGCTGGAATCCTCGGGTGACGGGCATCGGTGTCCTCCTGGGCCGGGGTGGCCCGACCAGCGTAGTCAGGGCGTGCCGCGGGACGGCACGCCCTGACCTGCGCCGCGCCGGCGTCAGCCGTGCGAGAAGGTGATGCGCGGCAGCACGCGGGTCAGCCAGCGCGGAGTCCACCAGGCGGCACGTCCGGTGAGGCGGAGCATCACGGGGAGCAGGACGAGCCGGACGAGGAACGCGTCGAGGAGGACGGCCACGCCGAGCACGATGCCCATCTCCTTGGGCGGCAGCGGCCCGGACAGGGCGAAGGTGAAGAACACCGCGACCATGACGGCACCGGCGGCGAAGATGACCCGCCCCGAGTGGGCGAGGGACCCGACCATCGCCTCCCTGGCGTCCCCGGACTTCTCGAAGTGCTCCTTGGCGGAGGCGAGGAGGAACACCGTGTAGTCCATCGCGATGGCGAAGATCATCGCGAAGAAGAACACCGGCGCCCACGCGTCGAGGAAGCCCTGGTGCTCGAAACCGAGGAGGTCCGAGCCGTGCCCGTCCTGGAACACCAGGCGGGCGACCCCGAACGCGGCGGCCGTCGACAGCAGGCTGGCGAGCGTGCCGAGCAGCGAGATGAGCGGGGCCTGGAGCGCGACCAGCAGCAGCAGGAACCCGAGGGCGAGGACGACCCCGATGACGAGCGGCGTCGAGTCGTCGAGCTGGGCCTTGAGGTCGAGGTTCTCGACCGCGGCGCCGCCCACGAGGGCGCTGCCGGGCAGGTCGGCGCGCAGCCGGTCGACCGTGTCGGCGAGGGCCGGGTCGGACGGGTCGAACGTCGGCACGGCCTGCAGGAGGACCCAGCCCGAGTCGTCGGCCGACGGCTGGGGCGGCATCACCCCGGCGATGCCGGGGTCGTCGGCCAGGGCCGCCGCGGTGGTCTCGGCGTCCGCGGCGTCCGCGACGACCTGGAGCGTGCCGGGCGCGCCGTCGCCGAACGCGTCCTTGACCTGGTCGTAGCCGACGCGGGCGCTGGCGTCCGCGGGCAGGACCTGGATCGACGGCATCGCGGTCCGCAGGCCGAGGACGGGAGCGGCGAGGGCGAGGAGCACGACGAGGGAGGCGAGCCCGAAGGCGACGGGGCGCCGCCAGAGGCGCTCGCCCCAGGCGGCGAACCTCGGCGAGCGGTGCTCGCCGGTGTGGACCCATCGCAGCGCGCCCTTGTTGATCCGGCCGTCGAGGCTGAACAGCACGAGCGGCAGCAGCGTCAAGGTCGCCGCGAGGACGAAGACGACGGCCAGCATGATGCCGCCGGCCATCGACCTGAAGGCCGGTGACGGTACGAGCATCACCGCGGACAGCGAGACCAGCACCGTCGCGCCGGAGAGGAGGACCGCCTTTCCGGCGGTGTCCATGGTCTCGGCGATGGCCTGGCGCGGCGTCTCGTGGTGACCCATGCGGGCGGCGCGGAACCGGACGACGAGGAAGAGCGCGTAGTCGATGCCGAGCGCGAGGGCGAACATCATCGCGAAGTTCATCGCCCAGATGGAGACCGGGACGAGCTCGTTGATCAGCACCAGGGAGCCGGCGGAGGCCACCAGCCCGGCAAGCGTCAGGATGAGCGGGAGGCCGGCGGCGACCAGGGCGCCGAACGCGAGCACGAGGATGGCCAGGGTCACCGGCCACGACATCATCTCGGACTTCAGCATCGCGTCGAGGTTGGCCTCGTTGAAGTCCGACCACAGGAGCGAGGCTCCGGTGGGGTTGACCTCGACGCCGTCACCCGAGAGTGCCTCGAGCTCGCCCTTGAGGTCGTCGGCGACCCGGACCATCTCGTTGGGGTCCGCGCCGGCGCCGGCGAGGACGACGGCTGTCTCGCCGTCCCGGCTGAGCGTGGCACCGGGCTGCGGGGCGATGACCTCGGCGATCCGGGGGTCGGCCTCGAGGATGCGCGTGGCCTCGTCGAGGACGTCACCGCCGCGGCCCTCGGTCACCGGGCCGTCGGTGCTGTGCACGACGACCTGGATGGCGGAGCTGGCGTTGCCGCCGAAGCTCTCGGTGGCGAGCTCGCGGACGGCGACGGACTCGGACCCGTCGGCCTGCCACCCGGCGCCGGACAGGCTGGCCTCGACCTTCGGCGCGAAGGCGCCGAGGCCGATCACGAGGAGCACCCAGACCAGCGCGGTGGCCCTGCGGTGGTCGGTCACCCACAGGCCGAGGCGGCCCAGCGGGCCGGGTCGGTGGCCGATGCCGTACGGGTCGGGGTCGGGGGCGGGCGGGGCGTGGCGGCGGGTGGCCGTCGACGTCATGCGATGACTCGTCTCTGTGTGGAGGGGGTGGGGATGGTGGGAAGGAGGTGGTGGGTGGGGTCAGGCGTCGGGGCCGACGACCGGCAGCCCGGCCGGACCGGCCTGGTCGAAGGCGTCGTCGACCGCGACGAGGGTGCGTCCGGCCGCGGCGAGGAACGACGCGGCGACGGAGGCGCGGTAGCCGCCGGCGCAGTGCACCCAGACCTCGCCGGCCGGGACGTCGGCCAGGCGCCGGGGGAGCTCGTGGACCGGGACGTTGACCGCGCCGGCGACGTGGGCGCCGTCGTGCTCGTCGGCGCGGCGCACGTCGAGGACGACGACCTCGCGGTGGTGACGCACCTGGGCGAGGTCGGCGAAGGTGGCGGTGGGGAAGGAGCCCAGTGCGCGGTCGGACCAGTCCTCGGGCCCGCCCGTGGCGTGGGCCGCGGGACGGTCGATGCCGATGCGCACGAGCTCGCGCTGGGCCTCGGCGACGTCGTCGGCGCTCCGGCCGAGCAGCGTCACGGGGGTGCCCCAGGTGATCAGCCAGCCGAGGTAGGTCGCGAACCCGCCGTCGAGGCCGAAGTTGAGCGTGCCCGGGGCGTGACCCGCGGCGAACGCGGTGCGGTCGCGCAGGTCGACGACCCACTCGCCGGCCTCGATGCGCCGCCGCAGCTCCGCGGCGTCGGCCTCGGCAGGCGGTGTCAGGTCGGGCTCGGACGGGCCGGCGAGGTTCGCGGGAGCCATGTGCGCGTAGTAGGCCGGGTGGGCGCCGAGCCCGGCCAGCAGCTCGTCGACGTAGGTCTGCTCGTCCTGGGTGAGGACGGGGTTCGACGCCTTCTCCCGTCCGATGGTGGAGGCAGTGGCGTCGGACTGGGTGGCGGAGCAGAACGAGCCGAAGCCGTGGGTCGGCAGCACCGCGGCGTCGTCGGGCAGCAGCGTGGCGAGCCGGTGGGCGGACGCGTGCTGGTGACGGACCAGGTCGTCGGTGTGCTCCGCGCCCAGCAGGTCGGGTCGACCGGTCGACCCGAACAGGAGCGAGCCTCCCGTGAACACGGCGACCTGCTCGCCCGTGGCGCCGTCGGCCAGGACGTAGGAGAGGTGGGTGAACGTGTGGCCGGGGGTCGCCAGCGCGGTGACGCGCATCCGTCCACCCACCTCGACGACATCGCCGTCCGCCACGGGGGAGCGGTCGAAGGAGACGTCGTCCTCGCCGTTGACGAGGTACTGGGCACCGGTGCGCCGCGCGAGTGCGAGGCCACCGGTGACGTAGTCGTTGTGGATGTGGGTCTCGAAGACGTGCGTGAGGCGCACGCCGTGGGCGTCGAGCAGGTCCAGCACACGGTCGATGTCGCGCTGGGGGTCGACGACGAGGGCGACCTCGCCGTCGTGCACCAGATAGCTGCGATCGCCCAGCGTCGGGGTGTCGATGGGCACGACGGTCAGGTCGGCGTGCGGGGAGCGTGCGCTCACGAGGGGCCTCCTTCGAGGTGGTCGAGGTCGTGGGTCGCGTCGGGGGACGCAGCGGCGCCGAGCGCCGCCCACGAGACGCAGATACCCTGCGGGGTATCGGTCACGACGACCGTACACACACCCCGGGGGGTATCTCAAACCGACGGGTGTCGATGGTGCTGGGAATACCGCTGGGGGTATCCTCGTTCCAGATGGTGCATCCCCACCACCGACCACGAGGAGAGGTCCGATGACCACCCGCGACCTGACTGCTGCCACCTTCGAGACGACCGTGACCGAGCACGAGATGGTGCTCGTCGACTTCTGGGCGGCCTGGTGCGGACCGTGCCGCCAGTTCGCGCCGGTCTACGACGCCGCTGCGACGGCCCACCCCGACATCGTCTTCGGCAAGGTGGACACGGAGGCCGAGCAGCAGCTCGCCGCCGCCGCGAACATCTCCTCGATCCCGACGCTGATGGCCTTCAAGGACGGCGTCCTCGTGTTCTCCCAGCCCGGCGCGCTGCCGGCCGCAGCGCTGGAGGAGCTCATCGCCGGAGTGCGGGCCCTCGACGTCCAGGCCGCGCTGCGCGAGGCCGGCGCCGACACCGCCGCGGCCACTGCTTGACCTCGGCGTCATGATGAACCACGCCGTCGCCACCCACACCGGCCCCGGCCGCCCCGACCACCAGGAGTCCTGATGGAGCTCGACCCGACCACGATGAAGCCGGTCATCAACCGGATCAAGCGCGCCCAGGGCCAGCTGGCCGGCGTGCTGCGGCTGCTGGAGGAGGGGCGCGACTGCGAGGACGTCGTCACCCAGCTCGCCGCCGTCTCCAAGGCGCTCGACCGCGCCGGTTTCGCGATCGTCGCGAGCGGCCTGCAGCAGTGCCTGGTCGAGAACGAGGGCGACGCCGACAGCCTCGACGTCAAGAAGATGGAGAAGCTCTTCCTGTCGCTGGCGTGAGTCAGGCGGTCGACGGCAGCGGTGCCGGAGCGTCGGGCACCGGCCCGGTCCGCGCACCGCTGCGCTCGGCCCCGACACCGGCCGCCACGACGAGCCCGACGCCGACCACCGACAGCGCGTTCGGCACCTGGGCGAGGGCGAGCAGCCCGATCACGAGGGCGAAGGCGGGCTCGAGGGCCATGAGCGTGCCGAAGGCTGCCGTGGTGAGGCGGCGCAGCGCGAGCAGCTCGAGCGCGAACGGCACGACGGGGAGCAGGACGGCGAGGCCCAGGCCGAGCAGGAGCAGCTCGGGCGTCAGGCGACCGACGACGGAGGGGCCGGCGACCGCGGTGGCGAGGAGCGCCGCGACGGGCATCGAGATCGCCAGCCCGCCGAGCCCGGTCACGGCGTCCCCCACCCGCTGCGTGAGCAGGATGTAGGCCGCCCAGCAGCACGCGGCGCCGAGGGCGAAGGCGACCCCGACGGGGTCGGCGTGGCCGCTCCACGGCTGGGTGAGCAGCAGCACGCCGGCCGCGGCGAGCAGCGCCCAGAGGCGTCCGGTCCCGCGGCTGCGCACCACCGCGACCCCGAGCGGCCCGAGGAACTCCAGCGCGCTCGCGGTCCCCAGCGGCAGCCGGGCGACCGCGGCCATGAAGAGGAGGGTGACCCCGCCGGTCGCGAGTCCGAGCGCCACGGCCGCGACGACGGCCTCGCGGGTGTAGAGCGACGGGCGCGGACGCACGATCGCGACGAGCAGGACGGCGGCCCAGGCCAGGCGCAGCCACGCCGCGCCGGAGGAGCCGACGTCGTCGATCAGGCCGACGGACGCGGCGAGGCCGAGCTGGACGCAGAGCATCGACGTCACGGCCATGGCGGCGCCCGTGCGAGCGGGGGACAGGCGGGTCATGCGATTCAGTGAACCCGTCCAGATCGTTCGCGTCCACGTGAAGATCATGGACACATCGTCAAGCAGAACCGCACAATGAGGCCATGGACGTCCGTCGCCTCGAGATGCTGCTGGAGCTGTCGCGCGAGGGGTCGATGCGCGCGGTGGCCGACGTGACCGGCACGACCACCTCGAGCGTCTCGCAGTCGATCGCCGCGCTGGCGCGGGAGGTCGGCACGCCGCTCGTCGAGCCGGACGGACGCCGGGTGCGGCTCACACCGGCCGGCCGCCGCCTCGCCGACCACGCCGTCACGATCCTGGCTGCCGTCGAGGCCGCCCGGCTCGACCTGGACCCCACCTCCGAGCCGGCGGGCGTGGTGCGGGTCGCGGGCTTCGCCTCGGCCGTCCGTCGCTCGCTGCTGCCCGCCGTGGCGGACCTCCGGGCGGCCCACCCGGGCGTGGAGGTGCGGATCCACGAGTACGAGCCGCTGGAGTCCTTCGACCTGCTCGCCCGCGACGAGGTCGACCTGGCGCTGGTCTACGACTACGACCTCGCGCCCGCGCAGTGGCGCGACGACCACGTGGTCTCGTCGCTCTGGCAGGTGGAGTGGGGCGTGGGAGTCCCGACCCGGGACCGGCGGCTCGGTCTCGCGGACCTCGCCGACCGGGACTGGATCGTCAACTCGCGCCACACCGCCGACGAGCAGGCGCTGCGCACCCTGGCGGCGCGCGCCGGCTTCGCGCCGCGGGTCGTGCACCGCATCGACTCCCTCGAGCTGGTCGACGAGCTGGTGGTGGCCGGCCGCGGGGTGGGCCTGCTGCCGCGTGGTCGCACGACCCGCCGCGGGGTGAGCGTGCTGCGGCTGCGCGACCCGTCGGTGGCGCTGCGGGCCTACGCCGTGACCCGGCGCGGGCGCACCGCCTGGCCGCCGCTGCGAGCGGTCACCGAGCGCCTCGTCGGCGGCTGACCAGCGTCAGCCGCGGAGCACCTTCTCCATCGGCCGGCCCTTGGCGAGCTCGTCGACGAGCTTGTCGAGGTACCGGATCCGCCGCATCAGCGGGTCCTCGACCTCCTGCACCTTCACACCGCAGACCGACCCGGTGATCTGGTCGACGTGGGGGTTGAGCGTGGCCTCCTCGAAGAAGTCGGCGAACGTCGTCCCGGCGTCGAGGTGTCGGCGCAGCGCCGCGTCGTCGAAGCCGGTGAGCCACTCGATGACCTGGTCGACCTCGGCCTGGGTGCGCCCCGTGCGCTCGGCCTTCGTGACGTAGTGCGGGTAGACCGAGGCCACGCTCGTGGTGAAGATCCGGTGCATGTCGCGAGGCTAGGCGCGACCGCCGTCGTCGGTCGAGGCCTCGCGCAGGAGCCACCACGCCGTCGCGAAGACCACCGCGGCGACGAGCGCGTCGGCGTAGAGGTCGGCGAGGGCGAGCACGACGAGCGTGCCCGCAGCCACCGTCACCAGGACGTCGCGCGGCGTCATCGGACCGACGTCCCGGAGCCGGCGACGACCGCGCGTCGGCGGGCGTCGAGCGCCGAGGCGCGCCGCGAGAGCCGTGCGTCGAGCAGGGCGGCGGCCTCGGCGGAGCGACCGGCCATCGCGAGGGCGTGGACCAGGGTGTCCTCGACGACCTCCCGCTGGGCCTTGCTGCCGCCCAGGGGAGCCATGGTGGCGACGACGCCGGTCAGCGTGGCGCACGCGGCGTTCCACCGCTCCTCGACCACCGAGACCAGGCCGTCGCAGAGCGGCGCGACGACGTCGCGGAAGACGGGGTCCTCGCTGGCCGCCGCGGTGGCGCCGAGCGTGCGCAGCGCCGCGGCGTCACCGTCGGCGGCCAGCAGGACCGCGCCGTGCATCGCCGCGAACCCGGTCGGGGGAGCGGTCAGCCACTCGCGCGGCGCGGCGGACCGCACCTCGCCGACCGGCAGGTCGTCGGTCCAGGAGCCGGTCATCCGGCTGCGCCACAGCAGCGACCCGCTGTCGACGACGACGCGGCTGCCGCCGACCACGGACGGCGCGAGCTCGCGGGCGTAGCGCCGGCGCACGGCCTCGACGTCGTCCTGCATCAGCTCGTGGAGCGCGGCGTGCCAGGAGAAGTGGGAGCGGTGGTTGGCCTCGGGGCCCCGGGCGCGGATCCACTCGTCGAGCCACGCCAGCCCGGCGGTGTGCTCGCCGGTCTCGTAGAACACGTGGGCGCGGGCGTGCACGGCGTGGCCCGAGGCGGGCTCGACCGACAGGGCGTAGGACGCGAGGTCCTCCGCCTCGCTCCAGCGCTCCTGGTCCTGCCGGACGAACGCCAGCTGGCCGGCGTACCACCAGTCGTCGCCGTAGGAGCGGCCGAGCGACTCGACCAGCTCGGCGGTCTGGGTGCCGCTGGTGAGCCCGCCGAAGGCGACGGTCGGCACCGCGACGCTGACCGCCAGGGCGTCGCGCGGGAACAGTCGCACGTGGCGGAGCAGGGCTGCGGCGCCGGTGGCCTCGTCGGAGCGAAGGCGGGTGGTGACCGCGTCGAGGAAGCTGCACTCGCGGTCGTCGAGGTGTCGCCCGGCAGCGGCACCGTGGGCGGCGCGCAGGGAGGAGCGCCAGTGGGTGTTGGCACCCCACTCGTGGCCGAGCAGCGCGAGCGCCGCGTGGGCCTGGACGAAGTCGGGGTCGGCCGCGACCGCTGCGGTCAGGCCCTCCTCGACGCCGTCCTGCAGGCGCAGCAGCCGGCCGAGCGCGGCGTTGTAGCGCTTGGCCGCGCGACGGTTGGTCGTCAGGGTCAGGCCGTAGGGGTCGGCGGGGCGGCGGCGCGCCTCGCCGTGCAGGGAGCGGCTCACCACGCGCGCGACGTCGTAGGCCTGCTCGCGGATCTCCGGCATCGCGGTCGACTCCCAGAGGTTGCCGCGGCGCAGGGAGCCCACGGCCAGGAACGGTCGCGTCTCCGGGAGGGTGCCGACGATCCGGCCGTCGTCGGCGGTGTCGATGCCGATCCCGGCCGGGCCGGGTCGGACCAGCCCGCTGCGCGCGAGGCGGGTGAGCAGCGGGTCGGCGGCGATGGTGCCGACGGGTCCGGTGCAGTTGACCACCGCCGCCACCGCGAGCTCGGTGCCGTCGTCGAGGGTGACGTGGAGCGCGTCGGGCTCGGGCCGCACCGCGGCGATGGTGCCGCGGTGGCGGGTCAGGCGTCCCGCGCCGGCGACCGCGGAGAGACGCTCGTGGGTCAGCGGCGCCATGCGGTGGCGGTGGACGTCCCAGGTGCGGGCGTCGCCGGCGAGGAAGCGGCGCTTGTCGGCGTCGGAGAGCCCGCGCCACAGCTGGGCCGTGACCGGTCGGAGCCCGTCGATCGCCGGACGCCAGTCGCCGGTGCTCTCGACCGTGGTGCGCACGTGCGTCGCCAGGGTGTCGCGGAGCGCGTCGAGGCCCTGCAGCCGGGTGATGCCGGGCGGCGGCGGCACCGGCGGGGTGGTCGGCAGGACGTGGCGCTCGGGCACGACGTCGTTGCGCGAGACCACGTGGACGGTCCGCCCCGGACGGTCGGCGCTGATCGCGAGGTCGACCATCGTGAGGCCCGACCCGAGCATCAGCACGTCGCCCTCGTCGGGGATGGCCTGCGTCCACGGGTCGGCGACCAGGCGCGGGTCGCCGGCGAGCTCCGGCGGGGCCCAGTGGGTGCCGGGGCGGCTGCCGGTCGCGAGCACCACGGCGCGCGCGTCGAGCCGCTCGCCGTCGCCGAGCTCGACGACGAATCCGGTGCCGGCGGGGGTCACGTCGACGACGTCGGCGCGGCGGCGGACGAGCCGGGCGTTGCCGGGGAACTCCGACGCAGTGGTGAGCAGGCTCTCGACGTAGCGGCCGAACACGGCGCGGGGGGCGAAGTCGTGGGGCTGGAAGCCGGGGTCGTGGTGGTTGCGCAGCCAGCGCAGGAAGTGCTCCGGGTCGCGCGGGAAGGCGCTCATGCCGGAGGCGGGGACGTTGAGGAGGTGGCGCTCGTCGGTGGTGGAGTAGGCCTGGCCGCGACCGGTGGTGGGGGCGGGGTCGACGAGCTCGACCTTGAACCGGGAGGACAGGGCAGTCACGAGGTGGGTCGCGACCAGCGTGCCGCCCGCTCCGGCGCCGACCACCACGACCCGACAGTCGCCCTCGTTGCTCCCCATGACCCCACCTTCCATAATCCACTGACTTACTCGACAAAGGTACCAAGGGAGGTCCCGTCGCGCGAGCCGGCCGGACGGCGTGTCAGGGGGTGAGGCGCATGAGCACGCGCGGGAAGCCCGCCGACGTGGCGTCGGTGCGGGCGGCGAGCTCGAAGCCGGCCCGCTCGAAGAGGGCGCGGGTGCCGACGTAGGCCATGGTGAGGTCGACCTTCTCGCCGTGGTTGTCGACCGGGTAGCCCTCCACGGCCGGCGCGTCGCGGTCGAGCGCGTAGGCCACGGCGCCGGCGAGCAGGGCGTGCGAGATGCCCCGGCCGCGGTGGCCGGGACGCACCCGGATGCACCAGGCCGACCAGACCGGCAGGTCGTCGACGTGCGGGATCTTCGTCGACCGTGCGAAGGGGAGCTCGGACCGCGGGGCGACCGCGGCCCAGCCGACGACCTCGTCGCCGTCGTAGGCGAGCACGCCGGGCTTGGTGCGCCTGCGGGTCAGCCGCTCGACGTACGCGGCGCGCTCGGCGCCGGCCAGCTTGCGGTTGTCCTTCGCCGGGATCCGGTGGCTCAGGCACCAGCACACGCTGGACGCCGGGTTCTTCGGCCCGACCATGGTGCGGACGTCCTCGAAGCGTGCATGGGTCGCCGGGTGGACGACGATCCCGTCGCGCTCGACCAGAGGGGTGCTGGGCATGTTGCCACGCTAGACGGTGGGACCGACGGGCCGTGTTCAATGGCGCCATGGGTCAGGCGATGCGCAGGGTCGGGCTGCTCGGCGGGATGAGCTGGGAGAGCTCCGCGCTCTACTACCGGCTGCTCAACGAGGCGGTCCGCGAGCGCCTCGGCGGGTTCCACTCGGCGCGGGTCGTGATGGCCTCGGTCGACTTCGCCGAGGTCGAGGCGATGCAGGCGGCGGGGGAGTGGGACGCCGCCGGCGCGCTGCTCGCCGCCGAGGCCGCGGCGCTGGAGGCGGCGGGCGCGGAGTGCGTCGTGCTCTGCACCAACACCATGCACAAGGTCGCGGACGCGATCGAGGCGGCCGTCGACGTCCCGCTGCTGCACATCGCCGACGTGACCGCCCGCGCGGTGCAGGACGCCGGGGTCGAGCGGGTCGCCCTGCTCGGCACCCGCTTCACGATGGAGCAGGACTTCCTCGTCGACCGGCTGCGCGGCCACGGGCTCGACGTGCTGGTGCCCGACGCCGCGGGGCGCACGGTGGTGCACGACGTCATCTACGGCGAGCTCGTCCACGGGGTGGTGCGCGAGGAGTCGCGGGCGGCGTACGTCGACGTGGTGGCGGCCCTCGTCGAGCGCGGGGCGCAGGGCGTCGTCCTCGGGTGCACCGAGATCGAGCTGCTGCTGCGCCACGACGACGTCGACGTCCCGGTCTTCGCGACCACCGCGCTGCACGCGCTGGCCGCGGTGGACTTCGCGCTCGGCTGAGCGGGCTGCCCAGGCGCGACCGTCGCACGTGCGGTGGAGATGGCCCTCGCCAGGCGCGTTCGAGGGCCAGAAGCGCAGCACGTGCGGGGCGCAGGGGAGACCACGCTGTCCTAGGTCGATGCCACGACGTGGTGCAGCCAGGCGTCAACTCGCTCGGCGCCACACGTGTCCGAGACGTGGCCCCTGACGCGGTCGAACGGGGTGAATCTCTCGGACACGTGTCCAGGGAACCGCTCAGCCCTGCCCGGGCCAGAGCGAGTGGTAGGCGTTGATCGCCGGCTGGCCGCCGAGGTGGGCGTAGAGGACGTGGGAGTCGGCCGGGATGTCGCGACTGGTGACGAGGTCGACCAGGCCGGCGAGCGACTTCCCCTCGTAGACCGGGTCGGTGATCATCGCCTCGAGCTGCGCCCCGAGCGCCATCGCCTCCATCGTCGAGTCGACCGGGATGCCGTAGAGGTCGCCGGCCCAGCCCTCGAGCACCGTGATCTCGTCGTCGCGCAGGTCGCGGCCGAGCTCGATCAGCGCGGCGGTGTGCCGGGCGATCCGCTCGACCTGGGCGCGGGTCTTGTCGAGCGTCGCGCTGGCGTCGATGCCGAGCACCCGCCTCCGGACGCCGGTGAGGTCCTCGAGGGCGGCGAAGCCCGCGACCATGCCGGCGTGCGTGGAGCCGGTGACGGTGCACACGACGATCGTGTCGAAGGTGACGCCGAGCGCCTTCTCCTGCTCGGCGACCTCGAAGGCCCAGTGGGCGAACCCCAGCCCGCCGAGGCGGTGCTCGCTGGCGCCGGCCGGGATGGCGTACGGCGTCCCGCCGGACTCCTCGACCTCGCGGATCGCGTCCTTCCACGAGTCCCGGATGCCGATGTCGAAGCCGCTGTCGTCGAGACGTGAGTCGGCACCCATCATCCGGCTGAGCAGGAGGTTGCCGACCTGGGTGTTGGTCGGGTCGTCCCACGGCACCCACTTCTCCTGCACCAGGCGGCACTTCAGCCCGAGGTGCGCCGCGACCGCCGCGACCTGGCGGGTGTGGTTGGACTGGTAGCCGCCGATCGACACGAGCGTGTCGGCGCCGCTGGCGAGCACGTCGGGGACGATGTACTCCAGCTTGCGGACCTTGTTGCCGCCGAAGGCCAGGCCGCTGCTGACGTCCTCGCGCTTGGCCCACACCGTGGCGCCGCCGCCCTTCGCGGCGAGGTGCTGCGTCAGCCGGTCGAGCCGGTGGACGGGGGACGGGCCGAAGGTCAGCGGGTGGCGGGGGAACTGCTCGAGGATCACGGGGTCTCCTGCGGATCGGTCTCGGGGTCGGTCTCGGGGTCGGTCTCGGGGTCGGGGATGAGGTCGGCGAGGTTCTGCCAGGTCCGGAACGACACCTCGGCAGCCGCCGTCGCGTCGCCGCGGGCGCAGGCGTCGAGCAGGCGGTCGTGCAGCCCGACGGACTCCACGGCCTCCGCGGAGGCGAACCGCAGCCGCTCGAGGCGGCGCACGACCGGGCTGAACTGGTCGAGCACCGCGGCGACGGCGCGGTTGCCGCAGGCCGCGACCGGCACGGCGTGGAAGTCGTCGTCGGCGGTCAGCGCCGCGTCGGTGTCGCCCGCCGCGACCGCGGCGGCGAAGCGCTCGTTGGCCGCGCGCATCAGGTCGAGGTCGGCCCCGGTCATCCGCTCGACGGCCTCGGCGACGGCGAGGCGGTGCATGCCCGCGACCACGGCCTGGGCGTCGCGGACCTCCTCCGGGTCGATCTCGGCGACGACCGTGGACCTGCCGGGAGCCGTGCGTACGAGCCCGGCGTCGGCGAGGCGCAGCAGCGCCTCGCGCACGGGCGTCCGGCTGACCCCGAGCCAGCTCGCCAGCTCCGTGTCCCGGAGCACCTCGCCGGGGGCGAGCGTGCCGTCGACGATGGCGTCGCGCAGCCGGTCGTGGACGGTGTAGCGCAGCAGCGCGGGTCGGATGCTCGGGGCAGGCGCGGGTACCGGCATGCAATATATTGCACATCGCTGAGCGCCGGCTGGTCAAGGGGTAGTCCAGTGGCGGACCGTCGCGACATCGGCCTCCGGACAGCGTTTCGCCACTGGACTACCGCGGCGGGACAGCCGTTCGCCACTGGACTACCCCGACGGGGGCTGCCGGGGACCCCCCGGGTGCGGCACGCTGGCTCCCGTGCTGACCGTCGTCATCGCGCTGGCCGCCAACGTGGCCATCGCCGTCCTGAAGAGCATCGTCGCCGCGCTGACCGGGTCGGCGTCGATGGTCGCCGAGGCGGCCCACTCGTGGGCCGACGCCGGCAACGAGGTGTTCCTGCTGATCGCCGAGCGACGTGCCGAGAAGCCCGCCGACCGGACCCACCCGCTGGGCTTCGGCCGCGAGGCCTACGTATGGTCGATGATCGCCGCCTTCGGCCTCTTCGCGGTCGGCGCGGCGGTCTCGGTCATCCACGGCGTGCAGTCGCTCGGCGCCGCGGAGGAGGAGGCCGACTACCTCTGGGCCTACGTCGTGCTCGCAGTGGCGTTCGTGCTCGAGGGCACGTCGTTCGCCCAGGCCCGTCGTGAGGTGCGTCGCGGCGCTCGCCGCGCCGAGGTGAGCCGGGCGAAGTTCCTCGACATCACCTCGAACCCGACCCTGCGGGCGGTCTTCTTCGAGGACGCCGCGGCCCTCGTCGGCATCCTGATCGCGGTCGCCGGCCTCGGCCTGCACCAGGCCACCGGGCAGCCGGTCTGGGACGCGATCGGCTCGATCCTCGTCGGCGTCCTGCTCGGCTTCGTCGCGATCTACCTGCTGCGCCGCAACATGGCGTTCCTCGTGGGCCAGATCGCCGACCCGCGCGCGTACGACACCGTGCTGGAGTGGCTGCGCGAGCGCCCGGAGGTCGAGACCGTGAGCACCCTGCACCTCGAGTACGTCGGTCCCGGCAAGGTCTTCCTCGTCGGATCGGTCGACCTCGTGGGCGACGACCCGGAGAGCGAGGCGGCCGAGGAGCTGCAGCGCCTCGAGGACCACCTCGAGCAGCGCGAGGGGATCGCCCGGGCGGTCCTCTCGCTGGCCGCACCGGGGCGGGAGCCCCGGATCGGGAACGAGCACGGGAACAACGCGGGTGGTTGAGCGTTGAACCAGTCATGAAGAAGATCGGGTTCCTCAACTTCGGCCACTGGACCGACTCCCCGCAGTCGGCCGTGCGCAGCGCCTCCGACACGCTCCTGCAGTCGATCGACCTCGCGGTCGCGGCCGAGGAGCTCGGCGCGGACGGGGCGTACTTCCGCGTCCACCACTTCGCCCGCCAGCTCGCCTCGCCGTTCCCGCTGCTCGCCGCCGTGGGCGCGCGCACCAGCCGGATCGAGATCGGCACCGGCGTGATCGACATGCGCTACGAGAACCCGCTCTACATGGCCGAGGACGCCGGCTCCGCCGACCTGATCTCGGGCGGCCGGCTCCAGCTCGGCATCAGCCGTGGATCACCGGAGCAGGTGATCGACGGCTGGCGCTACTTCGGCTACGCCCCGGCCGAGGGCGAGGACCAGGCCGACATGGCCCGTCGCCACACCGAGGTGTTCCTCCAGGTGCTGAAGGGCGAGGGGTTCGCCCAGCCGAACCCGCGCCCGATGTTCCCGAACCCGCCCGGCCTGCTGCGCGTGGAGCCCCACTCCGAGGGTCTCCGCGAGCGGATCTGGTGGGGCGCGGCCTCGGACGACACGGCCCGTTGGGCCGCGGCGCAGGGGATGCACCTGATGAGCTCGACGCTGAAGAAGGACGAGACCGGCGAGCCGTTCCACGTCCAGCAGCGCAAGCAGATCGAGGTGTTCCGGCAGGCGTGGCAGGACGCCGGTCACGCGGGCGAGCCGCGGGTCTCGGTGAGCCGGTCGATCATGCCGATCACCACCGACCTCGACCGGATGTACTTCGGCCGCGAGGGTGCGAGCACCGACCAGTTCGGCCAGATCGAGGCCGACCTGCGGGCCGTCTTCGGCCGGACGTACGCCGCGGAGCCCGACGTGCTGGTCAAGGAGCTCGCCGACGACGAGGCGGTGGCGGCGGCCGACACGCTGCTGCTCACCGTGCCCAACCAGCTCGGCGTGGACTACAACGCGCACGTGCTGGAGACGGTGCTCACCCAGGTGGCGCCGGACCTCGGCTGGCGCTGACCCTCCCGCGAGGCCTCACACGAGGGCGACGGCGGCCGCACCGAGGACGGCGGTCGCCGCCAGCGCCGTCCCGACCCGGGAGCGCACCCGCGCGGGCAGCACCACGAGCAGCATCGCGACCAGCACGAGCTCGGCGACGAGGCAGGTGAGGTCGAGCGGGCCGACCGCCTCGATCCGGTCGCCGGGGTAGATCGGGATCCCGTTGCCGCGACCGCCGGCGACCGGCAGGTGGTCGACCTCGTGACCCGGCCCGTGCGCCGGCATGAACCAGAGGTCGACGGTCCGGGTCGCGACGTAGGCCGCGACGACGACCGTGTTGCCGGCCACGGCCAGCACGGTGAGCCACACCGGCAGGACCCACCGCAGCAGCACGGCCAGCGCGACCTGGGCCACGCCGACCACGACGAACGCCGTCCCGAGCCACCACGCCTCGGCGAGGTGGGCGGGCGCGACGAGCAGGTGGATCAGGCCCGCGGCCGCGCTCCACGCCATCGCGACCGGCACGGCCACGCCGCGGGGGTCGAGCTCGTCGACCCCCGCATCCGGCTCGGTCGGGTGCAGGACGGCGGTCATGTCACAGGTCCCACTCGGGCAGCGGGTGGCACGGGTCGCCGAGCGGGTCGTTGCCCGGCGAGAGCGGGTTGCGGATCTCGAACTGCGCCATCATGTCGTGGTCCTCGTGGACCAGGTTGTGGCAGTGCATCATGTACTTCCCCTCGCCCGAGTCGAAGCGGATCAGCAGGCGCACGGTCTCGTTCTCGCCGACGAACACCACGTCCTTGGCGCCCTTCTCGTGCGCCAGCGGCGGCTTGCCGTTGCGGGAGAGCACCTTGAAGTCGATGAAGTGGATGTGCAGCGGGTGGTGCCAGCCGCCCGAGGTGTTGCGGATCTCCCAGATCTCCACGTCGTCGCGCAGCGGGTCGGCGAGGACCTTCGCGAAGTCGCTGGCCACGACGTCGTCCCAGGTGGTGCCGTTGATCGTCCACTTGCTGTTGGTGCGCACCAGGTCGAAGGTGCGGGTGCGGACCGCCTGGCTCTCCGCCAGCGCCATCGTGGGCTGGGCGGGGTAGAGCTGGGCGGGCAGCGCGTTGCTGGTCTTGGAGAAGGCGTCGTCGGTGACCTCGAACATCATCACCTTGTCGGTGTGGGTGTAGGTGGTGTTGTTCTTCGGCGAGCGGTTGCGCAGCGCGAAGCGGGTGCCGGGGGCGTACTTGGCGAAGTCGATCACCACCTCGTAGCGCTCGGCCATCCCGTGCCGGAACGACGTGACCTTCTGCGGGGCGGGCACCAGCCCGGCGTCGGTGGCGATCACCGACATCGACGCGCCGTTGTCGAGGTACCACGCGTAGGAGCGGGAGACCGAGGCGTTGAGGATGCGGAAGCGGTACTTGCGGCGCGCGACCCGCATCACCGGCCACGGCACCCCGTTGACGGCGATCACGTCGCCGTAGAAACCCTTCTCGTCGGAGTTGTCGAACAGCAGCGACCCGTCGGCGTTGAACATCGCGTCGGTCACGATCAGCGGCACGTCGTAGGCGCCGGTCGGGATCTTCAGCGATCGCTCCAGGCTGTCGTGGAGCTGGTACATGCCGGCCAGGCCCATGTAGACGTTCTCGGCCGTGTGGTGCAGGCCGTGGTCGTGGTACCAGAGGGTCCGCGAGGGCTGCCAGTTCGGGTACCGGTAGTCCTTCCAGAAGCCCGGGTTGGTGATGTCGCTGGCGTAGCCGTCGTACTCCGGCAGCGAGGCGGAGCCGTGCAGGTGCACCGACGTCCACGGGGTGTAGCCGAGCTGCGGGTGGATGGTCGGCAGGTTGTTGAGGTGGCGCACGACGACCTGGCGCCCGCGCTCGACGTGGAACGTGGGGCCGGGCACCGAGCCGTTGTAGCCCCACATCGGGGTCTGCAGGCCCGGGATCATCTCGACGGTCGTGGGCCGCATCTCGACGCGGTAGTAGTCGGTCGTGGCGTCCGACCGGGTGGGCAGGATGGTCGGCGGGATCCGGAACGGCAGCGTGAACGGCGTGGGCAGCGCGCTCTCGGCGATCCGGTTGGACAGCACCAGCGGCGCGGCCAGCGCCCGCTGGAGCGGCAGCGCGAGCGCTGCGCCCCCCAGCGCCGAGAGCTTGATCATGTCGCGTCGGTTGAGCTCCACGACCCCACCACCCCTTCGTCTCGCTGCTCGCGCGTCCCCTGCGCGACATCCGCATCGTGCGGGTGGACCCCTTGGGCGCCCCTTGGGGCCGGCCCAAGGCCGGCCCAAGGAGTGCCGGCGCACCCTGACCCCCTCGCACGCCTGCCCGGGGCGAGCCATCCGACGGGGCACACCATGGACCGCACGCCGCAGCACACCCGTACGTACCGCCGGACCGCGTGCCTGGCCGTCCTGTCGGTGGTCGCGGCACTCGGCGCGCTGCTGCCGGCCGCACCACCGGCCGGCGCCGCCGGCGTGGTCGGGGCCGGGTTCACCGTGAGCAAGGGCGACCTGACCTTCATCCTGCGCCAGATCCGGATCTCGGAGCGGCACGCCAACACGCTCACCGCCGCCGACCCCTGCGGCACCCTCGTGGGCTCCGGCCCGAACCAGATCCCCGACCGGCTCACGTCCTACGGCCTGCGCACCGTCGACGGGTCGTGCAACAACCTGTTCCCGGGACGCTCCCGGTGGGGCTCGGCCGACCAGGTGTTCCCGCGCCTGGTCGACCCGACCTTCCGCGAGGCCGAGGGCATCGACGCCGGCGCGCTCTTCCCGGGGAGTCCCGGCAAGGACGCCAGCAGCTATGCCCAGAAGACGGGGTCGGTCTACGACTCCCAGCCGCGGCTGGTGAGCAACCTGGTCGTCGACCAGACCGCCACCAACCCGGCCGCCGTGGCGGCCGCCGGCAACCCGGTCCGCACGCAGGGCAACAGCGGCGTGGTGCCCTGCCAGCCGGGGGGCGACCCCAGCGAGGCCGACCCCGACGGCACGCCCGACGGCTGCGTGGGGGCGGGTGGCACCCTGTTCATCCCGAACGTCACGACCGACGTGGGCCTGTCCCCGCCCTACAACTCGACGTTCACCTTCTTCGGGCAGTTCTTCGACCACGGGGTCGACCAGACGGTGAAGGGCGGCGCGACCGTCTTCGTCCCGCTCGCGGCCGACGACCCGCTGCGCACGCTGGGTCCCGACGGCAAGGCGGGCACCGGGGACGAGCTCGGCAGCGGCCCGCAGTTCATGGCGATCACCCGCGCCAAGAACCAGCCCGGGCCCGACGGCCAGATGGGCACGGCCGACGACGTCCAGGACGCCGACAACACCGACAGCCCGTGGGTGGACCAGAGCCAGACCTACTCCTCCCACGCCGCGCACCAGGTCTACCTGCGCGAGTACGAGCTCACCGACCCCGGCCCCGACGGCGTGCTGCACGACGACCCGACCACCGACGGCGTGGACGAGGGAGCGGACGACACCGACCCGGTCTCCACCGGTCGCCTGCTGGGCGGGCTCGGCGCCGGCGAGACCTACGCCGGCTCGCCCGACGGTCGTACCGGCATGGCGTCGTGGGCGTCGACGAAGCAGCAGGCCGCGCGCGAGCTCGGCCTCCAGCTCGTCGACACCGACGTGCTCGACGTCCCGGCGCTGCTCACCGATCCCTACGGCCAGTTCGTCCCCGGTCCGGCCGGTGGCTTCCCGCAGTACGTCTGCACGCCCAACGGCGGCGACTGCCCTGAGTCCGGTCTGGTCGAGGGCGACCCGACCGCCGACGGCGGCAGGGGCGTGCGCCCGCCGAGCAGCGTCCGCCACTTCCAGACGCCGTTCCTCACCGACATCGCCCACGCCGCTGACCCGTCGCCGGTCGACGCCGACCACAACCCCGGCACGCCGGCCGTGCCGGCCGTCCCGGACGCCGACGACACCGCCGGCAGCTCGACCGACCCGGTCGCGCCGGGGGAGTACGACGACGAGCTGCTCGCCTCGCACTTCATCGCCGGCGACGGCCGCGTCAACGAGAACATCGCGCTGAGCTTCGTGCATCAGGTCTTCCACTCCGAGCACGACCGGCTCGTCGCCGACATCGACGCGACCCTCCACCAGCCCGGCAACGAGTCGCTCCTCGCCGGGTTCGCGACCACCGCGCCGCCCGAGGGGGCCGGCGCCGGGGCTCGCGCCTGGTCCTACGGCGACCGCCTCTTCCAGGCCGCCCGCTTCGTCAACGAGATGGAGTACCAGCACCTCGTGTTCGAGGAGTTCGCGCGCAAGATGGTCCCGGCGATCCACCCGTTCCACGTCTACTCCCCGGACGTTGACCCGGCCGTCGACGCCGAGTTCGCCCACGCGGTCTACCGCTTCGGTCACTCGATGCTCGACGACGTGGTGGCGCGCCGCTACAACGGCGTGGACCACGACGAGTTCCTGCTCGACGCCTTCCTCAACCCGCCGATGTACTTCGACAGCGGCGACCCGGCGCATCCCTGGACGCCGGAGCAGGCGGCGGGCGCCATCGCGATGGGGTCGGCCGACCAGGTCGGCAACGAGATCGACGAGTTCGTGACGAGGACGCTGCGCAGCAACCTGCTCGGCCTGCCGCTCGACCTCGCGGCGCTCAACATGGCCCGTGCCCGGGACGCGGGCGTGCCGCGCCTCAACGAGGTCCGGCGCGAGCTCCACGCCCGGACCAACGACCCGTCGCTGGCGCCCTACGAGAGCTGGGCCGACTTCGGCAACCACCTCAAGCACCCGGAGTCGCTGGTCAACTTCGTCGCCGCCTACGGCACGCACCCGACGATCACCGCCGCGACGACCCTCGCCGGCAAGCGGGCGGCAGCCCGGGCACTCGTCGACCCCCAGCCCGGGGACACCCCGCCCGCGGACGCCGCGTCCTTCATGTTCAGCACCGACAGCACCCAGCTGACCGCCTGCCAGGAGCCCGACGCCGGGTGCGGTGACTGGTCCAGCACGGCGGCCGGCCGGAGCGCGACGGGTGTCGACGACGTGGACCTCTGGGTGGGTGGTCTCGCGGAGGTGACCAACCTGTTCGGCGGCCTGCTCGGCAGCACCTTCACCTACGTCTTCCAGACCCAGATGGAGAAGCTGCAGGACAACGACCGGCTCTACTACCTGGCCCGGACGCCCGGACTCAACCTGCGCACGCAGCTCGAGGGCAACTCGTTCACCGAGATCATCCAGCGCAACACCGACGGCACCAGCGCGCTGAAGGCGGACGCCTTCGGCACCGCCGACTGCCACTTCCTGCTCGAGCACCTCGCCGGCACGGCGGCCGGGTTCGCCCAGAGCGGCTCGACGGTCGCGGACGACCCGGCGACCCCCGACTGCAAGGAGAACCTGCTGCTCGTCCGCAACCCCGACGGCACCATCGCCTACAGGACCCGCAACACCGTCGACCCGTCCGGCATCAACGGTCAGTCGGTCTACGAGGGCACGCCCGGCGTCGACCGGGTCAACGGCGGCAACGACAACGACACCTTCTGGGGCGGCGAGGGCAACGACCGGATCGAGGGCAACGGCGGCGACGACGTGGCCCTGGGCGGGCTCGGCGACGACATCATCACCGACCTCGACGGCGCGGACATGCACCGCGGCGGACCCGGTGACGACGCCATCGACTCAGGTCCCGGCGACGACCTCGCCTTCGCCGGCGACGGGCAGGACGTGGTCAACGGCGGTCTCAACGACAACGAGACGTTCGGCGGCGAGGGCGACGACTTCATCATCGCCGGCAACGGCGCCGACGCGGTCTTCGGCGACGGTGGCAACGACTGGATCCAGGGTGGCAACGGCCAGGACCTGCTGATGGGCGACCACGGGGCGCCCTTCTTCGACGACCCGGGTGAGCCGCAGCCGGGCCACGACGTCTTCGTCGGCCAGCCCGGCGAGAACGACTACGACGCCGAGGGCGGCGACGACATCATGTCGCAGAACGCGGCGATCGACCGGAACGCCGGGGCCGGCGGCTTCGACTGGGCCACCCACCAGTACGACACGGTGGGGGCGGACGACGACATGTTGATCAACCAGGTCCTCGCCGGGCAGCCGCTCCCGGTCGTGGTCAACCGCGACCGGTGGGCCGAGATGGAGGCCAACTCCGGGTCCGCGCTCGACGACGTGATCCGCGGCGACGACGAGTTCCCCGCGGCGGTCCAGGGCGGGGGCTTCACCGGGTGCGACGCGCTCGACGCCGCGGGCCTGGCGCGGATCCCCGGCCTCGACGCGATCGTGCCCCCGCTGAGCGACCTCGACGTCGCGGCCGTGACCCTGCCCGGCGGAGGTGGGGTGCCGGCCCGGCTGACCGGGGCGGACCTCGGCGCCGGCGCGTTCACCGGGTCCTGCCCCCTGGAGGGCGACATCTGGGGCGACGGCAACATCCTCGTCGGCGGTGCGGGGTCCGACACCCTCGAGGGTCGCGGCGGCAACGACGTCATCGACGGCGACCGGGCGCTCGAGGTGCGGATCAGCGTGCTGGACGGACCGGCGTCGAACCCCGCCAGCGCGGAGATCGGCAGCACCGACCTGCTGGAGCACCAGGCACTGACCGGCACCTTCGGCGCCGGGACCGCCGGCAGGACGCTGCAGCAGGCGGTCTTCGCCGGGCTGGTCGACCCGGGCAACCTCCGGATCGGACGTCGCATCGTCGTCCCGGCCAGCCCGGGGGCGGTGGACACCGCGGTGTTCAGCAGCGTGCGCAGCGACTACACCATCGTGCCGAACGCCAACGGCTCGATCACGGTCGCCGACAACCGGACGGCAGCCCGCAACGACGGCACGGACACGGTCCGCAACGTCGAGCAGCTGCGGTTCTCCGACCGGACGGTCCAGCTCACCACGCCGCCCAGCCCGACCGGGGTGACCGCGGTGGCGGGCAACGCGTCCGCCACGGTGTCGTGGACCGACCCGGCCTCGACCAGCCTGTTCCCGGTGTCCGAGCACCGGATCCAGGTCGTCGTCGGCGGCAGCGTCCAGCGCACCGTCGGCCAGATCACGGGGGGTGCGCGGTCGGCGGTGGTCAGCGGCCTCACGAACGGCACGACGTACACGTTCCGCGTGATCTCGGTGAACGCCGTCGGCGAGAGCGCTCCGTCCGCGGAGTCCGGTCCCGTGGTGCCTGCCAACCCGCTGCCGCGGCTGGTGTCGACGACCCCCGCCGCCAGCGCTACCGGGGTCTCCGCCTCCGCCGACCAGGTCGGGGTGTTCGACCGGTCGGTGAGCAGCCCGAGCTGGACCAGTGCGGTCCAGCTGCGCAACACCGCGACCGGGGCGCTCGTGGGGAGGGTCGTGACCTACATCGACGCGACGCGCACCGTGACCGTCAACCCGAACGCCAACCTGGCGGCGGGCACGACGTACACGCTGACCTTCCTCGGCACCGGCGCGAACGCGATCCGGGACGCGGCGGGCAACCTGCTGCCGACGACCTCGATCACCTTCACGACCGCCTCCGACGCGACGCCGCCGGTCGTGGTGAGCTCGACACCCGCGGACGGTGCCACCGGGGTGGGGCTCGGCGCCAACACGGTCGTCAACCTCAGCGAACGGGTGGTCGGGGCGAGCACGTCGACGGTCGTGCTGACCAACGTGGCGTCCGGGGCGACGGTGTCCTCGGCGGTGACCGTCAACACGGCCGGGACCCGCATCACGGTCAACCCGGTCCCGTCCCTGACCCGCAACACGCTCTACCGGGTCACGCTGACCGGCGGGGCGGGAGCGATCAGGGACGCGCTGGGCAACCCGCTGGCCACGACGACCATCACCTTCCGCACCCGACCCTGATCCCCGGGGGACCATCGAGCGCGCCGTCCCCTCGTTGGCGTATATCGCTGCGACGTGCGCGGGGAGTGGTCTGGACCGGTGGTGAATCGCTGGGCGCCGTCGCGGCGGCCGTCCCAGAATGCCCTGTGGGCACCACCTCCTCCGGGCTCACGGAGGGTGGTCGACGACCGCTCACTCCGGGGGACGACGGACCAGAGGGACCGGCGACCCGCCGGGTGCTGGTGGTCGACGACCACCGGACCGTGGCCGAGCTGCTTCGCCTGGCGCTGGACGCGGCGCCGGGCCTGGGGTGCGTGGGCGTCGCCTACGACTGCCGCACCGCCGTCCGCCTGGTCGAGGAGCTGGAGCCGGACGTCGTGCTCTGCGACCTGCACCTCGGCGCGGAGCGGATGTCGGGGGTCGAGGTCGCGCGGGCGGTCCAGGCCACCGGGACCGGCGCCACCATCTTGATCACGGGCGACTCGACGGGGATGCGCCTGACCACCCTGCACGAGTGCGGTGCCAGCGGCCTGCTGGTGAAGGACGGTGACCTCCAGGTGCTGCTGGCGACGGTGCGCGACGCCCGGCGCGACCAGCTCGTGGTCGACCCGTCCCTGCTCCGGATGCTCTCGCGCCCGCCGATGGCCGAGGTGTCGCTCAGCCCGCGCGAGGGCGACGTGCTGCGGCTGATGGGACAGGGCAAGGACGTCGTGCGGATCGCCCGCGAGCTCGGCATCACCACGGCCACCTGCCGGGGCTACGTGAAGGCGCTGCTGCACAAGCTCGACGCCCACACCCAGCTCGAGGCGGTGGTCAAGGCGCAGTCGCTCGGTCTCCTCGAGCGGGCGTCGTGACCGGGCTCGGCCGACGCGCGGCCGCGGGCGCCGCGGCGTCCTCCACGTTTCGGAGGGTGGCGCTTCGTTGTGCCCTCATCGGGGTGGGCTGCCTCCTCGCCGTGTCGGCGGCGGCGTGGGTCGTGAGCCAGCAGGTCGCCGAGCGCGAGGCGCTGCGCGACGCCTCGTCCCGCGCCCGCGGCATCGCGTGGGGGGTCGCGGGGCCGCTGGTGACCGACGGCGTGCGGCGCGGCGACCCGCAGAGCCTCGCCCGGATCGGCGACGTGCTGCGCGCTCGCATCGCGGAGGGGCGGGTGTCGCACATCGTGGTGTGGGACGAGGACGGCCGGATCCTGTGGATGTCGCGGGGCGACCTGGCGGGGCAGTCCTACGACCTCTCCCGGGACGCGATGACCGCGCTCACCACGCAGCGGGCGGTCGCCCACCTGCCCGAGGAGACCGCCCCGCACGACGCGGACCTGTTCGCCGAGCCCGGTCAGCTCGAGGTCCTCGTCGGCAGCGTGGGAGCAGACGGGGAGCCGTTCCTCTTCGAGGCGTACCTGCCGGCCGACCGGATCGCCGCCGACCGCGCCGCCGTGCTGCCCAGGCTGCTCGGGCTGGGGATCGGGTCCGTGGCCCTGCTGCTCGCGCTGCTGGTGCCGCTCGCGCTCCGCCTCGCCGGCCGCGTCGACGAGGCCCAGCGGCGACGGACCCGGGCGCTCGGGCGCAGCGTGGAGTCCTGGCGCCACCAGCGGCTGCTGCTGGCCCAGGACCTGCACGACGGGGTGATCCAGGACATGGCCGCGATCAGCATGGGCATGTCGCTGCTGGAGGGGCGTTCGCTCGACGACGCCGCGTCCCGCGAGGTCCTCACCCGGGTCGTGGGCTCCGCGCGACGGGGCGAGGCGTCGCTGCGCTCGCTCGTGGTCGACCTCGCGCCCCGACAGCTCGAGACGCGGGGGCTCGCCGACGCGGTGGTCGACCTCGCCCGCCAGCACCGCGACCAGGACCTCGACATCACGGTGTCCTACGCCCGCGACGTACGCGTGCCCGACGGCAGCGGGATCCTCGCCTTCCGCGTCGTCCGTGAGGGGCTGCGCAACGTGGTCAAGCACGCGGCCGCCGGCTCGGTGCTCGTCGACGTCCGCCCCGGGGCGCAGGCGGACACGATCGAGGTGGAGGTCCTCGACGACGGCGCCGTCCCGCCCGCCGAGGGTGCCCTCGCGTCCGGCCAGGGCCTGCGGCTGCTCGCCGAGACGATCGAGGACGTGGGCGGGTCGCTCACCCTCGGTCGCGCGCCCGGGGGAGGCACCCGGCTGGCGGCCGTGATCCCGTTCGTGCGGACCCAGCCGGCCCTGGCCTGACCACCCCCACGTTGGGGGTGTGGTCCACCCTCGCATGGCGGTTCCGGCGGCCGGTCGTGGTTGCGATGCTTCTTCGCGGGGTGAGGTCCTCTCGGCGTGGGGCCGATGGTCGGGACCGCTGGGTGGGGAGGAACACGCATGAGCACGATCAGTCTGTTCGGTCCGGTGGGGGTGTCGCACGGAGCGTTCGTGGCCCGCGGTCCCGACTTCGGGGGGCGCAAGCCCGTGGGCGTGCTGGCGCTCTTGGCGCTGGCACCGGGCGTCCCGCGCACGCGCGACGAGATCGCGGAGGCGCTGTGGGAGGGGCGACCGCCCCGCGGCTACGTCGCCACGCTGCACGGCTACGTCAGCCTGCTGCGGCGTGGCCTGTCGATGATCGGGGCGGGCCCGGTCCTGGTGACCTCCGCCCACGGCTACCTCCTCGACCCGGACCTCGTCACCGTCGACCTGCACCAGGGGCTCGCGATGCTGGCGAGCGGTGACCCGGACGCGGTGCTCGACGCGCTGGACCTCGCGGCGCGCGGCCTGCTGGTCGACGTGCCCTACGCGGAGTGGGCGACGCGTGCGCGCAGCGAGTGGGACGACGCCGTCGCGATGGCCGCGACCCGCGCCGCCGGGGTCGCGCGCGAGCAGGGGGAGCCGCCCACGGCCGTACGCCTGGCTCGCGCCGCCCTGCGCTCGTCGCCCTACTGCGAGGGAGCACTGCGCGAGCTCATGTCGGCCCTGGCGGCCAGCGGCCAGACCGGACGAGCGGTCCAGGCCTTCGAGGAGGCCCGCGGGCGCTACGAGGCCGACCTGGGGGTGGGGCTCGGCCCGGAGACCGAGGAGCTCTACCTCCATCTCCTCCGTCCGCAGGCGACGCGGTCGGCCGGCACCGTGCCGGCCCTGATCCGGCTGCTGCGCGAGGCTCTGCAGGACCAGGCCGCCCTCGACCTCGACGACCCGGTGGTCCGCGACGTCAGCCTGGTGCTGATGCCGAAGCCGAAGCCGATGCCGGTCCCGCAGGCGGGGTGAGCGTCACGGGGCAGCCGACCGCAGCTTCTCCAGCAGCGGCCCGGCTGCCTCGGCGAGGAAGCGGTCCTGGCCCTCGTCGCCCACCTGCACGAGGGCGACGTCGGTGAAGCCCGCCTCCCAGAAGTCCGAGACCGCCTCGACGATCGCGTCGAGGTCGGGTCCGCAGGGGATGGACTCCGCGACGTCCTCGGGCCGCACGAACTGGGTCGCCCCCGAGAAGCCGGCGGGCGTCGGCAGGTCGGCGTTGACCTTCCAGCCGCCGGCGAACCACCGGAACTGCTCGTGGGCCCGGGTGATCGCGGCGTCGCGGTCGGGGTCCCAGCAGATCGGGATCTGACCGACCGCGCGGGCGCCGGAGCCGATGCGGGGTGCGCCCTCGGTGGCGTTCCACGACTCGACGAGGTCGGCGTCCGGCTCGACCGCGACCAGGTGGTCGGCCAGGGGAGCGAAGCGCTCGATGCCGCGGTCGCCGGCGACGGCCAGGGCGATGTCGACCCCCTGCTCGGGGAGGTCCCAGATGCGGGCGGAGTCGACCTGGAAGAACTCGCCGCGGTGGTTCACGAGCTCGCCGGTGTGCAGCGCACGGATCACCTCGATCGCCTCGGCGAGCATGTCCTGGCGCTCGGCGATCGCCGGCCACCCGGCGCCGACCACGTGCTCGTTGAGGTTCTCGCCGCTGCCCAGGCCCAGGGTGAAGCGTCCCTCGGCGAGCAGCTGCAGGGTCGCCGACTGCTGTGCGACGACGGCCGGGTGGTAGCGCAGCGTCGGACAGGTCACGTAGGTCATCAGGTCGACGCGTGAGGTCGCGTGGGCGACGGCCCCGAGCATGGTCCACGCGTGGGGTGCGTGGCCCTGCTCGGTGAGCCACGGGGAGAAGTGGTCGCTGGAGACCTCGAAGTCGAACCCGGCCTCCTCCGCGGCGACGGCGTAGCCGACCAGCTCGCGCGGCCCGCTCTGCTCGGTCATCAGGGTGTAGCCGAAGCGTGTCATGGTCTCGACGCTAGCCAGCGGCGCGGACCGGCCCACCACCCGCCGAGGTGGGCTGCGCGACGGTGCGGGCTGGTTGGCTGGGCGTGACCGACCACGTCGTCCAGGAGGACCGATGATCGACGCAGCCCATGACGCGAAGCCGACGGACGAGCAGGACGGCCAGGTGTCCGAGCTCGCCCAGGAGGCACCCGAGCCGATCAGCTCCGGGGACTCCGTCGCCGGGCAGCCGGAGCAGGAGTCCGGTGACGTCGAGGAGGGGGCCCAGGGGCCCAACGCGATCCCGGACGACCCCACCGGCAAGCACCCGCACCAGCCCTGACGACCCGGCAGGAGTGCGGTAGGAATGACCGCATGGGACGACCAGTGATCCTCGTCGTGGGTGCCGGACCCGGAGTGAGCGGCTCGGTGGCGCGCCGCTTCGCCGACGAGGGCCACGACGTGGCGCTCCTCGGGCGCGAGCAGCCGGTGCTCGACGACCTGGTGGCCGACCTCGAGCCGCGAGGGGTCGCCGTGGGCCATGCCGTCACCGACGTCACCGACGTCGCGGCCGCGCACGAGGCCGTACGCCGCTTCGGCGGGCACACCGGGCGCATCGATGTGCTGCACTTCAACCCCAGCGCCTACCGCGAGAAGGACCCGCTCGAGCTCACCGTCCCCGAGCTGCTCGAGGACGTCGCGCTCGGGGTCGGGGCGCTGCTCACGGTCGTGCAGGCGGCGCGGCCGTACATGTCGCGCGGCGCCCGGATCAGCGTCACCGGCAGCATGGCCGCCGACGAGCCGTGGGAGGGCGCGGCCTCGCTGGGCGTGCAGAAGGCCGGTGTGCGCAACCTCGTGCACAGCCTCGACCAGGCGCTCGCACCGGAGGGCATCCGTGCCGTCTCGGTGACGGTGCGCGGCACGCTGGCTCGCGAGGGTGCGTTCACGCCGGACCGCGTCGCCGACGCGATCTGGGACGCGGTCGCCCGCGACGAGGACGCGTGGACCAGCGAGGTCCCCTACGCGGGGTGAGCCGTCAGCGCCGACCGACCAGCAGGTAGGCGATCGGGCCGACGGGCTGCACCGAGAGCAGCGGCCCCCACAGCAGCTTGGGTCCGCGGACCATCGCGGCCGGTCGCTGCTTGAGGTCCTTGGCGCACCACGTGGTCAGGGCGACCTCGGCGAGGCCGGTCACCACGACGATCTTCTTCTGGGTGGGCGTCATGTCGGCCCAGGACTTCTTCGCCATGCCTCGCACCGTAGCGCGGCCGCTCAGGCCTGCCGGTCGTCCTGCTGGTCGTCCTGCTGGTCGTCGTGCTTGGCGACCAGCGTCAGCACGTCGTAGGTCGCGACCGGCTCGTCGTCGCCGTTGGTGACCAGCGCGTCCCAGCGCACCTCGCCGTAGTCGGCCGACGAGCGCGGCGTGACCTGCTTGACGGTGAGGGTGACGCGGATCGAGTCACCAGCCTTGACGGGGGTCAGGAACCGCAGGTTGTCGACGCCGAAGTTGGCCAGCACCGGGCCCGGGGCCGGGTCGACGAAGAGGCCCGCGGCCATCGACACGATGAGGTAGCCGTGGGCGACGATCCCGCCGAACAGCGGGTTCTGCGCGGCCGCCTCGGGATCGGTGTGGGCGTAGAAGGTGTCGCCGGTGAACTCCGCGAAGTGGTCGATGTCCTTCAGGGTGATGACCCGCGGCTCCGTGGCGACGGTGTCGCCGACGCGCAGCGTCGCGAGCGAGTGACGGAAGGGGTGCTCGGGCGTCAGCGTGCGCTGCGACCCGCGGGTCCAGCGGCCGGTCACGGCGGTCAGCATGTCGGGGGAGCCCTGGATCGCCGAGCGCTGCATGTGGTGCAGCACGCCCCGCACACCTCCGAGCTCCTCGCCGCCGCCGGCGCGGCCGGGACCGCCGTGCACCAGCATCGGCAGGGGGGAGCCGTGGCCGGTGGACTCCGGCGCGGCGTCGCGGTCGAGCACGAGGATGCGGCCGTGCCACGGCGCGAGGCCGAGGACGAGCGCGCGCGCGACGCTCGGGTCGTGGGTGACGACCGAGCCGGCCAGGGAACCCTTGCCGCGTGCGGCGAGGTCGACGGCCTCGTCGAGGGTGTCGTAGGACATCACCGTCGACACCGGTCCGAACGGCTCGACGTCGTGCGGCTCGACCGCGCCGGCGCGGGCGCGCAGCAGGACCGGCGCCATGAACGCGCCACGCTCGCCGTCGCCGAGGAAGCCGGAGGTCGCCGTGGGGTCGCCCAGCACGACGTCGGCCGACGAGCGGAGCGCCTCGACGGCCTTGCGGACCTCCTCGCGCTGGCCCAGCGAGGCCAGCGGGCCCATCCGGACCGACTCGTCGCCGGGGTCGCCGACGGTGATCGTGGCGAGCCTCGCGCGGATCGCCTCGGTCAGGTCGTCGGCCACCGCGGCGGGCACGATCACCCGGCGGATCGCGGTGCACTTCTGGCCGGCCTTGGCGGTCATCTCGGTGACGACGCCCCTGACGAAGAGGTCCCACTCCGGGTCGCCGGCGGCGACGTCGGGCCCGAGGACGGAGCAGTTGAGCGAGTCGGCCTCGACCTGGAGCGTCACGCCCCCGTGCAGCACCGACGGGTGCTGGCGCAGGATGCCCGCGGTGTGGGCCGAGCCGGTGAAGGCGACCGAGTCCTGGACCCCGAGGTGGTCGAGCAGGTCGCCGGCCGAGCCGGACAGCAGCTGGAGCGAGCCCTCGGGCAGGATGCCGGACTCGATGATCCGGCGCACGACGAGCTCGGTGAGGTAGGCCGTCTGGCTGGCCGGCTTGACGATCGACGGCAGACCGGCGACGAAGGCCGGGGCGAGCTTCTCGAGCATGCCCCAGACGGGGAAGTTGAACGCGTTGACCTGGACCGCGACGCCGGGGCGGGAGGTGTAGACGTGCTGGCCCATGAAGACACCGGTGCGCCCGAGCTGCTCGAGGTCGCCGTCGCAGACCACGACGTCGTTGGGCAGCTCGCGGCGGCTCTTGGACGAATAGCTGAACAACGTGGCGAAGCCGCCGTCGACATCGATCATCGAGTCGCGCCGCGTCGCGCCGGTGCGCAGCGACACCTCGTAGAGCTCGTCCTTGAGGCCGGTGAGGTGGGCCGCGAGCTCCTTGAGCAGCAGCGCCCGCTCGTGGAAGGTCATCGACCGGATCGCGGGCCCGCCCACGGTGCGTGCGTGGTGGGTCATCGCGCCGATGTCGAGCCCGGCGCTGGAGATCCGGGCGACCTCCTCGCCCGTGGCCGCGTCGAGCAGCGGATCGCCCTCCGAGGAGGAGGACCACCAGCGGCCGGCGGCGTAGCTCTCGAGCAGACGGGTCACGGGGTCTCCCTGGGTCGTGGGCGGTGTGCAGGCGGTGCTTTGCGTGCCACAGTGACTGGTGACACACTAATAGCAGACCGATCGGTCAGTAAATGGTGTCGGACCCCACCAGCGGAGGACGCATGACGATCACGGAGACCGCTCCCGACGAGGCCCTCCAGGCCCACTTCGAGGCCACCGTCGCACGCAACGAGCGGATCGAGCCGCGCGACTGGATGCCGGAGGGCTACCGCAGGACGCTCGTGCGGCAGATCGCCCAGCACGCGCACAGCGAGATCATCGGCATGCAGCCGGAGGGCAACTGGATCACCCGCGCGCCCAGCCTGCGCCGCAAGGCCATCTTGCTGGCGAAGGTCCAGGACGAGGCCGGGCACGGGCTCTACCTCTACTCCGCGGCCGAGACCCTCGGCGTCTCCCGGCTCGAGCTCACCGAGCTGCTGATCGCCGGCAAGCAGAAGTACTCCTCGATCTTCAACTACCCGACGCTGTCCTACGCCGACGTCGGCACCATCGGCTGGCTCGTCGACGGTGCTGCGATCTGCAACCAGGTGCCGCTGTGCCGCACCTCCTACGGTCCCTACGGCCGCGCGATGATCCGGGTCTGCAAGGAGGAGTCCTTCCACCAGCGCCAGGGCTACGAGCTGCTCGCGACCATGATGCGCGGCACCGACGCCCAGCGCGCGATGGTGCAGGAGTCGGTCGACCGGTTCTGGTGGCCCGCGCTGATGATGTTCGGCCCGCCGGACGACGCCTCGCCCAACACCGCCCAGTCGATGGCGTGGGGCATCAAGCGGCACACCAACGACGAGCTGCGGCAGAAGTTCGTCGACATGTCCGTCCCGCAGGCCGAGGCGCTCGGCGTCACGCTGCCCGACCCGGAGCTGCGGTGGAACGAGGAGCGCGGCCACCACGACTTCGGCCAGCCCGACTGGGAGGAGTTCATGGAGGGCGTGAAGGGCAACGGTCCGTGCAACGCGCAGCGGATGGCCCACCGCCGCCGTGCCCACGAGGACGGCGCCTGGGTGCGCGAGGCCGCGACGGCCTACGCCCGCAAGCAGGCCGGGAAGCAGGCCTCCGCATGAGCAACCTGTCCGCCGAGGGCGGCCACGGCGCCGTGCCGCTGGCCGGGGTTCCGACGGGGGAGGGCGTCCCCGCGCCCGAGCCGGAGTGGCCGCTCTACGAGGTGTTCGTGCGCGGCAAGCGCGGCCTCAACCACGTCCACGTCGGCTCGCTGCACGCCGCCGACGACCGGATGGCGGTGCTCCACGCCCGCGACGTCTACACCCGCCGCAACGAGGGCGTCAGCATCTGGGTGGTGCGGGCCGACGCGATCACCGCGTCGAGCCCCGACGAGAAGGACCCGATGTTCGCCCCGAGCGGCGACAAGGTCTACCGCCACCCGACGTTCTACGAGATCGCCGCCGACGTCCCCCATATGTGAGCCCACCCCACGACGTTCTCCTTCCCCCGCTGCGCTCCTCCAGGACAACGCCGCGGGGACCCCGACCCTCCTGACAACCTGCAGGTGAAGCCTTGGACTCCCACATCGACACCCCGCCCGAGGACGAGCACGACAGCGCCTACGCCGGGCTGCTCGTCAACGACGCCCACTGGGCGTTCGGCACCGACTTCGAGGACCCGCTGGCCGGGGTCGACACGACGATCCCCGACGGCGTCGACGCCGCGACGCTGGCGACGTACGCCCTCATGCTCGGCGACGACGCGCTGGTCATGTCGCACCGGATCTCGGAGTGGACCAGCAACGCGCCGGACCTCGAGGACGACATCGCGCTGTCCAACATCGCGCTCGACCTGCTCGGCCAGGCGCGGCTCCTGCTGGCCCGGGCCGCCCGGGCCGACGAGTCGCTGCTCCCGGCGCTCCCCGAGGGCGCGCCCACGCCTCCCGAGGACGCGCTCGCGTTCTTCCGCGAGGCCCACCAGCTCCGCAACGTCCGCCTCGCGGAGGTCGTCAACGGCGACTTCGCCGAGGCGACGGTGCGGGTGCTGCTCTTCTCGGTGTGGCGCCTGGCCCTCCTCGAGCGGCTGCGCGACAGCCGCGACCACGTCCTCGCCGCGGTGGCCGCGAAGGGCGTCAAGGAGGTCACCTACCACCGCGACTACGCCGCCCGCTGGTTCGTCACCCTGGCCGGAGGCACCGACGAGTCGCGGCGCCGGCTGGTCGCGGCGCTCGACCAGCTGTGGCCGCTGTGGCCCGAGCTCTTCGACACCCACCCGGTCGAGGCGGCCGCCGCCGAGGCCGGCGTCGGTGTCGACCCCGCCACCGCCAGCGTCGCCGCGGAGGCCGTGCTCGACCAGGTCCTCGGTGCCGCCGGGCTGGAGCGACCGCAGGTCGCCCGTCGCGCCGGGGTGCTCGGCCGTACAGGTCGCGACGGGATGCACGGCGAGCCGCTCGGCCGGATGCTGGCCGAGATGCAGTCTGTCGCCCGCGCCCACCCGACGGGGCTGTGGTGACCGTGGCCCGCACGGCGGAGCGGGCCCGCGCGGCGGCCGGACGGGTCACCGACCCCGAGCTGCCGATGCTGACCCTCGTCGACCTCGGCGTGCTGCGCGACGTCGACGTCGTCGGTGACGCGCACGTCGTCGTCGACATCACCCCCACCTACTCGGGCTGCCCGGCGATGGCCGCGATGCGCGACGACCTCGTCCGCGAGCTGTCGTCGGCCGGCTTCGACCGCGTCGAGGTGCGGGTCAGCCTCGACCCCGCGTGGACCACCGACTGGATCACCCCAGCCGGTCGCGCGGCGCTCGCCGCCGCCGGGATCTCACCGCCCGGGCCGGCGCCGCGCACCGACGGGCCGATCCCGCTGACCCTGCTGCCCACGGCCCGCCAGGTCCGGTGCCCGCAGTGCGACTCGCCCGCCACCGAGCTGGTCTCGGAGTTCGGGTCGACCGCGTGCAAGGCGCAGTACCGCTGCACGGCCTGCCTCGAGCCGTTCGACCACGTGAAGGAGATCTGAGCATGGCGTTCCACGCCCTGCGGGTGCGCGACGTCGAGCGCCTCACCGACGACTCGGCGGCCGTCAGTTTCGACGTCCCCGACGACCTGCGCGAGGTCTTCGACTTCGCGCCGGGGGAGTCCCTGACGCTGCGCCGGGTGGTCGACGGCGTCGAGCACCGGCGCACGTACTCGATCTGCGCGCCCGCTGGCGCCGCGCCGCGCATCGGGGTCCGGGCGATCCCGGGCGGCCTGTTCTCCACGTGGCTGCTCGACGACCTGGCGCCGGGGGAGACCGTGGAGGTCGCCGAGCCGTCGGGCAGCTTCCGGGCCGACCCCAGCCAGCCCGGGCGCCACCTCTGCATCGCGGCCGGGTCCGGCATCACCCCGATGCTGTCCATCGCCGCGTCCGTCCTGGCCAACCCGGACAGCACGGTCACCCTGCTCTACGGCAACCGCGAGACCACGTCGGTGATGTTCGCCGAGGAGCTCAGCGACCTCAAGAACCTGCACGGCCCGCGCTTCGACCTCGTGCACGTGCTGTCGCGCGAGCCGCGCGACGTCGAGCTGTTCTCGGGGCGGCTCGACGCCGACCGGCTGCGCCGGCTGCTGCCGCTCAAGGTGCCGCTCGGGGCCGTCGACCACGTCTGGCTCTGCGGCCCGCTCGGGCTGGTCCAGGACGCCCGCGCCGTGCTCGAGGAGCTCGGCGTGCCGCGGGAGAAGGTCCACTTCGAGCTGTTCTTCGTCGACGAGCCGCCGCCGCAGCTGCGCCACGCGGACCGCGTCGTCGAGGGCGTCACCAGCGACGTGACGGTCGTCCTCGACGGGCGTTCCACGACGCACGCGGTGCCGCGCGACCAGACCGTGCTCGACTCCGCGCAGGCGGTCCGCAGCGACCTGCCGTTCGCCTGCAAGGGGGGCGTCTGCGGCACCTGCCGCGCCCGGGTGGTCGAGGGCGAGGTGGAGATGGTCCGCAACTACGCCCTCGAGCCCGAGGAGGTCGAGCAGCAGTTCGTGCTGACCTGCCAGACCTATCCCGTCGGCGACGCCGTCACGGTCGACTTCGATGCCTGACCCGCTCGAGCCGGCCCGCGCCATGTGGGCGGCCGACGCGGCGAGCGCGGCGCTCGGGATCCGCCTGGACGACCTCGGCCCGGGGCGCGCCCGTGTCTCGATGGTGGTGCGCGACGACATGGTCAACGGGCACGACCTGTGCCACGGCGGGCTGATCGCCACGCTCGCCGACTCGGCGTTCGCCCTGGCCTGCAACTCCCGGGGTCCGGTCACGGTGGCCGCCGGTTTCACTGTCGACTTCGTGCAGCCCGGACGGCTCGGACAGACGCTGCACGCGGAGGCCCGGGAGGTGACCCTGCGCGGGCGGTCGGGTCTCTACGACGTCACGGTGCGTGCCGACGACCCGGAGGCAGGTGAGGTCGTCGCCGAGTTCCGCGGGCGCAGCCGCTCGCTCGGACGGCCTAGCGAGCCGGGCCCGCCGGCCGACGGCTGAGGCCGTCGAAGGCGAGCGCAACGACGGCGTCGGCGAGCGCCTCGGCGTCGACCTCCTGCGTGCCGGTGTGCACCCACTCGGTCAGCGAGTTGACCGTGCCGAAGAGCAGCCGGCTGACCAGCAGGGGGTCGAGGTCATCGCGCACCGCGCCGTCGGCGGCGGCCGCGCGGACCATGTCGGCGAGCCGCTCGTCGATGGTGCGGCGCCGGGCGAGGGCGTCCTTCTGGACCGGGGTGTTGCCGTGCACGCGCAGCAGCAGGGTGACGGCCGGGAGGTGCTCGACGAGGACCGTGACGCTGCGTCGCACGGCCGCGCGCAGTCGGGTGCCGGCATCGAGGTGGTCGTCGGCGGCGACCTCGTCGAGGGCACCGATGAGGGCGTCGAGGGCCTCGTCGATCGCGGTGCGCAGCAGGTGCTCCTTGCTGGGCACGTGGTGGTAGATCGCCGACTTGGTCAGCCCCAGCTCGCGCGCGACGTCGCCGACGCTGGTCGCGTCGTAGCCCTGCCGGTTGAACAGCTCGACCGCCGTGCGGAGCACGGCCTGCTGGTCGTGTCCCGGCCGGCCGCGGCGGGTGGTGGTCCCGGGACTGCCCTCCATGGGGGACACCGTCCCACATCGGCCGCGCCGATGTGCGGAAGAGTTAACGGTGCGGGACCGGCGGGGTCTACAGTGGTGGCAGCGTCCCGCGCCGTGCCGCACTGATCACCCCGGATCCACCGGCCCGTCTGCGACGCACTCGCTCCAACCTCCACGCCGTGGTGTGCAGGTCAGCGCCGACCCGGGCTCGCCTGCGCATGACCCACTGGCGACGCGTACCCAGTCCGGGAGGACCACCTTGGCCCAGCGCCAGCGCTCACGCGGCGGACGACGCACCCCTGCGCACGCCCGCCACAAGGACAACGAGGGCATCGTGCCCGTGCTCGCCCGCGCCGTGCGCGAGCTCGAGTCGGCCGTGCAGCGAGGTCCGCTCGCCCCGGGTCAACGGGTCCGCTTCCAGGTCGTCGCGCTGCTGGTCCGCGAGCACCGCGGCGACGTCAAGGGGTCGACCGTCCTCACCGACGCGCAGAAGGCCGACGAGCTCAAGCGCCTCGACGGGATCGCGACGATCCTCGCCAAGACCGCGACCCGTGACCCGTCCCTGTTCGGCCTGCTCTCCGAGGAGGCGGTGGTCACCGACAGCGCGCGCGACCTGCGCCTGGAGATGCTGCACAAGGCCGGCATCGAGCCGGTCGTCGAGGAGCCCAAGCCCGACGACGAGTCCGGTCCCGGCCTCGGCGAGCGCCGCGTGGTGCCGCGCTCGGTCGCCCAGCACCAGCTCGCCCACCCGTTCCTGGTCCCCGACTTCGGGATCGGTCGTGAGAAGCGCAGCGTCCACGGCCGGCTCTCGACCTGGGAGCTGCTCGGCCCGCTCTTCCGCTCCTTCGAGCTCGGCGGCTCGTCCTCGTGCATGGACCTGCCCGAGCCCACCACCCTCGCCGCGCCCGGCAAGCTGGAGTTGATGCCCCACCAGGCGGCGATGATCGCCTCCGCCGCCGAGGGCCACCGCACGTTCCTGCTCGCCGACGAGCCCGGCCTCGGCAAGACCGCGCAGGCGCTGCTCGCCGCGCAGGCCGCCGACGCGTACCCCCTGCTCGTCGTGTGCCCCAACGTCGTCAAGACCAACTGGGCGCGCGAGACCGAGCGCTGGACGCCGCGTCGTCGCGCGACCGTGATCCACGGCGACGGCGACCGGGTCGACGCGTTCGCGGACGTCATCGTCGTCAACTACGAGATCCTCGACCGGCACGTCGGCTGGCTCGGCCAGTTCGGCTTCCGCGGGATGGTCGTCGACGAGGCCCACTTCATCAAGAACAAGACCTCGCAGCGCTCACGCCACGTGCTCGAGCTCTCGGAGCGGCTGCGCGCGCGCACCGCGCGCCCGCTGCTGATGGCGCTGACCGGCACGCCGCTGATCAACGACATCGAGGACTTCCGCGCGATCTGGGAGTTCCTGGGCTGGATCGACGGGACCAAGCCGATGGCGCGGCTGATGGAGAGCCTCGAGGAGACCGACCTGACCCCGGCCGACCACGCGTTCTACCCCGCCGCCCGCAAGGCCGTCATCGACATGGGCATCGTGCGTCGCCGCAAGGTCGACGTCGCGGAGGACATCCCGGCCCGCCGGATCGCCGACATCCCCGTCGAGCTCGACGACGAGGACACCCGCTCGATCCGCGCGGCCGAGGAGGACCTGGCCCGCCGGCTGGTCCAGCGCTACAAGGCGGCGCTGGAGACGCGTCGTACGGGCTCGGTCGTCGAGGGGATCGACCACGAGCTGGTGCGCCGCGTCGCGACGTGGGAGCGCGAGGAGATGGACCAGGGCACCGGCGGCGAGAACGTCTTCTCGATGTTCCGCCGGATCGGTCGCGCGAAGGCCGGCCTCGCCGCCGACTACGCCGCGCAGCTGGCCCGCAACGTCGGCAAGGTGGTCTTCTTCGCCCGCCACGTCGACGTCATGGACATCGCGGAGGACACCTTCACCCGCCGCGGCCTCAAGCACACCTCGATCCGCGGCGACCAGACGCCGAAGGCGCGCGAGAAGGCGATCGAGGCGTTCGTCAACGACCCGAGCGTCCAGGTCATCGTCTGCTCGCTGGCCGCGGCCGGCGTCGGCGTCAACCTCCAGGTCGCCTCCAACGTGGTGCTCTCCGAGCTCTCCTGGACCGACGCCGAGCAGACCCAGGCCATCGACCGGGTGCACCGCATCGGCCAGAGCGACCCGGTGACGGCCTGGCGGATCATCGCCGCGCAGACCATCGACACCCGGATCGCCGAGCTCATCGACTCCAAGGCCGGCCTCGCCGCCCGGGCTCTCGACGGCTCCGACGAGGAGGTCTCGTCGTCGGCCAACATCCAGACCGAGGCCCTGGTGGCGCTGCTCACCGACGCCCTCGAGCGCGAGCTCGGCTGACCACACCCGTTCGGCCCTTGTCCCGCCCTGCCGGGTTGGACATGCTCGTGGCATGAGTGAGGACCGCGAGACCTACCTGGACATGTCGATCGACGACGAAGACCAGCTGCAGCCCGAGGACACCCTCGACGACGGTGACCTCAACGACGTGCTGGACCGCGGCTACTCCCCGCCGGACCGCGCCCCCAAGGGCTACGACGACTACCCGACCGAGGCCGAGCGGCTCCAGGGGGAGTCGCTCGACGAGAAGCTCGCGGAGGAGGAGCCGGACGTCGACCCCTACGCGGAGGAGGACGACGACTCCGACCACGAGGACGAGAACGCCCTCGACGAGGAGCTCGGCCTCGACGAGGCCGACGCCCGCACCGGCCGCCTGGTCCAGCCCGACGAGGGGCTGGGGGAGGACATGGACAAGCAGGAGCTGGCCATCGACGTCGGCATCGACGGCGCCGGCGCCTCCGCCGAGGAGGCGGCCATGCACATCACGCGGGGGCCCGACCCGGACGCGCGCGAGGACTACTGAGCACCCTTCTGAACGGCCGCACCGGAGGTCCGGTGCGGCTGTTGGTGCATCCTCGTGTGCGGTGCTTCCCGTCGGGGCGGGACGTCATGAGTTCTCGCGGTTCGAACCGAGACTTCTCATGACGTCGCGGCGGCGGTCGTGTGGTCCGGGCGGGTGCAGCCCCGCAGCACACGTGCGGTGGAGGTGGCCCCGCCCTGACGTCGGCGAGGGCGAGAACCGCCGTGCCGGGCCGGTGGGCCAGCGTCGTACACGTGTCCGAGTTCTGGCCCTCGAGCTGCTGGGCGGAGGTCGACAACTCGGACACGTGCGCCCGAGCGGGCAGCACACGCGTCAACGTCCGGCGACACTCATGCCGACGCGCGAGCCGCCACCGCGACAGCCGGCAGCACCACGTCGTACGCCGCCCCGCTGAGGTGCAGCCCGTCGTCGACGAACGCCCGCGCGCCGAGGGGCGTGAGGAGGCGGTCGGCGTGCACGACAGCGGCGCCCGCGCCTCGGCACGCGGCGACCGCGGCGTCCCGGTAGCCGTCGATGACGGCGTTCGTCCGGTCGCCCGCCCCGGTCAGGCGCGGCGTCGTTCGTGCCGACCGACAGCACCACGACGTCGTCGACGGTGAGGGCTGCCCCGGACACCTGCGCGGGGACGTCGAGGACCGAGGCACCGCCCACCGCCGCATTGCGGACGTCGGGCCCGATCACCGGGAGGTCCCGCCGGACCCGGGCCAGGTGGCTGTCGCCCAGGAGGACGATGCGGCTGCTCACGGCTGGAGGAGGTGGGCGTGGTCGCGCACCCACCGGACCTCGCCGGCCGCCCACTCCTGGCTGCCGTCGGCGACCCAGGTGCGCTGCGGCTCGACACCGGCCTCGGCCAGCGACAGCTCCAGCGCCATCGTCGCCTCCATCCGGGTCGCCACCGTCTCCGCGACGTCGAAGTCGGGCAGCCCGCCACCGTAGGCATCGAGGAACCCGCGGATCCGCGCCGCGCGGTCAGGGACCTCGGGGAAGTGGTGCCAGGTCAGGGCCATCTCGTCGTCGCGGGTCGGCGTGAACCACTGCAGGGCGTACGCCACGTCGTCGAGGCGGGGGCCGCGGTGCAGGAAGTCCCAGTCGATCAGGCCGACGGCCTCGTCGCCGCGCCAGACCATGTTCCACGGCCCGACGTCGCCGTGGCACCAGACTGCGGGCTCACCCGAGGACGCGACGTGGGGTGCGCCGAAGACCGCGCCCGCCGGGGGCTCCCAGCCGGCCGCCGCGTCGTGGATCGCCCGCAGCAGCCGCGCCGCCGACCGCAGCCCGGCCTCGGAGTGCTGGTGCCGCCAGCCGTCGCCGCCCGACTCGCCCTCGATCTCGCGCAGCGTCTCGACGTCGCCGGCGATTCCGAGCGGCTCGGGCACGCAGGTGAGCCCCTGGTCGTGCAGGTGGCGGAGGAACGCGTGCACCGTCGGGGTCCAGGCCGACGCCGGGCGGGTCACGACACCGCCCTCGAGGTCGACGGGGCGCAGTGCCCGGCTGACGGCGTCGTCGGTGGGAGCCATGCCCGGAACGTAGTGCGTCCGGGCCGTCAGGGCACGCGAGTTCCCGCCGGGTCAGGGCTGCGGGGACCGCGGCCGGAAGGACAGCGCCCGCACGTAGCCGTTGACGCAGCGCGCGACGACGACGGCCGCGTCACCGCGCTGCAGCGCGGCGGCGACCTCAGGGCCGCTCATCGCCACCTCCGTGGCCGCGGTGACACGGACCTTGATCCGCGCCCCGAGGAACGGCTGCGGGCCGTCGGTGACGTGCACGAAGGCGCGGTAGGGCGGCTCGTAGCCGCCCTCGGGGAGCACGCCGCCGTCGACGCCCGTCCAGTCGCCCACGAGGTCGAAGGTCCCGGGTCGTCGGCACGTCGGCTCGGTGAACCAGCGGTCGGTCCAGCGTGGCAGCTCGCGGCCCACCCGGACGTAGAGCGTGCTGTCGACGACCAGGGCCAGGTCCGCCGGAAGGTCGGTCAGCACGGCCGCGCTGGCAGGGGTGTCCGGCGGAGTCGTGCCCCGCCCGGTGTCGTCGCACCACTGCAGCGCGACGTCGACCTCCTCGCCCGTGACGTCCGGGTCGCGCACCAGCCCGAGGAAGCCGACGTAGTCCATCCCGTCGTGCTGCATCCGCGCCTCGCACAGCCCGCGCGACGACGAGGTGGTGCCGTCGCCGCCGGAGGAGCCGGCGGCCGCGCAGCCCGCGAGGAGCGCCAGCGCCGCGACGAGCACCCCCGTGGTCGACCTCATCCGGCGAGTATGACGGCCTCAGGCCATCCTCCGCAGCAGCCCGACCGGCAGCCGCTTCACGATGAACCCGAGCGGCACCCACGGCCACGCCGGCACGACGGCAGACGCCTTCTCCTTCTCGATCGCGTCGACCATCGCGCGCACGCCCTTCTCGGTGGAGACCATGAGCGGCGTGCGGGCCGACGTCCCGGACATCTCGGACTCGATGTAGCCGGGGTAGAGCACGGTCACCTTGATGCCCGTGCCGTGCACGTCGGCGCGGAAGCCCTCGGCGAGGTGGGCGACCGCGGCCTTCGTGGCGGCGTACGTCGTGATGTTGCGCGGCATCCCGCGCAGCGCGGAGAACGACGACACCATCACGAGGTGGCCGTGGCCCTGCGCCCGGAAGATCGCGGCGGCGGCCTCGGTCTGGGCGAGCGCGCCGATGACGTTGGTCTCTGCGGTCTGCCGGTTGGCGTCGAACCGGCCGGTGCCGAGCGGCTGGCCCTTGCCGAGCCCGGCGTTGACCACGACCCGGTCGAGGCCGCCGAGCTCGTCGCGGAACTCGTCGAAGACCCGGAACACCGCGTCGTGGTCGGTGACGTCGAGCGCCCGCACGGCCACCCGCCGGTCAGTGTGCGCGGCGAGGATCTCGGCACGGAGCTCCTCGAGCCGGTCGGTGCGCCGGGCGCAGAGGGCGAGGTCGTGGCCGCGGTCGGCGAGCTGGCGAGCCATCTCCGCGCCGAGGCCGCTGCTCGCGCCGGTGATGAGGGTGGTGGGCATCGGGGTCCTAGCGGTAGGTGACGAGGTCGGGGGAGAGGTGGTCGTGGGCGTTGAAGGAGACGAGGGTCGTCCCGCGCTGGCCGCGCACGACGGTCGAGGTGCCGGTGTTGACCGACACCGGGTTGAGCCGCAGCCAGAGGGCCGTCCGGGCGACGGCGTCGTCGGCGAGCAGGGAAGCGCACGCCCAGGCCACCGGTCCGCCGCTGGTGAGAACGACCGCGGTGCCCGAGCGCGGGAGGTCCGAGGCGAGCCGGTCCAGCGCCGTCGAGACGCGCGAGGTGAACGCGCCGAACGACTCGTCGTAGGCGTCGTCGTGGTCGCCGGAGGTCCACCGCAGCGTGGCCTCCTCGAACCAGCGCTGGAACGCGACCTTCTCCGACTCCCCGTCCACCGTGGACGGGCGATCGTGGACGGCGAGCACCTGGAGGTGGTCGAACTCGTCCCACCCGGGGTCGACGTCGACCTCCGAGTCCCACGTCGCGCCGGCCAGCACGCCGTCGGCGGTCTGTGCGTGCCGGCGCATCCGTCCGGTGACCACGAGGTCGGGACGTACGCCGCGCGCGGCCAGGGCGCGACCGAGGACGCGGGACTGCTCGTGCCCGGTGTCCGAGAGGTTGTCGTAGTCGGCCGCGCCGAAGGACGCCTGGCCGTGGCGCACCAGCAGGATGCTGCTCACGCCGCGGTGCCCCCCACGAGCCGGTCGAGGCGCCGGCCGATCACCTGCACGGCGGGTCCGAACAGCGCGTACATCTCGTTGGTGGTCTGGCCGTGGAAGAAGCGGTAGTAGATCTGCTGGGCGATCACCGCCATCCGGAACAGCCCGAAGACCTCGTAGAAGCGCCACTGCTCGGGCGTGACGGAGCGCCCGGTGCGCTCGGCGTACGCCGCGACCAGCTCGTCGCGGGTGAGCATCCCGGGCAGGTGCGTCGGGACCCGGCGCATCAGCTGGAACTCCTCGTCGTCGTCGGCCTGCACCCAGTAGGCCAGCGAGCCCGCGAGGTCCATCAGCGGGTCGCCGAGGGTGGCCATCTCCCAGTCGAGGACGCCCACGACGCGGGTCACGTCGTCGGGGTCGAGGACCAGGTTGTCGAGCTTGTAGTCGTTGTGGATCACGCAGGTCGCCACGTCGTCGGGCTGGTGGGCGTCGAGCCACGCCATCACCTGCTCCAGGTCCGGTACGTCCTCGGTGCGGGCGTTGCGGTAGCGCGTCGACCAGCCGTCGACCTGGCGGCGGACGTAGCCGTGGCCCTTGCCGAGGTCCGAGAGGCCGGCGGCGTCCGGATCGATGCCGTGCAGCTCGGCCAGCACGTCGACGGCGTGCAGGCACAGGGCGCGGGCCTGCTCGGGCGACAGCGGGACGTCGGCCGGCCACTCGCTGCGGGGGATCACGCCCTCGATGCGGTCCATCGCGTAGAAGTCCGCGCCCATCACCTCGGGGTCGTCGCAGAAGGCGACCATCGGCGCGACGTAGTCGAAGACCGGGGCGAGGCGGGACTGGATGAGGTGCTCGCGGTGCATGTCGTGTGCGCCGCGCGCCTTGGTGCCGCGCGGGGCGCGACGCACGATCAGGTCGCGGCCGGAGGGGAAGCGCAGCAGGTAGGTCAGGTTGGAGGCGCCGCCGGTGAACTGCCGCACCTCGGGCTCGCCGTCGAGCCCGGTGGCGTCGTCGGCGTGCGTGCGGATCCACTCCGCGACGCGTGCCACGTCGAACGCGTCCTCCTCGCGCACCTCGCGGGCGCCCGGCACGGCCGTCACCGCGCACCCCCGAGGGCGTCGAGCTTGGCTGCCTGGTCGCGCATCACCGCGTCGTAGCCGTGCCGGTCGGCCCACTTGAGGCGGAAGGCCTGACGAGCCGCCTCGTCGGGGACGATCACCTGCTCGCCCGCGTCGATCCCCGCGAGCACCGCTGCGGCGATCTCCTCCGCGGTGACCCGCGAGCGCTCGACCAGCTGGCCGACGACCTGGCCGACGACGTCGTCGGAGCCCTGCATCGAGTCCATCAGGTTCGTCCGGAAGTAGGACGGGCAGACCACGCTGGCGCGGATCCCGTAGGAGGCGAGCTCGTGGCCGCAGGTCTCGGTGAAGGCGACGACCGCGGCCTTCACCGCGTTGTAGGAGGCCATCCCGGCGGGGTGCACCAGCCCGGCGAGGGAGGCGACGTTGACGAGGTGGCCCGATCGCTGGTCCTTCAGCATCGGCACGAACGCCCGCGTCCCGCGCACCGCGCCGAACAGGTTGATGTCGGTGATCCACTGCCACTCCTCGAGCGTGCAGACGTCGACCCGTCCGCCGCCCGCGACCCCGGCGTTGTTGACCAGCACGTCCAGGCCGCCCCAGCGCTCGCGGACGGCGGCGACCGCGGCCTGCCAGTCGGCGTCGGAGGTGATGTCGAGGGGGTGGAGTGGTTTCAAGGCTCGCTCCGCTCGCTCCTCAACCACCGACGGAAGGTCGGTGGCCAGCACCTCGTCGCCGCGCTCGCGGAACGCCGCGGTCAGCGCGGCACCGAGCCCGGAGGCCGCCCCGGTGACCAGGACCCGGCGGCCGGTCACGCGTGCTTCCCGAGCTCGATCTTGGCGACCACGTTGCGGTGCACCTCATCGGGCCCGTCGGCCAGCCGCAGCGTGCGGGCGCCGACCCATGCGTTGGCGAGCGGGAAGTCGTCGGAGACGCCGGCACCGCCGTGCAGCTGGATCGCGGTGTCGATGACGTCGAGCGCCATGTTCGGGACCTCGACCTTGATCTCGCTCACCGCGGAGTACGCCTCGCGGCTCATGCCCTGGTCGAGCAGCCACGCGGCGTGCATCACCAGCAGCCGGGAGCGGTTGATCGCGATCCGGGCGTCCGCGATCCGCTCCCGGTTGCCGCCGAGGTTCGCGATCGGCTTGCCGAACGCGGTGCGCGAGACGGCGCGCGCGCAGCCGAGCTCGAGCGCGCGCTCGGCGAGCCCGATGGCGCGCATGCAGTGGTGCACCCGACCGGGGCCGAGGCGGCCCTGGGCGATCTCGAAGGCGCGGCCCGGGCCGAGCAGGATGTTGGACGCGGGCACCCGCACGTCGTCGAAGGACACCTCGCCGTGGCCGAGCGGCTCGTCGTAGTAGCCCATCGTGGTGAGCATCCGCTCGACCGTCACGCCGGGGGCGTCGCGGGGGACCAGCACCATCGTGTGCCGCGAGTGCCGGTCGGCGTCGGGGTCGGAGAGCCCCATGAACACCAGGACCTTGCAGTCGGGGTTGCCGACGCCGGTCGACCACCACTTGCGACCGTTGATGACGACCTCGTCGCCCTCGAGGCGGGCGGTCGCAGCCATGTTGGTGGCGTCGGAGGAGGCCACGTCCGGCTCGGTCATGCAGAACGCGCTGCGGATCTCCGCGCGGAGCAGGGGCTCGAGCCACTGCGCCTTCTGCTCCTCGGTCCCGTAGCGCAGCAGCACCTCCATGTTGCCCGTGTCGGGGGCGTTGGAGTTGAAGACCAGGGGAGCGAGGAAGGAGCGACCCATCGCCTCGGCGACCGGCGCGTAGTCGACGTTGCTCAGCCCCTCGCCGCCGTCGGTGCCGAAGTCGGCGGCGTAGCGACCGGCGTGCTCGGCCGGCAGGAAGAGGTTCCACAGGCCCTGGGCGCGCGCCTTCGCCTGCAGCTCGGCGATGACCGGGTCGGGGGTCCAGTGGTCACCGCCGGACTCGCGCAGCCGGGTGGTGCGGGCGTGCACCTCGGCCTCGACCGGCTCGACCTCGTCGGTGACGAACGTGCGCACGCGGGCCTGGAGGTCGGCGGCGCGGGGGGAGAGCGAGAAGTCCATGCGATTGACCTTCGCACACTGTTGAGCAATGCTCAACAGTGTGTCCGATCCCGAGGTCCCCGTCCGGCGCCGCCTGACGGCCGACGACCGGCGTCGACAGCTGGTCGGCATCGGGCTGGCGATGATCGTGGAGAAGCCGATCCAGGACCTGTCGCTCGACGACGTCGCCGCGGAGGCCGGCATCTCGCGCGGGCTGCTGTTCCACTACTTCGCGACCAAGACCGACTTCTACCTCGCGTGCGTCGCCGCGGCCGGGCGCCGGATGCTGCGCAACACCGCGCCCGACCCCGCGCTGCCCGGCGCGGAGCAGGCGGTCGAGACGACCCGCCTGATGGTGGAGCAGATCGAGCGCCGACGCGGGTTCTACCTCGCGCTGGTGCACGGGCACGCCGTCGCCGACCCGCGCGTCGGCGAGGTGATGGACTCGGTGCGCGACGGCAGCACCGACCGGGTGGTCGCGGCGCTCGACGTGCCGGCGCGGCAGCGCGACGTCGTGCGCGCGTGGTGGGCCTACACGGAGGACCGGGCGCTCACCTGGTCGGCAGTGCCGACCGGCGAGCGCCCGGTCCCGTTGTCCGTGCTGGTCGAGGAGTGCGTCGCCGCGCTCCACGCCCTGCTGGCGATCAGTCCGTGATCAGTGCTTCGTGACCCGACCGGTCACGGAGAACCTCATCTTGTCGTCGAGCGGGATGCCCCGGCACGACAGGGTGGTCCCCTTGTTGCAGCGGTAGCGGGTCGAGGCGTTGACCAGCGTCACGGTGACCATGACGACCTTCTTGCTGTTGAAGCTCACCTTCTTGCGGCCGTCACCGTTGTGGTTGAGCCTGACCTGCTTGACCTGGCGCTTGCCGTTGGCGAGGTGCACGACCACCACTGCCGCCGGCGAGGTGCGTCGCGCCGGGCCGTTGACCGAGACCGCGAGCTTCCACTTCTTGCCGTTGAGCTTCTTCGGGACGTAGCCGTAGCTGGTGGACGCCAGGTGGAAGATCTTGGTCGAGAACCGCTTGGACCGCTTCTTCTTGGTCAGCACCTTCCCGGCGAAGCGCGGGTACGCGTACTCGGCGCCCTCGGGGAAGTTGGCGGCCGGCGTCAGGTTGCCCGCGGCGAAGCGTGCGAAGTTCTTGGTGAACCCGCCCTTCTTCCGCAGGATCTTCTGCAGGGTCTGGATGCTGTTCTTGCCGCCGTCCTTCTTCAGGGAGCCGGCCTCCTGCCAGGCCTTCCTGACGATCTTGTTGCCGTACGTGGTCGAGAGGTACTCCCACCAGATCCACGTGCCGTACTGGAACGTCGCCGACTGGCTGAAGTAGTCGAGGGGAGCCGTGGGCACCAGGAGCGGGCTGGTCGCGAGGTACTGGCGGTTGTCGTTGACGTCCGTCGCGATGCGCTCCTCCATCCACGTCGCGGTGGACTCCATCATCCAGACGTCCTCGGCGTAGTCGTAGGCGTACTGGATGGCGTGGAAGAACTCGTGGGCGGCCGTGACGAGCTGGTTCGCCGCCGGGGTGGCGCTCGGGAACTCGGCCGTCGAGAAGTCGTTGTCGAGCGCGCAGTAGGCGGACGCCGTCCGCTTCGCGACGCGCGTCTCGGGCGCGCAGTAGCCGTAGATGCCCTGCGAGCCGAGGTTCTTGAGGTAGACGTCGAACTGGGGGCCGCCGCCTCGCGCGCCGTCGGTGAGCGGGGCGCGGTAGCCCAGGCTGTCGACCTCCTGGGTCCACACCTGGTCCATGACCGCGAGGGTCTGGTTGACCCACTCGACCGAGGGCGGCGCGTCCGGGCCGTTCGGCACGTAGTGGATGCACAGGCGTGCGTTGCAGACGGGCTGGGCCTCCGGGACCGTGTAGGGGCCTCCGGGGTCCCCGCTGGAGCCGTCGGTCGGGCGGGCGAGGAGGGCGTCGGCGCGCCGCCGCTGGGCGCCCGTGAGGGAGTCGCGCTTCATGAACAGGTCACGGAGGGCCAGGGTCGCGGAGGGGTCCCCGGCGCGGGCGTTGCCCTTGACGACGCGCAGCGCCGTGGACAGGGCACCGGCCGGCGTCAGCTCGGGGACCTCGGTGAGCCCGCTGCCGGTCGTCAGGCCGGGGTCGAACGAGAAGGTGGTCCGGGGCGAGACGTCGCTGGGCGACGCCGAGGGGTCGACCGAGAACGTGTCGCCCCGCCTCGCGGTGTCCGCGGCGACGGCAGGCGCGGACAGCGCAGCGCCACCCAGGAGTGCGACGGCGACAGCGGCGGTGATGGTTCTGCGCATGTTTCCCCTCATGGTTGTCATCTCGCGTCAGACCCTAACGCAGCAGGTCGTCCCCGGTACGCCTAGAGATCGGCGATGTGCTCGATGATCGCGGTGGTCGAGATCGCGGGCGTCCGCTCGAGGTAGACCACCTCGCAGACGTCGCCGAACTCGTCGAACTTCCCGGCCCAGTCGTCGCCCATCACGAGCACGTCGGCGCCGTGCTGGAGGATGTAGTCGCGCTTCTGCTCCAGGCTCTCCTCGACGAAGACGTCGTCGACGACCTTGAGGGCGCCGACGATGGCGAGCCGCTCCTTCTCGCTGAACACCGGGACCCGGCCCTTCTTGCGCTCGTTGAGGGCGTCGGCGGAGACGCCGACGACCAGTCGGTCGCCCAGGGCCGCGGCCCGTTCGAGCACGCGGAGGTGCCCGACGTGGAACACGTCGAACGTCCCGAAGGTGATCACGGTGCGAGGCATGCGGCGCATTCTGGCACGCGTCCCGCCCGGTGGCTTCCGAGCGTGGGCCGGTCACGGGGCGTGGGGGAGGATGGCCCGCATGACCGCCAGCCCGACCACCGCTCCCGCGAGCCGCCCCGGTCCCGTCCCGCTCATCACCCCGGACCCCGGCGCCGACGAGGCACGTCGGCGCGGCCTGCGGCAGATGCGCACCCTCGCGGTCGGGCTGCTGGTGCTCGCGGCGTGCGTCTACGTCGCCACGCTCGGCCGCGACGGCTTCTGGGGCTTCGTCAACGCCGGGGCCGAGGCGTCCATGGTGGGCGCGATCGCCGACTGGTTCGCGGTGACGGCCCTCTTCAAGCACCCGCTGGGGCTGCCGATCCCGCACACCGCGCTGGTGCCGCGGCGCAAGGACGAGCTCGGCAAGGGCCTCGAGGAGTTCGTGGGGGAGAACTTCCTGCAGGAGGAGATCATCCGCGAGCGGATCGCGGCGGCCACCATCTCGGCCCGCGTCGGCGACTGGCTCTCCGACCCCGCGAACGCGCGCCGGGTGGTCGACGAGGCGTCCGACGTCGCCGCGATCGCGCTCGGCAAGGTCCGCGACGAGCACGTCGCCGACCTCGTCACCCACGCCCTGGTGCCGCGGTTCCGCGAGGAGCCGATCTCGCCGCTGCTCGGCACGATGCTGATGGAGGTGCTGCGCGACGACCTGCACCACGGCCTGGTCGACCTCGCGCTGGACGAGATGCACCGGTGGCTCCTGGAGAACCCCGACACCTTCTCCAGCGTGCTGGAGGAGCGGGCGCCGTGGTGGGCACCGCCCAAGCTCAACGACGCGGTCACCTCGCGCCTGCACGTCCAGGCGCTCGCGTGGCTCGAGGACATCCGCGACGACCCGCACCACCGGGCCCGCGAGGCCCTCGACTCGATGCTCGGCCAGCTCGCCACCGACCTGCTGCACGACGACGAGACCCGCGCGCGCGCCGAGGCGCTCAAGGACCGGCTGCTCGACCACCCGCAGGTGGTCGCCACGGCCATCTCGCTGTGGAAGGCGATGCGCGCGGCGCTGCTCGCCTCGGTCCGCGACCGCGACGGCGCGGTGCGCCAGCGGCTGCTCGCCGAGCTCACCGCGTTCTCCGCCCGCCTGCGCGACGACCCCGCGCTGCGCGAGCGGCTCGACCGGTACGCCGCCGACAGCGCGGTGTTCCTCGTGGGGCGCTACGGCGCGGAGCTGACCACCGTCATCACCCACACCATCGAGCGGTGGGACGGCAAGGAGGCGGCCCGCCGCATCGAGCTGCACGTCGGGCGCGACCTGCAGTTCATCCGGATCAACGGCACGATCGTGGGCGGTCTGGTGGGCGTGCTGATCCACGCGCTGAGCCTGCTGGTTCACTGATCCCATGGCCCCCTCCGCCCCCGAGCCCATCGACGTACCGATCCGCGACGAGTCCATCCGGCTCGGGCAGTTCCTCAAGCTGGCCAACCTCGTGGAGACCGGCGCGGAGGCCAAGCCGGTGATCGCCGACGGCGCGGTGCAGGTCAACGGGGAGGTCGAGACGCGGCGGGGCCGCCAGCTCGCCCCCGGTGACGTGGTCACGCTCGGCGGGCTGGCGGCCCGGGTCGCCACCGGGGAGGTCGAGGTCGACGTCCCCTGGTGACAGGGTCTACTTCACCTCGCGGTTCAGCACCCGCCAGGTGCCGACCGCCAGCGGCAGCAGCACCCAGGCGGCGACGCCGGTGGCGAGCTGCGCCCAGTCCTGGCCGCCCATCTCGCCGGCGAACAGCGGGACGGTGACGCGGTCGAGGTTGAGCCAGGCGCCGGCGTCCTCGAGGCTGCTGACCAGCGTCGTCGCGATGCTCCAGACGCTCGGCAGCACCAGCACGGCCACGATGGCGATCGGGGTGTTGAGGAACAGCAGGCCGAACGCCACGCCCTGCAGGACGTAGAGCATCAGCGCGAGGGTGATGCCCCCGGCCGCCGCGAGGGGGAGGTCCCACTCGCCGGTGCCGGCGACGACGTTGACCAGCGCGGAGGCGACGAACGCGAACGCGAGCACGACGGCCGCGAAGGCCAGGCTGGCGAGCGCCTTGGCCAGCACGACGCGGCCGCGCCGCGGCTCCAGGGTGAAGGTGACCAGGCCGGTGCGCTGCGACCACTCCGCGGTCGCCGCCATCACGCCGAGGATCGGCAGGACCATCGCCATCGGGAGCGTCGCGAGCTGGAGCAGGCCGCTGAACGACGAGTCGTCGGCCGAGCCCCAGATGACGACCGCGACCAGGATGATCGCGGCGATCGCGGTCATGGCGACGATCATCCAGAAGCCGGCGCGGGTGTCGACCATCTTGCGGAGCTCGGCGCGCAGCGTGCGGCCGAACGGCACGCCCGGGCGGCCCTCGAGGGCGGTCGGAGCCGGCTGGCCGGCGGACGTGCCGCCGACGGCGGGTGCGGTGGTGGTGTCGAGGTCGGTGCTCATGCTGCGTCTCCTTCGCGTGAGGTGGCGGCCGTGAGGCCCAGGAACATCTCCTCGAGGCCCTCCGAGCCGCCGGAGCGCAGCTCGAGGAGCACGACCTGCTCGGCGGCCGCGATCTTGCCGACCACGGCGGCCTCGGCGTCGACCACCAGGCCGTTGCCGGTCCGGGTGTACGCCACCCCGGCCTGGTCGAGGAGGCCCGCGAGGCGGGCGTCGTCGGTGGAGTGGACGGAGGTGCCGCCCTTGCTCAGCAGTTCCTCCTTCGAGCCCATCGCCACGATCCGGCCGCGGCCGATCATGACCAGGTCGTCGGCGACGATCTGGACCTCGTGGAGCAGGTGGCTCGACAGCAGCACGGTGCCGCCGCCGTCGGCGAAGGTGCGCAGGAGCCCGCGCATCCAGTGGATGCCCTGCGGGTCGAGGCCGTTGGCCGGCTCGTCCAGGATCAGCACCTGCGGCTCGCCGAGCAGCGCCGCGGCCAGGCCGAGACGCTGGCGCATGCCGAGGGAGTAGTTGCGGACCCGGCGACCGGCCTCCTCGTCGGTCAGGCCGACGAGGGACAGCACCTCGTCGACGCGCTGCTTGCCGACGCCGACCGACACGGCCGCCACCCGCAGGACCTCGCGGCCGGTGCGGCCGGGGTGCTGGGCCGAGGCGTCGAGCATGACGCCGACCTGGCGGCCCGGGTTGTGCAGCTCGCGGTAGGGCTGGCCCAGGATGGTGGAGCGCCCGGAGGTGGCCGGGGTGAGCCCGGTCATCATCCGCATCGCGGTGGACTTGCCGGCGCCGTTGGGTCCGAGGAACCCGACGACGCTGCCGGGGCGCACCTCGAACGAGATGCCGTCCACGGCGGTGAACCCGCCGTAGCGCTTGGTGAGGTTCTCGACTGTGATCATGGCTCCAGCGTGGTCGACCGCGCGGTCCCGGGGCATCGGGCGCAGGGGTCGTCGGGGTCCGACCTCGGTATCGGCCGGGTGGCCGGGGCAATACCCGGGTCGGACGTCGGACGGTCCAGCCGGGCCCTACGCTCGGGGCATGGCGCGCCGACCGGAGGACCCCGCGCCCCGGGTGGGTCGCTGGGGGTCGGTCTGGCGCTACGCGCTGGCGCTCGCGATCAGCGCGCTGGTGTGGGCGGCGCCGCTGGCCAGCGCGACCGAGCGGGCCCCGGACGCCGCGATGACGTGGTTCCTGTGGGGCGACCCGGCCGTGGGGCTGCTGTCGTTCGTGCTGGTGCGCTGGCGCCACCGGCACCCGGCGGCGATCTCCCTGCTGCTGACGGCCTTCGGGTGCGTCTCCGCCTCGAGCGCCGGCCCGGCGTCGTGGGTCGTGGGGTCGCTGGCCTCGCACCGCCGGTGGCGGCTGCTGGCGCTGGTCCTGCCGCTGAGCATCCTGTCCGGGGTCGTGCAGGAGCGCGTGGGGATCTCCGAGGACGCGTTGCCGCTCTGGGTGGCGGTGGTCTTCGGCGTGCTGGTCAACGGCATCCTGCTCGCCACCGGCTACGCGATGGGCTCCCAGCGCCAGCTGGTCGAGTCCTACCGCGACCGGGCCCTCACCGCCGAGCGCGAGCAGCAGGCCCGGGTGGCCCAGGCGCAGGCCGCCGAGCGCACCAGGATCGCGCGGGAGATGCACGACGTGCTGGCCCACCGGATCTCGCTGGTCGCGATGAACGCCGGCACCCTGAGCTATCGCACCGACCTCTCGGCCGAGGAGCAGGCGACGGCCGCGCGCTCGATCGAGGAGAACGCCCACCGCGCGCTGTCCGACCTGCGCGCGGTGCTCGGCGTGCTGCGCGACCCGACCCGTCCCACCGACGGCGTGCCGGAGCGGCCGCAGCCGGGCATCGAGGCCGTCGCCGGACTGGTGGCCGAGGAGGCCGACGGGGGGATGCGCGTACGCCTCACCGACCGGGTCGAGGGCGAGGTGCCGGCCGCGACCGGTCGCACGGCCTACCGGATCGTGCAGGAGGCCCTCACCAACGTGCGCAAGCACGCCGCGGGGACCACCGTGACGGTCGACCTCGAGGGCGCGCCGGCCGACGGGCTCACCGTCTCGGTGCGCAACGCGGCACCGGTCGCCCGGCCACGCGGGCCGGCCCTGCCCGCGTCCGGCCTGGGGCTGATCGGGCTCGCCGAGCGGGCCGCCCTGGCCGGCGGCCGGATCAGCCACGGCACGGAGCCCACCGGCGGGTACGCCGTGCGGGCATGGATACCGTGGGACTCGTGAGCGGCACCTCGGGACACCCGGCCACGGGAGACGCCACCGCGCAGATCTCGCTCGCGGTCGTCGACGACGACCCGATGGTGCGCGCCGCGCTGGGGATGATGCTCGGCGGCGGGTCGGGGATCCGGGTCGTGGCCGAGGCGGGCGACGGCGAGGAGGCGCTCACGGTCGTGCCGGCCTCGGGTGCCGACGTGGTGCTGATGGACATCCGGATGCCGGTGCGCGACGGGCTCAGCGCCACCGAGGAGCTGCTGCGCGCCCACCCGGACCTGAAGGTCATCGTGCTGACGACGTTCGACACCGACGACATGGTCCTTCGGGCGCTGCGCACGGGCGCGGCGGGCTTCCTGCTCAAGGACACACCGCCGGCGCGGCTGGTCGAGGCGATCCGGACGGTGGCGTCCGGGCAGCCGATGCTGTCGCCGAGCGTGACCGCCCAGCTGATCGCGGCGGTGACGCGGTCCGAGCCGGAGGGCCGGGTGCGCGACCGGGCCCAGGAGGCGCAGGAGGCGCTGGCCGTGCTCACCGAGCGCGAGCGCGAGGTGGCGGGCGGCGTGGCCCGCGGGCTGAGCAACGCCGAGATCGCGGCGGAGCTCTACATGGGCGTGCCGACGGTGAAGACCCACGTCGGGCGGTTGTTCACCAAGCTGGGCGTCGAGAACCGGGTGCAGGTCGCGATCCTGGTGCACGACGCCCAGCAGTGAGTCAGCGGACCTCGAGCAGGTCGACCACGAAGATCAGGGTCTCGCCCGGCTTGATCACGCCGCCGGCGCCGCGGTCGCCGTAGCCGAGGTGCGGCGGGATGACGAGGCGGCGGCGACCGCCCACCTTCATGCCCTGCACGCCGGTGTCCCAGCCGGAGATGACCTGGCCGATGCCGAGGCGGAACTGCAGCGGGGTGCCGCGGTTGTAGGAGGCGTCGAACTCCTCGCCGGTCGAGTGGGCCACGCCCACGTAGTGGACCGAGACGGTCGACCCCGAGGTGGCCTCGGTGCCGTCGCCCTCCACGAGGTCGGTGACCTCGAGGTCGGCGGGCACCTCACCCATGTGCGGGTCGACGTCGGGCTTGTCGCTCATGCTTCTCCTTCTGGACGGGACTTCAGGTCTGGTGGACGTAGCTGTCGAGCTGGTCGCGCTCGAACTCGAGCTCGCCGATGCGGTTCTTGACCACGTCACCGATGGAGATGATGCCGGTCAGCCGTCCGTCGGCCACCACCGGGACGTGCCGGATGCGGTGGGCGGTCATGGTCTGCATCAGGTCGGTGAGCGCGTCGCCGGCCGAGCAGGTGCGGACGTCGGAGGTCATGATGTCGCGCACGACGGCGTCGAGGACGGCCTCGTCGGAGTGCAGGCGACGCACCACGTCGCGCTCGCTCACGATGCCGGTGACGGTCGCACCGTCGTCGCTGACCACGAGCGCGCCGACGTTGTGCTCGTGCAGCAGGGCGACGAGCTCGCGCACGGTCGCGTCCGGGCTGATGGTCACCACGTCCTGGCTGGGCTTGGCGTGGACCACGTCGCTGATCCTCATCGGTTCCACCTCTCCTCCGTGACCCGGTCGGCGGCCCGGCCGGTGTCCCACCGTAGCGAGGCAGCGGTCCGCAGGACAGGGCGTCAGTCGAGGACGGGCGGCGCCTGGCGGGCGCGCAGGCTGCTCACCGACCCGGGACCGCGCCGCGGCACGTCGGGGTCGGAGCCGTCGTCGTCGGTCGTGCCGAGGAAGGACAGGGCCGCGTCGTGGAGGTGGCCGTTGGACGCCAGGGCGTTCCCGCCCCACGGGCCGTCGGTGCCGTCGAGCGAGGTGAACCGCCCGCCGGCCTCGCGCACGATCACGTCGAGGGCGGCCATGTCGTAGAGCTGGAGCTCGGGCTCGGCGGCGAGGTCGACCGCGCCCTCGGCGAGCAGCATGTAGGACCAGAAGTCGCCGTAGGCGCGGGTGCGCCAGCAGCGGCGCGACAGCGACACGAAGTCGTCGAGCCGGTCGCGCTCGTCCCAGCCGGACAGCGAGGAATAGCTCAGCGACGCGTCCTCGAGGCGGCGCACGTCGGACACCTCGCACCGGGTGGCCTTCAGCAGCGACCGACCGGTCCACGCGCCGTTGCCGACCGACGCCCACCAGCGGCGCTGGAGCTGGGGCGCCGAGACCACGCCGAGGACCACCTCGTCGTCGACCGCGAGGGCGATGAGGGTCGCCCAGACCGGGACGCCGCGCACGAAGTTCTTGGTGCCGTCGATGGGGTCGACGATCCAGCGGCGCTGGCTGTGGCCGGTGGTGCCCTGCTCCTCGCCCACGACGGCGTCGCGCGAGCGGACCCGGGACAGCGTGCGGCGGATGCCCTCCTCAACGGCTTGGTCCGCGTCGGTGACGGGGGTCAGGTCGGGCTTGCTCATCACGTGCAGGTCGAGCGCCTTGAAGCGGGCCTGGGTGAGCGAGTCGGCGTCGTCGGCGAGCAGGTGCGCGAGCCTCAGGTCGTCGGTGTAGTCGGGGGAGCCGGAGAGGGGCATGGGCACAGGCTAGGCGCACTCACCAGTCGGTGGCGCCCTCGCGCGCGGCGAGGAGCCGTCGGAACGACTCCACGCGGTCGGGATCGGCGTGGCCCCGGGCGACCGCCTCGTCCAGCCCGCACTCGGGCTCCTCGGCCCCGTGGGTGCAGCCGCGGGGGCAGTCCTCGGTCATCTCCTCGAGGTCCGGGAACGCCTCGATGAGGTTCTCCGGCTGCACGTGCGCGAGCCCGAAGGACCGGATGCCGGGGGTGTCGATGATCCACCCGTCGGCCCCGGGGAGCTCGAGGAGGTACGCGCTGGTGGACGTGTGCCGGCCGCGTCCGGTGACGGCGTTGACGATCCCGACCTCGCGCCGGGCGTCGGGCACGAGGGCGTTGACGAGGGTGGACTTGCCGACGCCGCTGTGGCCGACCAGGACGCTGGTACGTCCCCGGAGCCGCTCGCGGAGGTCGGCGAGGTCGCCGGCGCGCTCGCCCTTCAGCTGGGTGACGACCCACGGCACGCCGAGCGAGCGGTAGGTCGACAGCAGGGTCTCGGGGTCGGCGAGGTCGGCCTTGGTGAGGCACAGCAGCGGGGACATGCCGGCGTCGTAGGCCGCGACGAGCGCGCGGTCGATCAGCCGCGGGCGCGGCTCGGGGTCGGCGAGGGCCGTGACGACGACGAGCTGGTCGGCGTTCGAGACGATGACCCGCTCGACGGGGTCGTCGTCGTCGGCGGTGCGGCGCAGGGTGGTGGTGCGCTCGACGACCTCCACGATCCGTGCCAGGGAGCCGTCGGCGCCGCTCGTGTCACCGACGACGCGGACGCGGTCGCCGACCACGACCCCCTTGCGACCCAGCGGACGCGACTTCATCGCCATCACCCGCCGGCCCTCGAGCAGGAGGGTGAACCGCCCGCGGTCGACGGTGACGACGCGGGCGTCGACGGCGTCGGCGTAGGTCGGGCGGTCCTTGGTGCGGGGGCGGGTGCGACGGCGGGGCCGCTCGTAGTGCTCGTGGTCGTGCTCGGAGTAGCGGCCGCTCACGAGGCGGCACCACCGTTGACGGCCAGGCTCCACGCCGCCGCGAAGTCGGGGAACGTCTTGGAGGTGGTGGCGACGTCCTCGACCAGCACGTCGTCGACGGCGAGGCCGAGGATCACGCCGGCGTGGGCCATCCGGTGGTCGGCGTAGGTGCGGAACGTCGCACCGTGGAGCGGTGCGGGTCGGATGGTGAGGCCGTCCTCGCGCTCGGTGACGTCGGCGCCCAGGCGACCGAGCTCGGTGGCCAGCGCGGTGATCCGGTCGGTCTCGTGGCCGCGGATGTGGGCCACGCCGCGCAGGTGGGAGGGCGACTCGGCGAGCACGCACAGCGCGGCGATCGCCGGGGTGAGCTCGCCGACGTCGTGCAGGTCGAGGTCGACGCCCTGCAGCCGGTCGGGACCTGACACGGTGAGGTCGCCGTCGCGGTGCACGACCTCGCAGCCCATGAGGGTGAGCACCTCGCGGAGCTCGTCGCCGGGCTGGGTGGTCTCCTCGGGCCAGTCCCGGACCGTCACCCGGCCCCCGGTGGCGGCACCGAGGGCGAGGAACGGGGCGGCGTTGGAGAGGTCGGGCTCGATGTCGTGGTCGACGGCTGCCACCGGCCCCGGTGCGACCGCCCAGCGGTTGGCGTCCCCGTCGTCGACGTCGACGCCGTGGCGGCGCAGCATCTGGACGGTCATCTCGATGTGCGGGAGCGAGGGGACGGGCTTGCCGACGTGGCGCACGTCGACGCCCCGGTCGTAGCGCGCACCGGCGAGGAGCAGGGCGGACACGAACTGCGACGACGCGCTGGCGTCGATGGTCACGGTGCCGCCGGCGACGGAACCCGTGCCGCGGACGTCGAAGGGCAGCGCCCCGCGACCGCCGTCGACGACGTCGACGCCGAGCGCGCTGAGGGCGGCGAGCATCGGACCGACGGGGCGCAGGCGCATGTGCGGGTCACCGTCGAAGCGCACGGTGCCGCGCGCCAGTCCGACGACCGGCGGGACGAACCGCATGACGGTGCCGGCGAGCCCGCAGTCGACGTCGGCGTCGCGGTCCCACGCCCGGGGCGTGACCTGCCAGTCGCCGTCGCGGTCCTCGACACCGGTCCCGAGCGCGCCGAGCGCGGCTGCCATCAGCAGGGTGTCGCGCGAGCGCAGCGGCCGCCGCACGACGCTGGGGCCGTCGGCGAGCGCGGCGAGCAGCAGCGCCCGGTTGGTCAGCGACTTGCTGCCGGGCAGCGAGACGACCCGGTCGACCGGCGCGGCGGGCCGGGGTGCCGGCCAGGGGTCGGGGGTCGGTGCGGGCTCACTCACCCGCGCACCCTATCGAGGTCAGGTGAGCTGGGCCTTGGCCAGTTTCGCCTCGCGGCGTGCGTCCTTCGCGACCTGCCTGGCCTCACGACGTACGTCGGCCGCGGCGCGGCGGGCACGCCAGGCCAGGCCGGGCTGGCCCTCGGTGTCGACTCCGGCGAGCAGCAGGCCGCCGAGGATGGAGGTGTTCTTGATGAACTGCAGGCGCTGCGCGGCCTTGGCCTTCGGGTCCGTCTCCTCCCAGAACCGGTGTCCGGCGAGGGTGGTCGGGACGAGGGAGGCGGCCAGCACGGTGGCGCTGATGCGGGGCGCCCGGCCGGTGGCGAGGGCGGCCGCGGCGACGATCTGGGCACCCGCGTTGATCCGCACCAGGGTGGTGGCGTCGGTGGGGATCGGCGCGCCCGGCGCCGCCTGCTTGGCCATCGGGACGACCTTGTCGGTCACCTTCTTGGCCTTCACGGCGTGGGCCTCGGAGTTGCGCAGGGCGTTGATACCCCCGGCGACGAAGATGGAGGCCAGCATGGGACGGGCGAGCAGCCGGGTGATCGTCATGGTCCTTGTCTACACGATCGCCGGGGGCGGTCGCCCCGTCCGCATGGGTGGAGGAGGGGTGGACGTCAGTCGAGGACGGCGCGCCAGGTGTTGTTGGCCGGGTCGGGGTCGTCCGCGGCCGGGGCGACGGTCGCCGTGATGCTCGCGCCCGGCAGCGCCAGCAGGGTGACCCCGACCGGTCCGGCCCCGCTCGCCACCGTGCAGGTCAGGCCGGTGCGCCGGACGTCGCAGCGCTGGTCGACGCCCCACACGGCCAGGACGCCGCGGAGCTCGACCTCGAGCACCCCGCTGGTGCCTGCTGCGAGGGCGCTGACGGAGATGCTCGCCCGCACGATCGGTGCCGAGCCCGCGATCGACCCGGTGACGGCGACGTCGACCGGGTCGGGGGTGGGCGGGGGATCCGGCGGCGGTGTGGGCGTCGGGGTGGGTGTGGGGGTCGGCGTGGGAGAGGGGGTGGGGGTCGGCGTCGGAGTGGGAGTGGGAGTGGGCGTGGGTGTGGGGGTCGGTGTGGGGGTGGGAGTGGGCGTGGGTGTGGGGGTCGGTGTGGGGGTGGGAGTGGGCGTCGGCGTCGGCGTGGGCGTCGCTGTGGGCGTGGGCGTGGGCGTGGGGGTCGGCGTCGGCGTGGCGGTCGGTGTTTGTGTCGGTGTGGGTGTCGAGGTGGGGGTGCCGGTCGACGTCGGGGTCGCAGACGGGCTGGACGTCGGCTCGGAGGTCGGCTCGGAGGTCGGCTCGGAGGTCGGAGCCAGGGCAGGCGCGGAGGACGCGGCGTCCGTCGTCGGCGGCGGGAGGAGGGCGGCAGGAGCGTCCGGTCGGCCGCGGTCGGACGCGCGTGAGCGGGACGCGCGGGACGACGGAGGCGTCGTGCCGGGGGAGGCGGGGGCCGTGGCGGCCGGTCGCTGACCGAGCGCCGCGCCGTCGGTGACCGTGCGGTCGGCCGTCCGGAGCCCGAGGGCGACGGCCCCACCGACCACCGTCACGCTGGCGGCGACTCCCACGACGGCTGCGGTGCCGGCGTTGGCGACGACGGTGTCCCGGACGCGACCGAGCAGGAGCCCGAGGCCGACGGGGACGGCTGCTCCGCCCGCCGCGCCCGCGACGTAGGCCGCGCCCGCGGACCCGAGCAGCAGGGGCGCCAGCAGGGCTCCGAGGTGGGAGTTGACCTCCGTGAGCTCGAGGTAGACCGCCGTGCAGCGGCGGCACTCCTCGAGGTGGCGCTCGACCTTGGCAGCGTCGCGCCGAGACGTCGCGTTGCGGACGTAGGCGCCGAGCTGGGAGTGGGTCCAGCGGCACGCGTCGTCCTCGAGCTCCGCGGCGTGCTGGGTGAGGTAGGCCTGACGCAGGCCCTCGCGCGCACGGTAGGCCAGCGCGGACACGGAGTTCGGCGTCATCCCGAGCAGCGGCGCGACGTCGGCGGGACGGTCGCCCTCGACCTCGGTGTGCCAGAGCACGAGCTGCCACCGCTCGGGCAGGGAGGCGAAGGCGGCGGCCGCCGCCGTGCTCTCGAAGCCCTCGACGGCGGTGTCGCGGAACGGGACCCCGGGGTCGAATGCCTCGATCTCGTCGGTCGTCTGCAGCCGGGAGCCGGAGCGGAACCGGTCGACCTGGAGGCGGCGCAGCGCGGTCAGCAGGTAGGCGCGGAACGCGACGTCCGGGCCACCCCCGCGTCGCAGCACGCCGAGCACCTTGATGAAGGCGTCGGAGACGAGGTCCTCGACGTCCCCGGCGGGGACGAGCTGGCGCGCGAGTCGTCGCGCGGCCTCGACGTGGCGCTCGAAGAGCACGCCGTAGGCGTCGACGTCCCCGCCGCGGACCGCCGAGATCAGCTCGGCGTCAGCGGGGGGCTCCACGCTCGTGGCAGTGCTCATGGCCGCTCCAGGACAGCACCCGGCACCGGCGTGCCGGGTGCTGGCGACTCTAGACCTCGCGCGGCGCTGCGGGGGCGCGTCGGAAGAAGTGGAGAAAATCGGTCTGGTCCGCGTCATGACTGCGGTCGGGGGCCGTCACACCGGGGAGAACGAGACCCAGTGGGGGGTGAGCCGTGAGGAACTTCGCCGGATGGTGGCGACGGACCGCGGCACCCGGTCCTGGGGCGAGCGGGCCTGGTGCACCGGGGACGCGGTCGGGGTTGCCGCACCGGTTCCGGGCCGTGGGGGAGGCGCTCGCCTCAGGAGCGGGCGTTCTCGACGTGTGCGCCGGAGTGGGTCGTGACCTGGCCCGTGACGGTGCGTCGCTGCAGGAGGTGCTGGAGGGGCTGAGGGAGACCACGCGTCGGGTGACGGGCCAGGACCCGCCCTACGACGTGGTCTCGGCCGTGGTCGGCGCGTGGGGCGAGACCACCCTCGGCTACCTCAACCAGCTGTCCTGCGACGACCCGCTCACCGGGCTCTCCAGCCAGGCGCACCTGCGCAGCCGGCTCGCCGAGCTGCACCGGGTCGGCGGCGAGGGCCTGCCCGGGCACGCGCTGGTCGTCTGCGCGCCGCCGCTCGGCGACCCGTCGGACGAGCCGGTCGACCACTTCACCCGCGCGATGCGGCTGGCCCGGACCGGCGAGATCGCGCGGACCGTGTTCGCCCGCGACGAGACCGTCGCGCGGCTCGGCAGCCACCGGGTCGCGGTGCTGACCCGGCGCGACGACCGCCTGGAGCGACGCGTACGGCTGCTGGAGACGCTCGTCGGCCCGGACCCGGCGACGGGTGTCGCGGTCCGCACCTGGGTCGAGGGGATCCCGGCGACCGACGAGACGACCGGCCTGCTGCTGGACCAGCTCGCCCGCGGCTAGGGTCGGAGCATGTGCGGACGCTACGCATCCTCGCGGGAGGCCGACGACCTGGTCGACGAGTTCGAGGTCGTCGAGAGCAGGGTCGCGGCCCCGCTGGCCGCGGACTACAACGTCGCGCCGACCAAGGAGGTCTACGCGGTCGTCGAGCGGCCGCCCTCGCGCGAGTCCGGGGAGCCGCCGCAGCGCCAGCTGCGGGTCCTGACGTGGGGCCTGGTGCCGTCGTGGGCCAAGGACCCCTCGATCGGCAACCGGATGATCAACGCCCGGATGGAGACGGTCGCGGAGAAGCCCGCCTACCGCAAGGCGTTCGCCACGCGACGTGCGCTGCTGCCGGCCGACGGCTACTTCGAGTGGTACCCGACCGAGCAGAAGGACGCAAAGGGCAAGCCCGTCAAGCAGCCCTTCTTCATCCGTCCCCGTGACGGCGGCGTGCTGGCGATAGCGGGCCTCTACGAGATCTGGCGCGACCCGTCGAAGGGCGACGACGACCCCGACCGGTTCCGGTGGACGTGCACGGTCCTCACGACGGAGGCCGAGGACTCGCTCGGCCACATCCACGACCGGATGCCGCTGATGGTCGAGCGCGAGCGCTGGGCGGCGTGGCTGGACCCGACGGTCCCCGGGGACACGTCCCTGCTGGTGCCGGCCGCACCCGGCCGGCTCGAGGCGTACGCCGTGCCGCGCCTGGTCAGCAACGTCCGCAACAACGGGCCCGAGCTCGTCGAGCCGCTCCCCGTCGAGCCAGACCAGCCCGAGGAGGAGGCCCGGTGAGGAAGGCGACGGTCCGCAGCGTCGACACCCCGCACGGCGAGGGTCGGCTGCACACGCGCCGGGCCCCGCGCCCGATCGCGACGCTGCTGCTGAGCCACGGCGCCGGTGGCGGCATCGAGTCGCGCGACCTCTGGGCGCTCGCCGACGCCCTGCCCGCGCAGGGCGTGAGCGTGGTGCTGTTCGAGCAGCCCTGGCGGGTGGCCGGGCGCAAGGTCGCCACCGCGCCGCCGACCCTCGACGCCGCGCTGCGCTGCGCCGCCGACGTGATGCGCGTGCGTACGCCCCTCGTCGTGGGCGGGCGGTCCGCGGGAGCGCGGTCGGCCGCCCGGACCGCGAGGTCGCTCGGCGCGAGCGGGTGCCTCGCGCTGTCCTTCCCGCTGCACCCGCCCGGGCGGACGGAGGCGACCCGGCTGCCGGAGCTGCTCGGCGTGGGCCTGCCGACGCTGGTCGTGCAGGGCGAGCGCGACCCGATGGGCCGCCCGGAGGAGTTCCCCGGTGACGCCAGGCACCTCGACCTGGTGGTGGTGCCGGGCGGGGACCACGGCCTCAAGGTGCCGGCGCGCGGTGAGGTCAGCCAGGACGAGGCGATGGGCATCGTGGTCGAGTCGACGCTGGAGTGGGTGGTGCGCGAGGTGGCCGGGAATCCTTCAGCGAGGTGACGTGTTGGGGCCTGTGTGCAGTCACTGACCCTCGAACGACCCGTAGGCCGAGAGCGCGGCATCGACGCTGCGTCCACAGCGCTACTGTGGGACGCGATGACTGAATCGCTCACGGACGACTCGTCCGCCACCGAGAAGCCCCTCGAGGAGGAGTCCACCGAGGAGCGCTCGGCGCGCTTCGAGCGCGACGCGCTCCCGTTCCTCGACCAGCTCTACGGCGCGGCGATGCGGATGACCCGCAACCCCGCCGACGCCGAGGACCTGGTGCAGGAGACCTTCGCGAAGGCCTACAGCGCCTTCCACCAGTTCAAGCCCGGCACCAACCTCAAGGCCTGGCTCTACCGGATCCTCACCAACACCTACATCAACTCCTACCGCAAGAAGCAGCGCCAGCCGCAGCAGTCGATGTCCGAGGACGTCGAGGACTGGCAGCTCGCCCGCGCCGAGTCGCACTCCTCGACCGGCCTGCGCTCGGCGGAGATGGAGGCGCTGGAGCACCTGCCCGACTCCGAGGTCAAGGACGCGCTCCAGCGGCTGCCCGAGGAGTTCCGCCTCGCGGTCTACCTCGCCGACGTCGAGGGCTTCCCCTACAAGGAGATCGCGGAGATCATGGACACCCCGATCGGCACCGTGATGTCGCGGCTGCACCGGGGACGTCGCCAGCTGCGCGACATGCTCGCCGACTACGTCCGCGCCAACGACCTGCTGCCGGCGGCGGCGGTCGACGCGGCCACCGAGGGGGGGAAGAAGGCATGAGCCCGCACGAGCACGGCTCGCACGAGCACGGACGCGACGACTGCGTCGACTACATCGAGCGCATCGTCTACCTCCTCGACAACGAGCTCGACCAGGCCGACTGCGCCGTCGTCGAGATGCACCTGCGCGAGTGCGGCCCCTGCCTCGAGCGCTACGACCTGCAGCGCGCGGTGAAGCAGCTGGTCCAGCGGTCCTGCTCGGAGGCCGCCCCGGAGTCGCTGCGCGACCGTGTGCGGCTGCAGCTGCGCGAGGTCAGCGTGCAGATCACCGAGCGCCGGGTCGACTGACCGACCCACACCCGATTCGCCCCCCACGGGGTGGTTTTGAGACACTGCCCCGAGCACCGATTCCAGGAGGACGACATGGGCAAGACCGGACGCAAGCGCCGCGCTCGCAAGAAGAAGGGCGCGAACCACGGCAAGCGCCCCAACGCCTGACGCGCTCAGCACGTCAATCGCCGAAGTCCCCGCCAGTGGCGGGGACTTTTGCATGTCCGGACCCGTCGACGTGGTCAGAGGCGGGACAAGAAGCGCTCCGCGTCGACGACGACGCGCGTGATCTCGCCGGCGGCGAGGACCTTGCCGGAGCGGGCGTCGCGCGCGGAGACGGTGAAGCGGTGCAGCCGACCGTCGACGTAGGCGCTGGAGGCGCTGACCTCGACCTCGGCGCCGACCGGGCTGGCGGCGAGGTGCTCGACCTGGACGCGGGTGCCGACGCTGGTCGAGCCGTCCGGCAGCACGGGGGCCACGCACGCGCAGGTCGCCGCCTCGAGCCAGGCGAGCAGCCGCGGCGTGCCGAGCACCGGCAGGGAGCCCGATCCCACCGCCTGGGCGGTGTCGTCGTCGCCGACGGTGAAGGTCAGCGTGGCGGGCTCGAGCTGCGACATGGCGGGGCCTTCCTCAACAAAAGCGTGGTGGTGGGGCAACCTGAGGGTCGCAGACACGTCTACCAGACATGAGCGCGAGGACCCTCCAGATGGTGCCCACGGTGGAGATCACCGAGCTCTACGCTGCCCACCGGCTGTCCCTCGTCCGGCTCGCGGTGCTGCTGGTCGACGACTTCGCCTCCGCCGAGGACGTGGTCCAGGACGCGTTCGCCGCGCTCGCCCGCCGCCCCGATGCCGTGCGCGACCCGTCGAAGGCGCTCGCCTACCTGCGCACGTCGGTGGTCAACACCGCCCGGTCGGCGCTGCGCCGCCGCCGTACGGCCCGGGCGTACTCACCACCCCACGAGCTCCCACCACCGACGCCCGAGGACAGCGCCGTGCTGGCCGAGGAGCACCGGGAGGTCATCGACGCGTTGCAGACCCTGGCGCCGCGCCAGCGCGAGGTGCTGGTGCTGCGCTACTGGTCGAACCTCTCCGAGGCGGAGATCGCCCGGACGCTCGACATCAGCCAGGGCACCGTCAAGTCGACCGCCAGCCGCGCGCTGGTGGCGCTGGAGAAGGCCATGACCCAGACCGCCGCGACCTCGGGGAAGGAGGAGCGATGAGCACCCACGACACGATCCCTGACCTCGAGGAGCGCCTGCGCGCAGCCCTCTCCGCCCGCGCGGAGCTGGTGCAGCCCGAGGACCTCGAGCCGCTCGCCGCGCCCGTGGTGGAGCTGCGGCCCGCCTGGCGCTCGCCCTGGGTCCTGCTCGCCACCGCGGCAGTCCTGCTGCTCGTGCTGGGTGTGGTCGCCCAGGGCATCGGCGGTCGACCGCGTTCCGACGACGACCTCGCTCCGCAGCCCGACGCCCCACGGGTCACGCTGCCGGCCGACGTGGGTCGGGACTGGGCGACGGGCCTCGAGTCCACCCCGGCCCGCGTGGACCTCGACGGCGACGGCACGAAGGAGAGGGTGCGGTTCCTCGCCGAGGACAACGGCACCTTCGACGGCCGGGTCCGCCTGCAGACCACACTCAGCAGCACCGGCGACGAGGCCTACGGTGTGGCGGACGTGGCGTCGACCATCGGCCTCGTCGGCGAGGGCGTCATCGATGCCGACGGCGACGGCGACCAGGAGCTGGTCGTCTACGACCCGTCCCTGGAGGACGGGCTGGCCGGGGCGCCACTCGTCTTCGACCACCGCGACGGGCTGCTGGTGCAGGCGGTCGCCGACGAGCCCGACCTGCTGCGCCGCGGCGACGTGCAGGTGCCGGGCAGCGAGACCGCGTTCTACGACCGCTACCGCACCTACCAGTACTGGATCGACGGCGGCACGCTCTACTCGGGACAGTCGCGGGACTCCTTCGCCCGCGCCGGGGACTACTCGACGCAGCTCCCCGGGACCCTCCTCGACACCTGGGCGTGGCGCCTCGACGAGGACGGCGTGCTGCACCCCGAGCCGGCCGGCTGCAAGGAGCAGGTCTTCGACGTCCAGGACTGTGGCCCGGGCTCGGGGGACCAGGTCCCCGACCTGACCCCGGCGACCGACGCGGTCGGGGCCGACGAGGTGGACGGGGTCGACGGCGACGCGCTGCGGGCCGCGACCGACGTCCCGGACCCGCGGGTCGCGGTCGTGCAGCCGGAGAGCATGTTCCTCGACGGCGAGGCCCTCGTGGTCACGTCCGCGACCGACCCCACCCGGGTCCAGCTGCTGGTCCAGCGCGAGGACGGCATCGTCGCGCTGGACCCGGTCGGCGAGGTGCCGCTGGGGGACACCGACGACAACCGCACCTGGCTGACCGCGGCCGGCCAGGTCGTGACGGCCACGCCGGTCGAGGACGGCACCTGGCAGCTCTGGTACTGGCACGCGGTCCGTGGCGACCGGGTGGTCGCACTCCCCGCCGTCACCGTGGGTCAGAACCGCTTGCCGTAGGCGATCAGCTCGACGCCCGGCAGCGGCGACCAGTCGCGCGACGGGTCGCGGTCGTAGCCGAGGCGGCGGTAGATCCGGTGCGCGTCGGTCATCTCGGCCAGCGTGGAGAGGGCCATGCCCACCGCGCCGTGGGCGCGGGCCCGGTCCTCGCAGAGCCGGGCGAGCGCGGTGCCGGCGCCCGCGCCGCGTGCGGCCGGGTCGACCGCCAGCATCCGGAACTCGCCCTCGTCGGCGCGGCTGACCTCGCGGAACGCCGACCCCGGCGGGCAGTAGGTGACGTTGCCGAGCAGCCGCTCGCCGTCGACCGCGACCCACAGCTCGCCTCCCGCCGCACGGGCGGCCGCGTCGCGCAGGACCGCCACGTAGGGGTCGGCCGGACCGAGGGTGAAGGCGGCGTAGGCGCGCACGGTCAGCTCGCCGACCTGCGCGTGCTCCTCCGGGCGGGCGAGCCTGATGTCCACGTGCACCCGGTCCCGCGTCAGATCCCGAACGTGTTGCGGGGGTAGGCCGCCTCGACGTCGGTGATCACGTTGACGAGGTACGGCACGCCCGCGGCGTACGCACGGTCGAGCGCGGGCCCGATCTGCTTCGGGTCGGTGACCGTCTCGCCGGCGCCGCCAAGTGCCCGCACCACCTCGTCGTAGGGCGTGCGCTGCGCCAGGTCTGCCACCACGTCGTAGCCGTAGAGCATCTGCATGGGGCCCTTCTCCAGGCCCCACGCGGAGTTGTTGCCCATCACCATCACGACCGGCAGGTCGTGGCGCACGAGCGTGTCGACGTCCATCAGCGAGAAGCCGGCCGCGCCGTCGCCGAGGAGCAGCGTCACCTGGGCGCTCGGGCGGGCGACCCGCGCGGCGATCGCCGCGCCGAGCCCGGCGCCGAGGCATCCGTACGGGCCCGGGTCGAGCCAGCCGCCGGGGCGCTGCGGCTCGACGTACTTGCCGGCGAAGGACACGAAGTCGCCGCCGTCGCCGATCACCACCGAGTCGTCGGCGAGCCGGGGGACCAGCTCGCCGTAGATGCGGGCCGGGTGGATCGGGTCGGCCTCCGCGGTCAGCAGCGCGGCGTCACGCTCGGTGGCGGCGCGCACCTGGTCGGCGAGCGACGTCGCCCAGTCGGACCAGTCGGGGCGGTCTCCGCGCTCGACCGCCGCCTGGAGGCCCTCGAGGACGGTGGTCAGGTCACCCGCCACCGAGCCGGCGAGGTCGGCGTGGCCGGAGACCTGGGCGGGGGAGTCGGCGATGTGCACCACGCGGGCGAACGCGCCGTCGGGGTTCTTCTCCGGCCCTCCGAAGACGCCGTAGCCCAGCCGGAAGTCGAGCGGCGTGCCGACGACGACCACCAGGTCGGCGCCGGCCAGCGCGGCGCCGCGCGCCTTGGTGACCAGAGAGCGGTGCCCGCCGGGGATCACGCCGCGACCCATGCCGTTGGTCAGGGTCGGGATGCCGAGGTCGTCGACGAGGCGGAGAGCGGCCTCCTCGGCGTGGTCGGCCCACACGTCGGTGCCGAGGACGAGGACGGGGCGGCGGGCGGCGGCGAGGAGGCGGGACACGGCAGCGATCGCGTCGGGGTCGGGCTCGATGCGCTCGCCGCGCCCCTCGCGCACCTCGCCCGAGGCGGGGGCGAAGAACTCGTCCATCGGCACGTCGACGAAGACCGGGCCGCGGTGGCTGGAGCGGGCGAGCGTGAACGCCTCGTCCATCCCGGGTGCGACGTCCGCGGCCGTCATCAGCGTCCTCGCCGACTTCGCGACCGGCGCGATGATCGGCGGCTGGTCGAGCTCCTGGAGCGACCCGGTGCCCCAGCGGTTCTGGGGGGCGCGCCCGCCCACGACGACCATCGGCGAGCCGGCGAACTGGGCCTGCGCGATCGCGCTGATGCCGTTGGTGACGCCCGGCCCGGCGGTCAGCACGGCCAGCCCCGGGACGCGGGTCAGCTTCCCGGTCGCCTCGGCGGCGAAGGCGGCGGTCTGCTCGTGGCGTACGTCGAGCAGCCGCATCGGGGGCTGCGCACCGGCCTGGTTGGCCTTCACCGCGCCGTCGTACATCGGGAAGACGTGGGCGCCCGAGAGGGTGAACATCGTCTCCACGCCGTGCGCGCGGGCGACGTGCACGGCGAGCTCGCCGCTGTGCCCCGTGGTCTGGCCGGTCTGCCCCGTGGTGTCCGTCATGCCACGCAGGCTAACGGCTCGGCCCTCAGAGGTAGGGGGCGTTCGACATCCGGAGCGCGTCGATGAGGACGAGGAGCAGGTCGGGGCGCACGAGCGGGGGGTCGGGCGCCAGCGACAGGTGCACGAACAGCGCCCGCAGGAAGGCCTGGGCGGTGGCGGTCGGGGCGAACGGGTCGTCGTCGACCGGCCCGCGGAAGGGGTTGCCGGCGGCGGCGACGCGGTGGATCCACGGCTCGAGCACGTCGGTGCCGAGGGTGTTGCGGCGCAGCACCTTCATCGTCGCCGACGCGACCCGGTCGGGCTCGCCGGACGCGAGCGGCTCGTCGGCGGGCTGCTGGAGCAGCCGCTCGGCGAGGACGTCGAGCAGGACCGCGTGCTCGGGGCCGGCCAGGTGGGGCGACCCGGCGAGCGCACCGATGGTGTCGGCGCCGTGGGCGACGGCGTGCGCCCAGCCCTTGCCGGGGACGAAGCCGCGGGCGTCCTGCTCGTCGAGGAACCAGACCGCGATCCGGTCGCCCCACTCCATCACCTTGGCGCCCGGGAGGAGGTGCTGCTCGTTGTCACGGCTCAGGCACTCGGCGAGCACCAGCGCACTGAAGCTGCGGCGGAAGACCGTGTCGGTGCCGCGCTCGCCGAGCCCGACGCCCAGCCCCGCCACCATGCCGTCGCCGAGCCCGATCAGCAGGTCGTCGTAGACGCCGCGCTCGATCCAGGTGGCGAGCGCGGGGTAGGCGGTGCCGTCGCGGACCTCCGGGTCGGTGGAGCCGAGCATCGTCGTCAGCTCGGCGGTCAGGTCGTCGAGCGGCCGGTCCGACGGGACCTCGAACCCGGCCGCCTGCACCTGGTTCCAGTACCCGATCGCCATGGACCCATCCTGCCAGCCAGCCCCCTAGGCTGCCTGCGTGCCCTCACTCCACGAGCTCGTGCGAGCCCACACCGACCTGGTCGAGGACGACATGGCCTGGCTGCAGCTGCTCATGGCGGACTGGCAGATCCTCGCCGACCTGTCCTTCGCCGACCTGGTGCTGTGGCTCCCCGACCGGGAGGGCCGGGGCTACTGGGCGGGCGGGCAGATGCGCCCGACGACCGGCCCGACGGCGCTCGTGGACGACGTGCTCGGCACCTTCATCCCGACGGGACGGCGCCGGATGCTCGACGAGGCCCTCGCCTCGGGGCGCCTGGTCCGCGAGGGTGACCCCGAGTGGCGCGACGACGTACCGGTGCGGGTCGAGGTGATCCCGGTGCGGCGCGCCGGAACGGTGATCGCGCTGGTGGCGCGCAACACCAACCTGATCGGCGTCCGCACGCCGAGCCGGCTCGAGCTGAGCTACCTGCAGACCGCTGCGGAGCTCACCCAGATGATCGCCGCCGGCCACTTCCCGCTGTCGGGGCAGCGCAGCGACCACGCCGACTCGCCGCGCGTCGGGGACGGCTTCGTCCGCCTGGACGCCGCAGGGCGCGTGGTCTACGCCAGCCCCAACGGCCTCTCGGCCTACCGCCGTCTCGGGCTGCAGGGCGACCTGTCAGGCCTGGTGCTCGCCGACCTCACCCGCGACCTGGTGCCCCCGCGCCGGCGCCCGGACGAGGAGACGCTCAGCGCGGTGCTCGGCGGCCGGGACGGCCGCGAGACCGAGGTCGGCACCGACGAGGTGACCCTCATCGTCCGCAGCATCCCGCTGCGGCCGCTCGGCGAGCGCAGCGGCGCGCTGCTGCTGGTGCGCGACGTGACCGAGCTGCGCCGACGCGACCGCGAGCTGGTGACCAAGGACGTCACGATCCGCGAGATCCACCACCGCGTGAAGAACAACCTGCAGACGGTGGCGGCGCTGCTGCGCCTGCAGGCACGACGTACGTCCGCCGACGACGCGAAGGCCGCGCTCGAGGAGGCGGTGCGCCGGGTGGGATCGATCGCGATCGTCCACGAGACGCTGAGCCACGCGGTCGAGGAGACCGTCGACTTCGACGCGATCGCCGACCGGCTCGGGTCGATGGTCGTCGACGTGAGCGGCGTCGAGGTGCCGGTGCGGGTGGTCCGCGAGGGGTCCTTCGGCAAGCTGCCGTCCGAGGCGGCGACGCCGCTGGCCATGGTGCTCACGGAGGTCCTGCAGAACGCCGTGGAGCACGGCTACGCTGAGGCGCCCCCGGAGGGACGCCCCGAGGTCGGGCGCGTGGTGGTCACCGCGCGCCGGATCGTCAGCCGGCTGCACGTCGTCGTCGAGGACGACGGCCAGGGCCTCCCGCCGGGGTTCGACGTGGACGCCTCGACCCAGCTGGGCCTGTCGATCGTGCGCACGCTGGTGGAGTCCGAGCTCGGGGGAGTCCTCGAGATCGGGCCGGGCGTGCGCGGCACGCGGGTCCAGGCGGACCTGCCGCTCGACTGAGCGGCTGGGTCGTGGTCAGGCGGTGCGGATGCGGGCGCGGGCGTTGCGGCGCTTGAGCGCGCGACGCTCGTCCTCGCTGAGGCCACCCCAGACGCCGTGGTCCTGGCCCGCCTCGAGGGCCCAGGCGAGGCACTGCTCGCGCACCTCGCACCGACGACACACCTGCTTCGCCTCCTCGATCTGGAGGATCGCGGGACCGGTGTTGCCGATCGGGAAGAACAGCTCAGGGTCCTCGTCGAGGCATGCAGAGCGGCTGCGCCAATCCATGGGGTGGGGGATCCCTCTTTCTACGTCACAGGCTGGTGCTGTTTGCGGACGATCAGCTGGCCCGGGCGCCGACGGGGGCGTGCGTGAGCACGTGGCGCAGCGACCAGACTGGCAAGACTTGATCGTTCACACAACCCCCGAGGGTGGTCGTGTCCGTCACAACCTGCCCCCGACTAGGGTTGCGGCCGTGTCCGAGACGCCCCGCATCCCGCCGCCGCTGGTGGTCGCCGCCTCGGTGACGGCGGTCGAGGCCGTGGTGATGGCCGGGCTCGGCCTGCTCGAGCTGGCCAACCTCCGCGCCGTCCGGCTCACCATGGGCGTGACGACGACGGCGTTCTTCCTGGCCGCGGCCGCGGGGCTCGGGTGGTGCGCCTGGTCCCTGTGGCGGGCGCGCCGGTGGGCCCGCGGACCGGTCGTGATGGCGCAGCTGATCGTCCTCGGGCTGGCCTGGAACCTGTGGGCCGACCCGACCCGGGTGCTCTCGGCGGTGCTCGCCGTCGTCGGCGTCGTGGTCATCGCGGGCCTCGTCCACCCCGCCAGCACGAAGGTGCTCGAGGTCGACGACCCCGACCGCGTGCTCTAGTCCTGCTCGAGCGAGGTTCGCAGCTGGGTGAGGGTGCGGGTGAGCAGCCGCGAGACGTGCATCTGCGAGACGCCGATCTCCTCGGCGATCTGCGACTGGGTCATGTTCTTGAAGAAGCGCAGCAGCAGGATCCGCTTCTCCCGCTCGCCGAGGCCCTCGAGGAGCGGCTTGATCGACTCGCGGATCTCGACGTGCTCGATGTTGGCGTCCTCGACCCCGAGGCTGGCGAGCATCGCGGGCGGCCCGTCGTCGGAGTCGTCGGACGCGTCGAGCGACAGCGTCGCGTAGGCGTGCGAGGACTCGATGCCCTCCATGACCTCCTCGACGCTGCAGCCGATGACCTCGGCGAGCTCGCGCGGCGTCGGGGAGCGGCCCAGCTTCTGGGTGAGCTCGCCGGTGGCGCCGCCGATCTGCATCCGCAGCTCCTGCAGGCGCCGCGGCACCCGGATCGCCCACCCCTTGTCGCGGAAGTGGCGCTTGATCTCGCCGATCACCGTCGGCGTGGCGTAGGTGGAGAACTCGACGCCGCGGTCGGTCTCGAACCGGTCGACCGCCTTGATCAGGCCGATCGTGCCGACCTGGACCAGGTCCTCGAACGGCTCACCGCGGTTGCGGAAGCGACGCGCGCAGTGCTCGACCAGCGTGAGGTGCAGGTGCACCAGGTCCTCGCGCGCGGCCGCGCGGTCGGGCGCGCCTGCTCCCGGGTCGTGCAGGACCGCGAACAGCTCGGCGCTGCGCGCGCGGACGTGGTCCAGCGCGCTCGGTGCCTCCATCGTGTCGTCCCCCGTGACGTCGCTCATGTCAGAGCTCGGCACCCGTCGTTCCCGCAGCGACCTGCGACGTCACGGTGAAGCGGACGCGGAAGCGCCCGTCCTCGGACCCGGCCGCAGCGTCCTGCGCCATCGTGTCCAGCACCTGCCAGGCGAAGCTCTCGGTGTCGAGCGGGGGGTCGTCCATCGCCTCGGCCTCGAGGGTGACGGTGAGCGAGCCGGCGCCGAAGTAGAACCGCGCCACCAGGTCGGTGCCGGGATCGGCCTCGGGGATGACCAGGGCGCTCGCCTCACCGATCGCGATCCGCAGGTCCTCGATGTCGTCGATGGTGAAGTCCAGCCGCGCGGCCAGGCCCGCGGCCGTCGTGCGCACGACCGAGGCGTACGCGCCCTCAGCAGGGAGCCGGAGCTCGACGTCGGCGCGGCCCCCGTGGTGATCTGCCATCTGCGTCAACGTCTCCGTCCTCCGAAGGCTCGTGTGCTTGCCACACACTAACCGGCGCCCGCGTCCTGCGGCTCCGGGTCAGCGCAACCAGGGGCACACCTGGTCGCGCACCCGCAGCGCGTGCCGGTGGTGCGGGTCTCGCAGCAGCGGGGCGGTCCGCGACGGCGACGCCGGTGGCGCGGGCGGCCGCGTGCCGTCGGGGTCGAGGTCGACCACCACGCCGTACGCGCCGTCGCCGTCGTCGTGCAGGGTCACCGGGCCGAGCCGGCGGAGCATGGCGAGCGACGCCGGGTTGTCCTTGAGCACCTCGGTCTCGATGCGGGTCACCCCGGCCGGGCGGTGGCGCACGAGGACGTCGAGGAGCGTGGTCGCGACGCCTCGGCCCTGCCACGCGTCGGTCACCGTCACGGCGAGGTCGGCGGCGTCGGTCACGTCGGCGTAGCGCACGATCCGCGCCAGCGCGACCGGGTCGAAGGTGTCCGGCGCGGTCTCGACGCACAGCACGAGCGCCACGTGGTCGACGCCGTCCACGTCGTCGACCAGGTGCTCCAGCATGGTCGGCGAGAGGTGGCGCACGGGTGCGAGGAACCGGCTGCGCCGCGTCTCGGGCGAGAGCTCGTCGAACGCGGCGCTCAGCTGCTCGCGGTCGCGGGGGAGGAGGGGCACGACGACGGCCCCGGTGCCGTCGGGCAGCGCGACCTCCTCGATCACGGCGTCCTCCTCGGGGTACGACGACGCCCCGGCCGCGGGGGCCGGGGCGTCAACGGCAGCGTGACGGAGACGGGGTCAGCTCAGACCGGAGCGGCAAGCCGCTGAGAAGAAGGCCGGAGCGGCAAGCCGCGGGAAGAAGGCCAGAACGGCCCCCGCTCCGCGGTGTCCGTTCAGGCCTTCTTCGTCTCCCAGAAGATCTCCGCGATCTCGTCGATCTTCGCGAGCAGCTCGTCGGCCTTGGCCGCGTCGAGCTCGCCCTTGGTGCCGGAGGCGCCCGCGAGCTTGGTGGCCTCGTTGACCAGCGTGTGCAGCTGCGGGTACTTCTCGAAGTGCGGGGGCTTGAAGTAGTCGGTCCAGAGCACCCACAGGTGGTGCTTGACCAGCTCGGAGCGCTGCTCCTTGATCACGATCGCGCGGGTGCGGAAGTCCGGGTCGTCGTTGTCGGCGACCTTGGCGATGATCGCCTTGATGGACTCGGCCTCGATGCGTGCCTGGGCGGGGTCGTAGACGCCGCAGGGCAGGTCGCAGTGGGCGGAGACCTCGACGGTCGGGGCAAGCAGGTGGCGAAGCATCGGGTTCCTCTCGGTCAGACAGGGGACTGCATCTGGCTGCGACACTACTCCGCGTGGAGCGGCGTCGGCAGCGGGGTCTCGCCCGCCAGGGTGGAGGTCGGGGTGATGGCCCGGGTGGTGGTCCGCGCGCGCCCTTCGGGACCGCGGTCGTGCGGGGCCGCTCGATGCTCCCCGCGCTGCGCGAGGGCGACCGGCTGCTCGTGCGCTACGCCGCTCGGGTGCGGCCCGGGGACCTCGTCGTCGCCCGGTTCGTCGACGGCACCCTGGCGGTGAAGCGGGCCGTCGAGCCACGGGCGCTGCGCGACGGCACGGCCGGGTGGTGGCTGCTCAGCGACAACCCCGACGAGGGCGTCGACTCCCGCCACCGCGGACCGGTCGCGACCCACGACGTGCTGGGCGTCGTACGCCTGCGGCTGTGGCCTTCACCACGCGTGGGACGGCGGCTCCGGAGGCCCTGAGCTGTGCCAGTATCGCCGGCATGGCAACGCACCCGCACGCTGGCGACCCGGTCTTCGACCTGCACCTCGGCGGCAAGATGGAGATCCTCTCCACGGCCGCGCTGGCCGGCCCGGAGGAGCTCTCCCTCGCCTACACGCCGGGCGTGGCGCGGGTGTGCGAGGCGATCGCCGCCGACCCGTCGATGACGCAGCACTACACGTGGGTGCCCAACACGGTCGCGGTCGTCACCGACGGCACCGCCGTCCTCGGCCTCGGTGACATCGGCCCCGCCGCCGCGATGCCGGTGATGGAGGGCAAGGCGGTGCTGTTCAAGCAGTTCGGCGGCGTCGACGCGGTGCCGATCTGCCTCGACACCACGGACACCGAGGAGATCATCGAGACCGTCGCCCGGCTGGCGCCGAGCTTCGGCGGGATCAACCTCGAGGACATCTCGGCGCCCCGCTGCTTCGAGATCGAGGCCCGGCTCAAGGAGCGCCTCGACATCCCGGTCTTCCACGACGACCAGCACGGCACCGCCGTCGTCGCCCTCGCGGCGCTCACCAACGCACTGCGCCTCACCGGCCGCGACCCGTCGACGGTGCGCGTGGTCGTGCAGGGCGCGGGCGCCGCGGGCGTCGCGGTCGCCCGGATCCTCCTCGAGGCCGGCATCCGCGACATCGCCGTGCTCGACCGGCAGGGCGTGCTCAACTCCGAGCGCGCGGACCTCACCGAGGTCAAGGCGGCGCTCGCCCGCGACACGGCCGACCGGCACGGCCGACGCGGCAGCCTCGCCGACGTGATGGCCGGGGCCGACGTCTACATCGGCGTCTCCGGCGGGCAGGTGCCCGAGGAGATCGTCGCCTCCATGGCGCCCGACGCGATCATCTTCGGCCTCGCCAACCCGACGCCCGAGGTGCACCCCGACCTCGCCCACAAGTACGCCCGCGTGGTGGCGACCGGCCGCTCGGACTTCCCGAACCAGATCAACAACGTGCTGGCCTTCCCCGGCATCTTCCGCGGCGCCTTCGACGTGCACGCCACGGCGATCACCGAGGGGATGAAGGTCGCCGCCGCCACGGCGCTCGCCGAGCTCGTCGGCGACGACCTGCGCGAGGACCTCGTCATCCCCTCGCCGTTCGACCCGCGGGTGCCCGGAGCGGTGCGCGAGGCGGTCGCGGCCGCTGCCCGGGCCGACGGTGTCGCCCGGCGCTGAGGCACCGCCCGCCGCGGTCACGGTGCCGGCGCCAGGACCACCGTCCAGCTGAGGCCGTTCGACGCGGCGTCCGTGGTGGCCGTGCGCCCGCCGACCCCGCCGGCCGGCACCCCGGAGCTGCTGTCGACGAGCAGCGCCGTGATGCGTCCGCCGCCCGCCCCGATGGCCTCCTCGCGGACGGTGGCGCCCGCGGGTGCCGTCCAGTCCGTGGTCGAGGAGGACTTGTCCGACCACGACTCGAGGACCCACGCACCGGCGGCGGCGGTGAGGGCGGGGCTGGTGTGCTGCGTGGTCCCGCGGTCGGTCGTGGAGCCGACGGCCGCCACCGGCGAGGACGGGTCGACGCCGGAGTAGGCCGACACGGTGAGGGCGAACTTCACGAGCGCGCTCGCCGGGGTGGTCACGGCGCGGCCGGCGTCGGCCGCGGTCGCGGTGCGGGTCCACACGGTGCTCGTCATCCCGCGCTGCTGCTCGCCCGCGACCCGCGTCCAGCCGGCCGGGTCGGAGACGGTCACGCCGTCGACGAAGGTGCCGACCAGGACCAGCTGGTCGCCGGCCACGACGCTGCCCGGCACGGTGACGCGGGGCGACGTGAGGTTGCCGGTCGCCGAGGCCGACGCACGGAAGGCGATGTCCGAGACCGCCGGCGGCGGGTCCGCTGCAACGGTCACCTGCCGGGTGGTCGCGTCGCTCGCGCCGGAGCCGTCGGTCACCTCGAGCCGGATGGTGTAGGTCCCGTCACCGGCGTAGGAGTGGCTCGCGAGGGGGCCCGTCGCCGTGCCGCCGTCCCCGAACGTCCAGGCGTAGGACGCCAGGTCGCCCTCCGGGTCGCTCGAGGTGCTGCCGTCCACCGTGCACGTCAGCTCGTCGCAGGTGGCGGTGAAGCGCGCGGTCGGCGCCTCGTTGACCGGCGGCGGCGCGGTGGAGCCGGGGCCGACGAACACCGCGCGCGCCCGCCAGTCGACGGTGTCGTCCACGAGCACGGCCTGACCGTGCGGCCCGTCCTCGAACGGGACGGCCAGCAGGTCGCCGGACGAGCGGCTGACGACGTACATCGTGTCGCCGTCGACGAACAGCCCGCCGGTGTCACTCCAGCTGCGGTCGCCGCCCGCGGTGAACGTCTCGCTCCCGACGATGCCGCTGTCAGCGTTGAACCAGCGCCAGCGCAGGGTGGCGTCGCCGGTGCGGGTGTAGTAGATGCGGTCGCCGGCGTAGGTCAGGCCGGTGAGGCTGCCGAGCTGGCCGTAGAAGTCGGGCACCCGACCGCGGTAGGTGTTGCCGGACCCGGTGTCGACGTTGCTCCAGCGCGGGTCGTTGTAGGGGTCGACGCGCTGGTCCGGGCCGGTGGCGTCCTCGGTGAAGGTGCGGCGGTGGAGGTAGCCGTCGGTCTGGGCGGTGAAGAGCGTGTCGCCGACGACGAAGGCGCCGCGGATGCTCGTCCAGTCGACGCCGCGCGTGTCGGTCGCGACCGGCGCGCCGGCGGTCGTGCCGTCGAACGGCACGGCGGTGAGGGAGCTGCCGGCCTGCGTCGGCGGCGGCAGGTCGCGGCGCACCACCTCGATGGCGTTGACGAGCGGGTTCTCCACGACGTGGGAGAAGTCGAGGTCGACGTTGCCGTCGCTGGTGAGGTCGAAGGACCGCATCGTGCCGCGCTGGTCGCCTGCCGCCGCCACGAGGTCGAGGTCGTCGAGCACGACCTGGCCCTCGAGGCTGACGTCGAAGGCACGCTGGCCGGCGGCGCTCGTGCAGGTGCAGCGGTTGGCGAGGAACAGGCGGACCTGGATCGGGAGGCCGGCCTGCACCGGTAGGTCCCACGACATCTGCGGGTCGTCGTTGGGTGACCAGCGCTCGGTGTCGAAGACCTGGCGCGGTGTGCTCGCCGGGACGGTGGCGTCGACACTCGGGACCGGGTCGTACGCCGCGGCGTTGCTGTTGGCGTTGCGCAGCGGGCTGGTGGCCTGGTCGTCCGCGGCCCAGGCCGGGCCGCCGTCGATCGCGGGCAGGGTCGGCCCGCCGGCGTTGACCCGGTGGAGCACGTTGCCCTGGTCGACGGTCTCCCGACCCCCGAGCAGGACGTCGCCGGGCAGGCCGGGCGTGGTCTCCGGGTGTGGCGCGACGCCGCCGGCCAGCGGGAAGAACGCGAGCCGCTCGCGGCGCCACTGCCGGTTGCCGATCCAGACGGTGTTGCTGCCGACCCAGAGGCCGTCCGGCGTGGCGTGGATGGCGTAGGCCGCCTCGCCGCGCGGGTTGCGGCCGGGGTTCCACGAGAGGGGGACGCCGGAGTCGGGGTCGTGGGCCGACAGGCCGGCGCGCGGCACCGCTCCTTGGCCGTTGCTGTCCTGGCCCTGGTGGTTGTTCATCCAGCGCTGGTGGCCACCGACGTAGACGGCGTTCTCGGTGACCTCGACGCCCCACAGGGTGTCGCCGCCCGCAGCGGAGGCCCAGGTGGGCTGGACGTCGTCGCCGGTGGCGTCGAACTCGAAGCGGGCGATGTTGTCGCACAGGGTGCCGGGGTTGCCGCCCCCGGTGGTCGCGACGACGAAGAACGAGCCGTCGGGGGAGACCGACAGGCCGCGCATGTAGCTGTCGAAGACGCCGTTGTAGCAGTAGGGCTCGTAGCGGCGGGTGCGCCAGTCGGGGTCGACCCGCGCGGTGGTGCCGCTCAGGTCGATCAGCACCGCCTGGTCGCGGGGGAGGCCGTCGGCCTGCTTGAAGTTGCCGATCACGGCGAGCGCGGTGCCGTCGCCGTTGGGTTCCATGTCGCGCACGCCGACCGCGCCCTGTGCGCCGCTGCCGCTGTCGTTGTGGTGGCCGCTGACGTCGACACCCATCATCGCGTCGAGCGCGCCGGTGCGCGGGTCGAGCGCGGCCAGTCCGCGGTGCTGCTGGCCGCCGGCGGTGGTGAAGGTGCCACCGACGAGCAGCCGGCCGCGGGCGAGGGCCATCGTCTCGATCCGGCCGTTGGTCGCAGGCGGGGTGAAGCCGGCGACCACCTGCCCGGTGGCGACGTCCAGCAACGTGACGTGGCTCTGCGCGACGTTGTTGACCCGGGTGAAGCGACCGGCGACGTAGACGGTGCCGGGATCGGGACCGGGGAGGACGTCCTCGACGGTGCCGTTGAGGACCGGGGCGAACCCGCCGACGAGCTGGCCGCTCGTCGCCCCGAACGCGACGATGCCGCTCGCAGCACGCGTGGCGCCGCCGGACGGCGTCACCTGGGTGAAGGTGCCGCCGACGACCATCGTGGAGCCGACCTGCGCGATGCCGAGCACCTCGCCGTTCGGGAAGCCGGGGGTGCCCGCGGCGGGGACCTGGCTGGGCATCACGTCGTGGCCGGGTGGAGCCGCCGTCGCGGGCGCCGGGCCGGTGGCCACCAGCCCCGCGAGGAGGAGGCCGGTCAGTGCGGTCAGGACGGTGGTGGACCTGGTCATCGTTCCCCCGGTGGTCGGTGTCCACCACAGGCCTACGTGGGGTCGTGCGGCGACCTCAACCCCGGCTCGGAGTGTTTGCCCAATAGTGGGGACGGTCGGCGTGCCTAGGATCTCGTCATGGCTGGAGACTGGTTGGCCGACGCGGTCGTCTACGAGATCTACCCGCAGTCCTTCGCGGACTCCGACGGCGACGGGGTCGGCGACCTGCGCGGGGTGATCGACCACCTCGACCACGTCGCCTCCCTCGGCGTCGACACGATCTGGTTCAACCCGTGCTTCGACTCGCCCTTCGTCGACGCGGGCTACGACGTGGCCGACTACCTCCGCGTCGCCCCGCGCTACGGCACCAACGACGACCTCGTCGAGCTCGTCGACGCGGCGCGCGAGCGCGGGATCCGGGTCCTGCTGGACCTCGTCGCCGGCCACACCTCGATCGAGCACCCGTGGTTCCAGGCCGAGCTGCACGCCGACGGCCCGAGCCCGGAGGGCGACCGGTACGTCTGGTGCGAGGAGCTGCCGGCGTGGGCCTGGGGCTCCGACATCCCCGGCACGCCGGCGTGGGTGCGCTCGCCGGGGCCGCGGCCGGGCTGGTACCTCAAGAACTTCTACGACGAGCAGCCCGCGCTCAACTTCGGCTGGACCGAGACGCCGGCCGACGAGCCGTGGCGCGACGGCGTCGACGACCCCGGACCGCGGCGCAATAAGGAGGCGCTGCGCGAGATCCTGGACTTCTGGCTGAGCCGGGGCGTGGCCGGCTTCCGCGTCGACATGGCGTTCTCGCTCGTGAAGGACGCCAGCGGGAAGAACGCCGGAGCCGTGGCCGCAGCCCAGGTGTGGCGCGACCTCCAGGAGTGGCTGGCCACCACGCACCCGGAGGCGGTGCTGGTCCCGGAGGGTTCGGAGCCGAGGACGGGCGGCGCGTCGGGCTTCGACGCCGACTTCATGCTCGTCATCTTCGCCGAGCACGCGAGCCTGTTCGACAACGGCGGCGCCGGCGTGCTGCCGTTCCAGCCGCCGGGCGAGCCGTTCTTCCACGCCGACGGTCGCGGCTCGACGCGGACCTTCCTCGACGGATGGGCCGCGGTGAAGGCCGACGACCCGGCGCGGCCGGTGCTGCTGGCGACCGCCGACCACGACTTCAGCCGGCTGCGCACCGACCCGCGCACACCCGAGGAGCTCGGCGCGGCGCTGACCTTCCTGCTGACCTGGGGCTCGGTGCCGTCGATCTACTACGGCGACGAGATCGGCATGCGCTACCTCCCGGGGATGCCGGACAAGGAGGGCTCGATCTGCAACCCGGGCTACAACCGGTCGGGCTGCCGCACCCCGATGCAGTGGGACGACTCGCCCAACGCCGGGTTCTCGACCGCCGCGCCGGACGACCTCTATCTGCCGATCGACCCCGACCCGGACCGGCCGACCGTCGCCGCCCAGGAGCGGGACCCCGGGTCGACGCTGCACCTCGTACGCCGGCTGGTGGCGCTGCGGCGGTCGACGCCGGCGCTCGGCGGCCGCGCACCGACGACCGTCCTGCACCAGGGGTACCCGTTCACGTGGCGCCGCGGCGACTCGCACGTCGTTGTGGTCAACCCGCGCCGGGAGCCGGCGTCGGTGGACCTGCCCGGGCTCGACGGTGCCACGGTGCTGCTGGGGCAGGGCGTGGAGGTCTCGTCGTCGGGGCTGAGGGTCGAGGGGTTCGGCTACGGGGTGCTCGAGCTCTGAGCCCTCACTCGAACAGCGGCCGCAGGTGGTCGTTGAGGAACACGCCCTGCGGGTCGAGCTCGCGGCGGATCGCGATGAAGTCCTCGGCCCGCGGGTAGAGGTCGAGCAGCCGCTCGCGGGTGAGGAAGTGGAGCTTGCCCCAGTGGACGCGCGCGTCGAAGTCGGCGAGGAGCGCGTCGACCGAGCGGAGGTAGGCCCAGTAGTCGGTGCCGGGAGTGCCGGACACGGAGATGACGACGGTGGGTGTCTGGTACTGCGAGGACAGGTACGCCTCGTCCGGCCCGACGGTGCGGACCTCGAGCGGGTAGATCGAATCAGGCAGGCTGCGCAGCATCAGCTCGCGCATCGCCCGCAACGCCTCCGGTGCGCGGTCGAGGGCGACGAAGTACTCCAGCTCGTGGAAGTTGGGGTCGTAGACCATCGGGTAGATCCGGTAGCACCGGTCGACGCGGTGGCCGACGGTGTCGTCGTCGGCGACGTCGGGACCGACCTCGTCGTAGACCTTGACGTAGCACTGGTCCTGCAGCCGCGCGCCGTGGCCGTCGAGGTTGTAGAGCGCGCCCGACTCCTCGGTGGGCAGCCAGAACATCCCGAAGTGCCGGTGGTCGGCGACCAGCTGGTCCCAGTGGTCGAGGACGTCGTCCCACGCGCGGAGGCCGACGTCCTCGCGCAGCCGGTAGGCCTCGGTGACCTCGAGCTCGAGCTGGGTCACGACGCCGAGCATGCCGACCGACACCTGCGCGGCGTGCAGCAGGTGGGGCTGGTCCTCGCCGATCTCGCGCACCTCACCGGACGCGGTCACGAGGCGTACGCCGCGCACCGCCCCGGACAGGCTGGTGTGGCGTACGCCCGACCCGTGCGTGCCGGTGGCGACGGCGCCCGCGATCTGCTGGGTGTCGATGTCGCCCTGGTTGCGCAGCGCGAGCCCGGCCTCCCACAGCGGCTCGTAGAAGTCGTGGATCCGGGTGGCGGGGAGCGCGGTCGCACGCCTGGCCGCGCCGTCCGTGCCGACGACGCCGCGCAGCGCGTTCATGTCGAGCAGCAGCCCGTCGGACTGCACGACGGGGGTGAACGAGTGGCCGGCGCCGGCGACCCGGACGTGGTGTCCTCGCCTGGCCGCGCTGCTGACCAGTCGGACGACCTCCTCCTCGTCGCGCGGCGCGGCGGTCGCGGCGGGGGAGAAGCTCTGGTTGCCCACCCAGTTCGTCCACGTCATGGGCCTCAGCGTGACCAGCGCGTGCGGTGGCGTCAACGGGTGATCTCGCCGGTCGTCTTGATGCGGTGGTGGCGGCGGGGGCCGCAGTTGTGGGTGCCGGTCTGGCCCGGTGGGGCGCCTCGATCGCGTGCTGCCCGTTCGGCCACACGTGTCCGACCTTTCGCCCTGTGCCTGGCAGCTCGAGGGCGAGATCTCGGACACGTGTACGGCGCCGCCGCACCGGCTCCGCACGTGCGGCGGTTCTCGCCCTTGAGGGTGCCGATGCAGGACCACGTCCGCCGCACGTGCGCTGAAGGGTCTGCACTCGCCATGAGACAGTGCCAGCGTGACCGGACGCGCACATCCCGGGGTCGACGCCTACATCGAGCCGCTGCCCGACTGGCAGCGGTCGATCTGCGAGGAGCTGCGGGAGATCGTCTGGGCCGTCGACCCCGACATCGAGGAGACGATCAAACGGACGGTGCAGCCGTACTTCGTGCTCGAGGGCAACGTCTGCGCGCTGCTGGCGACCAAGGACCACGTCAACCTGTTCCTCTACGACCCCACCGTCAGCGACCCCATGGGGGTCATCAACCAGGGCCACGGCAACGCGACGGGCCGCGCGATCCAGGTCTACGAGCACGACGAGATCGACCGCGACGCGGTGAGCGCGATCCTGGCCGAGATCGTCGACCACAACCGTCGCGGCGGGTGGCGCCGGCTCGCGAAGCAGTAGCGAGGGGCGGGCAGCCCTACGCCAGCGGGTCCGCCGGCAGGTCCTCCGGCCTGACCTCCTCCGGCGGCACGAACTGGAACGCGCTGCCCATGAACGTGTGCACGAACCCGCAACGCACGCAGATGACGCCGGTGGCGGAGGCGTTCAGCCAGTCGAGGTCGAAGAAGGTCATGCCCGTGGTCGTCATCTTCACCTCCCGTCGGTCGAAGAGCAGGCCCTCGCAGACGTGGCAGGACAGGAAGCGCTGGGCGGGACGGATGAAGACGTGCACGGGCAGAGGCTAGGGCACTCGCTAGGGTCGGAGGCATGTTCGCCGTCTACGCCGAGTCCTTCTCCTCCGACGACCCGCTGAGCGGCCTGGTGGTGGGGGAGCGCCCCGACCCCGAGGTGCCGGACGGCTGGGCGACGGTGACCGTGAAGGCGGCCAGCCTCAACCACCACGACCTCTGGTCCCTGCGCGGCGTCGGTCTGCGCGAGGAGTCGCTGCCGATGATCCTCGGCTGCGACGCGGCCGGGCTCGACGAGGACGGCAACGAGGTCGTCGTCCACGCCGTCATCGGCGACCCGTCGTGGGGCGGCGACGAGACCTACGACCCGAAGCGCTCGCTGCTGTCGGAGAAGCACCAGGGCACCTTCGCCGAGAAGGTCGTCGTGCCCCGGCGCAACCTCGTGCCGAAGCCCGCGTCCCTGTCGTTCGAGGAGGCGGCCTGCCTCCCGACCGCGTGGCTCACGGCCTACCGGATGCTCTTCACCCAGGGCCGGCTCACGCCGGGCGAGACCGTGCTGGTGCAGGGCGCCGGCGGCGGTGTCGCCACCGCGTTGATCGTCCTCGGGCGCGCCGCCGGCCTCCGGGTGCTGGCCACCAGTCGCGACGAGGGCAAGCGGGCGCGTGCGGTCGAGCTCGGCGCGCACGAGGCGTACGAGTCGGGCGCCCGGCTGCCGGTCAAGGTCGACGCGGTGATGGAGACCGTCGGCCGTGCGACGTGGAGCCACTCGATCCGCTCGCTGCGCCCGGGTGGCCGGATCGTCATCAGCGGCACCACGTCGGGCCCGAAGCTCGACGACGCCGAGCTGACCCGCATCTTCTTCCTCCAGCTCTCCGTCATCGGCTCCACGATGGGCACCCGCCACGAGCTCGACGGCCTGGTGAAGTTCCTCGACGCCACCGGCACCCGCCCGCTGGTCGACCGGACCCTGCCGATGGAGCAGGCCCACGACGGCTTCGCCGCGATGGCCGAGGGCGACGTCTTCGGCAAGATCGTGTTCACCCGGTGAAGCACGTCCTGACCGGCGCCGGGTCGGGCATCGGCCACGCCCTCGCCCGCCGGCTCACCGACCGCGGCGACGAGCTCGTGCTGCTCGCCCGCAGCCAGGCGCGCGGCGCCGAGCTGGGGCGTACGTTCCCGCAGGCGCAGGTCCTCGTCGCCGACCTGACCGACCCCGGCACCCTCAACGGGCTCGGCCGGCTGGTCGACGGGGGAGTCGACACGCTGCTGCACGTCGCCGGCGTCGTGGACCTCGGCCCGGTCTCCTCGCTGCGCCTCGCGCAGTGGGAGGAGCAGCTCACCGTCAACCTCACCGCGCCCGCGGTGCTGACCCGCGAGCTGCTCCCGCACCTGCGTGCGGCCCGCGGCACCGTCGTGTTCGTGAACTCCTCGGCCGGCCTCACCGCCAACGCCGAGTGGTCGGCGTACGCCGCGTCCAAGTTCGGCCTGCGCGCCCTCGCCGACGCGTTGCGTGCCGAGGAGCACGAGCACGGCGTGCGGGTGAGCACCGTCTACCCGAGCCGCACCGCCACCCCGATGCAGGAGAGGGTCCACGAGCAGGAGGGCCGCGACTACGACGCCTCGCAGTGGATCAGCGCCGACACCCTCGTCGAGACGATCGTCCACGTGATCGACCTGCCGGCCGACGCGACGATCCCGGACGTCACCGTCCGCCCGGGGACCTGAGGTTCAGCGCGAGCGCCAGTTGAGCGCACCGACCAGCAGCATCCGCAGCTGGGTGCGCGCGTCGGCGAGGATCCGCTCCTCGGCGTCCGGGTCCTCCACCAGCCGCTCGGCCATCGTCACCACGAACGACACGATCAGGTCCGAGAGCAGCGTGATGTCCTCGCCGGAGTACTGCTCGGCCGCGCCGCTGCGCGCGACGTCGGTGGCGAGCTCGCGGGTGATCACCTCGATCTCGCGGGCGATCGCCTCCCTCACCCGCGGCGGTCCGGCGGTGCGCTCGCGCGCGATGAAGGCGTAGTGCGGCCGGTTCTCGCGGACGTGCGCGGCCACGATCGGGAGCGAGCCGTCGATGAAGTCGCGGTACTCCGGGGCGTGGCGCCAGACGTCGAGCAGCATCAGCCTCAGCGAGCGGAAGCTCTCGTCGACGAGCGCCAGGCCGAGCAGCTCCAGCGACCCGAAGTGGCGGTAGAACGCGGTCGGCACCACCCCGACCTGCTTGGCGACCTGGCGCAGCGAGATCGCCGCGAGGTTGGAGTCGGCGGCCAGCGCGAGCGCCGCGTCGAGGATCGCGCGACGCGTGCGCTCCTTGCGCTCGGCGCGGGACTCCGGCTCCTCGGGCTCCGCCGCCCCCTGCTCAGCCATGGCCGCGATCGTAGGCCACCGCGCGTGCGGCGGATCACGGACGACACCGGTTGACGAGGTCCGACCCGACGGCCATATTTGAGTGAACACACGTTCACCGAAGAACGGAGGACGGGATGAGCACCCTCACCCGGATCGCCCGCTCCCGCACCCTGGCGGCGCTCACGTCCCCGCACGGGGTCGACCACTACCTCTCCCGCGTCAACCCGATGTGGGCCGCGCGCGAGGTGCGCGCCCGCGTCGTCGACGTACGTCGCGAGTCCGACACCCCCGGCGCGCCGGTCGCCACACTCACGCTGCAGCCGACCGCCACCTGGCGGGGCCACCGCGCCGGCCAGCACGTCCAGGTCGGCCTCGACCTGCCCGGCTCCGCGCGCCGCACCACCCGCTGCTTCACCATCTCCTCGGCGGCCTCCGGGCCGGGCGAGCCGATCACCCTCACGGTCCGGGCGCACGCCGACGGCCAGGTCAGCAGGCACCTCGTCGCTGCGCAACCCGGCCTGGTGCTCCACCTCTCGCAGGCGCAGGGCGACTTCACGCTTCCCGTCAGCCCGGCCACCCCCGGCATCGACCCGCTGCTGTTCGTCACCGGCGGCTCGGGCATCACCCCGGCGATGTCGATGCTCCGGACCCTCCTGCGCGACGGGTACGACGGCCGCGCCGGGCGTCCGGTGACGTTCCTGCACTACTCGCGCTCCGCCGAGGACCAGGTCTTCGCCGACGAGCTCGCCGCCATCGACGCAGCCGACAACGACGTCACCGTCCACCTGCGCCACGGCACCCGCGTGAGCGAGCTCGAGCTGCGGCGGTTCGCGCCGCGCTTCCGCGACACCGACACCTGGCTCTGCGGTCCGGCCGCGATGATGGACGTCGTCCGCGAGGCGTACGGCGAGAGTCCTCGTCTGCGGACCGAGCGGTTCAAGGCCCCCACCGCGCCGAGCGGCACGGCCGAGGGCGCGCTCACCTTCGCCGCCACCGACCGTTCCGTGCCCAACGACGGCACGTCCGTCCTCGAGCAGGCCGAGCGCGCCGGGCTGAGGCCCGAGTTCGGCTGCCGGATGGGCATCTGCTTCACCTGCACCGCCCGCAAGACCGAGGGCACCGTGCGCAACGTGCTCTCCGGCGCGGAGTCCTCGCTCCCCGACGAGGACATCCAGATCTGCGTCTCCGCCCCCGTCGGCGACTGCGTCGTCGACCTCTGACCCCGTCGAGGTCTCGAGGCTCGCTCCGCTCGCACCTCAACCACCGATCAGATTGGACCACCCATGAAGCCCCACCTGACCCCCGAGCAGCTCGAGGCCTTCGGCGAGGAGATGGACGCCCTGCGGCGCCGCGTCCTGGCCGACCTCGGCGAGGACGACGCGGCCTACATCCGGGGCGTCGTGAAGCGCCAGCAGCAGATGGAGGTGCTCGGCCGCGCGCTGTTCTACCTCCCGCCCGCCTGGCCGCTCGCGGTCGTCGCCCTCTCGGTCTCGAAGATCCTGGAGAACATGGAGATCGGCCACAACGTGATGCACGGGCAGTACGACTGGATGGGCGACCCCCACCTGAGCTCACGCGTCTACGAGTGGGACAACGTGTGTCCCAGCGAGCAGTGGAAGTACTCCCACAACTACGTCCACCACACCTTCACCAACATCCTCGGCAAGGACCGTGACATCGGCTACGGCATCCTCCGCATGGACGATGACCAGCCGTGGCACCCCTACTACCTCGGCAACCCGGTCTACGCCTTCTTGCTGATGGTCTTCTTCGAGTGGGGCGTGGCGATGCACGACCTCGAGGTCGAGAACATCGTCAACGGCACCCGCCGCCTCGAGGAGAACCGGGCTCTCCACGCCGGCATCATGCGCAAGGTGCGCCGCCAGGCGCTCAAGGACTACGTCCTGTTCCCCGCGCTCACCGGGCCGCTGTTCCCGCTGACGTTCCTCGGCAACGCCACCGCCAACCTGGTGCGCAACGTGTGGGCGTTCAACATCATCTTCTGCGGCCACTTCCCGGCCGGCGCCGAGACCTTCACCCAGGAGGAGTGCGAGGACGAGACCCGCGGCCACTGGTACTACCGGCAGGTCCTCGGCTCGGCCAACATCTCCGGCGGCCCGCTCTTCCACGTCATGTCGGGCAACCTGAGCCACCAGGTCGAGCACCATCTGTTCCCGGACCTGCCGGCCCGGCGGTACCCGATGATCGCGGGCGAGGTGCGCGAGATCTGCGAGCGCTACGGCCTCGACTACACGACCGGACCGCTGCGCCGTCAGCTGGCGAGCGTGGCGCGCAAGATCTGCCGCCTCGCCCTGCCAGGACGGCGTGCGCCGCAGCCGGCCGAGCCCGCGGCCGACCACCCCCTGGCGGCCTGAGGGAACGACGGAGGGGCGGACCCCACGGTCCGCCCCTCCGTCGTGCTGTGCTCAGTCCTCCGGGTCGTCGAGCCGCGCCAGCCACGTGGCCAGCCGCTCGACGGCCGTCTCGAACTCGGGGTGCGTGTCGACGAACGCCTGCATCTGGTCGGCCAGCCACGCCAAGGTGACCTCCTCGTCACCCCGGCGCTTCTCCAGCTCCTCGAGCCCGCGATCGGTGAAGTACACCCCGGGTCCTCAGTAGTCGTGACCGGCGGTGCGCGGCTCCGCGAACGCCGTGTCGAGGAGGGTCTTCTGCTCCTCGGTGTGGCGCTTGACGGTGCCGACCGACGGCGAGGCCGACGCGGGTCGGGTGACCGGCTCGACGACCAGGTCGAGCTCGGGCCACACGTTGAGCTGGTAGTGCGGCCACGGGCCCATGTTGCGGGGCTCGTCCTGCACCCAGCGGACCGCCTTGAGGTTGGGGTACTTCGCGACCTCGGCCTTGATCTCCTCGACCGGGTTCGGGTAGAGCCGCTCGACGCGCCCGATGGCGAACTTCTCGCCGTTGTCGCGCTTGCCGCGCTCGACCATCAGGTCCCACGTCACCCGGCCCGAGCACATGATCAGCGTCTCGACCTTCGCGGGGTCCGCGGCGTCGTCGCCGATGAACGCCCGGAAGGTGGTGTCGCCGACGAAGTCCTCGGGCCTGGAGGCAGCCTCCTTGCGCTTGAGCATCGACTTCGGGGTGAAGACGATCAGCGGGCGGTGCTCCTCGCCGAGCGAGTGCCGGCGCAGCAGGTGGAAGTACGACGCGGGCGTCGACGGCTGCGCCACGACCATCGCGTCCTCGGCCGACATGGTCAGGAAGCGCTCGATGCGCGCCGACGAGTGGTCGGGGCCCTGGCCCTCGTAGCCGTGGGGCAGGAGCAGGACGACGCCGGACTGCTGGCGCCACTTGGTCTGGCCGGCGGAGATGAACTCGTCGATCACCGTCTGCGCGCCGTTGACGAAGTCGCCGAACTGCGCCTCCCAGAGCACGAGCGCCTCGGGACGGGCCACGGAGTAGCCGTACTCGAAGCCGAGCGCGGCGTACTCGGAGAGCAGCGAGTCGTAGACGTGGAACTTCGCCTGGTCCTCGGTGAGGTTGGTCAGCGGGGTCCACTCGTCGGCGTTGGTCCGGTCGATGATCGTCGCGAAGCGCTGCACGAAGGTGCCGCGACGCGAGTCCTGGCCGGCCAGGCGCACCGGACGCCCGTCCATCAGCAGCGAGCCGAAGGCGAGGATCTCGCCGGTGCCCCAGTCGATCGGGCCCTCGGTGATCGCCGCCGAGCGGCGCTGCAGCTGCGGCATCACCTTCGGGTGGACGGTGAAGCCCTCCGGCGGCGTGACGTAGCTGTCGGCGATCCGCTTGAGCACCTCGGGGGAGACCGCGGTGGCGAACTCGCCGGCGGGCTTGTCCGGGTAGTCCGGGACGGTCGTCCACTCGGTCGGCGCCTCGGAGCTGGCCTCGCGGACCTCGGTGAAGACCCGCTCGAGCTGCTGCTGGTAGTCCCTGAGGACCTGCTCGGCCTCCTCGATCGTGATGTCGCCACGACCGATGAGGGACTCGGTGTAGAGCTTGCGCACCGAGCGCTTCTGCTCGATCAGGTCGTACATCAGCGGCTGGGTGTACGACGGGTCGTCGCCCTCGTTGTGGCCGCGACGGCGGTAGCACACGAGGTCGATGACGACGTCCTTGTTGAACGCCTGGCGGTAGTCGAAGGCGAGCCGGGCCACGCGGATGCAGGCCTCGGGGTCGTCGCCGTTGACGTGGAAGATCGGCGCCTGCACCATCCGCGCCACGTCCGTGGCGTAGAGCGAGGAGCGCGACGAGCCGGGTGCGGTGGTGAACCCGACCTGGTTGTTGATGACCACGTGCACGGTGCCGCCGGTGCGGTAGCCGCGCAGCTGGGAGAGGTTGAGCGTCTCGGCCACCACGCCCTGGCCGGCGAAGGCCGCGTCGCCGTGCACCAGCAGCGGCAGGACCGGGAAGTCCTCGCCCTGGTCGAGGATGTCCTGCTTGGCGCGGGCGATGCCCTCGAGCACCGGGTTGACCGCCTCGAGGTGCGAGGGGTTCGCCGCGACCGACACCTTGATCTTGTCGCCGGATCCGGCGACGAACTCGCCCTCGGCGCCGAGGTGGTACTTCACGTCGCCGGAGCCCTGCACCGTGCGCGGGTCGATGTTGCCCTCGAACTCACGGAAGATCTGGCTGTACTTCTTGCCGACGATGTTGGCGAGCATGTTGAGCCGGCCGCGGTGGGCCATGCCGATCGTCACCTCGTCGAGGCCGGCCTCGGCGGCGGCCTCGCAGATCTCGTCGACGAGCGGGATCGTGGTCTCGCCGCCCTCGAGGCTGAAGCGCTTCTGGCCGACGAACTTGGTCTGCAGGAACGTCTCGAACGCCTCGGCCTGGTTGAGCTTGAGCAGGATCCGCAGCTGCTCCTCGCGGGGCGGCTTCACGTGCGGCTGCTCGACGCGCTCCTGGATCCACTTGCGCTGCTCGGGGTCCATGATGTGCATGTACTCGATGCCGGTGGTGCGGCAGTAGGAGTCGCGCAGGATCCCGAGGATGTTGCGCAGCTTCATGAACCGACGGCCCTCGCCGCCGAACGAGCCGGTGGCGAACTCGCGGTCGAGGTCCCACAGGGTCAGCCCGTGCGACTCCACCTCGAGGTCGGGGTGGCTGCGCTGGCGGTACTCCAGCGGGTCGGTGTCGGCCATCAGGTGGCCGCGGACCCGGTAGGCGTGGATCAGCTCGAGGATCCGCGCCTGCTTGACGATGTCGTCGTCGTGGCTGGCGACGATGTCGCGGGCCCAGCGGATCGGCTCGTAGGGGATGCGCAGCGAGCGGAAGATGTCGTCGAAGAAGTCGTTCTCGCCGAGCAGCAGGCCGTGCACGCGCTTGAGGAACTCACCCGACTGCGCGCCCTGGATGACGCGGTGGTCGTAGGTCGAGGTCAGCGTCATCGCCTTGCTGATGGCGTTGCGGTTGATCGCGTCGTCGGAGGCGCCCTGCCACTCCGGCGGGTACTCCATCGCGCCGACGCCGATGATCGCGCCCTGGCCGGCCATCAGGCGCGGCACCGAGTGGACGGTGCCGATGCCGCCGGGGTTGGTCAGGGACATCGTGGTGCCCTGGAAGTCGGCGACGGTCAGCTTGTTGTCGCGCGCCTTGCGGACCATCTCCTCGTAGGCGGTCCAGAACGCGGCGAAGTCCATCGCCTCGGCGCCCTTGATGTTGGGCACGAGCAGCTGGCGGGTGCCGTCGGGCTTCTGCATGTCGATCGCCAGGCCGAGGTTGATGTGGGCCGGGGTGATCAGGTTGGGCTTGCCGTCGACGACCTCGTAGCCGACGTTCATCTCCGGCATCGACTTCAGTGCCTTCACCAGCGCGTAGCCGATGATGTGGGTGAACGACACCTTGCCGCCGCGGGCGCGGGCGAGGTGGTTGTTGATGACCGTGCGGTTGTCCCACAGCAGCTTGACCGGGACCGAGCGCACCGAGGTGGCGGTCGGCACGGACAGCGAGGCGTCCATGTTGGCGGCCGTGCGGGCGGGGGCGCCGCGCAGGACGGTGTAGGTCGGCTCGTCGCTCGCCTGGCTCGGGGCGGCGGGCTTCGGGTCCTTGGCCAACGGCGTGCTGGTGCCCTTGGCCGGCTCGTCGGCCTGCGCCGCCGGGCGCGGGGTCGACTTCGGGGCGGAGGACTGCGCGGGCTTGGCGGGCGCAGCCGGGGCGGCCGGCTTCGCGGGTGCGGCCGGCTTCGCGGGTGCGGCCGGCTTCGCCGCCGCCGGGGCGGCCTGCTTCGCGGGGGCCGGTGCGGCCTGCTTCGCGGGGGCCGGTGCGGCCTGCTTCGCGGGGGCGGACGACCCGTTGCCGAAGTAGCTCGCCCACTCGGGCGCCACGCTGGCCGGGTCCTTGTCGTACTGCTCCTTCATCTCCTCCACGAGCCACTCGTTGGCTCCCAGGTCGGATGATGGAGCAACCGAGGTGTGGTTGCTGGACTGCCCGTTCGGGGACTGCGCCACGCTTGTTTCGCCTCTTCCAGATCTCTTCGCGCGAGGGTTGGACCAAAGTCGTCGTCAAGGCTAGTCCCACACGCACGCAAATGCAGGGGCGGGGAGGCCCTTTGAGGCATGGTGTCGCCCACACGGGTCGCTACCGATCGGTATCCCCTCCCGCCCCTGCCTCGCACCGCCTGTCACCACCGCTGGAGTCGTCATGCCACGACCGTGGATCCACCGCCTCGCCGCCGTCGCCTCCGTGGCGCTCCTCGCCGCCTCGGTCGCCGGCTGCCAGTCGTCCGTCGACCCGACCGCGTCACCCGAGCGGCTGTCCCGAGGTGACGCGGGCGTCGAGCTGGCCTCGCACGGCGTCGAGACGAAGACCCGGATCCACCGGGTGTTCGGACGCCTGCCGGACCGCCGGCGCAAGGCCGTACGGTCCGAGGTCGGTGCGGTCGTGGACGGCTGGTGGGAGGCGGCCTACCTCGGTGGCACCTACCCGCGCAGCAGCTTTCCGGCGGCGTTCCCCGGGTTCACCCGCGGGGCCGAGGCACGGGCCCGCGCGGACAAGGCCCTGCTCACCAACGAGACCCAGGGCCCGTCGATCGACTCGGTGACCGCGAAGCACCGCTCGGTCGTCGTCGACGTGCTCGCCACCGGCGGTCAGGCGCGCTCGGTCACGGCCCACGTCGTGCTGCGCTTCGAGACCACGGGGGACAAGGCCGGCACCACGACGGTGCGCGGCCGCCTCTTCCTCACCCGCCGGTCGGGGGAGTGGAAGGTGTTCGGCTACGACGTCTCGAAGGGGGCGAAGCGATGAGGTTCGCGAAGCTCGTGCGGTCGGCGGCGCTCGCCGCCGTGCTCGGGGTGACCGCGCTCGTGGTGCCGCAGTCCGCGGTGCAGTCGACCGAGGTGTCGCTGACCCGGGTCCGGCACGCACAGGGCGTCGCGGTCGGCGGACCGGACGTCGTCTGGATCCTCGCGGTCGGCTCGGACGCCCGGCCCGGTGAGGACATGACCCGCTCGCGCGGCGACGCGCTGCAGCTGGTCGGGATCAACACCCGCACCGGCGCGGCCACCGCCATCGGCGTGCCGCGCGACTCGTGGGTCGCCATCCCCGGCCACGGCCGGGAGAAGATCAACGCCGCGCTCTACTTCGCCGGCCCCCGGGGCATGGCGGGCGCGATGCGCAACCTGGTCGGCATCGAGCCCGACTACGTCATGGTCACCCGTTTCCCGTTCTTCGAGGACATGGTCGACGACATCGGCGGCATCACCGTCACCAACCCGCGCCGCTTCTCCGACCCCTACCTCAAGAAGGAGGGCTTCGCGCGCGGGCGGATCCACCTCAACGGCTACAACGCGATGGCGTTCTCGCGCATCCGCAAGGGCCTCGCCGGTGGCGACTTCGACCGCTCGGCCAACCAGCAGCGCACGCTGCGCGGCATCCACGCGCGGATCCGGTCCCAGGCCGACCGGCCCGGCTTCATCGAGCGGGGCGTGATGACGGTGATGGCCCACATGGACACCGACGCCTCCCCGCAGGAGCTCTACGAGCTGGCCCAGGCCGTCGCGCAGGTGGACCCGCGCAGGATCACGACCTGCGTGGTGCAGGGCCGGGTCGGCTACGTCGGTGCGGCCAGCGTGGTGTTCCCTGACGTGGCGCAGGCCCGTCGCCTGGGCCGTGAGGCCCGCGCGGACGCGACGCTGCGGCACTGCTGAGCGGACGCGGCGTCGGGTCGAACCCCATGGCCGGCCCGACGCCGCTGCTGCGAAGCGTACCCACTCAGCGCGGGTAGATCCGGCCCGCCGTGCGGGCCAGGTCGATGACCACGGCCTCGGAGAACAACGTGATCCGCAGGCCGATCACCTGAGACCCGCGGTAGCCGTTGTCGACCAGCTGGCGCTGGATCACGCCCGCCCCGTTCGGCAGCTCGACGACCCCGCCCGGCGGGGGCACCTCGACGGCCTGCCCGGCGATCGTGATCGAGCCGACGGCGGTGCGCACCTTCGACGCCACCCGCTTGCCGGCCTTCTGCCGCATCGCCGCCCGCGACGACACGTCGCCGATGACGAGCTGGGCCGAGGGGATCGAGACCGTGCCGATCGAGGTCCGGGACCATCCCTTGGCGACCTGCTTCCTCCGGTCCTGGTCGCCCTTGACCTGGTAGACCACGTCGTCGAGCAGGATCGGCACGGGCAGCAGCTGGCTGGCGTGGGGGACCGTGAAGGTCTGGGTCCGGCCGCGCGAGCCCTGGCACGCCAGGGCCTTGTGCTCGACGTTGCCGAAGCTGAGCGCGCCGTCGAGGACCTGGTAGTCCATCGCGGTGCCACCGGACCGGAACACGCCGACCGGGGCCGGGCCGCCCATCCGCACCCGGGCCGTCCCGAGCTCGACGAGCTGGCGGCGCTCGCCCGCGGTGACCTCGATGCGCAGCGCGGAGGCCTGCGACTGAGCGGCGTGGGCGGTGGCGCGCCCGTTCTCGTAGCCGAGGGAGATGCTGCCGAGACCGGGGATCTCGATCGGCCCGGTGACGTCGCTCAGCACCTCGAAGACCTGCTGGGCGGCCTGCTGGGTGCCGGTGAAGACGGTGCCGGAGACCTGGTCCAGGGGCTCGAGCAGCTCCTGGAGCTCGGGCGGCAGGGTGCCCACCACGGTCTCCGGGAGCAGCTCGAGGGTGATGCTGGCGAAGGTGAACCCCTCGGCGTGCCCGTAGCCCTGCGGCGTGTTGAAGGCGTCGGCCGTGGTCTGGAGCCCCTTGATCACCAGCTTCGGCGTGGTGAGCGGGCCGACGGTCCCACCGACGGTGACGTCGCCGATGGTGTTGGTGCCGCGGACGCCGTGGGTGCTGCCCTCCGCGTAGGTCTCGGTGCGGCTGGTGCTCGCCGAGACGTGGATCAGCGGGTTGTCGGGCACCGAGACCGCGGACTGCTTCTCGACGGTCTGCCCGACCGCGCGGGTGCAGAGCTGCTGGGCGTGCGCGTCCTTGAGGTCGAGCGCCTCCACGCTGTCGGTCACCAGCTTCACGCCGTAGACGTCGCCGCGGTAGCCGAAGTCGGTCAGGCGCTTCGCGCCGTCGTCGGCCCGTGTCGGGGCCACCGGTCCGGCGGCGAGGACGAGGCCGGCGGCGAGGCCGGCGCTGACGGTGGCCGCGAGGCGGCGGCGGGTGTGGTCGCGCATGACCCGTCAACGACGGACGCCCTGCGGGGTCACGCCCGGACGTCAGGGCGAAATGCCGGACGGCGGCACCCGCCTGGGTGCCGCCGTCGAGAGCGCCTCCGGCAGGATTCGAACCTGCGGCACCTGGTACCGGAAACCAGTGCTCTATCCCCTGAGCTACGGAGGCCAGCACCGGCCGGGCCGGTGCGCGCCGAACACTACCCGTCCCCCGACGACGTCGTGAAACCGCCTCGGCAGATCGGCCCGGCAGGTCAGCGCAGCGCGAGCGAGCCGGAGGTGTCGGCGGGGAAGGGGAGCGCGGCGTGCTCGGCGATGCGGGCGTCCATCTTCGCCGCGATGTCGGCCGGCCACGGGGCGGTGCGGCGCGTCGACAGGTCGATGTGCAGGAAGACCTCCTCGACGACGCACGCCACCTGCTGGTGGGTCTCGCTGAGCAGGTAGACCAGCACGTGCGCGGCCCGCTCCGAGCGCCCGAGGAGCCGCACGCGGGCCGACATCGCGTCGCCGGTGCGCAGCTCGTTGAGGTAGGTGACGTGGTGCTCGGCGGTGAAGCAGGCCTGCCCGTCGGTCAGCGGCCACATCGTCGGGATGCCGACCTCGACCAGCGACTCGTCGAGGCCCTCGCTGGCGATGCCGATGTAGTGGCGGACGTTGAGGTGGCCGTTGATGTCCTCGAAGGGCATCGGCACGGGCTGCTCGACGTAGGCCGGCAGGTCGATGAGCTGGTCGTAGGTGGGGTGCGTCGTCACAGGCCGAACCCTAGGTGAAACCGGTTCGGTCCGCCGGTCCGGCCGCCGATAGGCTTGGCGGGTGAACCCCGATCAGCTCTCCGAGACCATCGTCGACGTCCTGACGGCCCTCGTGGCCGACGGTGCGGTCACGCTGCCCGACGGCGTGCCCTCCCAGGTCACGGTGGAGCGACCCCGGCAGAAGGGGCACGGCGACTACGCCACCAACGTGGCCCTCCAGCTCGCCAAGAAGGCTGGGACCAACCCCCGCGCCTTCGCCGACCTGGTGGCCGAGCGGCTGCGCGCCTCCGACGGCGTCGCCGAGGTCGAGGTCGCGGGTCCGGGCTTCCTCAACGTGACGGTCGAGGCGGGCGCCCAGGGCCAGGTCGCGACCGACGTGGTGGCGGCGGGCGAGGCGTACGGCTCCTCGGACGCGTTCGCCGGCGAGAAGATCAACCTCGAGTTCGTCTCGGCCAACCCCACGGGTCCGCTGCACCTCGGCGGCGTGCGCTGGGCCGCGGTCGGCGACGCGCTGGGCCGGATCTTCACCAAGACCGGCGCGGAGGTCACCCGCGAGTACTACTTCAACGACCACGGCGCCCAGATCGACCGGTTCAGCTCCTCGCTGCTCGCCAGCGCGAAGGGCGAGCCCGCGCCTGAGGACGGCTACGGCGGTCAGTACATCCACGACATCGCCGCGGCGGTGATCGAGAAGCGCCCGGACGTCAAGGACCTCGACGACGCGGCTGCGCAGGAGGTCTTCCGCGAGGTCGGCGTCGACATGATGTTCGACGAGATCAAGAAGTCGCTGCACGACTTCGGGGTCGACTTCGACGTCTACTTCCACGAGAAGTCGCTGCACGACAGCGGCGCCGTCGAGCGCGCCATCGCGCGGCTCACCGAGATGGGCAACACCTACGAGGCCGACGGCGCGCTGTGGCTGCGCACCGAGAAGTACGGCGACGACAAGGACCGGGTGATCATCCGGTCCAACGGCACCCCGGCCTACATCTCCGGCGACCTCGGCTACTACCTCGACAAGCGCGAGCGCGGCTTCGACCGCTGCTTCATCATGCTCGGCGCCGACCACCACGGCTACGTCGGCCGGATGAACGCGATGTGCAGCGCCTTCGGCGACGAGCCGGGCAAGAACCTCGAGATCCTCATCGGGCAGATGGTCAACCTGCTCCGCGACGGCGAGCCGATGCGGATGTCGAAGCGCAACGGCACGATCGTCAGCATCGACGACCTCGTCGACGCGATCGGCGTCGACGCCGCCCGCTACGCGCTGGCCCGCTACCACAGCGACAGCCCGATCGACATCGACCTCGACCTGTGGTCGCGGGCGACCAACGACAACCCGGTCTTCACCGTGCAGTACGCCCACGCGCGGGTGTCGAGCCTGATGCGCAACGCCGCCGACCTCGGCGTCGAGGCGCAGTCGCACCCCGAGCTGCTCAGCCACGAGAAGGAGGGCGAGCTGCTGCGCGCCCTCGCCGAGTTCCCGCGGGTGATCAAGGCGGCGGCGGAGCTGCGCGAGCCGCACCGGGTCGCGCGCTACCTCGAGGAGCTGGCCGGGACCTACCACCGCTTCTACGACAGCTGCCGGGTGCTGCCGCGCGGCGACGAGGAGACCTCGGACCTCCACCGGGCGCGCCTCGTCCTGGTCGACGCGACCCGCGTGGTGCTCGCCAACGGGCTGTCCCTCCTCGGCGTCTCGGCGCCCGAGAGGATGTGAGGGGCTCGTGCCGACCGCCCACCCCTCCGGCTGGGCGCACGCCGACGGCGCGCTGCGCGGCCCGCACTGGCTGCGCGAGCCCGACGACCCCAACGCCCTCGTGCCGCACCTGTGGTCGCGCACGGCCACCAAGACCGACGGCGTGCTGGCCGTCGGCGGCGTGGCGCTGCCCGACCTGGTCCGCGAGCACGGCTCCCCGGCGTACGTCCTCGACGAGGCCGACTTCCGCGCCCGGGCGACGGCGTTCCGTGACGCCTTCGACGGCTACGACGTGTTCTACGCCGGCAAGGCCTTCCTCTGCACCACGGTGGCGCGCTGGCTCGCCGAGGACGGCCTGAGCCTCGACGTGTGCTCCGGCGGCGAGCTCACCGTCGCCGAGCGGGCCGGCTTCCCGATGGACCGGGTCGGCTTCCACGGCAACAACAAGACGCTGGGCGAGCTCGAGCGGGCCGTCGAGCTCGGCGTCGGGCGGGTGATCGTCGACTCGTTCGACGAGGTGGACCGGCTCGCCGAGGTGGTCTCGAGGCTCGCTGGCGCTCGCACCTCGACCACCGAGGGCATCGGCGTCATGGTGCGCGTCACCGCCGGCGTCGAGGCGCACACCCACGAGTACATCGCCACCGCCCACGAGGACCAGAAGTTCGGGTTCTCCATCGCCAGCGGCGACGCGCTCGAGGCCGTGCGCCGGGTCCACGCCGCCCCCGGGCTGCGGCTGCTCGGCCTGCACTCCCACATCGGCAGCCAGATCTTCGACACCTCCGGCTTCGAGGTCGCCGCCCGCCGGGTGCTGGCGCTGCACGCGGAGGTGGGCCGCGAGCTCGGCGTCGAGATGCCGGAGATGGACCTCGGCGGCGGGTTCGGCATCGCCTACACCACCCAGGACGACCCGTCGTCGCCCGACGCGCTGGCGGCCGGCATGACCGCGATCGTCGAGCACGAGTGCCGCGCGCTGGGCATCGCGGTGCCGCGGCTGTCCATCGAGCCCGGCCGCGCGATCGTCGGGCCCTCGATGTGCACCGTCTACGAGGTCGGCACCGTCAAGGAGGTCGCCCTCGACGGCGGAGCCCGGCGCTCCTACGTCTCGGTCGACGGCGGGATGAGCGACAACATCCGCACCGCGCTCTACGACGCCGACTACTCCGCGACCCTGGCCTCGCGCGGGTCGGAGGCCGGGGCGACGCTGGCCCGCGTGGTCGGCAAGCACTGCGAGGCCGGGGACATCGTCGTCAAGGACGAGTTCCTGCCCGGCGACGTGCGCCCCGGCGACCTGGTCGCGGTGCCCGGCACGGGGGCCTACTGCAGATCCATGGCGTCCAACTACAACCACGCCCTGCGTCCTCCGGTGATCGGAGTTCGGGACGGGAAGACTTTCACCGTCCTGCGACGAGAGACTGAGGCCGACCTGTTGGCGACCGATGTGGGTGTTCTCTGATGACTGAGGGTGACGAGCGGCTGCGCGTGGCCGTGCTGGGCTGCGGTGCGGTCGGCTCCCAGGTGGTGCGGCTGCTCGCCGAGCAGCACGACGACCTCGCCGCGCGCGTCGGTGCGCCGGTCGAGCTGGTGGGCGTCGCGGTCCGACGCCTCGACGCCCCTCGCGAGGTCGAGGTCCCCGAGGGCCTGCTGACGACCGACGCCGCCGGGCTGGTCGCCCGCGACGACGTCGACCTCGTCGTCGAGGTGATCGGCGGCATCGAGCCTGCGCGCGGGCTGATCCTCTCGGCGCTGGAGAACGGCGCGAGCGTCGTCACCGCCAACAAGGCGCTGCTCGCCGAGGACGGTCCGACGCTCTTCGAGGCCGCCGCGAAGGCGGGACGCGACCTCTACTACGAGGCCGCGGTCGCCGGCGCGATCCCGATCCTGCGCCCGCTGCGCGAGTCGCTGGCCGGCGACAAGGTGACGCGGGTGCTGGGCATCGTCAACGGCACCACGAACTTCATCCTCGACAAGATGGACACCTCGGGCGCCGGGTTCTCGGAGGCCCTGCAGGAGGCCCAGGACCTCGGCTACGCCGAGGCCGACCCGACCGCCGACGTGGAAGGCTTCGACGCCGCGGCCAAGGCCGCGATCCTCGCCAGCCTGGCGTTCCACTCCCGCGTCACCGCCTCCGACGTGCACCGCGAGGGCATCTCCGAGGTCACCGCCGCCGACGTGGCGAGCGCCCGCGACATGGGCTCGGTCGTCAAGCTGCTCGCCATCTGCGAGCTGCGCGGCGACCAGGTCGCCGCCCGCGTGCACCCGGCGATGATCCCGCGCTCGCACCCGCTCGCCAGCGTCCGCGAGGCCTACAACGCCGTCTTCGTCGAGTCCGAGGCCGCGGGCCAGCTGATGTTCTACGGCCCCGGCGCCGGCGGCGCCCCCACCGCCAGCGCGGTGCTGGGCGACCTGGTGACGGTCGCCCGCAACCGCCTCGCCGGCACCCGCGGTGCGGGCGAGTCGGCCTACGCCGACCGGGCGGTGCAGCCGATGGGGGAGACCCGCACCCGCTACCACGTCGCGATCGACGTCGACGACCGCGCGGGCGTCCTGGCCGCGGTCGCCAACGCGTTCGCCGACCACGATGTGTCGATCCAGACCGTCCGGCAGGAGGGTCGCGGCGCCGACGCCCAGCTCGTCGTCGTCTCCCACGCCGCCCCCGACGCTGCCCTCGCCGCGACGGTCCAGCAGCTGCGCGAGATGGACATCGTCCGCGAGGTCACGTCCGTCATGCGCGTGGAGGGTGGGGACGAATGACCCACCAGTGGCGGGGCCTGATCGAGGAGTACCGCGACCTCATCGACCTGCTCCCCGAGGGGCTGGAGGCGGTGACGCTCCGCGAGGGCGGGACGCCGCTGGTCCACTCCGGCTGGCTGTCCTCGCTCACCGGCGGCGAGGTCTGGCTCAAGGTCGAGGGCGACAACCCGACGGGGTCCTTCAAGGACCGCGGGATGACCACCGCGATCTCGGTCGCGAAGCACGAGGGCGCGCAGGCCGTCGTGTGCGCCTCCACCGGCAACACCTCGGCGTCGATGGCGGCCTACGCCGCGAAGGCCGGGCTCAAGCCGCTCGTGCTGGTGCCGGAGGGCAAGATCGCCGCCGGCAAGATGGCGCAGGCGGTCGTGCACGGGGCCCAGATCATCATGGTCCGCGGCAACTTCGACCACTGCCTCCAGATGGCCAAGGGGCTGGCCTGGAGCTATCCGGTCGCGCTGGTCAACTCGGTCAACCCGGTGCGCCTCCAGGGCCAGAAGACCGCCGCCTTCGAGATCTGCGACTTCCTCGGCGACGCACCGGACTACCACCTGCTCCCCGTCGGCAACGCCGGCAACATCTCGGCGTACTGGATGGGCTACGAGCAGTACGCCGACCTCGGCCGGACCAGCAGGCGCCCGGTGATGCGTGGCTTCCAGGCCGAGGGCGCCTCGCCCCTGGTCACCGGTGAGCCGTTCCCGGACCCCGAGACGAAGGCCACGGCCATCCGCATCGGCAACCCCGCGTCCTGGAAGCTCGCCGAGGCCGCCGCGCAGGAGTCCGGCGGCCGGTTCGCGGCCGTGAGCGACGCCCAGATCCTCGCCGCGCAGGTCGAGCTGGCCCGCCACGACGGGGTGTTCGTCGAGCCCGCCTCTGCGGCGGGCATCGCCGGACTGCTCGCCGAGCTCGCGGCGGGGGAGAGCTACGCCGGGGCGACCGTGGCCATCACCGTGACCGGCCACGGCCTCAAGGACACCGCCACGGCGCTCGAGTCGTTCGGTGACGTCGTCGACACGGTCGTCGACGCCGACGTCGAGGCGGCGGCCGCCGCGGTCGGGCTCGCCTGAGGATGGCCACCTTCGTCGACGGTCCGGTGCGGGTCACCGTGCCGGCCACCTCGGCCAACCTCGGGCCGGGGTTCGACTCCCTCGGCCTGGCGCTGTCGCTGCGCGACGAGCTCGAGGCGGAGGTGCTGCCCGAGGGCCTCGTCGTCGAGGTCGAGGGGAGCGGCGCCGAGGGGGTGCCGCGCGACGAGTCCCACCTGGTGGTGCGCTCGATGCGGGCCGCCTTCGCGCTGATGGGGGAGCAGCCTCCCGGCCTGCGGCTGTCGTGCCGCAACCGGATCCCGCACGCCCGCGGGCTCGGGTCTTCCTCGGCGGCCATCGTGGCCGGCGTGGTCCTGGCCCGTGCGCTGGTCGCCGGCGGCCAGCTGCTCGCCTCCGACGACACGCTGTTCGAGCTCGCCGCCGACCTCGAGGGGCACCCCGACAACGTCGCCCCCGCCTTCTACGGCGGCTTCGTGATCTCCGGTCGCGAGGACGAGCGCTGGTACGCCGTGCGCGCCGGCGTCGACCCCCGCATCGCGGCGGTCGTCTTCGTCCCGCCGACCGGGGTGGAGACCACCGTGGCGCGGGGGCTGCTGCCGGACGTGGTGCCGCACGCCGACGCCGCGGCCAACGCGGGCCGGGCCGCGCTGCTGGTCGCGGCGCTCACCGGCCAGCCCGAGCACCTCTACGCCGCCACCCGCGACTGGCTCCACCAGGACCAGCGCGAGCCGGCCATGCCGGACAGCCTGGCCCTGGTGCGCGCGCTGCGCGCCGACCGGGTGCCGGCGATCGTGTCGGGGGCGGGGCCGACGGTCCTCGCGTTCGGCACCACCGACTCGGCCGCGCTGGCCGGGCGGTGTCCGGAGGGCTGGTCGTGCCACGTGCTGGGTGTCGACCCCGAAGGCGCCCTGCTCGCCTGAGCCGCCTGCTAACCTGACGGCGCGCCGTTCGGCGCACCTGCCCGTCCCGGTCCGTGACCGCGTGGACGGGCGCCCACCACCCGCCCCGCGGACCGCTCGTCGGTGACCCGCAGGCGACGCGACGTGCGAAGGACCCACGTGACCGAGACTCCCTCTGCTCCGGCGGAGAACGTTGACGCGACCACTCCCGACGGCCCGGCCCCGAAGGCCGCCCGCAAGTCCGGCGGGCTGAGCTCGATGCTGCTCGCCGACCTCAAGTCGATGGCCGCCGGCCTCGGCGTGGCCGGCGCCGGCTCGATGAAGAAGGCCCAGCTCGTCGAGGCGATCAAGGCCGCCCAGTCCGGTCCGAAGCAGGAGGCCACGAAGCAGGAGGACGAGCAGGCCGCGGAGCCCGTCACCCGCACCACCGTCCGCACCCGAACCCGCCGCCAGCGCCAGGCCGAGCAGGCGGGCGAGGCTGACCGGGCGCCGGAGCAGGCGCCGGAGCAGTCGTCCGAGCGGGAGTCCGAGGACAAGCCCGAGCAGAAGCCCGAGCAGAAGGACCGCAAGGCCAAGCAGGACCAGAAGCAGGGCAAGCAGGAGCGCCAGCAGCAGGACCAGAAGCCCAAGCAGGACCGCCAGCAGCAGGACCGCCAGCAGCAGGACCGCCAGCAGCAGGAGCAGAAGCAGGCTCAGCAGAACCAGCAGCAGCAGGCCAACCAGCAGTCCGACGACGACGAGGACGGCGAGGGCGGCAGCCGCCGCAACCGCCGTCGCCGCGGCCGCGACCGCACCACGGCGCGTACCGGCGGGCGCAACGAGCCCGACACCACGATCCTCGAGGACGACGTCCTGGTCCCGGCCGCGGGCATCCTCGACGTGCTGGAGAACTGCGCGTTCGTGCGCACCTCCGGCTACCTCCCCGGCACCGAGGACGTCTACCTGTCCCTCTCGATGGTCCGCAAGTACCACCTGCGTCGCGGTGACGCGGTCGTCGGGCAGGTGCGCCAGCCCCGCGAGGGCGAGCGGCGCGAGAAGTTCAACCCGATGGTGCGCATCGACAGCGTCAACGGGACCGAGGCCGAGGGCGCCAAGGAGCGCCCCGAGTTCGGCGCCGCCACGCCCGTGCACCCCTACCAGCGGCTGCGGCTGGCCACCGACGCGGACCTCGTCGGCAAGGTCGTCGACATCGCGGCGCCGGTCGGCAAGGGCCAGCGCGGTCTGGTGCTGACCCCGCCGCGCACCGGCGCGACGTCGCTGCTGCAGTCGGTGGCCCAGTCGGTCACGACCAACAACCCCGAGTGCCACGTGATGGTGGTGCTGGTCGACGCGCGGCCCGAGGAGGTCACCGACTTCCAGCGCGCGGTCAAGGGCGAGGTCGTCGCCTCGACCTTCGACCGGCAGCCGGCCGACCACACCCTGGTCGCCGAGCTCGCCATCGAGCGCGCCAAGCGCCTGGTCGAGCTCGGCCACGACGTGGTCGTCCTGATCGACTCGTTGACCCGGCTCGGTCGCGCCTACAACCTCGCCGCCCCGGCCAACGGTCGGGTCCTCGGCGGCCTCGTCGACGCGTCGGCCGTGCACCCGGTCAAGGAGTTCTTCGGAGCGGCGCGCAAGGTGGAGGACGGCGGGTCGCTGACGATCCTCGCCACCGTCGCGGTCGGCAGCGGATCGGCGACCGACGAGTTCTTCCTCGAGGAGCTCGCCGGCACCGAGAACCTCGAGCTGGTGCTCAGCGCGGAGAAGGCGGCCAGGGGCATCGTCCCGGCGGTCGACGTCGCCGCGTCGGGGACGCGCCACGAGGACCGGCTGCTCGCCCCGGCCGAGGGTGCGGTCGTCGGCGACCTGCGCAAGCAGCTCGCCGCCGCGGAGACCCCGCAGGCCGTCGCGAAGGTCATCGGGGCGCGCTGATCACCCCTCGCCATCCGGGGAATGCCCGGATTGGCGCCGCTGTTCAGACCGGTGGCACACTTGTGCGCCGGCTCCGGTTCACGTCACTACGCATCCACGCGGGCGACCCGGAGCACATCGAGAGGAAGCCATGAAGAAGGACACCCACCCCGAGTACGTCGAGACGGCCGTGACCTGCACGTGCGGCGCGTCATTCACGACCCGCAGCACCGCGACCTCCGGCTCGATCCACGCCGACGTCTGCTCGCAGTGCCACCCGTTCTACACCGGCAAGCAGAAGATCCTCGACACCGGCGGTCGCGTCGCCCGGTTCGAGTCCCGCTACGGCAAGAAGGCTGCTGCCAAGCCCGAGACGGCTGAGAGCAAGTAGCCCACGTCAGGCGCCGGTCGCCCGCTCACCGCGGGTGGCCGGCGCCTTGTCGTCTGCCGGGGCCGTCACACAGGAAGCAGGAGCACCATGTTCGAGGCCGTCGAGGGCATGCGCGAGGAGCACGCGGAGCTCGAGCAGCGCCTGGCGCTCCCGGAGACCCACGCCGACCAGCGCCTGGCCAAGCAGCTCAACCAGCGCTACGCCGAGCTGACCGCCGTCGTCACGACCTGGCAGAACTGGCTCCAGCTCGGTGACGACGTCGAGGCCGCCCGCGAGCTGGGCACCGACGACCCGGCCTTCGCGCAGGAGGCCGAGGAGCTCGCCGCCCGGCGCGAGGCCGCGGCCGAGCGGCTGCGCCGGCTGCTGGTGCCGCGCGACCCCGCCGACGGCAAGGACGCCCTGCTCGAGATCAAGTCGGGGGAGGGCGGCGAGGAGTCGGCGCTGTTCGCCGGCGACCTGCTGCGGATGTACTCCCGCTACGCCGAGGCCCGCGGCTGGGCGGTGGAGGTCCTCGACGCCACCGAGTCCGACCTCGGCGGCTACAAGTCGGTCACGGCCGCGGTGAAGGCGCGCGGCACGGTCGAGCCCGGCCAGGCGCCGTACGCCCTGCTCAAGTTCGAGGGCGGCGTGCACCGCGTGCAGCGGGTGCCGGTGACCGAGTCGCAGGGACGGGTGCACACGTCGGCGGCGGGGGTGCTGGTGTCGCCCGAGGCCGAGCCGATCGACGTCACGATCGACGACAACGACCTGCGCATCGACGTCTACCGCTCCAGCGGTCCCGGCGGCCAGAGCGTCAACACGACCGACTCGGCGGTGCGGATCACCCACCTGCCCACCGGCATCGTCGCGAGCTGCCAGAACGAGAAGAGCCAGCTGCAGAACAAGGAATCCGCGATGCGGATCCTGCGATCGCGCCTGCTCCAGGCCGCCCAGGACGCCGCCGACGCGGAGGCCAGCGATGCCCGGCGCTCGCAGGTCCGCACGGTCGACCGCTCCGAGCGGATCCGGACCTACAACTTCCCGGAGAACCGGATCTCCGACCACCGCACCGGCTACAAGTCCTACAACCTCGACCAGGTGCTCGACGGCGACCTCCAGCCGGTGCTCGACTCCTGCGTCGAGACCGACATGGCCGCCCGCCTGGCCGCGCTCGAGTCGTGAGGGCTCGTGTCGTGAGGGACCTGCGCCGCAGCGCGGCCGAGCGGCTGCGCGTGGCCGGGGTCGCCTCGCCCGAGCGTGACGCCGACCTGCTCCTGGCCCACGTCCTCGACGTCCCGCTCGGCCGGCTGCCGCTGGTCGACGGCCTCGACGCCGCCCAGCGAGAGGCGTACGACGTGCTGCTCGCGCGCCGCGCGGCCCGTGAGCCGCTCCAGCACCTGACCGGCTCGGCGGCCTTCCGGCACGTCGAGCTGGCGGTGGGTCCGGGGGTCTTCGTCCCGCGTCCGGAGACCGAGCTCCTCGCCGGCTGGGCGGTCGACGCGGCGCTCGCGCTCGACCGGCCCGCGGTCGTGGTCGACCTCTGCACGGGGTCGGGCGCGATCGCGAAGTCGGTCGCCGACGAGGTGCCAGGCGCCGAGGTGCACGCCGTCGAGCTCGACGAGGGCGCGCTGGCCTGGGCCGAGCGCAACCTCGCCGGCACCGGCGTCGACCTGCGCCACGGCGACCTCGCGACCGCGTGCGAGGACCTTGCCGGCTCGGTCGACGTGGTCGTGTGCAACCCGCCCTACATCCCGCTCGAGGCCTGGGAGTCGGTCGCGGCCGAGGCACGCGACCACGACCCGCACCTCGCCCTGTTCTCGGGCCAGGACGGCCTCGACGCGATCCGGGTGCTGGAGCGCCGCGCCGCCGTGCTCCTGCGGGCCGGGGGAGTGGTCGGCGCCGAGCACGCCGACGTCCAGGGGGAGTCCGCGCCGGCCGTCTTCGCGGCGACCGGGCGCTGGGCGGAGGTGGCCGACCACCGCGACCTCGCGGGTCGGGCTCGTTACCTGACCGCGCGACTGGCACGATGAGCGCCGTGGACAGGATCGACACCTCGACCCCGGAGGGACGCGAGCAGGCGGTGACCGCTGCTGCTGCCGCCGTACGACGCGGAGAGCTGGTGGTGATCCCCACCGACACCGTCTACGGCATCGCCGCGGACGCGTTCTCCCACGACGCCGTGCAGGCCCTCCTCGACGCCAAGGGCCGCGGCCGCGAGATGCCGCCGCCGGTGCTCGTCTCCGCGGCGACCACGCTCGACGCCCTGTCCGAGGGCGTGCCGGCGTGGGCCCGCACGCTGGTCGAGCGGTTCTGGCCGGGGCCGCTGACGCTCGTGTGCCGCCAGCAGGGCTCGCTCATGTGGGACCTCGGCGAGACGCGCGGCACCGTCGCGGTGCGGATGCCCGACGACGAAGTCGCGCTCGCGGTCCTCGAGCGCACCGGCCCGCTGGCGGTGAGCTCGGCCAACCTCACCGGCCGCCCGGCCGCCACCGACGCCGACGCCGCCGAGGAGATGCTCGGTGACGCCGTCGCCGTGATCGTGGACGCCGGGACCTCGCCGGGCGGGGAGGCGTCGACGATCGTCGACGTCACCGTGCCCGAGGGCCGCGTGCTGCGCCTGGGGGCGCTCTCCCTCGAGGTGCTCAACGAGGCGCTCACCGAGCACGGCGTGGTGCTCGCCGACCAGGGCTAGGGCCGATGCGGGAGTACCTCCTCGTCTTCCTGGTCGCCCTGTCGGTGACCTACCTGCTCACCGTCGTCGCCCGGGAGATCGCGCTGCGCACGGGCGCGGTCGCCAAGGTCCGCGACCGCGACGTGCACGCGGAGCCGATCCCGTACCTCGGGGGTCTCGCGATGCTCGGCGGCCTGTGCGCGGCCTACCTCGTGGCCCAGCGGCTGCCGTTCCTGTCCCGCAGCGACACGGTCGTCTTCGACGACGCCGGCGTGGTGCTGCTGGCGGGCGCGCTGGTGTGTGCCGTCGGGGTGCTCGACGACATCTTCGAGCTCGACGCGCTCACCAAGCTCGGCGGCCAGGTGCTCGCCGCGGGCCTGCTCGTCGCCCTGGGAGTCCGGTTCTGGTTCTTCCCCGGCGCCGACGGCACCCAGTTCGTGCTCGACGACGCGCAGGGGAGCGTGCTGACGCTCATCGTGGTGATCGGCACCATGAACGCGGTCAACTTCGTCGACGGGCTCGACGGCCTGGCCGCCGGCGTGGTCGGCATCGGCGCCGCGGCGTTCTTCCTCTACTGCTACACGCTCTCGGCCACCAACAACCTCACGCTGGCCACCACCGGCGCCCTGCTGAGCGCCGCGCTCGCGGGCGCGTGTGCCGGCTTCCTGCCCCACAACTTCCACCCCGCGCGCCTGTTCATGGGCGACTCGGGGTCGATGCTGCTCGGACTGGTGCTCTCGGCGAGCGCGCTGACCCTGACCGGCCAGTTCGTCGGCATGCCCACGACCGGGGGCAACAGCCTCTTCGTCACGGTGCTCCCGGTGCTGCTGCCCATCTCGCTGCTGATGGTGCCGATCGTCGACCTCGTGCTCGCTGTCGTGCGCCGCACGCGTGCCGGTCGCTCGCCGATGAGCGCCGACAAGCAGCACCTGCACCACCGGCTCCTCGAGATCGGCCACTCCCAGCGACGGGCGGTGCTGATCATGTGGATGTGGGCGTTCACCATTGCGACCGGTGCGGTGATCGTGAGCCTCTACGAGACCGACCTGGTGTGGGTGGCCGTCGGCACCATGCTGGCGATCACCGTCGCGATGACCTTCGTGCTGCCCAAGGTGCACCGGCCCCGCAAGACCGGGCTGGGGGACACCGGGCTGCCGGAGAACGCCGTCGTCGAGGGGCGCGAGGACCTCGAGGAGGGCCCCGTTTCGGGGCCCGGCAGGACTTTGTGATAGTTTTCACGAGCAGTCGGACAGACCCAGCAGACCACGACGAACAGGCCGCCGCCATGACGACCGAGTCGCAGCACCACCCCCGTGCAGGGGCCCAGCCCCTCGCCGGGGCGCCGGGGATGCGGGTCGTCGTCCGGGCCGCCGGGCTCACCGCGGCCGTCGGTGCACTGATGGTGCTCGTCGCCCTCGTCGTGCACGGCGGCGAGGCGGCCGCCGCGGCCGCCACGGGTGCCGCGATGGTGGTCGCCGTCGTGTCCTTCGGGACGGTCGCGCTGCACCTGGTGGCCAGCGTGATGCCCCGTGCGTCGCTGCTCGTCGCCCTCGTCACCTACCTCACCCAGCTGGCGGTGGTGATGCTGGTGTTCCTGGCGATCAGCCGCGGGGACGTCTTCGCCGACGACCGCGCGCGCGGCTGGCTGGCCGCGTCGATGGTGGCCGCCACGCTCGTGTGGACCACCGCGCACCTGCTCCTCACCGCTCGTGCCCGCACCCCCTACTTCGACCTCCCTCCCGGGGGTGAGTCGTGAGCACGACGACTGCTAGAGTCCGCAGCGCCATGGCCGAGTCCAGCGCGACTTCCTCCACGCCCCCGCGCAGCAACGGTGCCCCCAGCTACCTGGTGGCCGGTGTGCTGTTCTACGGGGCGGTCGGATGGGTGCTGGACCAGTGGCTGGGCACCCGCTTCCTCGTGGCGGTGGGCGTCCTGCTGGGCGGTGGGCTCGGCACCTACATGATGATCGTGCAGCTCCAGCGGCAGACGGCCGCGGACCTGCCACCCACGAACACCCAGAACACGAACGAGGAGTCGGAGTGAGCATCACCCAGCCTGTTGCGGCAGAGGGCGGTTCGGAATTCCACGCCCCCGGTCCCGGGAGCTTCGAGCTGCCGCCGATCTTCGGTGACGTCACGAAGCCCATGGTGCTGCTGACCCTGTCGGCCGTGCTCGTGTTCGGCTTCTTCTACCTCGCCTCGCGCAACGCCTCGCTCGTGCCGGGCCGCCTGCAGTTCGCCGGCGAGATGGTCTACGGCTTCGTGCGCAACAACATGGCGCGCGACAACATCGGGTCCGAGCACTACATGAAGTTCGTGCCGTACCTCTTCACGCTGTTCACCTTCATCCTGGTGAACAACTACTACGGCGTGATCCCGTTCCTGCAGTTCCCGAGCTTCTCGCGCATCGGCTTCATCGTCCCGCTGGCGCTGCTCAGCTGGGGCATCTACGTCGGTGCCGGCATCTGGAAGCACGGCCCGCTCGGCTACCTCAAGCACGCCACGATGCCCGGCGGCGTCAAGGGCCCGATCCTGCTGCTGCTCGTGCCGCTGGAGTTCTTCTCGAACATCATCATCCGGCCGGTCACGCTCACGCTGCGTCTGTTCGGCAACATGTTCGCCGGCCACCTGCTGCTGATCCTGTTCGCCACCGGCGGTGCGGCCCTGCTCGCCAGCGGCAACCTGCTCTACGGCGCCGTCGGGGTCCTCTCCTTCGGCCTCGGCATCGGCGTCAGCTTCCTCGAGATGCTGGTCATGTTCCTGCAGGCCTACGTCTTCACCCTGCTGTCCTCGATGTACATCGGCGAGGCCCTCGCCGACGAGCACTGAGGCACACCCCGCACCACCCACAAGTTTCGCCAGAAAAGTCGGCACCACCAGCGGTGTCGAACGACGAAAGGAAAAAGCCGTGGAAGGCTCCATCAACCTGGTCGGTCTCGGCCTGTCCGCCATCGGTCCCGGTGTCGGCATCGGCCTGATCTTCGCCGCCTTCATCTCCGGTGTGGCGCGCCAGCCCGAGGCCCAGAGCCGCCTGCAGTCGATCGCCATCCTTGGCTTCGTCCTCGCCGAGGCGCTCTTCATCATCACCGTCGCGCTCGCGTTCGTCCTGCCTCTCTGACGACCTCGCAGCCCAGCTCTAGACCGTAGGAGTTCGACTCATGGACCACATCGTCCTGGCGGCGGCGGAGGGGGAGACCCACAGCCCGGTTCTGCCGGTCCTGTCCGAGGTCATCCTCGCCCTGATCGTCTTCGCGATCCTCTTCGTGCTCATGCGCAAGTTCGTCATCCCGAACTTCGAGAAGACGTTCGCCGAGCGCACCCAGGCCATCGAGGGTGGTCTGAGCGCGGCCGAGTCCAAGCAGGCCGAGGCCGACGCCAAGCTCGCCGAGCTCGAGAAGCAACTCGCCGACGCCCGGCACGAGGCGGCGCGCATCCGTGAGGAGGCGCGCGAGCAGGGTGCCCAGATCGTGGCGGAGATGCGGGAGCAGGCCCAGGCCGAGTCCACCCGCATCGTCGAGCACGGCAAGGCGCAGATCGAGGCCGAGCGCCAGCAGGCGGTCACCTCGCTCCGTGCCGAGGTCGGCACGCTCGCGACCGGCCTGGCCGGTCGCATCGTGGGCGAGAGCCTGGAGGACGAGGCTCGCCAGAGCCGCGTCGTCGAGCGCTTCCTCGCCGACCTCGAGGCCCAGGGCACGACGGGGAGCGTCAACTGATGATGCGAGGTGCGTCTGCCGACGCCTACGCCGCGACGGCCGGGGCCCTGACGGGCACCGGCGACGCCGGTGCCGTCGGTCAGGACCTGTTCGGCGTGGCCGACCTCCTGCGCTCCGAGCCGGGCCTCCGGCGCGTCGCCACCGACGCGTCGGTGCCGGGGGAGGCCAAGGCCGGCCTGGTCCGCGAGGTGCTGGGCGGCAAGGTCTCCGACCTGGCGCTCGCCGTGGTCACCGTCGCCGTCGCCCAGCGGTGGACCGCCAGCCGCGACCTCGCCGACGCGCTCGAGCGCATCGGCGTGGTCTCGGTCGCGCAGTCCGCCGGTGGTGACGCCGACCGGCTGGAGGACGAGCTCTTCGCCTTCGGCCAGGTGGTCCAGGGCAGCCCCGAGCTGCGCGACGCCCTGTCGGACCCGGCGCGCAGCCGCGCCGACAAGGCCCGCCTGCTCGGTGACCTGCTCGGCGACAAGGTGCACCCCGCGACGGTCCTGCTGGTCCAGCAGGCGCTGTCGGGCAGCCACCGGACGGTCCAGGTCGCGCTGACCGAGTACCAGAAGGTGGCCGCCGAGGTCCGCAACCAGGGCGTCGCCACCGTGCGCGTCGCCCGCCCGCTGGCCGACGCCGACCGCGAGCGGCTGGCCGCATCGCTGTCGCGGACGTACGGTCGGGAGATCCACCTCAACGTCGTCGTCGACCCCGCGGTCATCGGCGGCATCCGGGTCGAGATCGGTGACGACGTCATCGACGGGACGGTCGCGAGCCGCCTCGACGACGCCGGGCGCCGGCTCGCCGGCTGACCCCCAGATCCAACACAACTTTCGAGCCCCATCCCATGCGGCACAGCAGAGAACAGGTGAGATGAAATGACGGAGCTGTCCATCCGTCCGGACGAGATCCGGGACGCGCTGCAGCGCTTCGTGTCGGACTACAAGCCCGAGTCGGCGACCACGGAAGAGGTCGGCACCGTCGCGGAGGCCGCTGACGGCATCGCCCGCGTGAGCGGACTGCCCTCGGTCATGGCCAACGAGCTGCTCGAGTTCGAGGACGGCACGCTGGGCATCGCGCTCAACCTCGACACCCGCGAGGTCGGCGTCGTGGTCCTCGGTGACTTCGACAAGATCGAGGAGGGCCAGACGGTCCGCCGCACGGGCGAGATCCTCTCCGTCCCGGTGGGCGAGGGCTACCTCGGCCGCGTGGTCGACCCGCTCGGCCAGCCGATCGACGGCCTCGGCGACATCGAGACCTCCGGCCGCCGCGCCCTCGAGCTCCAGGCCCCGACCGTGGTCCAGCGCAAGTCGGTCCACGAGCCGCTCGCCACCGGCATCAAGGCCATCGACGCGATGACCCCGATCGGCCGCGGCCAGCGCCAGCTGATCATCGGCGACCGCGCCACCGGCAAGACCACCATCGCGATCGACACGATCATCAACCAGAAGCAGAACTGGGAGTCGGGCGACCCCGACAAGCAGGTCCGCTGCATCTACGTTGCCATCGGCCAGAAGGGCTCCACCATCGCCTCCGTGCGCGGTGCCCTCGAGGAGGCCGGCGCCCTGGAGTACACCACCATCGTGGCCTCCCCGGCGTCCGACTCGGCCGGCTTCAAGTACCTCGCCCCCTACACCGGCTCGGCCATCGGCCAGCACTGGATGTACGACGGCAAGCACGTCCTCATCGTGTTCGACGACCTCACCAAGCAGGCCGAGGCCTACCGCGCCGTGTCGCTGCTGCTGCGCCGTCCGCCGGGCCGCGAGGCCTACCCCGGTGACGTCTTCTACCTGCACAGCCGGCTGCTCGAGCGCTGCGCGAAGCTCTCCGACGACATGGGCAAGGGCTCGATGACCGGCCTGCCGATCATCGAGACCAAGGCCAACGACGTCTCGGCGTTCATCCCGACCAACGTCATCTCGATCACCGACGGCCAGATCTTCCTGCAGTCGGACCTGTTCGCGGCCAACCAGCGCCCCGCCATCGACGTGGGTGTCTCGGTCTCGCGCGTGGGTGGTTCGGCGATGACCAAGGCGATGAAGGCCGTCACCGGCTCGCTCAAGGTCGACCTGGCGCAGTTCCGCGCCATGGAGGCGTTCGCCATGTTCGCCTCCGACCTCGACGCGGCCTCGCGCCAGCAGCTCGACCGCGGCCAGCGCCTGATGGCCCTGCTCAAGCAGCCGCAGTACTCGCCGTACCCGGTCGAGGAGATGACCGCCTCGCTGTGGCTCGGCACCACCGGCCGCCTCGACAAGGTCCCCACCGACGACGTGCTGCGCTTCGAGGGCGAGTTCCTCGACTACCTGCGTCGCTCGCACGAGGGCATCCTCGCCGGCATCCGCGAGTCGCTGAAGTTCGACGACGCCGCGGAGGCGGAGCTGGTCGCGGCCTACGACTCCTTCCTCGACCAGTTCGAGACTTCCGACGGCCAGAGCATCAAGGCCGGCAAGGAAGAGCACGTCGCCCTCGAGGACGAGGACGTCGAGCAGGAGCAGATCGTCAAGCAGAAGCGGGGCTGACGCAATGGCTCTCTCGGTACGCGAGTACCGCGCGCGGATCAAGTCGACGGAGTCGATGAAGAAGATCACGCGTGCCATGGAGCTCATTGCTGCGTCGCGGATCATCAAGGCACAGCAGAGGGCACAGGCCGCCGCGCCCTACGCCCGTGAGCTGACCCGAGCGGTGTCGGCCGTGGCGACGTTCTCCAACGTCGACCACGCGCTGACCACCGAGCCGGAGGACCCGAAGAAGGCTGCCGTCCTCGTGGTCACCTCCGACCGCGGCCTGGCCGGCGCCTACTCCTCGAGCGTGCTCAAGGAGGCCGAGCGCCTCGTCGAGAAGCTCAAGGGCGAGGGCAAGGACGTCGACCTCTACGCCAGCGGTCGCAAGGCGGAGGCCTACTTCAAGTTCCGCCAGCGCCCCGTGGTGCAGGCGTGGACGGGCTTCTCCGACCAGCCGACCTACGACGTGGCGGCCGAGATCGGCGCGACGCTGATCGAGGCGTTCCTCGCCGAGACCGGCGAGGAGGCGACGGCCGTCGACGAGGTCCACGTGGTCTACACGCGGTTCCGCTCGATGCTCAGCCAGGAGCCGACCGCCGTGCGCCTGCTGCCGCTGGAGGTCGTCGAGGGCACCGAGGCGCCCGACAAGGCCGACCTGCTCCCGCTCTACGAGTTCGAGCCGTCGCCCTCCGAGGTGCTCGACTCGCTGCTGCCGCGCTACGTCCAGAGCCGGATCTTCTTCGCCCTGCTGCAGGCGGCCGCCTCCGAGCTGGCCGCCCGTCAGAAGGCGATGAAGTCCGCGACGGACAACGCCGACGAGCTCATCAAGAAGTACACCCGAATCGCCAACCAGGCCCGCCAGGCCGGCATTACCCAGGAAATCAGCGAGATCGTCGGTGGCGTCAACGCCCTTGCCGACGCCAACGCCGGGAGTGAGTGAGAGAAATGACTGCCACTGTTGAAGAGACCCAGGCCGCCGGCTCCGCCGGCTCGGTCGGTCGCATCACGCGCGTCATCGGCCCGGTCGTGGACATCGAGTTCCCGACCGACGCGATGCCGGCCATCTACAACGCCCTCAAGGTCGAGCTGACCCTGGGCGGCGAGACCCAGAGCATCACCCTCGAGGTCGCCCAGCACATCGGCGACGGCATGGTCCGCGCCATCTCGATGAAGCCCACTGACGGCCTGGTCCGCGGCGCGCAGGTGACCGACACCGGTGAGTCGATCACCGTCCCGGTCGGCGACGCGACGCTCGGCAAGGTGTTCAACACCACCGGCGACGTGCTCAACCTCGAGGAGGGCGAGACCTTCGAGGTCAACGAGCGCTGGGGCATCCACCGCAAGGCGCCGGCCTTCGACCAGCTCGAGGCCAAGACCCAGATGTTCGAGACCGGCATCAAGGTCATCGACCTGCTCACCCCCTACGTCCAGGGCGGCAAGATCGGCCTGTTCGGCGGTGCCGGCGTCGGCAAGACGGTGCTCATCCAGGAGATGATCGCCCGCGTCGCCAAGGACCACGGTGGTGTGTCGGTGTTCGCCGGTGTCGGCGAGCGCACCCGTGAGGGCAACGACCTCATCGTCGAGATGGAGGAGGCCGGCGTCATCGGCCAGACCGCCCTCGTCTTCGGCCAGATGGACGAGCCGCCGGGCACCCGCCTGCGCGTCGCCCTCGCCGCGCTGACGATGGCGGAGTACTTCCGCGACGTGCAGAAGCAGGACGTGCTGCTCTTCATCGACAACATCTTCCGCTTCACCCAGGCCGGTTCCGAGGTCTCCACGCTGCTCGGCCGCATGCCGTCCGCGGTGGGCTACCAGCCCAACCTCGCCGACGAGATGGGCCAGCTGCAGGAGCGCATCACCTCGACCCGTGGTCACTCGATCACCTCGATGCAGGCGATCTACGTCCCCGCCGACGACTACACCGACCCGGCGCCGGCGACGACGTTCGCGCACCTCGACGCGACCACCGAGCTCTCGCGAGAGATCGCCTCGCTCGGCATCTACCCGGCGGTGGACCCGCTCACGTCGACCTCGCGGATCCTCGACCCGCAGTACATCGGCGACGAGCACTACCGCTGCGCGGTCCGCATCAAGCAGATCCTCCAGCGCAACAAGGAGCTCCAGGACATCATCGCGATCCTCGGTGTCGACGAGCTCTCGGAGGAGGACAAGATCATCGTGTCCCGCGCCCGTCGCATCCAGCGCTTCCTGTCCCAGAACACCTACGTCGCCAAGCAGTTCACCGGCATCGAGGGTTCGACCGTCCCGGTGGCCGACACCATCGAGGCGTTCAACAAGATCGCTGACGGCGAGTACGACCACGTGGCCGAGCAGGCCTTCTTCATGTGCGGCGGTCTGGACGACGTCGAGCAGAAGTGGGCCGAGATCCAGAAGAGCCTCTGATGGCCGGGTCCACCGACAAGGTCCTCCAGGTCGAGCTGGTCGCTGCCGACCGGCTCGTCTGGTCGGGCCAGGCCACCATGGTCATCGCCCGCACGACCGAGGGTGACGTCGGGATCCTGCCCAACCACGCGCCGCTGCTGTCCTCGATCATCGAGGGCGTGGTGGACGTGCAGACCGTCGAGGGCGAGACCTGGATCGCGGCCGTCGACGCCGGCTTCCTGTCGGTGGCCGACAACCGCGTCTCGATCCTCTCCGAGCGGGCCGAGATGTCGCACGAGATCGACCTGGAGCAGGCGCGGGCCGAGCTCGAGCGCTGCCAGCAGGCCGGCGAGAACGACGACGAGGCCCAGGAGAAGGTCCGTCGCGCCGAGGCACGTGTGCGTGCCGCGGAGCGGGCCTCCTGACGGAGCCGTCACAGCGACCGCTAGGGTGAGCGCACGAACCTCCGGGTTCGTGCGCTCACTGCTTTGTGGAGGTGTGGATGCCGGTCTGGGAGTGGTTGCTCGACATCGTCGGGGTCTGCCTCCTCCTCGCCCTGCTCTACGGCATCTCGCTCATCGTGCGACGCCGTCTCCTGGCCCGCCACGGCGGCACGTTCGAGCTCAGCTTCCGCGTCCGCACCGAGCACCCGGGACGCGGCTGGCTGCTCGGCATCGGTCGTTACTCCGGCCAGTCCCTCGAGTGGTTCCGGATCTTCTCGCTGTCACCGCGCCCGAAGCGGGTGTGGGCGCGCGACCTGCTGGAGTACTCCGGTCGCCGGGCCCCGGCCGGACCGGAGGAGATGTCGCTCTACGACGGTCACGTCGTCGCGGCCTGCCACTACGACGGCCACCCGCTCGAGATCGCGATGAGCGAGTCCGCGCTCACCGGCTTCCAGTCCTGGCTGGAGTCCGGCCCGCCCGGCACCGACTGGGACCGCCGCTAGTCCCGCCCCCGTACGCCGCGCCGGTGGGCGGTGTGCCACCCACCTTCGCGAGCGGTGGAGTGTGGGTCAGCCACCGCTGGGGTGCGTGTCGGCGTACGCCGCGCCGGCGGGCGGTGTGCCACCCACCTTCGCGAGCGGTGGAGTGTGGGTCAGCCACCGCTGGGGTGCGTGTCGGCGTACGAGGCCGGGGCCGGGCCGGTCGAGCCGCCCACCCGCAGCTCGACGGGCAGCAGCACGTTGTCCGCGGGCTCGCCGGCTGCGCGGGCCAGTGCCGCCCGGGCCGCTGCCCGGCCCTTCGCGGCGATCGGCTGGACGACGGTGGTGAGCTCGAGGTCGAGCCACGGGGTGGCGACGCCGTCGAAGCCGGCGATGCTGAGGTCGCCGGGGACCGTGAGTCCGCGGCGCCTCGCCTCCAGCACGGCGCCGGCGGCCTGGACGTCGCTCTGGCAGACCAGCGCCGTGGCGTCCGGCCCGGTCGCCAGCCACGCGCCGACCACCTCCTGTGCGGCGGCGAGGTCGCTCGCGCACGCCCCGACGACGGTGGCGTCGGGGAAGACGTCGCGCAGCCCGGCCTCGCGCTCGCGCTGCGGGTGGGAGCCCTCCAGGGTGAGCGTGGCGACGTGCCGGTGGCCGAGGTCGTGCAGGTGGGACGCCAGTGCGGCCGCGCCCGTGCGGTGCTCGATGTCGACGTAGGTGGTGCCGGGCCACGAGGGACCCTCGATCACCACCAGCGGCACCTCGCGCGCGACCAGGTCCGCGTGGGGCGCCCAGGTCTCGCGGCCGCAGATGTCGAAGATCACCGCGTCGAGCGGCAGCCGCGCGTGGGCCTCCTCGTCACCCATCAGCAGCAGGCCCTGCCCGGCGCTGCCGAGCACCTCCGACATCGCGTCGAAGAGGGGGAGCGCGGCGGGGTCGCGGAACGCGGCGCTGAGCGGGCCGACCGCCACCCCGACGACGCCGCTGCGGCCCTGGCGCAGGTTGCGCGCGAGCGGGTTGGGGCCGGCGTAGCCCAGCGAGGCGGCGGCGGAGAGGACCCGGTCACGGGTGGCGGCGGCGACGGGCTTGTTGCCGGAGAAGGCCAGCGACGCCGTCGACAGCGACACCCCCGCGGCGTCGGCGACGTCGGCGAGGGTGGGCGTCCGAGTTGATCCGGCCATGGCCCGGAGGCTACCATCGAAACGATTCGATCGAAACGATTCGCAGGAGCACCCGCATGGCCCAGCTGACCGCCGCACGCAACGCCGTCGGCCTCGCCTTCTTCCTCAACGGCCTGGTCTTCGCCAGCTGGGTGTCGCGCATCCCCGAGGTGCGCTCGAGCTTCGAGCTGACCAACGGCCGCCTCGGCCTGGTCCTGCTCGCTATCTCGATCGGGTCCGTCGTCGCCCTGCCCACCACCGGCGCCCTGATCACCCGCTGGGGGACCGTCCGGATCGTCCGCGGCGGCGCGGTGCTGGCCACGATCGGCATGCTGACCGCAGCGCTGTCGCTGGGGGACACCCTGCCCCTGACGGTCGCCGGGCTCGCGGTCTACGGCGTCGGCATCGGCGTGTGGGACGTGGCGATGAACGTCGAGGGTGCCGAGGTCGAGCGTGGCCTGGGCCGCACGATCATGCCGCGCTTCCACGCCGGCTTCAGCGCCGGCACCGTCGTCGGTGCGCTCGTCGGAGCACTCCTGATCGAGGTCGACGTCCCGTCGTCGGTGCACCTGGCCGTGGTCGTCCTGGCGTCGTTCGTCCTGGTCTGGACGTCCTCCCCGTCCTTCCTCCCGGTGGTCGAGGACCACGCGGAGGAGCGGACCTCGGCCGCCCGCGCCTGGCTCGAGCCGCGCACCCTGCTGATCGGACTGATGGTGCTGGCGCTGGCGATGACCGAGGGCACCGCCAACGACTGGCTCGCCGTCGCCCTCGTCGACGGGCACGACGTGTCGCACGCGATGGGGGTCGCCGGGTTCGCCGTCTTCGTCGCGGCGATGACGGCAGGCCGCTTCGTCGGCACCGGCCTGATCGACCGGCACGGGCGGGTCACGGTGCTGTGGTCGACGATGGCCCTCGCCGGCGCGGGGGTGCTGCTGATCGTCTTCGCCGACCACCCGGTCGTCGTGGTGCTCGGCATCGTGCTCTGGGGCGTGGGCTCCTCGCTGGGCTTCCCGGTCGGCATGAGCGCGGCGGCCGACGACCCGCTGCGTGCCGCCGCCCGGGTCAGCGTCGTCTCGACGATCGGCTACGCCGCCTTCCTCGCCGGCCCGCCGTTCCTCGGCTTCGTCGGTGACGAGGTCGGCACGCTCAAGGCGCTGCTGGTGGTCGCGTTCCTGCTGCTGCCCGCGGCGCTGGTCGTGCCCAGCGCCCGCGAGCAGCGATCGGCCACCGCAAACACCACCACCACCACCTGAGCGCGGCTCAGTCGTCGAAGAGCCCGCGGATGTCGTCGGCCGTGATGCCCGTGGAGGTGGCGCCACCACCGTCGACGACCTTCGCGAAGAGCTCGGCCTTGCGGGTCTTCAGCGCCACGACCTTCTCCTCGATGGTGTCGGTGGCGACCATCCGGTAGACGTGCACCGGCCTGGCCTGGCCGATGCGGTGGGCGCGGTCGACGGCCTGCGCCTCCGCGGCCGGGTTCCACCACGGGTCGAGGAGGAAGACGTAGTCGGCCTCGGTGAGCGTGAGTCCGGTGCCGCCGGCCTTGAGGCTGATCAGGAAGACCGGCGCCTCGTCACGGCGGAACGCCTCGATCACCTCGTCGCGGTCGCGGGTGGTGCCGTCGAGGTAGACCGTCGGGACGCCCTCCTCGGTCAGACGGTCCCGGACCCGCCGCAGGAAGGTCGTGAAGGTGCTGAAGACCAGCGCACGGTGTCCCTCGGCCGTGGTCTCCAGCAGGTGCTCGGCGAGCAGGTCGGTCTTGGCCGACCCGACGGCGTGGTGCTCCGGGTCGACGAGCGCCGGGTCGAGCGCCAGCTGGCGCAGCCGGGTCAGCGCGCTGAAGATGGCGACCCGGTTGCGGTCGAAGTCCTCGACGAGGCCGAGGATCTTCTGCCGCTCCCTGGCGAGGTGGGTGTCGTAGAGCTTGCGGTGGCGTGGCGAGAGCTCGACGTCGAGCACCTGCTCGTGGCGCGGGGGCAGGTCCGCGGCGACGAGGTCCTTGGTCCGGCGCAGGACGAACGGACGGATCCGCGTGCGGAAGCGCTGGAGCGCCGTCTCGTCGCCCTCCTTCTCGACCGGCCCCACGACGAGCTGCCGGAACTGGCGAGCCGTGGGGTAGAGGCCGGGCGCGGTCAGCGAGAGCAGCGCCCACAGCTCCATGAGCCGGTTCTCGAACGGCGTCCCGGTGACCGCCAGGCGGAAGGGTGCGTCGACGGCGCGGGCGGCGGCGTAGGTCTTGCCCTGGTGGTTCTTCACCTGGTGCGCCTCGTCGAGCACGAGGCCGTCCCACGTCAGCGCCGTGAACTGCTCCCGCTCCAGGCGCAGCATGGCGTAGGTCGTCACGACGAGGTCGTGGGTGGACGCGATCGCGGCGACGTCGTCGGTCCGGCGAGCGACGGTGCCGATGCGCAGGCCGGGCGCATGCGTCGCTGCCTGCTGGCGCCAGGCCGTCACCACGCTGGTCGGCGCGACGACGAGGAAGGGCGACGTGGCGCCCGACGACCGGGCGTGCTGGACCAGGGCGAGCACCTGGAGCGTCTTGCCCAGGCCCATGTCGTCGGCGAGCACCCCGCCCAGGCCGTGCTGGTGGAGGAAGGCCAGCCACCAGAACCCCTCGAGCTGGTAGGGGCGCAGCTCGGTGAGCAGCCCGACCGGCTCCGGGCGCGGCACCTCCTCGAGGTCGCGCAGGGCGCTCGCCCGCGCGACCCATCGCGCGGCGCTGTCGTCGACGACGCCGACCTCGCCCAGCTCGGCCCACGTCCCGAGGTCGGCCGTCCCGACGCGCACGCGCCCGGGCGCCGCCTCGCGCAGCTCGGCGGCCAGCTCGACGACCTCGCGGAGCCGGGCGAGCTCGGGACGGTCGAGCGCGACGTAGAGGCCGCTGGGCAGCACCAGGACGTCGTCGCCCCGGGTCAGCGCGGCCAGCACGTCGGGGAGGGGGACGGCCTCACCGTCGAAGCGCACGACCACCTCCAGGTCGAGCCAGTCGGTGTGGTCGGTCGGCTCGTCGGCGACGACGAACGCGATGTCCGGCGCGGCCTCGGACTCACGGAACTCGGGTGGGTGGTGCTCCTCGACCTCCAGGTCGGCGAGCGTGCGGAGGTGGGGCAGGTCGTGCAGCGCCAGCGCGAGGGCGTCGCCGCCCTCGACCCGTGCGAGTCCGACGAGGGCGGGCGGCACGGTGGCGAGCACCTCCTGCTCGACGACCGGGTCCCGCATCCCGCCGAGCAGGGAGTCGCCGCCGAGGGGGCAGTCCTGCTCGCCGTAGCGCCAGCGCCACGCCAGCGTGGCCGCCGCCGCCGACTCCCAGGTCACGGTGAGCGCGAGCCGGGGGCGGGGAGGGGTCGGCAGCGGCAGCGACTCGTCGCCGGAGCCGACCCGGACCCGGCGGGCCAGGGGCGCGACTGCCTCGAGGAACGCCTCGCGGTCGCTCGCCGGTGCGACGACGACCGGGCCGAGCACGAGGTCCATCACCGCCTCGTCGGCCGGTCCGTCGAGGTCTGCCAGCAGCACGTCGTCGTCGACCACGATCGCCACCGACGTGATCGGTCGGCCCACGGGCAGCACCACGCCACCGCGGTGGCGGACCCCGTCGACCTCGACCGAGACCTCGAGCGTCGGCGCCCCCTCGACCTCGCTGAGGTCGGCCACCAGCTCGGCCGGCCCCTCGCTGAGCACGACGGAGGCGACGCCCGCGCCGGGCACGAGGACGACGCCGGCCGCGACCGCCGCGCGCAGGACGGGCACGAGCTGGTCGCCGTAGTCGTCGAGGGACGGCGCGGCTCCGGCGACGAGGTAGGTGTGGCGGGACGCGAGACCGCGGTGGAGCGCCTGGAGCGCGTCGACCTGGGTCGGGACGTAACGGGTGCTGGTGGAGGGGCCGGCCAGGTCGGACCAGTCCGCGCCGCTGCGCGCCCAGCCGCGCCGCGCTCCCGGCCGCACGGGGCGCATCGTGAGCTCGCCCGCGAGGCTGCGCGACCACCGCCCGGCCGCACGTCGGACCACCTCCAGGCCGAGCCCGGTGCCGGTCAGGGCCGCGCGGGCGCGCGCCTCGAGGCCGTCGCTGACCCGCCCGAGCTGCCGGCGCCACGGCGCCTCGTCGGCCGGGCGCGGCCGGGCCGGTCCCCGGAGGCACAGGGCGACGGCGGCACCGTGCTTGCACAGCCGGGCGACCGGGCACGAGCACGAGCTGAAGACCCAGTCGGCCTCGGGGTCGACCTCCGCGTGGAGCTGCACCCGGTAGGGCACGGGGGCGGTGCCGGGCACCATGGCCGTGGCGGTGAGGCTGTCGGCGGTCTCGTGGACCACCTCCAGCTCCTCGACGACGGCGACGTAGTCGCGGGCGCGCAGGATCGTGACGGGGTCGAAGAACCTCGACAGGTAGGTGGCGCTCAGCGCCTCGCGGACGTCCATGACGTCCTCATGCTGGCACCCCGGACCGACATGCCGCCGGCGTCGTCCACAGGCTCGCTGCGGGGCTTCCGGTCAGCGCTCGCCGCCCGGCACCCACAGCACGTCGCCGTTCTCGCGGTTCGCGTGCCGGGCGAGGATGAAGAGCAGGTCGGAGAGCCGGTTGAGGTAGGTGATCGCGAGGAGGTTCATCGTCTCCTCGTGCTCGGCCCAGGCAGCCCAGCCGGCGCGCTCGGCGCGGCGGGCGACGGTGCGCGCGACGTGCAGGTGGGCCGCCGCGACCGTCCCGCCGTTGAGGATGAACGACCGCAGCGCGGGCAGCTCGGCGTTGTAGTGGTCGCACCAGGCCTCGAGCCGGTCGACGTAGTCCTGCTCGATCCGCAGCGGCGGGTACTCGGGGTCGGCCACGACCGGCGTGCACAGGTCGGCGCCCACGTCGAAGAGGTCGTTCTGCACGTGCGTGAGCACCGCCACGACGTCCTCGTCGAGACCGCCGTGGGCGAGCGCGACGCCGATGTGGGCGTTCGCCTCGTCGACGCAGGCGTACGCCTCGAGCCGCGGGTCGGTCTTGGAGGTCTCGCTCATGTCGCCGAGCCGGGTGCGCCCGGCGTCGCCGGTGCGCGTGTAGATGCGCGTCAGGTTCACCATGTCGCGCAGCCTACGGGGGCGACTCGCCGGAAAAGGTGGTGCACCGGTGCAACCTCGCACGGTAGAACAACGTCCTAGGAAGTGACAGCGGTCACGGCTCGGGCGTCCGGGGGACGTCGGTGAGGAGCACCAGATGGAGATCACCGCGGACGGTTCCACGCTGGTCCTGCACGGCGCCTTCGACGTGCGCAGCACCTGGGAGGTGCGCAACGCGATCTACGCCTGTCTCGAGGACCTCGACGGCGTCGACCACGAGGTGGTCGTCGACATGACCGACGTGTCCACCATCGACCTCACCGCGCTGCGCCTGCTGGCCGTGGCCACCCGGCACGCGTGGCTCACCGGCCACCACCTGACCGTGCGCAACCCCGGTCCGGCGGTGCGACGGATGGCCCACCTGGCTCGTCTCGCGCACGCGATCGAGGTCGAGCGGGTCGCCGCCACCGCGTGACCGCCTGAGGCATCCGTCACACGTCCAGCCCGGTGACCAACCAGTAACCCGCGCCCTACTGTGTCGCCATGACGGAATCGGGTCACACGGACCGCACGGCGGCGGAGCGTCCGGCCAAGGACCGCCCGTGGGTGATGCGCACCTACGCCGGCCACTCCACCGCCGAGGCGTCCAACGCGCTCTACCGCACCAACCTCGCCAAGGGGCAGACCGGCCTCAGCGTCGCGTTCGACCTCCCGACCCAGACCGGCTACGACCCCGACAGCCCGCTGAGCCGGGGCGAGGTCGGCAAGGTCGGCGTCCCCGTCCCGCACCTGGGCGAGATGCGCACCCTCTTCACCGACATCCCACTGACCTCGATGAACACCTCGATGACGATCAACGCGGTCGCGATGTGGATGCTCGCGATGTACCAGGTCGTCGCGGAGGAGCAGAACCCCGACCTGTCGCCCGAGGAGGTCGCCGAGCAGCTGGCCGGCACCACCCAGAACGACATCATCAAGGAGTACCTCTCCCGCGGGACCTACGCGTTCCCGCCCGAGGCCTCGATGCGGCTGATCGCCGACATGATCGCCTACACCGTCCACCGGATCCCGAAGTGGAACCCGATCAACATCTGCAGCTACCACCTGCAGGAGGCGGGCGCGACGCCCGTGCAGGAGCTGGCCTACGCGCTGAGCACCGCGATCGCCGTGCTCGACCGGGTCAAGGAGTCGGGCCAGGTCTCCGAGGACGACTTCGAGAAGGTCGTCGGCCGGATCTCCTTCTTCGTCAACGCGGGCGTCCGCTTCATCGAGGAGACCTGCAAGATGCGGGCCTTCGTCCAGCTCTGGGACGAGATCGCCCGGGACCGCTACGGCGTCCAGGACCCGAAGATGCGCCGCTTCCGCTACGGCGTGCAGGTCAACTCGCTCGGCCTGACCGAGGCCCAGCCCGAGAACAACGTGCAGCGCATCGTGCTGGAGATGCTCGGCGTGACGCTGTCGAAGGACGCCCGCGCCCGCGCCCTCCAGCTGCCCGCGTGGAACGAGGCGCTCGGCCTGCCGCGACCGTGGGACCAGCAGTGGTCGCTGCGCCTGCAGCAGGTGCTGGCCTTCGAGTCCGACCTGCTGGAGTACGACGACATCTTCGAGGGCTCCCACGTCATCGAGGCCAAGGTCGCCGAGCTGGTCGCCGGCGCGAAGGCCGAGATCGAGCGGGTGCAGGACATGGGCGGTGCGATCGCGGCCGTCGACTACATGAAGTCCGAGCTGGTGTCCTCCCACGCCGCCCGCCGGGCGCGGATCGAGTCGGGCGAGGAGGTCATCGTCGGGGTCAACAAGTTCGAGACGACCGAGCCGTCCCCGCTGACCGCCGACCTCGACGGGGCGATCATGGCCGCCGACCCCGAGGCCGAGCGCACCGCGCGCGCGAGCGTCGAGGCGTGGAAGGCCGGCCGGGACGAGGCCGAGGTGGCCGAGGCCCTCGCCGCGCTGGCCGCGGCTGCGAAGACCGACGAGAACCTGATGGCGCCGACGCTGGTCGCGGCCCGGGCCGGGGCGACCACGGGGGAGTGGGCGGCGACCCTGCGCGAGGTGTTCGGCGAGTACCGCGGCCCGACCGGCGTGTCCGGTGCCGTCGCCGCTGAGGCGGGTGCCGAGCTCGCCGCGGTGCGCGAGCGGGTGCGGGCCACCGGCGAGGAGCTGGGCGGTCGGCTGCGGCTGCTGGTCGGCAAGCCGGGCCTCGACGGGCACTCCAACGGGGCCGAGCAGGTCGCGGTGCGCGCCCGCGACGCCGGCTTCGAGGTCGTCTATCAAGGCATCCGGCTCACGCCGGCGCAGATCGTGGCCGCGGCCGTGGCCGAGGACGTGCACTGCATCGGGCTGTCGATCCTGTCGGGCTCCCACATGGAGCTCGTGCCCGACGTGCTCGAGGGCCTCGCCGAGGCCGGCCTGGGCGACATTCCGGTCATCGTCGGCGGGATCATCCCCGACGCCGACGGCCGCCGGCTGCGCGAGCTCGGCGTGGCGGCCGTCTACACGCCCAAGGACTACGGCCTCACCGAGATCATGGGTGGCATCGTCGACGTGATCCGCGCGGCCCACGACCTGGACTGAGGTTAGGCTGTCCTAAGTGTTCCTGCTATCGTCCCGGCCGTGGGCAAGAAGGCCAGGGACAAGCGCAAGGGCGCGGGCGACGAGGTCGCCCGCCTGCCCAAGAAGAAGTGCTGCGAGGACACACCGAAGTGCAAGCGCTGCCCGCTGCGCATGCTCAAGGAGGGCACCCTGCCCGAGGGCTACACCGTGCACAAGCGCCGGCTCGTGACCACGGCCGAGCTCGAGCGCTCGCGTGGCAAGAAGTCGAAGAAGAAGATCGCGGCCTGACGCGCCGCGCACCCCTCGAGTCACCCGCAGCCACCAGCAGCCCCAGGAGCCCCCATGCCCGCCCCCCGCTTCGTCGACCAGCTCAACGTCCAGATCGGCAACGAGCTCGCCGCGCACCACCAGTACCTCGCGTGCGCGATCCACTACGACGCGCTCACCATGCCGCGGATGGCGGCCTTCTTCTACGCCCAGGCGCTCGAGGAGCGGGGCCACGCGATGATGATGGTCCAGTACCTCCTCGACACCGACGAGCCGGTCACCATCCCGGCGGTGCCCGCGCCGACGTCGGTCTTCCCCGACGTGGTGGCGCCGGTCGAGCTCGCGCTCGCCCAGGAGCGCACCGTGACCGACCAGATCAACGGCCTGCTGCGGATCGCGCGCGAGGAGCACGACTTCGCCTCCGAGCAGTTCATGCAGTGGTTCATCAAGGAGCAGGTCGAGGAGGTCGCCACGATGAGCGACCTGCTCGCCGTGGTCGGCCGCAACCGCGACGACGTCGAGGACATCGAGGAGTACGTCGCCCGCGAGCACGGCGCGGAGGGCGAGGACCCGACCGCGCCGCGCCAGGCCGGCGCCTGAGACTGGCAGACTCACCGCCATGCGGCGGGTCATCGTGGTCGGGGCAGGGGTCGTCGGGCTGACCTGCGCGGTTCGGCTGCTCGAGGCCGGGCACCGCGTCGACGTGGTCGCCCGCGACCTGCCGCTGGAGACGACCTCCGCGGTCGCGGCCGCGCTCTGGTACCCCTACCGCGCCGCCCCGCAGGACCGGGTGACGGCCTGGTCGGCGACGACGTACGAGGTGCTCGCGGGGCTCGCGCACGACGAGCGGACCGGGGTCCGGCTGCTCACCGGCACCGAGCTGCTGCGTGAGCACGCACCCGACCCGTGGTGGCGCAGCGCCGTCCCGACGCTGGACCGGGAGACGTCGCTGCCGCCGGGCTACGCCGACGGGTGGACGTTCGACAGCCCGGTCGTCGACATGCCGGTCCACCTGCGGTGGCTGGTGGGTCGGGTCGAGGAGCTCGGCGGCACGCTCACCCGGATGAACCTCTCCGCCCTGCCCGACGACGGGTCGCTCGTCGTCAACGCCACGGGTCTCGGCGCCCGGCACTTCGGTGCGGACCCGACCGTCCACCCGGTGCGCGGCCAGGTCGTGGTGGTGGAGCAGGTCGGGATCGACCGCTGGACCCTCGACGGCGCCGGACTGACCTACGTCGTGCCGCGCACCCACGAGGTCGTGCTCGGCGGCACGGACGTCGAGGGGGAGTGGAGCCGCACCCCGGACCCGGCCGTCGCCGAGGAGGTCCTGCACCGCGCGACCGCGCTGGTCCCCGAGCTCGAGGGTGCGCGGGTGCTGCGCCACAAGGTGGGCCTGCGGCCGGCACGCCCCGAGGTCCGTCTCGAGCGGGTCGGCGACGTGGTGCACTGCTACGGCCACGGCGGCGCCGGGGTGACGCTCGCGTGGGGGTGCGCCGACGAGGTGAAGGGGCTGCTCGATGTCTGAGGCCCCAGCCCCTGCCCGCCTGATCGTCGCCCGGCACGGAGAGGCCGCCTACGAGAGCGAGCTGCTCAGCGACGCCGGCGGCTGGCTGACCACGCTCGGCCGGGAGCAGGCCCGACGGCTCGGGGAGGACCTGCTGCCGGCCGGGGTCACGCGGGTCTGGTGCAGCCCGATGGCGCGGGCCGAGCAGACGGCAGAGATCGCTGCTGCCGTGCTGGGGGTCGACGTGGTCGTGCGAGAGGGCCTGCGTGAGTTCGGCGTCGGGGTCCACGCCGGCGCTGCAGCCGAGCCGGACCCGTTCCGGCCGACCTTCATGGCGTGGCTCCACGGTGACCTGGACGCGAGGATCGAGGGCGCGGAGAGCGGCAACGAGGTGGTGGCCCGCGTGGGGTCGGTGCTGGACGAGGTGGCCGCGGCCCACGCGGGCGGTGCCGCGCTCGTGGTGAGCCACGGCGGATCGATCTGCCTCGCCGTGCCGGTGCTCGCCCGCAACCTCGCGCCGTTCCACGCCGGTGACCTGCCGCTGCGCAACTGCGAGGTGGTCGACCTGGTCGCCGACCGCGCGGGTCTGCTCGCCCGGGCGTGGGCGGGCGCACGGGTCTGATCCGGCTCAGTCCAGCGCGCCGAGCGCCCACAGGAGCAGCAGGACCAGCGCCATCACGACCACGGCGATCCCCATCCGGACCGCCATGCCCCGCACCCACAGGGACACCAACGACTGTGGCCGTCCGTGCCGGTCGAGCGGGGTCACGTCGACGACCGCGGAGCGGTTGATCGGTCCGAGGACGTGCGGGTAGGTGTCGTCGCCGACCGGGTCGAGGCGCACCTCGGACTCCAGCCGCCGTGGGTCGATGGTGAGCAGCACCAGGTGCTCGTCGAGGCCGGCGTAGTAGCGGTCGAAGACGCCCGGCACCTGGTCGCGGCGGCTCGCGTGGATGAAGCCCTCCTCGGCGAGCGTCCGCCCGACCGTGGAGGTGGTGTAGGTGCCGGTCTCCAGGGTGCGTCGCCAGTCGGCGTCGGTCGCGACGTGGAAGATGCGGTCGGGGACGGCCTCGGTCACCGTGCGAGGGTAACGACATGAGCGAGCGCGTCTACGTGGTGACCGACATCGAGGTGGACGGGTTCGTCCCGGGGGCGAACTCGATGCTCGCCCTCGCGTCCGTGGCGGTGACGGCGAGCGGCGAGCAGGTGGGGGAGTTCGAGGCGGTCCTCGCCGGGCTCCCGGGTGCGCAGGCCGACCCCAGGGGCTGGGAGTGGTTCCAGACCCAGCCGCCCGAGGTCGTGGCCGCCGCGACCGCCGCCCCGCGCCCGGTCGCCGACGTGATGGCCGACTTCGTCTCGTGGGTGAAGGGGCCGGGCGGCGGCGATCCGGCGACGTTCTCGGTGCACACGCTGCCGGCGCAGTGGTTCGGCGACGTGCCGCACACCCACCGTGCGATCGACGACGCCCGGGGCTACGCGCACCTGCTGGTCGAGGTGCTGCGGCGCTCGCGGGAGCGGGCCACGCTCCCGGATCCTGCCTAGAACAGCCGGTGCTCGGCGTCGTCCATGCCGCGCAGCGCGTCGTAGTCGACGAGCGCGCAGGCGATGCCACGGTCGGTCGCGAGCACGCGCGCCTGGGGCTTGATCTCCTGGGCGGCGAAGATGCCGCGGACCGGCCCCTTGGCGCTGAGCAGCGGGTCGCGGTTGAGCAGCTCGAGGTAGCGGGTGAGCTGCTCGACGCCGTCGATCTCACCCCGGCGCTTGATCTCCACCGCGACCGACAGGCCGTCGGCGTCGCGGCACATCAGGTCGACGGGTCCGATCGCGGTCATGAACTCGCGCCGCACGAGGGTGAGACCCTCGGCGAGCGTGGCCGGGTGCTCGGCGAGCAGCTCCTGCAGGTGCTTCTCGACGCCGTCCTTCTGCAGACCGGGGTCGACGCCGAGGTCGTGGGAGGTGTCGTGGAGGACCTCGTCGATGAGGATCCGCAGGGTGTCGTCGGACTTCGTGGCCGACACCAGCCACTCGGCCCGACCGTCCTCGGAGGTGCCCTCACGGACCGTGCAGGGCGGCGACATCCAGTTGAGCGGCTTGTAGGACCCGCCGTCGGAGTGGATCAGCACCGAGCCGTCGTTCTTCAGCATCAGCACCCGCGTGGCCATCGGCAGGTGCGCCGAGAGACGTCCCGCGTAGTCGACCTGGCACGTGGCTACGACGATCCTCACGTCGGGGGAATCTACAGTGGCGCCGTGACCGACCACGCAGTACGTCCGGCCCGCGCGCGCGACCTGCCGCTCCTCGCCGCGATCGAGGACGCCGGGCTCCCGATGTTCGAGGAGGTCCTCGGCGACCTCACCGGCGACGCGCTCGCCTCGCCGGCGCCGAGCGGGCAGTGGCGCGCGGAGCAGCCCGGGTTCGTCCTGGTCGCCGGCGACCCGGCGATCGGCTTCGCCCACGTCGTCGACCTGGTCGGTCACGCCCACCTCGCCCAGATCTCGGTGCACCCCGACCACGGCCGCCGGGGGATCGGGGCCGCGCTGCTCGAGGCGGCGGCCGAGCGGGCGACCCTCAAGGGGCACGGCTCGCTGACCCTGACGACGTACGCCGAGATCGCGTGGAACGGGCCCTTCTACGCCCGCCACGGGTTCGTGGAGTTCGCCGCCGACGACCCGCTCACCGCCCAGCAGCAGGAGATCTCGGACGAGGAGGAGCGGCTCGGCCTGGGTCGCCACGGTCGGCGGACCTGGATGCGGCGGACGCTGCGCCCGCACCGCTCGGCCGCCGACCTCGCCGCCTTCCTCCCGACGCTCGACGCGTCGCCCCGCGACGTCGGGACCCTGCGCACGGTCGTACGCCGTCCGGCCCCGGGGGAGCGCGAGGTGCTGGAGGTCGGGCACCTCGACCTCGCCGAGGGGCTCGTCGGCGACACGTGGTCGCAGCGCGGCAGCCGGCGCACCCCCGACGGGACCGCCCACCCGGACATGCAGCTCAACCTGATGAACCACCGCCTCGTCGAGTTCCTCGCCCAGGACCCGGCGCGCGAGGCCCTCGCCGGCGACCAGATGTTCCTCGACCTCGACCTGTCACACGACAACCTGCCAGTGGGGACCGAGCTGCACCTCGGCGGACCCGACGGCGCCGTCATCGTGGTGACCGACCAGCCGCACAACGGCTGCGGGAAGTTCATCGCCCGCTTCGGCAAGGACGCGATGACCTTCGTCAACGGGCCGGAGGGCAAGCCGCGGCGGCTGCGCGGGCTGTGCGCCAGGGTGGTGCGACCCGGGCCGGTGCGACCCGGGGACGACGTCGTCGTGGTTCGCCCGTGAGCGACCCGCTCGCGCGACTCGACGAGCACCAGCGCGCCCTGCTCGAGGAGTGGCTGCCAGGGCTCGCCGTCGTGGCCGACCACAGCTGGGGCCTGGTCGAGACACGGGTGCTGGAGGTCACCAGCAGCGGTCGCACCTGGATGGTCAAGGCAGGCGGTCCCACCGACCACCACATCGCCCGTGAGATCCGGGCACACCGGGAGTGGACCGGGCCGTGGGTGGCGTCCGGGCACGCGGCGGCGCTGCGCCACGCGGACGTCGAGGCCAGGCTGCTGGTGACCGACCACCTTCCGGGGCGCCTGGTCGAGGGGACCGAGGCCCAGGACGACCCGGAGACCTACCGGCAGGCAGGGGCGCTCATCGCCCGCTTCCACGCCCAGCACGCGCAGGTGGACGACACCTGGTACGACCGGCTGCGCGACCGGGTCCGGCGCGGCCTGGACTCGGTGCACCGGATCGCCCCGGCGATCGAGGAGCAGGTGCGGGCCGAGCTCGACACCTGGGCCGGCGGACCGGCGACCGTCGTGCCGACGCACGGCGACTGGCAGCCGCGCAACTGGCTCGTCGACGGACCGACGGTGCGCGCGATCGACTTCGGGCGGGCCGACCTGCGTCCGGTCGAGGAGGACTTCAGCCGCCTGTCCAACCAGGACTTCGCCCGGGACCCCGCGCTCGCGACCGCCTTCTTCGAGGGCTACGGACGTGACCCGCGCGAGCCGCGCACCTGGCGCTACGAGCAGGTGGGGGTCGCGGTCGGCACCGCGACCTGGGCGCACCAGGTGGGCGACGAGGACTTCGAGGAGTTCGGGCACGGCCTGCTGCGCGGTCTCTACGCGGGGCGTGCCCCGGAGGAGTGACGCTCCCCACATCCCCGAGCGCCGGGCGCCGTGGGAGCATGCGTCCATGACTGAGACGGCTACCCGTGAGTTCTCCACCGTCGGCGTGATCGGCCTCGGCACCATGGGTGCCGGCATCGCCGAGGTCTTCGCCCGCAACGGCTTCGCCGTCATCGGTGTCGAGCAGAACGAGGTCGGCCTCGAGCGCGGCCGTCAGCACCTCGAGCACTCCACGGGCCGCGCGGTCAAGCGCGAGAAGCTCACCCAGGAGCAGGCCGACGAGCTGCTCGGCCGGATCACCCTCACCACCGACATGGCGGCGCTGTCGGCGGCGGACCTCGTCGTCGAGGCGGTCGTGGAGTCCCTCGAGGTCAAGAAGTCGATCTTCCGTTCCCTCGACGACATCGTGCGCCCGGACGCGGTGCTGGCCACGAACACATCGTCGCTGAGCGTCACCGAGATCTCCACCGCCAACGCCAAGCCGGGCCGCGTCGTGGGCGTCCACTTCTTCAACCCCGCGCCCGTGCAGAACCTCGTGGAGATCATCCGCACGGTCGTCACCGAGCCGGATGTGCTCGCCGACGTGCAGGCGCTGCTGCGCAGCCTGGGCAAGAACCCCGTCGTCTGCGGCGACAAGGCCGGCTTCATCGCCAACACCCTGCTCTTCGGCTACCTCAACCACGCGGTCTCGATGTACGAGGGCAAGTACGCCTCCCGCGAGGACATCGACGCCGCGATGCGGTTCGGCTGCGGCTACCCGATGGGCCCGCTCGCGCTGCTCGACCTGATCGGCCTCGACACCGCCTACGAGATCCTCGACACGATGTACAAGCAGGGCCGCGACCGCCTGCACGCGCCGGCGCCGATCCTCAAGCAGTACGTCACCGCGGGCCTGCTCGGTCGCAAGTCGGGCCGCGGCTTCTACACCTATGAGGCGCCCGACTCGCCGGTCGTCGTCGCCGACGCCCACACCCCCAGCGAGGACGACAAGCCGCGGCTGCACCACGACGTGCGGCTGGTCGGCGTCGTCGGCACCGGCACCATGGCTGCGGGCATCGTCGAGGTCTTCGCCAAGGCCGGCCACGACGTGCTGTTCACCGGCCGCAGCCAGGACAAGGTCGACGGGGTCGTCACGACCATCACGAAGAACTTCGACAAGCAGATCCAGCGTGGTCGTGCGACCGAGGAGCAGAAGGCCGAGGTGCTCGGCCGGGTCCGCGGCACCACGTCGCTCGACGACCTCCGCGACGTCGACCTGGTGGTGGAGGCGATCGCGGAGGACCTCGCGGTCAAGACCACGCTGTTCGAGAACCTCGACGAGATCTGCACCGGTGGCCGGGGAGGGGCCGGCGCGATCCTCGCGACCACCACCTCCTCGCTGCCGATCATCGCGATGGCGAAGGTGACCTCGCGTCCGCAGGACGTGATCGGCATGCACTTCTTCAACCCTGCCGCGATCATGAAGCTGGTCGAGGTGGTCTCGACCGTCGCCACCGACGAGGCCGTCACCGAGACCGTGCTCGCGCTGTGCGAGAAGGTCGGCAAGGTCGGCGTGCGCTGTGGCGACCGCTCCGGCTTCATCGTCAACGCGCTGCTCTTCCCCTACCTCAACGACGCGGTCAAGATGCTCGAGGCGCACTACGCGACCGCCGACGACATCGACACCGCGATGAAGCAGGGCTGTGCGCTCCCGATGGGGCCCTTCGAGCTGCTCGACGTGGTCGGCAACGACGTGTCGCTGGCCATCCAGCGCGAGCTCTACCTCGAGTTCCGCGAGCCGGGCTTCGCGCCGGCGCCGCTGCTGGAGCACCTGGTCACCGCCGGCTACCTCGGCCGCAAGACCGGTCGCGGGTTCCGCGACTACGGCGCGCGCTGAGCGGGTCGCGTCAGTCGAGGCAGAACACGTTGCCCTCGGGGTCGGTCATCACGAGGTGCCCCAGGGTCATCGGCGGTGCGGGCTCGTGACGCTCGACGCGCGTGGCCCCGAGCCCGACCAGGCGCTCGGCCTCGGCCTCCAGCGCGGCCATCCGCTCCTCGCCCTCGAGCCCGGGTGCGGCGCGCAGGTCGAGATGGACGCGGTTCTTGCCGGCTGCGTCCTCGGGCACGCGCTGGAAGAACAGGCGCGGCCCGACGCCGTCGGGGTCCTGCGCGGCGGACGCGGAGTTCCACTCCGACTCCGGGACGCCGACGTCGGCCAGGAAGGCGTGCCACGCCGCGAAGACGTCCTGGCCCGGCTCGGGCTCGCGGCCCGGCGGCGGCGGGTTGACGTATCCGGTCGCGGCCGCCCAGAAGCGGGACAGCTGCTCGGGGTCGTGGGCGTCGAAGGTCACCTGGATGGTCCGGCTCATGCCGGCATCCTGCCCGCACCCACCGACACCCGGGGAGGCCTCAGCGTGCGGACTGCTCGATCACCAGCGCCGCGAGCCGCGCGCGGCTGTTGATGTCGAGCTTGCGGTAGATGTGGGTGAGGTGGGCGTCGACGGTCCGCGGGGACACGAAGAGCTCCTCGGCGATGCGTCGGCTGGTCAGCCCGTGCGCGACCCGCTCGGCGACCTGTCGCTCGGCAGCGGTCAGGGCGTCGAGCACCGACGGTGGTGCCGAGGCCGGGCGGTGGAAGATCGCTGTCACCGGGGCGACGACGTCGGCGGAGAGGTCGGCGCCGTCGAGCCATCCCTGCGGGGCGGACGGGGCCGGCGCGACGTCGAAGTCGGCCGAGTAGCCCCACCGCACGGCCATGCGCGGCGCGCGGAGCGCGAAGGCCGCCGCGGCCAGCAGCCGCGCCTCGGGCAGCTCGCGGGCGCGGGCGACGCCGGCGAGGCCGTCGAGCACGTCGGCGCCGCGCAGCGGCAGGCCCATCGTGCGGCAGTCGTCGAGCGCGGTGAGGTAGGTCGTCGTCGCCTGCTCGAGGTCACCGAGCTGGACCAGCGCGCGTCCGAGCAGGAGTCGGGCCTCGACCCCGTCGCGGCCGAGCCGCGCGGAGTCGGCGAGGGCCACCACGTCGGCGGCCAGGCCCGCCGCCTGGCGCACGTCCCCGCGCGTGAGGAGGTCACGGCCGTCCTGGGCGAGCACGGGCAGCCGCACCGCCCACGGCAGCGACTGCCGGTCGACCGGCGTCGGCACCCATGTCGGGTCGACGCCACGCAGCAGGGTCTCGGCCAGCAGCCCCACCCGGTCCTCGGCGAGCTGACGCGCCTCGGCCACCACGGCGCGGGTGCCGGCGACGGCCTCGGCGATCCGTCCCTGCTCGAGCGCGATGCGCGCCAGCAGGGTGCGCAGCGACAGGTCGATCCAGCGCTCGTCGTTGGTGATCCGGGCCGGCATGGCCTCGGCGATCGCCCGGGTGGCCTCCGCGAAGCGGCCCTGGGAGGCGTAGACGTCGGCGAGCGTGCGGGTGGCCTGGCGGCTGATGGAGCCGTCCGGGTCGAGCTCGATCGCTCGCCGGGCCTCGGTCTCGGCGCTGGCCAGGTCGCCCGCGTCGAGGTGCATCTCGGCGCGGATCGACGCGGTCTTGCACAGCTGCTCGTCGGGGTTCGGCGCCGCCGACGCGTGCTCGTCGGAGCGGGCGAGCAGCCACAGCCCCTCGTAGGTGCCGCGCATCTCCGAGGCCGCGATCCCCGCCCGGCGGGCGATCTGGGCGCCGATCTCCGGCGGGCCGTCACCGCTGGCGAGCGCGCCCTCGAGGATCTCCACGGCGTCGCGGGTCCGCATCGAGGTGTAGAGCGAGGAGAAGATCCGGTTGGCCACCGAGTAGCCCTGCCCCCGGGACTCCGGCCGGGCGCAGGCGGTGAGGACGGCCTGCCGCATGGCCGGCAGGTCGTGGAGCCACTCCGCGTCGGCGGCGCCGTAGTTGTCGTGCGCGGGTGCGTGCTCCTCGGCCCAGGCCAGCAGGCCGTCCTCGACTGCCGCGACGTCCGAGTCGTCGGCCAGCGCCCGGGCCCGGCCGCGGATCGGGGACAGCATGTCGAAGCGGCCCCGTCCGTCGACCTCCAGCAGGCTGCGACGGACCAGGTTGCCGGCGACCTCGGCAGCCTCGGCGGCGGTGACTCCGAGCACCCGGGTGAGCACGCCCATCCCGACCGGGAAGTCGAGCAGGCCGATCCGCCGCAGCGCGGTCGCGCTGTCGGGGTCGAGCAGCCCGTGCGCGGAGTCGACCGCCTGGTCGAGGCTGACCGCCGACATGGCGTTGCTGAGCCCGACGAGGGCGCTCTGGACGGCCACCTGCTCGATCAGCAGCGGCAGCCCGCCGGTCGCGCTGAGCAGGCGGCGTACCTCGTGGGCCTGGCCGTCGAGGTCGACCGCCTGGCCACCGGCCGCGCGGATCCGGCGCAGGAAGAGGTCGACGGCGGGGCCCTCCAGCGGCGCGCGCGGCGCGGGCACCGGCAACGGGCCGACCCGCACGACCGACTCGTAGGGCTGGCCGGCCGTGGCCAGAGCGGTCACGACCAGCCGCGAGTCGCTGGTGCTCTCGAGCACCGACTGCAGCAGGGGGCCGGCGGCCGTGGCGTCGAGGTCGAGGCCGTCGAGGACCAGCAGGCCGTCGTGGGTGTCGAGGGCACGCCCCAGCGCACCGACGAGGCTGTCACCGGGCGCCGTCTCGGCCCCCAGCGTCTCGAGCGCCGCGACGAGCACCTCGTCGAGGCTGCGGAGGGTGCGCGCGTCGACCCAGGCGGCCGGCGACTCCTCCGCGAGGTGGCGCACCAGCAGCGTCTTGCCGCTGCCGGGCGGCCCGACGACCGTGACCCAGCGCGACTCGACGACCGCCTCGCTCAACGCGAGCCGGACGTCGTCACGACCGAGGCAGGGGGAGAGCACGCCCTGAACATATCGCCCTCCGTAGGAGAGATAGGTAGGACTACGGATGCTGGGCCGCAGCGTTCCGCGGGAGTGTTCTCCTACGCCGGGAGCAACGGGGCCGCACAGGGGATGGCCCCGAGCGCCGGCCGTGTCTCGGAGCGGGTCGCGCGTCGTCGGGGGTCGACGTGCGGCCCGCTCTGTGTTGCCGCCGCTGCGTACGCTGGGGGGCATGGAACTCGTGCTCGTGCTGGTCGTGCTCGGCGGTCTGACCGCGGTGGCGGTCGCGGCCGGGAGGTCGAGCAAGAAGCGCGAGCTGGCGCGCGTCGAGGCGGAGGTCGCGCCGGTCAAGAAGCTCGCGGAGGAGGACGTCACCGCCCTCGGCGTCGAGCTCCAGGACCTCGACATGGACCTCGCCGGGAGCGAGCTCGACGCGGGCGCGAACGCCGACTACCAGCGCGCGCTCGACTCCTACGAGTCCGCGAAGACGGCGGCTGCCGGGCTGACCCGCGCCGAGGACGTCAAGCACGTGACGGAGATCCTCGAGGACGGTCGCTACGCGATGGCGTGCGTACGGGCCCGGGTGGCGGGGGAGCCGCTGCCGACGCGGCGCCCGCCGTGCTTCTTCGACCCGCGCCACGGGCTCTCGGTCGCCGACGTCGCGTGGACCCCGCCGGGCGGGGCCCAGCGTGACGTCCCGGCGTGCGCGCTCGACGTCGAGCGGGTGCGTGCCGGCGCCGAGCCCGACATCCGCAAGGTGATGGTCGGCTCGCGCCGGGTGCCCTACTGGCAGGGCGGACGTGCCTACCAGCCCTACGCCCAGGGCTACTTCGGCGCCTTCTCGCCGATGGACTGGATGTTCATGGGCATGCTGTTCGGCGGCGGCTTCGACGGCCTGGGCGAGGGCATCGGCGCGATCGGCGAGGGCCTCGGCGACCTGTTCGGCGGCATCGGCGACGGCATCGGCGACATGTTCGACGGCTTCGACTTCTGACCGACCCCGGCCGGTCGCCCGCGCCCTCGCTGCTGGGAGGATGACCGGGTGAGCCTGCACCGCACCGAGCTCGGCGAGTCCGGGAGCCGCATCGTCTTCTGCCACGGCCTCTTCGGGCAGGGCAAGAACTGGACCCAGGTCGCGAAGGCGCTCAGCACCGAGCACCGGGTGACGCTGCTCGACATGCCCAACCACGGGCGCTCGCCGTGGACCGAGACCTTCGACTACGTGCACCTGGCCGACCTGGTCGCCGCCGACGTGTCGACCTGGGGAGGTGACGAGCCGGTCGCGCTCGTCGGGCACTCGATGGGCGGCAAGATCGCCATGTGCCTCGCGCTGCGCCATCCGCAGCTCGTCGAGCGGCTGGCGGTCGTGGACATCGCCCCCGCCGCCTACGACAGCGGGCGGGAGTTCATCGGCTACACCCGGACCATGCGCGGCATGGACCTCTCCTCCTTCGAACGACGCAGCGACGCCGACGCGGCCATGGCGGACGCCGTGCCCGACCCCACGGTGCGCAGCTTCCTGCTGCAGAACCTGCGCCGCACCGACGACGGCTGGCACTGGCAGCCCAACCTCGAGCTGCTGGCGCGGCACATGGACGAGCTCGCCGGCTGGCCCGACGAGGCGCTCGGCGACGCGTCGTACGACGGTCCGGTGCTGTGGATCGGCGGCTCGCGCTCGGACTACGTCACCGACGAGCACGCCCCGGAGATGGACCGGCGCTTCCCGCGCAACCGCCGGATCATCATCAAGGACGCCGGCCACTGGGTGCACTCCGAGCGCCCCGACGTCTTCCTCGAGGTGCTGCGCCGCTTCGTGTCCTGACCCGGTCCTCGGTTGGGTTCAGGACCGCTGGCGCGCGCGATAGGCGGCGACCGCCTCGCGGTTGCCGCAGGTGGTGGAGCAGTAGCGGCGCGAGCGGTTGCGGGACAGGTCGAGGACGACGTCCTCGCAGTCGTCGGCGGCACACCGCGCCAGTCGCGACATCTCGTCGGCGCGGACCACGTCGACCATCGCCATGGCGGTCTCGACCACGACGCGCTCGTCCAGCGGGCGGTTGGGGTCGACGGCGTGGAGGTGCCAGTCCCACTGGTCGTGGCGCTGGAGCTGGGGGAGCGCGCGCGCCCGCGCCAGCATCGTGTTGACCAGCGCGGCGGCCTCGTCGCGCTCGGCGAGCAGCAGCTCGCGCAGCGCCGGGCGCAGGCGACGTACGGCCTCGAGCTCGGCGGGCGTGGCGTCGTGGCGACCGGTGTAGGACCAGTGGGCGAGGAACGCGGACAGGTCGTCCACCGAGCCCAGCGGGTCGCCCGGGGTGTCGGTCGAGTTCGCGAGGGCGACCGCTGCCTGGAGGGCGGCGTCGGTGTCATCCGTGAAGAGCACGTTGACACATTACAGGACCGCCTCCTAGTGTCATGACCGTGACAGCCATGACCCATGACACCGCGACGCATCACACCCCGCGGTCCCGCACGTCGGCGGGGCTGGTCCTGGCGGTCGCCTCGGCGACGTCGTTCGGGCTGTCCGGTGCCCTCGCGCGCGGCCTGCTCGACACCGGGTGGAGCGCGGGCGCCACCGTGGCGCTGCGCATCTCGATCGCCGCCGCCGTGCTGCTCGTGCCGGGTGTCGTCGCCCTGCGCGGCCGCTGGCACCTGCTGCGCGCCAGCGCCGGGACCGTCGTGGTCTACGGCATCGCGGCCGTCGCGGGCGCCCAGCTGTGCTACTTCTACGCCGTCACCTACCTCCAGGTCAGCGTCGCGCTGCTGCTGGAGTACACCGCCCCGGTCGCGGTGGTGGTGTGGCTCTGGCTGCGCCACGGGCACCGACCCACCGTCCTCACCCTCGCCGGCGCGGCCCTGTCGGCCGCCGGCCTGGTGCTGGTCCTCGACGTGGTCTCGGGCGCGGACCTGAGCGCGGTCGGGGTGCTGTGGGCGCTCGGCGCGATGGTCGGGGCGGCGACCTACTTCGTGATCTCCGCCGACGAGGGCAACGGCCTGCCGGGCCTGACCCTCGCCGCGGGCGGGCTGCTCGTCGGCGCGGTCGTCCTGCTGGTCGCCGGTGCCGCCGGGCTGCTCCCGTTCCACGCCTCGACGCGCGACGCGGTCTACGACGGCCGCACGGTCGCCTGGTGGGTCCCGGTGCTGGTCCTCGGGCTGGTCACCGCGGCGTTCTCCTACGTCACGGGCATCGCGGCCGGGCGCCGGCTGGGCAGCCGGCTGGCGTCCTTCGTCGCGCTGGGCGAGGTGCTGGCCGCCGTGGTGTGGGCGTGGCTGCTGCTGGGTGAGCTGCCGCGACCGGTGCAGGTCGTCGGTGGCCTGCTGGTGCTCGCGGGCGTCGTCGCGGTCAAGCTGGGCGAGGGCGAGACCTCAGCGGGCGTCCTGCCGGCGGAGGAAGACCTCGCGGTGCAGGAGCAGGAGCGCGGCCGCGACCGGGACGGCGAGGAGCGCGCCGATGATGCCCATCAGGCTGCCGCCGACGAGGGCGGCGATGACCGTGATGGCGCCGGGGATGTCGACCGCCTTCTTCATGATCCGCGGTGAGATCACGTAGGACTCGAGCTGCTGGTAGGCGATGTAGTAGACGGCCGCGACCAGCGCCACCGTCGGCGACACGGTGAGGGCCAGCAGCGTCATGATCACGCCGCTGACCACCGCTCCGAGGACCGGGATCAGGCTCAGCAGCCCGACGATGAAGGCCAGCGCGAAGCTGTAGTCGCCCAGTCCGACGAGGAAGGTGAACACCAGCGTGCTGATGCCGGCGCAGGTGGCGACGAGGAACGCGCCCGAGACGTAGGCGCCGGTGCTGCGGATGATCTTGTCGCCGAGCTCGCTGACGCGCGGACGGCGCGAGGCGGGCGCCAGGCTGTAGCAGGCGTGCTTGATGCTCGGCAGGGAGGCGAGGAAGTAGATCATCAGCACCAGCACGATGAACGTGTTGGTGAGCGCCGAGAGCACGGCGAGACCCACCCCGAGCGCGCCGCCGAAGACCCGCTGGGTGAAGTCGCCGTCGCTGACGTAGTCGCGGGCCTTGTCGATGATCGAGAAGCGCTCGTCGAGCTGTTCGACGTAGCGGTTGCTCTGGAGGTCGGTGAACCACTCGGGGGCGTTGCGGGTGATGAGGGCGATCTGGTCGCTGATCACCGGCGCGACCGCGACGACGAAGAGGGTCAGCACGCCGATCACGACGGCCAGGACCACCACGACGGCGAGGCTGCGCCGCACGCCGCGCCGCATGAACCACTCGACGAGCGGGTTGAGGCCGATCGCGAGGAACATCGCCAGCACCAGCAGCACCAGGACCGACGAGATCCCCAGCAGCTGCTGGGTCAGGAAGACCGCGAACAGCGCACCGAGCGCGCCGAAGAAGCCGATGTTGAACGGCGAGTGGCGCAGCACCGACACCGGCTGGTGGCGGCGCTCGGGCACCGGCGGGTAGGCCGGTGCCTCGGGCGCGACCACCAGGTCGGTGGCGTCGTCGATCCTCTCGGCGATCGCGGCGGACGACTGGGCTGCCTCGTCGGCCGCCTCGGCGGCCTCCTGCGCGGTCTCGGCCGCGCTGTCGGCCCGGTCTGCCGCCTGCTCGGCGCGCTCCGCGGCGTCGACCGCCTCGGCCGCCGCGACCTGCTCCGCGGCGGCGTCGGGGTCGTCGGGACGGGTCCCGCTCAGGACTCGTCCTCGCCGAACCCGGCGACCACGTCACGCAGCGCCCCGAGCTGGGCCGTGATCGCGTCGCGTCGCTTGGTCACCCGCTCGACCTCGGCCTGGATGTTGGCGAGCTCGCGCTCGGCCTCGGCGGCGCGGGTGGTGCTGATCGAGTCGGCCTGGGTGCGCGCGGACGCGACGACCTGCTCGGCCTCGCGACGGGCCCGCGTCAGCAGGCCCTCGGCCTCGGACTGGGCCTGCGAGCGGTGGGCGTTGGCCTGCGCGGTCGCCTCGCGGGCGCGCTGCTCGGCCGCGGCCGCGCGGTCCTCGGCCTCCTTGACCAGGCGCTGGGTCTCGGCGGTCGCGTTGCTGTGGTGCTCGGCGGCCTCGCGGGCGAGGCGCTCCTTCTCCACCGCCAGCGTGCGGCGCGCCTCCTGCACCTCGCGGTCGGCCGCTGCGCGGGCCTGCTCGGCCTCGCGGGTGGCGGTCACCCGCATCTCGTTGGTCTCCTGCTGCGCGGCCAGCCGCAGCTGGTCGGCCTCGCGCCTCGCCGCGGCGAGCAGGTCCTCGGCCTCGGCCTTGGCCAGGCTGCGCTCGGTCTCGGCGTCGGCGGTGAGGCGGGCACGCATCTCGTCGAGCTCCTTGAGCTGGACCAGGCGCATGTCGTCGGCCTCGCGCGCGGCGTCGGCCCGGATGCTGGCGGCGTCGCGCTCGGCGCCCCGGCGGATCTCGTCGGCGTCACGCCGGGCGCCGGTGCGCACGTCGGTGGCCTCGTCCTCGGCCATCTTGAGCATCGAGGTCGCGCGGCCGCCCAGACCGGCGTAGGTCGGGTTCGCGTTCTCCTCCAGCTCGCGTCGCACGCGCTCGAGCTCGGCCTCGAGCTCGATCACGCGCTGCTCGCTGCTCGACAGGCTGCCGGCCAGGCCGGACTTCTCCGACTGCAGCTGCGCCATGCGCTGGTCGACCGCGGCCCGGTCGTAGCCGCCGCGGCGCACCTGCGGGAGAGGCGCCAGGGCCGCGGGTGCGGGGCTGGCGGCGGGAGCGGGGGTCGAGGCGGCGGGCGGCGGGACGACGCGCGTCGGCTGCGTCGCCTCGGGCTCGGGCGACGGCGCGGGCACGACCGGCACGACCGTGGTGGCCTCGGCGTCGGCCTTCTCGACGTTCTGGGCCTTCTCGGCCTGCTGGCCCTCCGGTGCGCGTGGTGTCACCGGGAGCGCCTGGGTCTCCTCGCCCGAGTCGCCCCCGGACCCCGGCTCGTCGAAGATGGACAGACCCTGCTCGCGGCTCATGCTGCGGCACCCACTCTCACGTCGTACGGACTGCGTCGGTGGCCAGTCTCTCCGATCGCCGGGGACAAACCCACCCCGGCTCGCGGACGATTCGCGAACCGGGGTGAGGGATGGGTCTCAGGTGGTGCGTGGGGCCGGGTCAGACCCCGCGGAAGCGGTTGATCGCGCTCTCGTGGCGGGCCCGCATCTCGTGGTCGAGGACCCCCAGGCCCTCCTCGGGAGCCAGGCACAGGACGCCGACCTTGCCCTGGTGGGTGTTCTGGTGGACGTCGAGCGAGGCCTGGCCGACCTCGTCGAGGGTGTAGGTCCTGGACAGGGTCGGGTGGATCTTGCCCTTGGCGATGAGGCGGTTGGCCTCCCACGACTCGCGGTAGTTGGCGAAGTGGCTGGAGATGATCCGCTTGAGGTTCATCCACAGGTAGCGGTTGTCGTACTCGTGCATGTAGCCGGTGGTCGAGGCGCAGGTGGTGATGGTGCCGCCCTTGCGGGTGACGAACACCGAGGCGCCGAAGGTCTCGCGACCCGGGTGCTCGAAGACGATGTCGATGTCCTCGCCGCCGGTGAGCTCACGGATGCGGGCGCCGAAGCGCTTCCACTCGCGCGGGTCCTGCTCGGTGCCCTCGTCGTTCCAGAACTGGTAGCCCTCCTCGGAGCGGTTGATGATCAGCTCCGCGCCCATGCTGCGGGCGATCGTCGCCTTCTCCTCGTTGGAGACCACGCAGACCGGGGTCGCGCCGCCGTTGAGGGCGTACTGCGTGGCGAAGCCGCCGAGGCCACCGGAGGCGCCCCAGATCAGGACGTTGTCGCCCTGCTTCATGTTGCCGCCGTTGGTGGACACCAGCTGGCGGTAGGCGGTGCAGTTGACCAGGCCGGGGGAGGCGGCCTCCTCCCACGTGAGGTGCTCGGGCTTGGGCATCAGCTGGTTGGCCTTGACCATCGCGACGTCGGCCAGGCCGCCGAAGTTGGTCTCGAAGCCCCAGATCCGCTGCTCGGTGTCGAGCATCGTGTCGTTGTGCCCGTCGGGACCCTCGAGCTCGACGGAGAGGCAGTGCGCGACGACGCGGTCGCCGGGCTTCCAGCGGGTGACGCCGGCGCCGACCTTGAGCACCACGCCGGACAGGTCGGAGCCGACCACGTGGTAGGGCAGGTCGTGGCGCTTGGTGAGCTCGGAGCCGCGGCCGTAGCGCTCGAGGAAGCCGAAGGTGGAGACCGGCTCGAAGATCGAGGTCCACACGGTGTTGTAGTTGATCGCGCTGGCCATCACCGCGACGAACGCCTCGCCCGGGCCGAGCTCGGGGAGCGGGACCTCGTCGACGTGGAGGGACCTGCGCGGGTCCTTCTCCCTGGTCGCAAGGCCCTCGAACATGTCCACCTCGTCCTTCTTCACGAAGGCGGCGCGGTAGGACTCGGGGAGGGTGAGGCTGGCGAAGTCCTCCGAGGTCGCGGAGTCGGACGAGATGGCGTCGAGGATGTTCTGCACGGGCGTGGCTCCTGGTGTCGGGGCTCGGGGTGCGTGAAACGTACCGACGGGTACCGGGGCTGTCACCCGAGTGTGATCTACGCCGCGGCCACGGGCGGCTTGGAACGATCCAGCCCGGACAGGAGGGTCAGCCGCGCGTCCGGAACGCCTCGACGAGCTGCTCCTGGGCGGCGGCGAGGTAGGCGTCCAGCCGCGATGCGGCGGCGCCACGGTCACCGGTGGAGAGGAGCTCCGCGATGGCGGCGTTCTCCTCGAGGTAGGGACGGTGGAAGCGCTCCGGGTCGCCCATGGAGTGGAAGAACAGCCGCATCTCCGCCAGTAGCAGGTCCATCTGCGCATCCAGGCGCGGGCTGCCCGCCAGCGCGACGACCGCCCGGTGGAAGTGCTGGTTGGCCGAGGCGACCGCGTCCCAGTCGCCGCGGTCGAGCCCGGCCCGCCCCTCGGCGACGGCCGCCGCCACCGCCGCGACCCGGTCGGGCGTGTGGGCGGCGCCGTGGGCCAGGGCGGCCGGCTCGACGAGCCTGCGCACCCGGTAGACGTCCGCGACGTCGTCGGCGTCGGGCGTCGCCACGACCACGCCGCGGTGCGGCTCGCGCACGAGGATCCGCTCGGCGACGAGCTGGCTGAGCGCCTCGCGCAGGGTGTTGCGCGAGACCCCGAGGGCGCCGGCGAGGCGCTCCTCCGGCAGGCGCGTCCCCGACCGCAGGTGGCCCTCGACGACCTGTTCGCGCACCACCCGCGCGGCACGGTCCGCGGAGGTGCTCATCACGGTGCGCGTGCGCCGCCGCTCGGCCAGGACGTGGTCCAGCACGGCGTCGAGGTCGTGCCCGGTGGGGCCCGCGGGGTCGGTGGTGCTCACGGGGCGAGCGTAGCCGGATCCGCCCGATCGAAGTATTGAAGAATTGTTGAACAATCTCTACGGTGCTGCGTATGACCCAGCACACACCGCCCACCGCCGCCGCGGAGCCGGCCGCCGCGAACGGGCTCAGCCGGACCGCTGTCATGGGTGCCGTCTTCCTGATGGCGACCAGCGCCATCGGGCCGGGCTTCATCACCCAGACCGCCAACTACACGATCAGCCTCGGCGCGGCCTTCGCCTGCGCGATCGCGATCTCGGTCGTCGTCGACATCGCGGTGCAGATGAACGTCTGGCGCGTCATCGGCGTCTCGGGCAAGCGCGCCCACGAGCTGGGCAACGCCGTGCTGCCGGGCGTGGGCTACCTGCTCGCCGCGCTGGTCTTCGTCGGTGGCGTCGTCTTCAACATCGGCAACATCGCCGGCGCGGGCCTCGGGACCAACGCGATGCTGGGCGTCGACCCGCGCGTCGGTGGCGCGGTGTCCGCCCTGCTCGCGATCCTCATCTTCCTCAGTCGGCGGGCGGGGGTCGCGCTCGACCGCATCGTCGTGCTGCTCGGGCTGCTGATGATCGTGGCGACGCTGGTCATCGCGATCACCTCCTCCCCGCCCGTGGGGCAGGCACTCGTCAACGTCGTGGCGCCCGAGGAGTTCGACTTCCTGGCCACCACCACGATCATCGGCGGCACCGTCGGCGGCTACATCACCTACGCCGGCGCCCACCGGCTGCTCGACTCCGGGCTGACCGGCCCCGACCACGTCGGCGCGGTCGCCCGGAGCTCGGTCGTGTCGATCCTCGTCACCGGCCTGATGCGGGTGCTGCTGTTCCTCGCGATCCTCGGCGTGGTGGCGGGCGGGGCGGTCCTCTCCCAGGACGCCGTGGGTGGTCCGGCCGGCGCGGCCTTCAGCGCCGCCGCCGGCGAGGCCGGCCTGCGGGTCTTCGGCGTGATCCTCTGGTCGGCCGCGCTGACCTCCGTCATCGGCGCGGCCTACACGTCGGTGTCGTTCGTGACCACGTCGGCGACCCCGGAGCGGACCCGCAGCCTGGTGACGGTCGCGTTCATCGCGGTGTGCGCGGTGGTCTACGTCGTCATCGAGCAGGCTCCCACCCAGCTGCTGATCTTCGCCGGCACGTTCAACGGCCTGATCCTCCCGATCGGCTTCGGGGTGCTGCTGTGGGTCGCCTGGCGCCGCCGCGACCTGCTCCACGGCTACCGCTACCCGGTCTGGCTGCTGGTCGTCGGCGCCGTCGCGTGGCTGCTCTCGCTCTACCTCGGCTACAACGCGCTGCTCCTGCTGGGTGACCTGTGAGCGCGCCGCGGGTCGACCTCAACAGCGACGTCGGCGAGTCGTTCGGCCGCTGGACGCTCGGCGACGACGCGGGCGTGCTCGCCGTGGTCACCAGCGCCAACGTGGCGTGCGGGTTCCACGCCGGTGACGCCTCGACGCTGCGTCGCTGCTGCGAGGACGCCGCCCGGCTCGGCGTGGTCGTCGGCGCGCAGGTGGGCTACCGCGACCTCGCGGGGTTCGGCCGGCGCTTCATCGACTACGACGCCACCGAGCTGGCCGACGACGTCGTCTACCAGGTCGGCGCGCTCGAGGCGCTCGCCCGCGTCGCCGGCACCCGGGTGTCCTACGTCAAGCCGCACGGTGCGCTCTACAACGCCACCGTCCACCACGAGGGGCAGGCCCGCGCCGTCGTGGCGGCCGTGAAGGCCTACGACGCGTCGCTGCCGGTCCTCGGCCTGCCCGGCTCCCGCCTGCTCGCCGAGGCCGAGGCGGCCGGGCTGCGCACGGTGCGCGAGGCCTTCGCGGACCGCGCGTACACCCCCGAGGGCACGCTGGTGCCGCGCAGCCAGGCGGGCGCGGTGCTGCACGACCCCGACGAGGTCGCCGCGCGCGTGGTGCGGCTGGTCACCGACGGCACGCTCGTCGCGGTCGACGGATCGACCGTGCGGGTCGAGGCCGACTCGGTGTGCGTCCACGGCGACAGCCCCGGCGCGGTCGCGATGGCGACCGCCGTGCGCGACGCGCTGGTCGCGGAGGGCATCGCGCCGGAGGCGTTCGCGTGAGCGCGGCACCCGCCCTGCTGCCCTACGGCGACCGTGCCGTCCTGGTCGAGCTGGGCTCCACCGAGGCCGCCGTCGACTACGCGGTCGCGCTCCGCGACCGCGACACGCTGCTGGTCGACGAGGTGGTGCCGGCGGCGCGCACCGTGCTGGTCGTGGCCGCCGAGGGCACGGCCCTGGCCGACCTGCGGGCGCTCCTCGCCGACGTCGCACCCGCGTCCGCGGGCGCCGCGGCGACCGACCAGCCCGTCGTGGAGGTGGCGGTGACCTACGACGGCGAGGACCTGGCCGACGTGGCCCGTCTGACCGGGCTGTCCGAGCGCGAGGTGGTGGCGGCGCACACCGGGCAGGAGTGGCGCGTGGCCTTCGGCGGCTTCGCGCCGGGCTTCGGCTACCTCATCGGGGAGGACGAGCGGCTCCACGTCCCGCGCCGCGGCGAGTCCCGCACCCGCGTCCCCGCGGGGGCGGTCGGGCTGGCGGGGGAGTACTCGGGCATCTACCCGCGCTCGTCGCCCGGTGGCTGGCAGCTGATCGGGCGCACGGACGTGACGCTCTGGGACCTCGACCGCGACCCGCCGGCCCTGCTGGCGCCCGGCACGCGGGTCCGCTTCGTGGAGGTCGGACGGTGAGCCGGGCGCTGCGCGTGCACGCCGTCGGTCCCGAGGCACTCGTCGAGGACCTCGGCCGCCGCGGGCTGTCCGGCGTCGGTGTCGGCCGGTCCGGCGCCGCCGACCGCGCCGCGCTGCGCCAGGCCAACCGGCTGCTCGCCAACCAGGAGGGGGCGGCCGCGATCGAGGTGACGTTCGGCGGCCTCGACGTCGAGGTCGTGGGCGAGGGCAGCTGGTGCTGCGTGACCGGTGCGCCCTGCCCGGTCACGGTCGACGGCCGCGAGGTCGGCTCGCACACCGTGTTCTTCGCCGAGCCGGGGGCGCGGGTGCGCCTCGGTGCACCGACCGCGGGCCTGCGGTCGTACCTCGGCGTCCGGGGAGGCGTCGAGCCCGAGGACGTCCTGGGCTCGCGCTCCAGCGACGTGATGTCCGGGCTCGGTCCGGCCCCGCTGGAGGTCGGCACCGTGCTGCCGGTCGGCTGCCCGGGGGAGCGGTTCTCCGACCTCGACACCGTCGTCGCGCCCGACCTGTCGGGCGAGGTCGTCCTGCGCGCGGTCCGCGGGCCGCGCGACGGGTGGGTGGCCGACGCCGACCTGCTGGTCGCGACCGCCTGGACGGTCACCGACCGGAGCAACCGGGTCGGCATGCGCCTCGGCGGTCCGCCGCTGGCGCATGCCCGCGACGATCAGCTCCCGAGCGAGGGGGCCTGGCGCGGGGCCGTGCAGGTCCCGCCGGACGGTGAGCCGGTCCTGTTCCTCGCCGACCACCCCGTCACGGGCGGCTACCCCGTCGTGGCGGTCGTGGTCGACGCCGACGTCGACCGGGCCGCACAGCTGCGCCCGGGCGACACCGTGCGTTTCTGCTGGGTGGAGGCGCCGTGAGCACGCGGCTGCCGTCCGACCCCGGTGCGCTGGCGCCCGGCGAGGCACGCCGGCTGTTCCGCGAGGGGCTGGTCACGCCGACCGCCGGCTGGAGCCGGGGCTGGACCCAGGCCAACCTGGTCGCGCTCCCGCGCGACCTGGCGCTCGACTTCCTGGTCTTCGCCCAGCGCAACCCGAAGCCGTGCCCGGTCCTGGACGTCCTCGAGGCGGGGGCGGTGTCCGGGCCGCTGCTCGATGGCGACGTCCGCACCGACCTCCCGGCCTACCGGGTCTACGTCGACGGCGAGCTCGTCGACGAGGTGCCCGACGCCAGCGGCTGGTGGCGCGATGACCTCGTCGCGTTCCTCGTGGGGTGCAGCTTCACCTTCGAGGCGGCGCTCGCCGAGGGCGGTGTCCCGGTGCGCCACGTCGAGCAGGGGGTCAACGTCCCGATGTACGTCACCGACCGGCGGTGCCGCCCGGCCGGCACGATGTCGGGCCCGCTGGTGGTCTCGATGCGACCGGTCCCGGCGGACCGCGTCGCGGACGCCGTGCGGATCACCTCGCGCTACCCAGCGGTCCACGGCGCGCCCGTGCACGTCGGGGACCCGGCGGCGATCGGCGTCGCCGACCTCGGCCGTCCCGACTTCGGCGATCCGGTCGAGGTGCGCGACGGCGAGGTCCCGGTGTTCTGGGCGTGCGGGGTGACCCCGCAGGCGGCGGTCATGGAGTCGCGCCCGCCGCTGGCGATCTCGCACGCGCCGGGTCACATGCTCGTCACCGACGCGAGGGACGCCGACTACCTCGTGCCGTGAGGCTCGACCAGCTCGACCAGGACGCCGCCAGCGTCCTTGGGGTGGATGAAGTTGACCCGGCTGTCGGACGTTCCCCGCCTCGGGGCGTCGTAGAGCAGGCGCAGCCCGCGCTCGCGGAGCACCGCCGCGACGTGCTCGACGTCGTCGACGCGGAAGGCGAGCTGCTGGATGCCCTGGCCGTTGCGGTCGAGGAACTTCGCGATCGTCGACTCGGGGGTCAGCGGCGCGAGCAGCTGGATGCAGGACCCCGAGTCGCCCACGCCCACCATCGCCTCGCGCACGCCCTGCTCCTCGTTGGTCTCCTCGTGGAGCACCTGCATGCCGTAGGCGTCGCGGTAGAACGCCATCGCCTCGTCGAGGTCGGGCACCGCGATGCCGACGTGGTCGATCGCGGTGAAGAGGTGCTGGACGTCGGCGGGCAGGTCGGGGGTCGTCATGGCCCCATCCTTCCCCTGCCCGAGGTGCCGCGCGAGGGGGTGTGACGTGCGCCTCACGGTGAATGACCGCTCACCCCCTGCCGGAGCCGCGGGCGCGGTGGGTATGGTCCGAAGGAGCGGCACCTGCCGCGACGACTCGCCACGCCTGGAGGAAAGACTCATGACCGGTTCCGTGATCGTTGCCGGGGCTCGCACCCCGATCGGCCGCCTGCTGGGCGGCCTGAAGGACCAGTCGGCGGCCGACCTGGGCGGCGTGGCCATCAAGGGCGCGCTGGACAAGGCCGGCGTCACGGGCGACCAGGTCGACTACGTGATCATGGGCCAGGTCATCCAGGCCGGTGCCGGCCAGATCACCGCCCGCCAGGCCGCGGTCAAGGGCGGCATCCCGATGGACGTCCCCTCGATCACCATCAACAAGGTGTGCCTCTCGGGCATCAACGCGATCGCGATGGCCGACCAGCTGATCCGCGCCGGCGAGCACGACGTCGTCGTCGCCGGTGGCATGGAGTCGATGACCCAGGCCCCGCACCTGCTGCCGAAGAGCCGCGAGGGCTTCAAGTACGGCGACACCGCGCTGGTCGACTCGATGGCCTACGACGCCCTCTACGACCAGTTCACCCACCAGGCGATGATCAACCTCACCGACGGCTGCAACGCCGCCGGCGCCAACCTCACCCGCGAGGAGCAGGACGCCTTCGCCGCGCAGTCGCACCAGCGCGCCGCCCTGGCGTGGAAGAACGGCCTCTTCGACGACGAGGTCGTGCCCGTCACCATCGCGACCCGCAAGGGCGAGGTCACGGTCGCCGAGGACGAGGGCGTGCGCGGCGACACCACCGTCGAGACGCTGGCCGGCCTGCGCCCGGTGAGCAAGGACGGCAGCATCACCGCCGGCTCCGCCTCCCAGATCTCCGACGGCGCCTGCGCCGTGGTCGTGATGAGCAAGGCGAAGGCCGAGGAGCTCGGCCTGACCTGGATCGCCGAGATCGGCGCCTCCGGCCAGGTCGCCGGCCCCGACTCCTCCCTCCAGCTCCAGCCGGCCAACGCCATCGCGAAGGCCGCGGCCAAGGAGGGCATCGACGTCGCCGACATCGACCTCTTCGAGCTCAACGAGGCGTTCGCGGCGGTCGGCATCGAGTCCGCGCGCCAGCTCGGCGTCAGCGAGGACAAGGTCAACGTCAACGGCGGCGCGATCGCCCTGGGCCACCCGGTCGGCATGTCCGGTGCCCGGATCGTGCTCACCCTCGCCCTCGAGCTCCAGCGCCGCGGCGGCGGCGTCGGTGCGGCCGCCCTGTGCGGTGGCGGCGGTCAGGGCGACGCCCTGATCATCCGCGTGCCCGGCGCCTGACCGGCCGCGGGACAGCAGGCGTGACGCGGCGGGGCACCGTCGCCGTACCCGATCTCGTGGCCCGGGCCAGGGACGGGGAGCCGGCGGCGGTCGCCCGCCTGATCTCGCTCGTCGAGGACGCCTCGCCGGCCCTGCGCGAGGTGATGGCGGCGCTGGCGCCGCACGTGGGCCACGCGCACGTCCTCGGCATCACCGGCGCACCGGGGGTCGGCAAGTCCACCTCGACCAACGCCCTCGTCGGCGCGATGCGTCGCGCGGGTCGTCGCGTGGGCGTGCTCGCCGTCGACCCCTCCTCGCCGTTCTCCGGCGGCGCCCTGCTCGGCGACCGGGTGCGGATGGGCGACCACGCGCTGGACCGCGACGTCTTCATCCGCTCGATGGGGTCGCGCGGCCACCTCGGCGGGCTGGCCCGGTCGACGCCCCAGGCGGTCCGGGTGCTCGACGCGTCGGGCTTCGACGTCGTGGTCGTCGAGACGGTGGGCGTCGGGCAGAGCGAGGTCGAGGTCGCCGGGCTCGCCGACACCACGCTCGTCCTGCTCGCGCCCGGGATGGGCGACGGGATCCAGGCCGCGAAGGCGGGGATCCTCGAGATCGGCGACCTCTACGTCGTCAACAAGGCCGACCGCGACGGGGCCGACCGCACCCGGCGCGAGCTCCGGTCGATGCTCGCGATGGCCGAGCGGCGCGAGCAGGCGTGGCGCCCGCCCGTGCTCGCGACGATCGCGAGCACGGGGGAGGGCATCGACCGGCTGCTCGAGGAGGTCGACCGGCACGCGGCCTGGCTGCGCGAGAGCGGCGAGCTGGCGCGGCGGCGTACGGCGCGGGCCCGGCGGGAGGTCGAGGCGATCGCCCTCGCCACCCTCCAGGAGCGCTGGAACGCCTCGGGCGGGACCGACCTCGACCGCCTCGGCGAGCTGGTCGCCGCGGGCGAGCTCGACCCGTTCGGCGCCGCGGACCGGCTGCTCAGCTGAGCCGGAGCGTCTGCCCGGTGATCCGGGACGCCCCGCTGCTGGCGAGGAAGAGGGTCGCGTCCGTCACCGCGTCGGTGACCCGGCTGCGGCTGCGCACCAGCGTGTCGCCGGAGACCCGGCTGCCGGCGTAGGAGGAGGGGTTCGGGGCGAACTGGCGCGGCAGCACCGAGCGCGGCGAGTGCACCACCGAGTTGACCCGGACGCCGAGCCCGGCCCACCGCTCCCCGGCGTGGGCGGTCGAGGTCAGCAGCTCGGCCTCGGCCTCCTCGGGCGTCGAGGACAGCTCCAGCCACGAGCGCACCGCGCCGGTGTTGACGACGCAGCCGCCGCCGAGCGCGGGGCTGTGGCTGAGCTTGAGACGCAGGCGGGTGGTGAGGAACATCGGACCGAGCAGGCCGGAGCGTGCGGCGCCCGCGACGAACGACTGCTCCGACGGCGGCAGCCCGTAGGGCAGCGTGCAGCCGGCGGCCAGCACGAGCACGTCGAGGTGGTCGATGCCCGCCGCGAGCTGGTCGATCGACTGCTGGCGGGCGAGGTTGACCGACTCGTAGTCGAACGCGGACAGGTCGGTGTCGTAGAGCGAGCGCAGCATCATCGTGCCGGTGACCGTCACGGCCGCACCCGACTCGGCGAACGCGCTGGCGATGGCGTGCCCCTCGCCGCGCGTGCCGCCGACGACGAGGACCTGGTAGCCGGTGAAGTCGTATGACCCCGAAGTCATGCCTGCCGCGCCCTCCCGTTGGAACCCAGGGTGTTTTCTACCACGCGGTAGGGCGGAGGGGACAGGTCGGCCCGTCCTCAGCAGGGACACAGATCGGCACGTTCAGGTCACGTCGGACCCGGCCAGCGCGTCCTCCTCGCGGAGCGGGTCGGCCAGCTCGGGGTGCCCGCCGCGCACCGCGGCGAAGGTCCAGATCTTGTTGAGCACGAAGGACAGCGGGGTCACCAGGCCGATGACGATCAGCTGCGACCAGTAGAGCCGGTTGCGCAGCCCGCTGGAGTCGTCGAAGACGTCGGTCGGCAGGCTGATCGGCGAGTGCGGGTGCATCAGGAGGGTGAGCAGGGCGAGGCCGATCGCCTGCCCGCCGAGGCCGACCACCAGGAACGGCCAGTACTCGCGCCACCAGCGCGAGTGGCCGCTGCTGTGGAAGGTCCACGTGCGGTTGAGCTGGAAGTTCGAGAGGTTCGCGACCAGGAACGCGATGGTCGAGTAGACGTGGTACCAGCGCAGGTTGAAGTCGGTGGCGCCCAGGCCCACCACGGCGTCGTCGAAGTGGGGGCCCATCCGGCGCAGCAGCACCAGCGTGAGCATGTTGACCACGACGCCCGAGGCGCCCACGATCCCGAAGCGTGCGAGCAGGCCCAGGTTGCGCCGGTGGCGCTGCAGCAGCGCGCCTGCCCGAGGTCCCATGGGGTCGAGGCTACCCACCCGTCCTGCCGCGTGCGGGCGTTCTCCCTAGGATTGGGGCATGACGCAGCAGCCGTTCAGCCGTCCAGGTGCCATCGACCTCTCCGGGCTCGGGCAGCCGCCCGCCCCGCAGGCGGGGTCGCCCGCCCCGCAGGGCGCCGCCGGTGGGGCGTACTCCGTGACGATCACGCAAGAGAACTTCCAGCAGGTCCTGCAGGAGTCGATGACCGCGCCCGTGGTGATGGTGTTCCACTCCGCCCGCCAGGCGCCGGGCAGCGAGCAGTACGCCGCCGACGTCGCCGCGGTGGCCGAGCAGCAGGAGGGTCGCCTGCTGGCGGCCCTCGTCGACGTGGACGCCCAGCCCGAGATCGCGCAGGCGATGCAGATCCCGCAGGTGCCGCTCATGATGGTCGTGCTCGACGGGCGTCCGGTCACCCAGCCCATCCCCGGTGCGCTCTCCGCCGACGAGCTCACCACCCTCTTCGGACAGCTCGGCCAGCAGCTGACCGCCCAGGGGATCACCGGTCGCCACCAGCCGCGCTCGAGCGCGGCGCCGGTGGGCGAGGACGAGGAGGAGGTCGTCGACCCGCGCTACGCGCCCGCCCAGGACGCCCTCGCGGCCGGCGACATCGACGGCGCGGTCGCGGAGTACCAGAAGCTCGTCGACGCGAACCCGGCCGACGTCGAGGCGGCCGGCGGACTCGCCATCGCCAAGGTCATGCAGCGCACCCAGGGCGTCGACCTCAACGCGGCGCGCGCCGCCGCGGCCGACGCCCCCGACGACGTCGACGCCCAGACCATGGTCGCCGACCTCGACATGCTCGGCGGCCACGTCGAGGACGCCTTCGCCCGGCTGGTCGGCCTGGTCGCGCGCACCAGCGACAAGGACCGCGAGAAGGCGCGCGACCACCTGCTCGGCCTGTTCGCCGCGGTCGGCAACGACGACCCGCGCGTGCTGGCGGGCCGCCGCAGCCTGGCCTCGGCGCTCTTCTGAGCCTCAGCGCTTCTGCAGCACCGACCGGCCGGCCTCGAGCCGGGCGACCGGCACCCGGAACGGCGAGCACGACACGTAGTTGAGGCCCACCTCGTCGAAGAAGTGCACCGACCGCGGGTCGCCCCCGTGCTCGCCGCACACGCCGATCTTGAGGTCGGCCTTGGTCTTGCGGCCCTTCTTGGTGCCCATCTCGACCATCCCGCCGACGCCGAGCTGGTCGAGCGACTCGAACGGTGAGACGTCGAAGATGCCGTGCTCGAAGTAGCGCGAGAAGAACGACGCCTCGACGTCGTCGCGGCTGAAGCCCCAGGCCATCTGGGTCAGGTCGTTGGTGCCGAAGGAGAAGAAGTCGGCCGACTTGGCGATCCGGTTCGCGAGGAACGCCGCGCGCGGCAGCTCGATCATGGTGCCGATCGCGATGTCGAGCGTGACCCCGCGCTCCTCCTCGACCTCGGCGACCTGCTGCTCGAGCTCGGCGCGCACGATCTGCAGCTCGCGGACGCTCGCGACCAGCGGGACCATGATCTCGGGGCGTGGCGCGCCGTGGACCGCCATCCGGTCGGCGGCGGCCTCGGCGATCGCCCGGCCCTGCATCCGGAACAGGCCGGGGATCTGGATGCCGAGACGTACGCCGCGCAGGCCGAGCATCGGGTTCTGCTCGTGCAGGCGCCGCACGTGGGTCAGCAGGGTGACCGCGTGCTCGTCGACCGCCCCGCGCTCCTCGGCGAGCGCGACCTCGACGCTGAGCTCGGTGAGGTCGGGCAGGAACTCGTGCAGGGGCGGGTCGAGGAGCCGGATGGTGACCGGCAGCCCGTCCATCGCCTCGAAGATCTCGGTGAAGTCCTGGCGCTGGAGAGGCAGCAGCTCGGCGAGCGCGGCCTCGACGCCCTCGTCGTCCTCGGCGACGATGAGCTTCTCGACCAGCTCGCGGCGCTCGCCGAGGAACATGTGCTCGGTGCGGCACAGCCCGATGCCCTGGGCGCCGAAGCGGCGCGCGCGGGCGGCGTCGTCGGGGGTGTCGGCGTTGGTCCGCACGCGGAGCCGACGGGCGCCGTCGGCGTGCGCCATGATCCGCGCCACCGCGTGGGCGAGGTCGTCGTCGAGCTTCTCACCCTCGAAGTGGCGCACCACGACCGAGTCGGCGACCGGCACGGCGCCGGCGAACACCTCGCCGGTGGTGCCGTCGATGGAGATGACGTCGCCCTCGCTGATCGTCTCGCCGTCGCGGACCCGGAACTGCCGGGCCTTCGTGTCGACGTCGAGCGACTCCGCACCGCACACGCACGTACGGCCCATGCCGCGGGCGACCACGGCGGCGTGCGACGTCTTGCCGCCACGGCTGGTCAGGATGCCGCGCGCCGCGACCATCCCGCGCAGGTCGTCGGGGTTGGTCTCCTTGCGGACGAGGATCACGTCCTCGCCGCGCGCGGTCCACTCGACGGCCGTGTCGGAGTCGAACACCGCCTTGCCGACGGCGGCGCCCGGTGAGGCGTTCATGCCCTTCGCCAGCAGGGTCCGCTCCGAGGTCTCGTCGAAGCGCGGGAACATCAGCTGGGCGAGCTGGTCGCCGGTGACGCGCAGCACCGCCTCGTCCATCTCGATCAGGCCCTCGTCGACCATGTGCACGGCGATCCGGAACGCCGCCTCCGGCGTCCGCTTGCCCACGCGCGTCTGCAGCATCCAGAGCTTGCCGCGCTCGACGGTGAACTCGATGTCGCACATGTCGCGGTAGTGCCGCTCGAGGCGGCTCATGATGTCCATCAGGTCGTCGTAGGACGTCTGGTCGATGTCGGCCATGTCCGCCAGCGAGACGGTGTTGCGGATGCCGGCGACGACGTCCTCGCCCTGCGCGTTCTGCAGGTAGTCGCCGTAGACGCCCTGGTTGCCGCTGGCCGGGTCGCGGGTGAAGGCGACGCCGGAGCCGGAGTCCATGCCGAAGTTGCCGAAGACCATCGCCTGGACGTTGACGGCGGTGCCGAGGTCCTCCGGGATCCGCTCCTGGCGCCGGTAGAGGCGGGCGCGGTCGGTGTTCCACGAGTCGAAGACCGCCCGGATGGCGAGGTCCATCTGCTCGCGCGGGTCCTGCGGGAAGTCGCGTCCCGTCTGGTCCTTGATGATCTGCTTGAACGTCTCCACGACGCCGCGCAGGTCGTCGGCGTCGAGGTCGAGGTCGGACTCGGTGCCCTTGGCGCGCTTGACCTCGTCGAGCGCGTCGGAGAACAGCTCGGAGTCGACGTGCAGGACGGTGCCGCCGAACATCTGGAGCAGGCGGCGGTAGGAGTCCTGCGCGAAGCGCTCGGAGTCGCTGCGGGCCGCGAGGCCGCCGACGGAGGTGTCGTTGAGGCCGACGTTGAGGACCGTCTCCATCATGCCGGGCATCGAGAACTTCGCGCCGGAGCGGACCGAGACGAGCAGCGGGTCGTCGGCGTCGCCGAGCTTCTTGCCCATCGCCTCCTCGAGGGCGGCGAGGTGGTCGGTCACCTCCTCGGCCAGGCCGTCGGGCTCACCGCGCTCGGCCAGGTAGGCGCGGCACGTCTCGGTGGAGATCGTGAACCCCGGTGGCACGGGGAGACCGAGGTTGGTCATCTCGGCCAGGTTGGCGCCCTTGCCGCCCAGCAGGTCCTTCTGGTCCTTGTTGCCCTCAGCGAAGTCGTAGACCCAGGTCATGAGAGGCATCCTGCCTCAGCGACCGGACTCCGTATACGTTCCCTCACCCGAGACGGCGGCCCGGATGCGTCGCGCGGTGAAGTCGGCTGCGAGCTCGTCGACCTCCTCGAGGGTGCAGAACCGCACGTCGCGGATCTCGCGCTCCTGCTTGACCACATCCGCGAGCGTCGCGGGGTCGAGCGTGCCGCCGTCGAAGACCAGGCACACCGCGTCGTCCCAGCCGCCCCACGGCGGGAGCCAGTCGGTCAGCACCAGCGCACCGGGGCTGATCGTCAGCCCGAGCTCCTCCTCGACCTCACGCCCGACCGCCACGCGTGGCGACTCGCCCACCTCGACGACACCCCCCGGCAGGTCCCAGTCGCGCTTGTAGGTCAGCTGGCACAGCAGCACCCGTCCCTCCGGGTCGCGCACCAGCATCTGCGCGATCGCGCGCTTGCGGGGGAGGAAGGAGTTGAGCAGGGAGCGAAACGACTCGGGGTCGCTCAGCGGCGGGTCGGTGACGAGCCGGGCGAAGACCAGGTACGAGGTGGCGTCGGGCCGGTCGCCCATGCCGGGGGTGATCCGCTGGGACCCCTCGAGCCGCAGTCCGGCCCGGGTGGCCACCCGGCGGCTGGCGTCGTTGCGCGGGTCGATCCGCGCCTCCACCCGCTGCAGTCCCCAACCTCCCTGGTCCCGGTCGGCGAACACCCAGTCGACCAGCACGCGCACCGCGCGGGCGGCGTGGCCACGACCGCGGTGGCCGGAGTAGAGCGCCCAGCTGAGGCTCGCGCCGGCGTCTCCCTGACGGGTCGCCTCGACGCTGCCCACGATCGCGCCGGCGTGCTCCACGACGAACGACGCCTGCTCGCCCGCCGCGTAGCGCTCGTGCCACCGGGTGACCGCGTCGCGGTGGGTCTGCTCGGTGACGTCGTCGGCGTCCCAGCCGAACCAGAGCGCCATCTCCTCGTCGTGCCCGGCCACCGCCTCGGCGACGTCGTCGTCGCGCCAGGCCCGCAGCGTCACGGTCCCGTCGGTCAGCGTGGGCTGTTGGTCAGGCACCGGGCCACCCTAGCCAGTCCGAGGTCACCCCGGACGGCGGTGCGTACCCCTCGTCGTTGCTCCACCATGGGATGTCGGGCACTACCGCGCATCCCTCATGAAGGAGCGTGAGGGGAGCGCACATTCGGCGACATCCCACGACAGAGCAACGGGGCGTCGGGTGTCCTCAGGAGGCGCGCGCCATCAGGCGGCGCAGGCGCGCAGCCGTGTCGTCCGGGTGGTCGAGGTCCGACCAGATGATCCGGAGCATCCAGGCTCCCGTGACCTCGCGGAGACGGTCCTCCCGCTTCTTCTCCTCGAAGACCACCTCACCCGGATGCTGGCCCGGCTCGAGGAGTCGCCCGTACTTCACCTTGCCGTCGAACTCGCCGAGTCCCTGCCGGCGGAGCTTCGGCCACCCGAAGTCGGTGCGTCCCACGAGGACCGAACGGTCATAGACCTCGAGCTGGAGCACCGGTGTGGGGATGTGCTGGGTCCAGAACAGCCAGAGACTCCGCGACTCTCCGACCGACTCGGCGCGATCGGTTGACATGCGGACCGGGACGTGGAGGTGGCGCACCCGCGGCCAGTGCGCCATCACGTCGAACTGGTTGGCGATCTCGTCGGACGTGCACCTGCGACGGAACAACGCAGAGTTGAGGACGACCAGAGCGCTCTCCGATGTGGCGACGGACCCTGCCTCGAGCGCGCAACGTGCAGGCGCCAGCACACGCATGCCGTCGATCTCCCCGACCTCGTCTTCGGTCACCAGCCCTTCATGGTGGACGACATCGCGGTCGATGCGTCCCGCGCCGCCGTCCAGCCGGGTCACGTGCACCTTGTCGAGGGACAGGCCCCAGACCTCGATCTTGGCCGCTACGCAGCCGGACGTGTGGCTCAGCGCGACCGAGTCGCCGAGAGAGTCCAGGACCGCCCGGCACCTCATGAGGTGGCGCTCCTCCGGAGAGGCCGTCTGCCAGATGTCCGGGAACGTGTAGTACCCACGGCGGATGCGGAGCCACCGTCGGGAGCGAGCGGCCGCATCGATGGCGCGCTCGTCGTAGCCCGCTTCACGGGCGTGGGCACGGGTGAAGAAGCCGAGCTCGAGGCAGATCGCACGCAAGGGGTCCATGGCGCTCACGGTCGGCGACCGGGCTCGCCCACACCAGCGTCGTACCCCATCGCCTGTGGACGACGCTCGTGCCGAGCGCGCTGTGGGCGGATTCTGGCGCGATCCCGCACCTGCGCTGCTTCACCTGGGGATGTCGAGAAGCACTGCACTTCCCTCACGAAGGAGCATGAGGGAAGTGCACACTGGACGACATCCCATGGTGAAACATCACGACGATGCGGGGTGTGTCAGGTCCGCAGGCTCAGTCCGCCTTGCGGAACCAGACCGTCGCGAGGGGCGGGACGACGACGTCGGCGTGCGCGGGCTGACCCACGTGCTCGCCCTCGACGGCGGTGATCGAGCCGAGGTTGCCGACGCCGGAGCCGTGGTAGGCCGACGCGTCGGTGTTGAGGACCTCGGTCCACGTGCCTGCCGAGGGCAGCCCGAGGCGGTAGCCCTCGTGCGGCTGGCCGGCGAAGTTCGACACGCACACCACGTCGGGCTCGCCGGGGGAGCGGCGCACGAACGAGAACGTGTTGCGGCCCGCGTCGTTCGCGTCGACCCACTGGAAGCCGGCGGGGTCGTTGTCCCGTCCCCACAGCGCACCCGAGGCGGTGTAGGCGGCGTTCATGTCGCGGACCATCGCGTGCACGCCGGCGTGCTCCGGGTGCTCGAGCAGCCACCAGTCGAGCTCGCGGCTCTCGGCCCACTCGGACTCCTGGCCGATCTCGCAGCCCATGAAGAGCAGCTGCTTGCCGGGGTGGGCCCACATGAAGGCGAGGTACGCCCGCAGGTTCGCCAGCTGCTGCCAGCGGTCGCCGGGCATCTTGCGCAGCAGGGAGCCCTTGCCGTGCACGACCTCGTCGTGGCTGATCGGCAGCACGTAGTTCTCGGCGAAGGCGTAGACCAGCGAGAACGTCATCTGGCCGTGGTGGTGACTGCGGTAGAGCGGGTCCTTGGCCATGTAGGTCAGGGAGTCGTGCATCCAGCCCATGTTCCACTTGAAGCCGAAGCCGAGGCCGCCCTCGCTCGTGGGGCCGGTGACGCCCGGCCACGCGGTCGACTCCTCGGCGATCGTGACGATGCCGGGGACGCGCTTGTAGACGGTGGCGTTCATCTCCTGGAGGAACTGCACCGCCTCGAGGTTCTCCCGGCCGCCGTGCACGTTGGGCGACCACTCGCCGTGCTCGCGGGCGTAGTCGAGGTAGAGCATCGATGCGACGCCGTCGACGCGCAGACCGTCGGCGTGGAACTCCTCGAGCCAGAACACGGCGTTGGCGTAGAGGAAGTTGCGCACCTCGTTGCGGCCGAAGTTGAAGATGTGCGAGCCCCACTCCTTGTGCCAGCCGCGCTGGGGGTTGGGGTCCTCGTAGAGCGGGGTGCCGTCGAAGCGGGCGAGCGCCCACTCGTCGGTGGCGAAGTGGCCGGGGACCCAGTCGAGGATCACGCCGACGCCGGCCTGGTGCAGCCGGTCGATGAGCCGCTTGAGGCCGTCGGGGTCGCCGAAGCGGGAGTCGGCGGCGAAGTAGGACGTGACGTGGTAGCCCCACGAGCCGCCGAAGGGGTGCTGCATGACCGGCATGAACTCAACGTGGGTGAAGCCGAGGCCGGAGACGTAGGGGACCAGCGCGTCGGCGATCTGGTCCCAGTCGTAGAGGTCGCCGGAGTAGTGCTTGCGCCACGACGCGAGGTGCACCTCGTAGACCGACATCGCCTCGTCGACCGGCTGCTTGCCGCGGCGTGCCTCCAGCCAGTCCTGGTCGCCCCACTGGTGCTGCGAGCGCCACACGACCGAGGCCGAGCTCGGCGGCTTCTCGGCCCACTGCGCCATCGGGTCGGCGCGGTCGACCCACTGCCCGTCGGCGCCGCGGATGCGGTACTTGTACTGCGAGCCGACGCCGACCCCCGGCACGTGGACGTGCCAGACGCCCGATCCGTCGAGACGGGCCATCGGGTGGGCGGAGCCGTCCCAGCCGGCCCACTCGCCGGCGACCTGGACCTCCATCGCGTTGGGGGCCCAGACCCGGAACGAGGTTCCCTCCACCTCGCCGGTCGAGCCGGTCGAGACCTGCGCGCCGAGGACCGTCCACAGCTCCTCGTGCCGGCCCTCGCCGATCAGGTGCAGGTCGAGCTCGCCGGGGGCGTGGGTGTCGGTGGTCTGCTGCTCGCTCATGCGGTGTCCTCCAGCGCTGCCAGCGGGATGGAGAGCCATCCCGGACGGTTGCGTGCCTCGTAGACGGCCTCGTAGACGACCTTGTCCGCGAGGTAGGCGTCGAGCAGGGCGCTCGCCGCCTCGTCGAGCCCGGTACCCCGCTGCTCGGTGTACGACTCGAGGAACGCCGCCCGGTTGCGCGCCGACCACTCCGCGGCGCGGTAGGCGCGCTGCTCGGTCTCGGCGTCGTCGGCGCCCCCGCCGGTGAGGGCGGTCACCCGCGGCGCGTAGTCGAAGGAGCGGATCATCCCGGCCACGTCGCGCCACACCGAGTCGGGCTCGAGGCGCTCGGCGAGCGGCTTGGCGGGCTCGCCCTCGAAGTCGACGATCTTCCAGCCCTTGACGGTGCGCAGGGTCTGGCCGAGGTGCAGGTCGCCGTGGACCTGCTGGACCTCGACACCGTCGAGCTCGCGCAGCCGGGCGTACGTGCGGCGCAGCCCGTCCTCGTAGGCCGAGAGGGCTGGCACCACCGCGACGGCGGCGTCGAGCCTGCCCTCCATCGCCGAGGCGAGGGCGTCGAGCGCCGCGGGGTCGCGCTGCTCGCGCGGGAAGTGGGCGGCGAGGTCGGCGTGGACCTCGGCGAGGGCGGTGCCGAGGCGCGAGGCCTCCCCCGCGAAGTCCCCGCCCACCTCCTCGGCGTGCAGGTCGGCCTCGGCGAAGAGGTTGCGCACGCTCGCCAGGGCCAGGTCCCAGCCGTCGCTGGCGGTGCGCAGGAACTGCTGGAGCATCGCGAGCTGGATGGTGGTGTCGGTGTCCTCGTCGACGAGGTCGAGCCAGCCGTAGAGGGCGGCCACGTGGGTGGAGCCGGCCTCGGTGAGCACGTGGTGGATCGCGATGTCCGGGTTGACGCCCGGGGTGACCTTGCGGAACACCTTCATCAGCGCGTCGTCGCCGAACGCGACCGACGAGTTGGACTGCTCGCCGGAGAAGAGGGTCGAGTGGGCCTCGAGGTCGAGGTCGTGGCCGGGCACCCGGTGGAAGTGGAGCAGGCCGCGGGTGGCGTTGGCCGCGACGTCGAACGCGCGCAGCCACAGGGCCATCGCCTCGCGGTCGTGCAGCGCGTCGTAGACCCAGGTGTGGCCGAGCTCGTCGTCGTCCCACTCGCAGACGAGCGCGTGCGCGAGGCGGTCCTGCGGCTCGGTGTAGAAGGCCAGCGGCACCTGGTAGAGCTCGGTGTCGCCGTCGGCGTAGGCCACCTCGGCCAGGTCGATGGCGACCCTCGTGCCTGCTGGCGGGTCGGGGAGCTCGCCCACCCGACGGACGTCGACGAGGGTCCAGTCCCGGCCCTTGCCGCCGAACCAGCGGGCCTCCCCGATCCAGGCTGCGATCTGCTCGGTCACTGCTCCGCCCCCATCTGGCCCATGTGGCTCGTCCCCGTGCTCGCCTCGGTGAGCCTGAGCCACAGGAAGCCGTAGCCGCCCAGGGTCAGGAGGTAGGGCAGCTCGCCGATGGCGGGGAACGGGACGCCGCCGAGGAGCTCCACGGGCACCATGCCCTCGTACTGCCGGAGGTCGAGCTCGACCGGCTGCGGGAAGCGGGAGAGGTTGTTGACGCACAGGATGACGTCGCGGCTCTCGGGCCCGCCGCCCTCGGGCGCGTGCTCGCGGACGTAGGACAGCACGCTCGGGTTGGAGCCGCCGAGGTCGGTGAAGTCGCCGAGCCCGAACGCCGGGTGCCGGCGCCGGGTGTGGACCAGGCGACGGGTCCAGTGCAGCAGCGAGGAGGTGTTCTCCAGCTGGGCCTCGACGTTGACCGACTGGTAGCCGTAGACCGGGTCCTGGATCGCCGGCAGGTGCAGCTTGCCGGGCGTCGCGGACGAGAAGCCGGCATTGCGGTCGGGGGTCCACTGCATCGGGGTGCGCACGCCGTCGCGGTCGCCGAGCCAGATGTTGTCGCCCATCCCGATCTCGTCGCCGTAGTAGAGGACGGGGGAGCCGGGCAGCGACAGCAGCAGCGCGGTGAACAGCTCCATCCGGTTGACGTCGTTGTCCAGCAGGGGAGCGAGCCGGCGCCGGATGCCGATGTTGGCCTTCATCCGCGGGTCATGGGCGTACTCCGACCACATGTAGTCGCGGTCCTCGTCGGTGACCATCTCGAGGGTCAGCTCGTCGTGGTTGCGCAGGAAGATGCCCCACTGGCAGCCGTCGGGGATCTCCGGCGTCTGCTCGAGGATCTCCGAGATCGGGAAGCGCGACTCGCGGCGCACGGCCATGAAGATGCGCGGCATCACCGGGAAGTGGAACGCCATGTGGCACTCCGTGCCGACCCAGCGGCCGTCCTCGGTCTGCTCGGGCCCGAAGTACTCGACCACGTCGGCCGGCCACTGGTTGGCCTCGCACAGCAGGACACGGCCGGGGTAGTGCTCGTCGACGAAGCGACGGCACTTCTTCAGGAAGTCGTGGGTCTCCGGCAGGTTCTCGCCGTTGGTGCCGGGACGCTCGTAGAGGTACGGCACGGCGTCGAGGCGGAAGCCGTCGAGGCCCATGTCGAGCCAGAACGCCATCGCGTCCAGCATCGCCTCGTGGACCTTGGGGTTGTCGAAGTTGAGGTCGGGCTGGTGGTGGAAGAACCGGTGCCAGTAGTACTGCTGGCGCACCGGGTCCCAGGTCCAGTTCGACGGCTCGGTGTCGACGAAGATGACGCGTGCGTCCTGGTAGAGCTCGTCGGTGTCGGACCAGACGTAGAAGTCGCCGTAGGGGCCCTCGGGGTCGCTGCGGCTGGCCTGGAACCACGGGTGCGCGTCGCTCGTGTGGTTCATGACGAAGTCGATGATCACGCGGATGCCGCGCTGGTGGCAGGCGTCGAGGAAGTCGTGGAAGTCCTCGACCGTGCCGCACTCGGGGAGGATGTTGTTGTAGTCGGCGACGTCGTAGCCCCCGTCGCGCAGCGGCGAGGTGAAGAACGGCGGCACCCACAGGCAGTCGACGCCGAGCCACTCGAGGTAGTCGAGCTTCTCGATCAGGCCCTTGAAGTCGCCGGTGCCGTCGCCGTTGGAGTCGCGGAACGACCGCACCAGCACCTCGTAGAACACCGCCGTCTTGAACCACTCGGGCTCGGCGTTGAGCACCGCGGTCGCTGCGCCGGCGTCGGCCGGCATCTGGGCAGAGGTCGGGTGCTCGGTCAACGGGTCCTCCTGACGGTGATGACGTGCGCGGGCTCCCACCCGGGATCGAGGCGTACGTAGTTGTGCGCGCTCCAGCTCCAGTCGGCGCCGGTGATCTCGTCGTGGGCGACGAACGAGTCGTGCCACTCCAGGCCGAGGGCCGGCATGTCGAGGTGGACCATCGTCTCGCGGGTGCCGTGCGGGTCGAGGTTGATGACGCTGATGACGACGTCGTCCCCCCCGTCGGGCAGGGCAGCCTTCTTGGAGAACACCAGCACCTGGTCGTCGTCGCTGGAGTGGACAGTGAGGTTGCGCAGCAGCTGGAGCGCGGGGTGCTGGCGCCGGATCTCGTTGAGACGGGTGAGGTAGGGCGCGAGCGTCGTGCCGTCGGCCTCGCGCTTGTCCCAGTCGCGGATGCGGATCTGGTACTTCTCCGAGTCGAGGTACTCCTCCGACCCGGGCTTGACCGCGACGTGCTCGAACAGCTCGTAGCCGGCGTAGACGCCCCAGCTCGGCGAGCCCGTGGCGGCGAGCGCGGCCCGGACCTTGAACGCCGCCGGCCCGCCGTACTGCAGGTAGGCGTGGAGGATGTCGGGGGTGTTGACGAAGAAGTTCGGCCGCATCAGGTGGTCGGACTCCGACGACACCTCGCGCAGGTAGTCCTCGATCTCGCGCTTGCCGGTGCGCCACGTGAAGTACGTGTAGCTCTGGTGGTAGCCGATCGCGCCGAGGCCGTGCATCATCGCCGGCTTGGTGAAGGCCTCCGACAGGAACAGCACGTCGGGGTCGGTGCGCCGCACCTCCGCGAGCAGCCACTCCCAGAAGGCCAGCGGCTTGGTGTGCGGGTTGTCGACGCGGAAGATCCGCACGCCGTGCGACATCCAGAGCTTGACGACGCGCAGCACCTCGCGGCAGATGCCGGAGGGGTCGTTGTCGAAGTTGATCGGGTAGATGTCCTGGTACTTCTTCGGCGGGTTCTCGGCGTACGCGATGGTGCCGTCGGCGCGCGTGGTGAAGAACTGCGGGTGGGTGGTCACCCACGGGTGGTCCGGCGCGGCCTGCAGGGCGAGGTCGAGCGCGACCTCGAGGCCGAGCTCGCCGGCGCGGGCGACGAAGGCGTCGAAGTCGTCGAAGTCGCCGAGGTCGGGGTGGATCGCGTCGTGGCCGCCGTCCTTGCTGCCGATCGCCCACGGCGACCCGGTGTCGTCCGGGCCGGGGGTGAGCGTGTTGTTCGGACCCTTGCGGTTGACCTCGCCGATCGGGTGGATCGGCGGCAGGTAGAGCACGTCGAAGCCCATGGCCGCGACCGCGTCGAGCCGCTGGGTCGCGGTGCGGAAGGTGCCGGTGGTGACCTTGCCGGTCCTGGGGTCGCGGGTCGCTCCCTCGGACCGGGGGAAGAACTCGTACCAGCTGCCGAAGAGCGCCCGGGTGCGGTCGGCCCGGAAGCGGAACGGCCCGGTCGCGGTGTGCAGGTCGCGCAGCGGGTGGGCGAGCAGCACCGCGGACAGGCCCGGGTCCTGCAGCGCCGCGAGCCGCGCGCCGACCGGGCGCGAGGTGTCCGCGGCCGCGGCGGCCGCGCCCCGTACGACCTCGGCGTCTGCCGTGCTCAGCGCCTCGGTGCCGGTGGCGGCGGAGACGCGCTCGAGGATCAGGCGGGCCTCGGTGAACATCAGCTCGACGTCGACGCCGGCCGGGATCTTGATCCCGGCGTCGTGCTGCCAGGTGCCGATCACGTCGGACCAGCTGTGCACCTCGAAGGTCCACTCGCCCTCGACGTCGGGCGTGACGTGGGCGACGTAGCGGTTGGGCTGGTCACCGTCGGGCACCATCCGGACGGGGTCGCGGCGGGTGCCCTGCGGGTCGATCGCCACCACCTCCGCGCCGAGCTGGTCGTGTCCCTCGCGGAACACGGTCGCGCGCACGGGCATCGGCTCGCCGACCGTGGCCTTGGCGGCCTGCCGGCCGAGGTCGACGACGGGGGAGACGTCCATCACGGGAATGCGTCCAACCATGGCCCCACACTTGCGAACCCATGGTCATGGGCGCAACCCGGGGCACGCTCGGTCTCACCCTGCGGAGCGGTGGACCGACCCGCCCGGGAGGGTGGGTCTTGGATCGATCCAAGAAATGCCCTAGCGTGCGGGACCGTGCGAGCGATCCGTCGATTCACCGTCCGTCCCGTCCTGCCCGAGCCGCTGGGGGCGCTGTCCGTCCTGGCCGGCAACCTGCGCTGGTCGTGGCACCCGCCGACCCAGGACGTCTTCGCGTCCGTCGACCCGGCGCTGTGGCGCGAGGTGGCCGGCGACCCGGTCCGCTTTCTGGGGGCCGTCGGCCGCGAGCGGCTCGACGAGCTCGTCGAGGACGGCGAGTTCCGCCAGCGCCTCGACGCGGCGCACGCCGACCTGCAGCGCTACCTCGGCGAGGACCGCTGGTACGCCCGCAAGGCCGGCGAGGACGCGCCGCGCGCGATCGCGTACTTCTCCTCCGAGTTCGGCATCACGTCGGTGCTGCCGCAGTACTCCGGCGGCCTCGGCATCCTCGCCGGCGACCACCTCAAGGCGTCGTCCGACCTCGGCATCCCGCTGGTGGGCGTGGGCCTGTTCTACCGCCACGGCTACTTCAAGCAGGCGCTCGACCGCGACGGCTGGCAGCAGGAGAGCTACCCGGTCCTCGACCCCGACGAGCTGCCGCTGACCGTCCTCCGTGAGGCCGACGGCACCCGCGCGACCATCTCGCTCGCGCTGCCTGACGGCCCCGACCTCGTCGCCCGGATCCTCGTCGCGCAGGTCGGCCGGGTGCCGCTGCTGCTGCTCGACACCGACATCGAGGAGAACAGCGCCCACTACCGCGACGTGACCGACCGGCTCTACGGCGGCAACTCCGAGCACCGGCTGCGCCAGGAGCTGCTGCTCGGCATCGGCGGCGTCCGCGCGCTCCGCGCCTGGTCGCGGATCACCGGCGCGCCGGCGCCCGAGGTCTTCCACGCCAACGAGGGCCACGCCGGGTTCCTCGGCATCGAGCGGATCCGCGAGCTCACCGTCGGCGAGGACGGCCCGCACGTCGACTTCGACACCGCCCTCGAGGTCTCCCGCGCCGGCACGGTCTTCACCACCCACACCCCGGTGCCCGCCGGCATCGACCGCTTCCCGCGCGAGCTCGTCGAGCAGTACTTCGGGGGCAGCTCGCCCACCCCGGGCGTACCGGTCGACCGGATCCTGGCGCTCGGCGCCGAGGACTACGACGGCGGCGACGCCGGCGTCTTCAACATGGCGGTGATGGGCTTCCGGCTCGCGCAGCGCGCCAACGGCGTCTCCGAGCTCCACGGCCACGTGTCGCGCGGCATGTTCAACGGCCTCTGGCCGGCCTTCGACGAGGCCGAGGTGCCGATCAGCTCGATCACCAACGGCGTCCACGGCCCGACCTGGATCGCCCGCGAGGTCGTCGAGCTGGCGGCGAGCCGCGGTGCGGACGTCGACGGCGACGACACCGACGCGCTGTGGCCGCTGGTCGACGAGATCTCCGACCGCGAGATCTGGGACCTCAAGCGCACGCTGCGCACGCGCTTCATCGACGACGCCCGCGACCGGATGCGCCGCTCGGCGGCCAAGCGCGGCTTCGCCCCCGCCGAGACCACCTGGGTCGACGGCGCGCTCGACCCCGACGTGCTGACCATCGGGTTCGCCCGTCGCGTGCCGACCTACAAGCGGCTCACGCTGATGCTCCGCGACCCCGCGCGGCTCAAGCGGCTGCTGCTCGACCCGGAGCGGCCGATCCAGCTCGTCATCGCCGGCAAGGCGCACCCCGCCGACGAGACCGGCAAGCGCCTCATCCAGGAGATGGTGCGCTTCGCCGACGACCCGGAGATCCGCCACCGCATCGCGTTCCTGCCCAACTACGACATCGCGATGGCCCAGCCGCTCTACCCCGGCTGCGACGTGTGGCTCAACAACCCGCTGCGTCCCTACGAGGCCTGCGGCACGTCGGGCATGAAGGCCGCGCTCAACGGCGGCCTCAACCTCTCCATCCTCGACGGCTGGTGGGACGAGTGGTACGACGGCAACAACGGCTGGGCGATCGCGTCGGCCGACGGCATCGAGGACGCCGACCGGCGTGACGACCTCGAGGCCAACGCGCTCTACGACCTGCTCGAGGGCGAGGTCGTGCCGCGCTTCTACGAGACCAACGACGAGGGCGTGCCGCCGCGCTGGATCGAGATGGTGCGCCACACCCTCAAGTCGCTCGGCCCCAAGGTGCTCGCCACCCGCCAGGTCCGCGACTACGTCCGCGAGCTCTACGCCCCCGCCGCGCACACCGCCCGTGCGCTCAACTCCGACTACGCCGGCGCGCGCAACCTGTCGGGCTGGAAGCAGACCGTCCGGGCCGCGTGGCCCGGCGTCCGCGTCGAGCACGTCGACTCCGAGGGCGTCGGCGACCAGGCCGAGGTCGGCGCCACCCTCGCGGTGCGCGCGTGGGTCGCGCTCGGCGCGCTGTCGCCGGACGACGTCGAGGTCCAGGTCGTGCACGGCCGGATCGGCTCCGACGACGTGCTCACCGGCACCTCGGTCTCGCCGATGCACGTCGGGGAGTCCTACGACGGCAACCGGCACCGCTTCGACACCGACGTGCGGCTCGACCACTCGGGCCCGTTCGGCTACACCGTGCGCGTGGTGCCCCGCAACGCCGCGCTCGCCTCGGTCGCCGAGCTGGGGCTGGTGGCCGAGCCGGTCTGAGGGCGGCATCTCGGCTCTTTCAGCGATCCCCGGTCAGCCGGGGATCGCTGAACATGTCAGGCCGTGCACGGCCTGACAAGTTCAGCGAGAGCCTGACAACCCCCGTGTCTCGCCGCGCTGCGAGCGACGGCCTGCGTGCGTCAGGAGCAGCTCCCGGGTCGGCTGACGACCGGGCGCCGCAGCGGCGTGCGGGACACCTGGACCAGCCGCCGGCCGGCGAGGCGGTACGTCGTGCGATCCCCGCGGCGGCTGCCGAGGTGGAACCAGTCGACGAGGAGGCGGCCGCGTCGGCAGCGGAAGCCGCCCTGGTCGCTGTCCTCGGCGTAGGTGGTGAGCGTGAAGGGGCGCCCCCGCAGCGTGACGGGCCGCAGCCGGCCGCGGTGGTGGGTGAAGAGCGCGTGTCCGCGCGTCGACATCGAGTAGACGGGCGTGCCGAGGTCGACGAGCACCTCGACGCCGCGCGAGCCCAGCGCGTCCGCCGCGGGTCGTGCGCGCACGCCGTCCGCGGTGTAGCCGTCGGGCAGCGCGCCGGTGCCCGTGAGGTCGCGGCCGCGATGGGTGGTCGAGACGACGTAGTCGCGCTCGGAGGTGAAGGTCACGGTCGATCCGGCCTGCGCGCCGGAGGACGGCGGCGCGACGCCCACCGCGCTCCAGGTGAGGGCGGTGGCGACGGCGAGCACGGGGAATCGGTTCACGACGCTCCTCGGGGAGGGGACCAGGGGCGTCGAGGCTAGGACTCCGGGCGCCGGCGGCCCCCGCCGTCGCACCGATGTCCCCCAATCGTGCGATACGGACAGGCTCGCGGTCGCCTAGCCTCGCCGCATGCAGACACGAACCCTCGTCCCGCTCCTGCTCGCGCTGGTCGTGCTGTGCGTCCCGGCCGGCACGGCGTCGGCGCGCGTGGTCCCGACCCCGGTCACGGCGAAGGACCCGGCCGGCGACGTGCGGATCTACCAGAAGGCCACGGGCCTGACCCGCGCCCAGCGCGTGTCGGTCGACCTGCGACGGGTGACCATCACCCCGCGGTCGCGGTCCGTGCGGTTCACGGTCCGGATCAAGGCGGTCCCGCGCCGCATGCCGGTCGACCAGATGGTGTTCCTGGCGCTGGCTCCCGCGTCGGGCTCGAACCCGACCGGCCGCGGTGAGGTCGGCTTCAGTCCCCAGAAGCCCCGCCTGTCCTACGCCGCCCTCGACAGCGACGGCACCGGGACCGCCTGGGAGTCGTGCGACCCGATGCGCCTGAAGGTGCGACGGGGAGCGGGGGAGCTCCGCCTCGACGTACCGCTGCGCTGCCTCCCCGTCGGCGAGGTGCGCGTGAAGGTCACGTCGCTGACCGGCTACTTCCGCTCCGACGCCGCACGCCCGTGGTCACGCGACCGGCTGAGGTTCCCGGCACCGGTCGTGCTGCGGGAGGCGTCCTGAGCCGCGTCCGTGACGAGAGCGCAAGGACGATCAAGCGCGGCCCGCGGGGCGCGGTGAGGCTGGGGTCATGACGACAGCGGCGGACACGTTCGCGGACTTCCTCGCCACCCTGGCCGAGACCCTCGACCTGGGCAGCGAGGAGCGCTCGCGGCGGCTCCACCTCTCGCGCCACCACCTCGACCGGGTCGTCTCGGCGACCGGGGGCGAGCCACCGGAGCGGATGCGCCGGCGGCTGCTGCTCGAGCGAGCGGCGTACGAGCTGGTGACCACCGACCGGCCGGTGCTCGACGTGGCGATCGGGGCGGGCTTCGGCTCCCACGAGGCGTTCACGCGGGCGTTCACCCGTGCCTACGGGGCGGCGCCGAGCCGTTGGCGTCACGCACCGACCAGCACCCGGATCCCGGGCGCCAGCGACGTGCACTTCCACCCACCGGGCAGCCTCCGGCTGCCCACGGCACAGAAGGTGACCGCCATGGACCTGATGACCCGGATGATCGAGCACCACCTCTGGCTGACCGGCGAGATGCTGGACCGCGCGTCCCGGCTGACCGACGAGCAGCTCGACGCACCGATCGAGGTGCCGATCGGCACCATCGACGACGACATGACGATCCGCTCGGTGCTCGGCCGGATCGTCGGCCAGCTCGCCCAGTGGAACGCCGCGGTCGACCAGCGGCGCTACGACTGGGACCAGGAACGCGGCAAGTCGCTGACGACGCTGCGCCGCGAGCTCGCCGACGAGGGGCCGACCTTCCTCGCCCAGGTCCGGACCACGGTGGAGGAGGGCCGGCTCGACGACACGTTCCTCGACGTCACCTGCGAGCCGCCGCGGGTCTTCTCCTACGGCGGGATGGTGGCGCACGTGCTCACCTTCGCGGCCGTGCGCCGCCTGGTCGTGCTGGGCGCCCTCGAAACCCACGGGATCACCGACCTCGACGCCGGCGACCCCGCCGCGTGGGTGGCCCAGCCGGCCTGAGCGCAGGTCAGCGGATCAGCCAGAGCCCGATCGCGGTCGGGACCAGCCCGAGCAGCAGCCAGGGGGAGAGGACCTTGCGCCCGTGGATGCCGAGGGCGACGGCGACGGCGAGCACGGTCACGACGCCGGCCATGACGTTGAGCCCCACCTGCGAGGAGTACGGCTTCTCGTCGAGCATCACCGCGGCGACGACCAGGCCGACCGACAGGTGGAGGATCGTGGTGACGGCGAGGACGGACATCACCCACCGCTGCACGCGGGCCAGGTCGCGCTCCTCCGCGGAGGGATCGGCCACGACGCGTCGGGGCGCGTCGAGGTCGAGCAGGTGGCCGCGACCCTTCTCGGTGCGGCGGGCGGGGACGCTGCTGGCCATGGGACCGTCCAGTTCCTTGTCGTGACAACTGTTGCTAGGCTAACAAAAATGTCCGGCGCACCTCCAACCGACGACCCACTCGCCCTCGAGCAGCAGGTCTGCTTCGCTCTCGCGGTCGCGGCGCGCACGGTCGTGTCGGTCTACCGCCCGGTGCTCGAGCCGCTCGGGCTCACCCACCCGCAGTACCTCGTGATGCTGGCGCTTTGGGAGCAGGAGCCGCTGTCGCTGAGCGGGCTGGGGCGCCAGCTCGACCTCGACGTGGGCACGCTCTCGCGCCTGGTGAAGCGCCTCGAGGCGGCCGGCCTGGTCACCCGCGACCGCGACCCGGACGACGAGCGCAGCCTCGCCGTCGCGCTGACGTCGCGCGGGCGGGCGCTGCGCGAGCAGGCGCTCGCCGTCCCGGGCACGGTCGTCGAGCGCCTCGGCATGGAGGTCGACGAGCTCGTCGAGCTGCGCGACCGGCTGGCCACCGTCATCGACGCCGCGAAGGCGGCCCAGCCGGGCTGACCCGACGGCTCAGGTCTGGCGCAGCACGAGGACCGAGCGCGCCTGGAGCGGCAGCGTGCTGCCGGCGACGACCGGGGTGCCGAGCGGGACGGCGGCGTTGGTCGACAGCACCACCTCGCCGTGGTGGACCCACTGGTTGTCGGGCAGCGCCAGCTCCACGTCGTCCTCGCCGGCGTTGAGCCAGATCATGAAGGAGCGGTCGCGGACCTGCTCGCCCCTCGGGCCCGGGGAGCGGAGCGGGGCGCCGTTGAGGAACATGCCGACGGTCCGGCACGTGTCGTCGTTCCAGTCGTCGGTCGACATCTCCCGGCCGGTCGGGTGCACCCACACCAGGTCCTTCATGCCGCCCTTGATGGTGGGCCGGCCCTCGAACCAGTGCCGCTGGCGCAGCACCGGGTGCTCGCGCCGCAGCCGCAGCGCAGTCTTGGTGACCTCGTAGACGTCGAGCCAGGCGTCGTCGGGACGCCAGTCGATCCACGACGTCTCGTTGTCCTGGCCGTACGCGTTGTTGTTGCCGCCCTGCGTGCGGCCGCGCTCGTCGCCGGCGGTGAGCATCGGCACGCCGCTGGAGAAGCACAGCGTCGCCATCAGGTTGGCCGCCTGGCGGCGCCGCAGCGCGATCACCTCCGGGTCGTCGGTCTCGCCCTCGACGCCACAGTTCCACGACCGGTTGTTGTCGGTGCCGTCGCGGTTGTCCTCGCCGTTGGCCTCGTTGTGCTTGTGGTCGTAGGAGACCAGGTCGCGCACGGTGAAGCCGTCGTGCGCGGTGACGAAGTTGACCGAGGCGTACGGCGAGCGCCCGTCGTCGGCGTAGAGGTCGCTCGACCCGGCGAGGCGGGTCGCCACCGTGCGTACGCCGGCCGAGCGGCCGCGCCAGAAGTCGCGGACGGTGTCGCGGAACTGGTCGTTCCACTCGATCCACGGCGGCGGGAACTCGCCCACGCGGTAGCCGTCCATCGAGGCGTCCCACGGCTCGGCGATCAGCTTCACGTGCCGCAGCACCGGGTCCTGGCCGATGGCGGTGATGAGGTGGCTGCCCATGTCGACCACCTGGTCGGTGCGGGTCAGCGCGCTCATCAGGTCGAAGCGGAAGCCGTCGACGTGCATCTCGCTCACCCAGTAGCGCAGCGAGTCGAGGATCATCCGCAGGCTCTGGGTGTGGGTCGCGTCGACGGTGTTGCCGCACCCGCTGACGTCCCAGTACGTGTCCGGCAGGGGAGGGCCGTCGGGGTCGGGCACGGAGACCACGCGCTGGTAGTAGCCGAGGTCGTCGAGCCCGCGGAAGCTCAGCGTCGGCCCGAGCGGCCCCGCCTCGGCGGTGTGGTTGTAGACCACGTCGAGGATCACCTCGAGCCCGGCGGCGTGGAGGTCCTTGACCATCTGCTTGAACTCCGAGACCTGCTGGCCGCGGTCCCCGGAGGCGGCGTAGGCGTTGTGCGGGGCGAAGAAGCACAGCGAGTTGTAGCCCCAGTAGTTCACCAGGCCCCGCGCGGCCAGCGCGGGCTCGGAGAAGAACTGGTGGACCGGCAGCAGCTCGACCGCGGTGACACCGAGGTCGCGGAGGTAGTCGGTGACCGCGGGCGTGGCCAGGCCGGCGTAGGTCCCGCGCAGGTGCTCGGGCACCCGGTCGTGCAGCGCCGTCATCCCCTTGACGTGCGCCTCGTAGATGACCGTGTCGCGCCAGCGGCGTCGCGGCGGGGTGTCCGCACCCCACTGGAAGTCGTCGTAGACGACCACGCTGCGCGGGACGTACGGCGCGGAGTCGAGGTCGCTGGCCGTCGCGGGGTCGTCGAGGGCGTGGCCGAAGATCGCGTCGTCCACGGTCAGGTCACCGGCCACGGCCTTGCCGTAGGGGTCGAGCAGCAGCTTGGCCGGGTTGAAGCGGAGCCCGGCGTCGGGGTTCCACGGGCCGTCGGCGCGGAAGCCGTACGCGGTGCCGGGGCGGACGCCGGGGATCGCGCCGTGCCACACGCCCAGCGAGTGCTCGGTGAGCCGGTGGCGGACCTCCGAGCCGTCGTCGTCGAACACGCAGACCCACACGGCGGTGGCGGCGGGGGAGTAGACGGCGAAGTTGGTCGACTCCGAGGACCAGGTGGCGCCGAGGGGGTAGTTGCGGCCGGGCCAGACCGACATGGTCTCGCCGTCGTGGTTCCAGACGGTGCTCGTCGCGGGGGGCGGGGTCACGCGGGCCATTGTGGTGGAGTCTGCGGCGCACGGCACAATGCGGCATCACGATCCGGCAACACCCGCTCACGGGAGGCGGGGCCGGCACCGACGAAGGGGAGCAACCATGGAGTTCGTCTCGATCGACGTGACCGACGGGGTCGCCGTGCTGCGGCTCGACCGTCCGAAGATGAACGCGATCAGCGTCCAGGTGCAGGCCGACCTCCGTGAGGCCGCCGCGGAGCTGACGGCGCGCGACGACGTCCGCGCGGTGGTGGTCTGGGGCGGGGAGCGCGTCTTCGCCGCCGGCAACGACGTCAAGGAGATGGCCGACATGACCTACTCCGACATGGTCAAGGTCTCCGCCTCGGTGAGCTCGGCGACCACCGCGATCGCCCGCATCCCCAAGCCCGTGGTGGCCGCGGTCAACGGCTACGCGCTCGGCGGGGGCTGCGAGCTCGCGCTGGCCGCCGACCTGCGCTTCGCCGCCGAGGACGCGGTCCTCGGCCAGCCCGAGGTGCTGCTGGGGATCATCCCCGGCGCCGGCGGCACCCAGCGCCTGGCCCGCCTCGTCGGGACCTCGCGGGCCAAGGACATCATCTTCACCGGCCGCTTCGTGAAGGCCGACGAGGCGCTGCGCATCGGGATGGTCGACCGGGTCCTCCCCGCCGACCAGGTGCTCGAGGAGTCCGTGGCGTGGGCGTCGCAGTTCAGCGGTGCCGCAGCGATGGCGGTCCGCGCCGCGAAGGAGTGCATCGACCGCGGCAGCGAGGTCGACCTCGACACCGGCCTCGAGATCGAGCGGCAGCAGTTCGCGGGTGTCTTCGCGACCGAGGACCGTACCCGCGGCATCACCTCGTTCGTTGAGAACGGGCCCGGCAAGGCAACATTCGTCGGGCGCTGACCGGTCCCGGCACCGGCCGGACACGAACTGAAGGAGATCTGACCGTGACGAAGTTCCGCTCGGGCCTGGCCCAGCTCATCTGGCTGGTCGCCGCGCTCTGCGCGCTGATCCTGGCCGTCGGCGCCCTGCTGGTCGCCCTCGACGCCAACCGGTCCAACGAGCTGGTCCACTTCCTCCTGCGAGCCGCGGACACCGTCGACCTCGGCGTCTTCTCGCGCTCCGACGGCGTCAAGCAGTTCCGCGGCGAGGGCGCCGACGTGAAGAACGCGCTCTTCAACTGGGGCCTCGGCGCGGTCGCCTGGCTGGTCGCCGGCCGGGTCCTGGACCGCATCGTCAAGCCCTGACGGGGCGGTCGTGGCCGGCATAGGATCGGTGGCGGGGGTGAGGCAGATGTCTCGGACGGCGACGCTCGGCGCCGCACTGGTGCTCGGCACGGCGGGCCTCGCGGCCGCGCCAGCGGGGGCCGCGACGCCCTCGACCACGACGCTCGCGCTCAGCACGACCACGTCGGCCTACGGGCAGACCGTGACGGCGAGCGCCGTCGTCGCGACCTCGCCCGGGCCGCCCGAGGGCGACGTCGTCTTCTCCGTCGACGGCCTGGCCTACAAGGCCAACCTCGGTGGCGACGGCACGGCGAGCCTCGTGCTCCCGCGGGCCGGGGTCGGCCAGCACGCCGTCACCGCGACCTTCGTCCCCGCCGACGCCCTGCAGCAGCAGGGCAGCACCTCGACCGCGCTGCCGTGGGCGGTCGCCCGGGCGCGCACGCGCCTGCAGGCCCGCGTGGTCGGCAAGGGGCTCCGCATCCCCACCTACGTCGCGATCACGGCGTCCGGCGACTTCGGCACCGCCCCGCAGGGCGAGGTCAGGGTCGGGCTGCGCCGTGCCGGTCGCCGGTTCGACAGCGCGACCGGGGCGCTCGCCGGCAGCGTGGTGCGGGTGTCGTTCGGCCGGCTGCCACGCGGTCGCTACCGCGCGGTGGTCCGCTACCGCGGCGACGGCTCGCACCTCCCGGCCAAGCGGGTCCTCCGCTTCCGGGTGCGCCAGCGCTGACCCGGGGAGCTCTCGCCGCGCACGACCGTGACAGTTCCACTGTGAGAGAACCCACGCCGATCACCATTCCGGTCCGGGGGCGGTGACTTGTAGCCTCCAGAGCACATCCGAGTGCACAGGAGGGGCCGCGAGGCCACACCACCATGAACATTGTTGTCTGTGTGAAGTACGTGCCGGACGCGACGGCCGACCGCAAGTTCGAGGACGACTACACCGTCGACCGCGTCGGTGTCGACGGCCTGCTGTCCGAGCTCGACGAGTACGCCGTGGAGCAGGCGCTCCAGTTCCGCGAGAAGCGCGAGGGTGAGGACATCACCGTCACCGCGCTGACCGTCGGCCCCGAGAAGGCCGTCGACGCGGTCCGCAAGGCCCTGCAGATGGGCGCCGACCAGGCCGTCCACGTCGTCGACGACGCCATCGCGGGTTCGGACTACCTCGGCACCTCGCTGGTGCTGGCCAAGGCGATCGAGAAGGTCAAGGAGACCGCCGGCTCGGTCGACCTGGTCGTGTGCGGCATGGCCTCGACCGACGCGTCGGGCTCCGTCGTGCCGGCGATGCTCGCCGAGCGCCTGGGTCTCCCGCAGGTCACGCTGGCCTCCGTCGTGGAGTCGCAGGGCGACCAGGTCCGGATCAAGCGCGACAACGAGGGCTCGACCGAGGTCATCGGCGCGACCCTGCCGATCGTGCTGTCGGTGACCGACCAGTCGGGCGAGGCCCGCTACCCGTCGTTCAAGGGCATCATGGCGGCGAAGAAGAAGCCGCTGGAGACCTACGCGCTGTCCGACCTCGGCCTCGCCGCCGACCAGGTCGGCCTGTCGGTCGCCTACACCCAGGTGGAGGACACCACCGCCCGCCCGCCGCGCACGGCCGGCGAGGTCGTCACCGACGAGGACGGCTCGGGCGCGACCGCGCTGGTCGACTTCCTCGCGTCCAAGAAGTTCATCTGAGGAGGCTTCGCACATGTCCGAGGTTCTTGTTGTCATCGACCACGCCGACGGCGAGGTCAAGAAGCCGACCTACGAGCTGCTGACGATCGCGCGCCGCCTCGGCGAGCCGTCCGCGGTGTTCTTCGGCTCGCCCGAGCAGGGCGACGCCGTGGCGGAGAAGGTCAAGAAGTACGGCGCCGCGAAGGTCTACGTCGTCGACGACGCCCAGATCAAGGGCTTCCTCGTCGCGCCGAAGGCCGAGGCGCTCCAGCAGCTCGCCGAGAAGAGCTCGCCGGCCGCGATCCTGCTGCCGTCGACCTTCGAGAACAAGGAGGTCGCCGCCCGCCTGGCGGTCAAGATCGGCTCCGGTCTCATCACCGACGCCGTCGACGTCACCGACGGCGGTGTGACCACCCAGTCGGTCTTCGCCGGCAACTACACGGTCCAGGCCAAGGTCACCACCGGCACGCCGATCATCACGGTGAAGCCCAACTCCGCCGCGCCTGAGGAGGCCGACGGTGCGGGTGCCGTCGAGGCGTTCGCGGCCACCGTGTCCGACGCCGCCCGGGGCGCGCAGGTCGTGGCCACCCAGCCGCGCCAGTCGACGGGTCGTCCCGAGCTGACCGAGGCCGCGATCGTGGTCTCCGGCGGTCGTGGCACCGGTGGCGACTTCGCGCCGGTCGAGGGCTTCGCCGACTCCCTGGGTGCTGCCGTGGGTGCCTCGCGCGCCGCGGTCGACTCCGGCTGGATGCCGCACGCCTTCCAGGTCGGCCAGACCGGCAAGACGGTCTCGCCGCAGCTCTACGTCGCCAACGGCATCTCCGGTGCGATCCAGCACCGCGCCGGCATGCAGACCTCGAAGACGATCGTCGCGGTCAACAAGGACCCCGAGGCCCCGATCTTCGAGCTCGTCGACTTCGGCGTCGTGGGCGACCTGCACGCCGTGCTGCCCGCCGCGACCGACAAGGTCAACGAGCGCAAGGGCTGAGCCCGCTCCACCCGACGACGGCCCGGCAGGTCTCCTGCCGGGCCGTCGCGCACGTCACCAGCGGTGCAGGCGCGCGGTCCAGCCGTCGGCCCGGTGCACGACGTCGACGCTCTGGCCGTGGTCGGTGCGGGTGCTCTGCATGTCGAACCGGGACGCGATGTCGTAGGACGGCTCGTAGGCCGTGCACCGACCGCGGGTCGGCGCACCGATGCGCTCGAGGGGCTCGGTGCCGGCCGCCGAGACGTGGCGCAGGCGGGTCGGCCACGCGCGTGACGCAGTACCCGCGACCAGCTGGACGGCTGCCTCCGCGCCGTCCGGCACCGCGATGGCGCAGCGGCCCGTGACGCCGACGGGCAGGGCCACCACGCCGAGCTCGGCGGACACGACCCAGGTCGTGCGCGAGCCGGGCACGGCGACGTAGCGCCCGTCGGGGGACTGGCCGAAGGACCGCGGTCCCATCCGCAGCGCCTGCCAGGCCAGTCCGTCGCGCGTGGTCAGCACGACGTGCCGACCGCCGCAGTCGGCCACCACGGCGACCACGGCGAGCGGTCGGGCGGACTCGTCGGCACCCCAGCGGCAGCGCCGCGCCGACTCGTGGACGACGCTGGGCGCCCCCCAGGACTGCGCGGCGTCGTCGTAGAGCTGGGCGCGCACCCGTCGGCCGGTGCGGGAGGCGAGAGCGACCAACGGGGTGCCGGGGGCCGAGACGAAGCGGGTGTAGAGGCCCTCGTCGACCTGCACGAGGCCGGGGGCGTACGCCGGCGCCACCCGGCTGACCGCCCACGGCGAGGACGCGTCGGGACGCGAGATCACCGCGGTGAGGGCCGGTGAGGAGACGTCGCCGAACAGCGTCGTGTCGGAGTCGGTGTTGACGAAGTCGCTGTCGGAGCAGCCGTCGGCGAGCGGCAGGTCCTGCCGCGTGGGCGCGCCGTCGCCGGTGCGGGTCAGCACGACGACGCGGCACCGCCGTGACAGCTCGGAGCTCGCGCCGTAGAGGTAGGACACCTGGGCGGTGTCGCTGATGGTGGCGGTGGCGGTGTACTCCCGGCCCGGGGTCTCGAGCCGGTGGTGGGTGAATCCCTCCGGGCCGCGGGTGACGTAGCCGCTGGCGTCGGGGTAGACCGCGTGCTGGCCGTCCGGGGAGATGCCGGGCTCGTCGTAGGCCTCGCCGTCGAGGCGGTCGGACGACCAGGTCACCGTGTCGGCCGTCCAGAGCGCACGGGAGTGGGTCGGTGCCTGGTCCTCCGACCAGCTGTGGCGGTCGCACTCCGCGACGGCTGCGACGGCGCCGCCGGCGGTCCGTGCGTCGACGTCGCCGCAGAACAGCAGCTTCCCGCGCAGCACGACACGCCGCTCGCTCCAGGCGCCGGTCGCCGCGTCGCGGCGCGTCGACCACACGGTGCGGTGGTCGCGGGCCGCCCACACGCGCAGCAGGTCGCCGTCGGCGAGCGTCACCTCGACGCCGCCCGGGATGTCGCGCGGGAGCGTCGCGGCGGCAGCGGCGGCGGTCGTGGTGGGGTCCGCCGCGACGACCGCCGGTGCGGACAGGACCGACGCGGCCGTCGCGAGCACGACGGCTGCGCCGACGACCACCCCCGTGCGACGTGCCACGTCAGTAGACCTCCGGGTCGACGATGTCGCCCAGCGGCGCCACCTTGACCCACCGGTCGGCACCCCTCCCGCCGATCCGGATCCGGCGGTCGGCCACGTTGTTGGTCGTGTCGGACTCGGTCAGGTTGCGCTCGGGGTTGCCCTCGACGCGGATGTAGTAGACGCCGTTGGGGAGGCCGTCGATCTTGAACGCCTGCCCGGCGCGGTACTGCGCGTAGGTGTCGCCGGACCCGGCCGCGAGGACCTCGCGGATCGACAGGGCGCCCTCGCTCCCGCACGCGGTGGCCAGGTCGGTGTTCTCGGGCTGCCAGTCGGCGCCGGGGACCGTGTAGTCGACCGCGTCGGTGTTGGCCAGGCAGAAGGACTGCTTGCGGGACTTCTTGACGTACGCCTTGTTCGCGTCGAGCAGGTCGTAGCGCGCGAAGTCCTCGAAGTGCCAGTGGTTGTGGTTGGCGTGGTGGAACTCCATGGTCCCGACCTGCTGGTAGCCGGTCTGGTTGCCCGACGTGTCGAAGAAGTACTGGTAGGCGTCCATCACCTCGCCGCCGGGGCGGCGGAACCCGTCGATGACCAGCGGGCTGTTGCCGGCGTTCCAGACGGTCGCGGAGAACCGCAGCGCGGTGCCCTTGCCGTTGAGCGCGATGCCGAAGGCCGGGAGCGAGCGCAGGTCGGGGACCGGTCCGGCCACGCGGCCGTTCGAGGCCGCGACCGGACGGGGGCCGGGGGCGGCGTCCGGGCCGTCCGCGGCGCCGCCGCGGTCGCCGGCGCGCTCACCGCTGGCCGGGCGTCGGCACCCGTGGCACTCGTCGGTGACGGTCATCCGCGTGGTGGCGGTCGCCGTGTCGGCGGTGAGCCCGAAGGCCGGCCAGAAGCGCTTCGCGACGCGGGTCTCCACGACGTACTTCCCGTCGGGCAGGCGGAAGGGGCGCAACCCGTTGGACTCGAAGACGTTGGCCGCCCAGCCCTTCTGGATGCCCATCACGGAGCCGACCGTGTAGGGGTTGTAGGGGCAGTAGCGCGGGTAGGGCGAGGTCGGCGCCGCGTCCGGCTGGACGCGCTCGCCGACGGCGGACAGGCACGCGTCCACCGAGCGGTGGACGAGCTTCCTGCTGCTCCCGGCCTTGCGGACGTCCATGACGATGAAGCCGGACAGGCCGGTGAAGTCGTCCATCGCGCCGGCCGGCAGCGGGGTCGACCCGCTGGGGGTGCGGACCTCGGACACGATCGGCTGGTCGTAGGAGGTGCGGTGCGACCACACCTCGACGTTGGACTGCGGCGCGATCATCCGCACCCCGATGTCGGCCCACACGCGGCCGCCGTCGCCGTAGGCCTCGACCTCGTCGGGGGCGTAGAGCTGGAGGACGGCGCCTGCCGCGGCGCGCGCGGAGGGCGCGCCGGCAGTGGCGGTGGTGGGGACGGTGGCCGCGGCGAGACCGGCGGCAGCGACCCCGAGGCAGGCGAGGGTCGACAGGAGGGTGCGAGGTGCCATGTCTTGATGGACGCGACAGGGCGCCGTTCGGTTGCCGTGACACCTAGGGTTGTTCTCCGTGAGCCCCTCCACCGCCGCCGAGGACGACGTCCGCGAGGTCGCCGCGCGCGCCCGCGAGGCGAGCCACGTGCTCGCCACCGCCACCCGCGCCACCAAGGACGCGGCGCTGCACGCGATGGCCGCCGCGGTCCTCGACGCCGCACCCGCGGTGCTGGCGGCGAACGCCGAGGACGTGGCCCGCGCCGAGGAGGCGGGCACGCCGGCCAACATCGTCGACCGCCTCCGGCTCGACGACGACCGGCTGGCCGCGATGGCCCAGGGGCTCCGCGACGTGGCCGGGCTGCCGGACCCGGTCGGCGAGGTGGTGCGGGGCAGCACCCTGGCCAACGGGCTGGAGATGCGTCAGGTGCGCGTCCCCTTCGGGGTGGTGGCGATGGTCTACGAGGCGCGCCCCAACGTGACCGTCGACGCGGCCGGGATCTGCCTCAAGTCCGGCAACGCGGTCCTGCTGCGCGGCTCGTCGAGCGCACGGTCGAGCAACGCCGCCCTCGTCGCTGCGATGCGTGACGCAGTGGCCGCTGAGGGCCTCCCCGCGGACGTCGTGCAGCTGGTGCCGGGGGAGTCGCGCGACAGCGTCACGGCCCTGATGCGGGCGCGCGGGCTGGTCGACGTGCTGATCCCGCGCGGCGGCGCAGGGCTGATCCGCAGCGTGGTCGAGGGCTCGACCGTGCCGGTCATCGAGACCGGCGTCGGCAACTGCCACGTCTACGTCGACGCGTCGGCCGACCTCGACCAGGCCCTCGCGATCGTGCTCAACGCCAAGACCCAGCGCACCAGCGTCTGCAACGCCGCCGAGTCGCTGCTGGTGCACCGCGACGTCGCCGACACGTTCGTGCCGCGGGTCGTCGCGGCGCTCCAGGACGCCGGGGTGCTCGTGCACGGCGACCCCGCGTTCGCGGTCCACGACGGCGTGCTGGCGGCGACCGACGAGGACCACGGCGCCGAGTTCCTCGCCCTCGAGATCTCCGCGGCGGTGGTCGACGACGTGGAGGAGGCCATCGCGCACGTACGCCGCTTCTCCACCGGCCACACCGAGGCGATCGTGGCGCGCGACCAGGCCACCATCCGCCGCTTCGTGGCAGCCGTCGACTCCGCCGCCGTGCTCGTCAACGCGTCCACGCGCTTCACCGACGGCGGCGAGCTGGGCTTCGGGGCCGAGATCGGCATCTCCACCCAGAAGCTCCACGCGCGCGGCCCGATGGGCCTGCCCGAGATGACCTCGACCAAGTACGTCGTCGTCGGCGACGGCCACGTGCGCTGAGCCGCGGGCGCAGGCGATAGGATCGCGCCATGCTGAGCACCGCCATCACGCTTGCCGCCGAGTCCGCCGAGCACGGTGAGCCCCTGGTCCACCCCTACCTCGTGGGTGTGATCGCCCTGGGGCTGCTGCTCGCCCTGCTGCTCGCCGTGGTCTCCTTCGGCGGCGGGCGCGAGCACAGCTGAGCGACGTGCCCGACCAGCAGGCGCCGCGCCGGGTGGGGGTGATGGGCGGCACCTTCGACCCCATCCACCACGGCCACCTCGTGGCCGCCTCCGAGGTCCAGTCGTGGTTCGACCTCGACGAGGTCGTCTTCGTGCCCACCGGCGACCCGTGGCAGAAGAGCGAGCGCGACGTCACCGCGGCCGAGCACCGCTACCTCATGACGGTGGTCGCCACCGCCGCCAACCCGCGCTTCAACGTCTCCCGCGTCGACATCGACCGGACCGGGCGGACGTACACGATCGACACGCTGCGCGACCTGCGCACCGAGATGCCGGACGCGGAGCTGTTCTTCATCACCGGCGCCGACGCGCTGGCCGACATCTTCACCTGGCGCGACGCCGAGGAGCTCTTCGAGCTCGCCAACTTCGTCGGCTGCACGCGCCCCGGCTACACGATGGACCCGGACACGCTCGCCAAGATCCCCGCCGACCGGGTGACGATGGTCGAGATCCCGGCGCTCGCGATCTCCTCCACCGACTGCCGCGACCGCAAGCGTCGCGGCGAGCCCGTCTGGTACCTCGTGCCGGACGGTGTGGTGCAGTACATCGCGAAGCACGACCTCTACACCTCTCCCAGCAGCAAGGACCCTGCATGACTGCCACCGACCACGCCCTCGACCTCGTCGCCGTCGCGGCCCAGGCCGCGCACGACAAGAAGGCCGACCAGGTCCTGGCGTTCGACGTCAGCGACCAGCTCGCCATCACCGACGCCTTCGTGCTGGCCAGCGCCAGCAACGAGCGCGCGGTCGGGGCGATCGTCGACGAGGTCGAGGACAAGCTCCGCGAGGCCGGCGCCAAGCCGATCCGGCGCGAGGGCCACAAGGAGGGGCGCTGGGTGCTGCTCGACTACGGCGACATCGTGGTGCACGTCCAGCACGAGGAGGAGCGCTCCTTCTACGCCCTCGAGCGCCTGTGGAGCGACTGCCCGCTCATCCCGCTCACGCTGACGTGAGGCGGATCGTCCTCCTGCGCCACGGGCGTACCGCCTGGAACGACTCGGGACGCGCGCAGGGGCACGCCGACGTGCCGCTCGACGACGTCGGGCAGGCGCAGGCCAAGGCCGTGGCACCGCTGCTGGCGGAGATGCGTCCGGTCGCGCTGTGGTCCTCCGACCTCTCCCGGGCCGCCCAGACGGCGACGGCGGTCGGCGCCGAGTGCGGCCTGACGCCGGTGCTCGACGCCCGCCTGCGCGAGTTCGACATCGGCCCCAACCGCGTGGGCCTGACCTCCGACGAGTACGCCGCCGCGCACCCCGGCGAGCACGCCGAGCTGCTCGCCGGCAACGTCGACGCGATCCCGGGGCGCGAGACCCGCGACGACGTGCTGCAGCGGTTCCTGCCGGCGCTGACGGAGCGTGCCGAGGGCCTGCGCGAGGGCGAGACCGGCGTGCTGGTCTCGCACGGCGCGGCGCTGCGCGTCGTGGTGCCTGCCTTTCTCGGCTGGGGCGACGACCCGGGGGAGAGCCTCGGGGTGCTCGCCAACTGCGGCTGGATCGAGCTCACCCACTCCGCGTCGGTCTGGACCGGCGGCGAGGCGCGCTGGCGGCTGACCGCGTGGAACCGGGTCGCCCCGTGACCGACCGCGCGCGTGAGGTCGACGTCGCGGCCAGCCGGCAGGTCGCCCGCGTGATGGACGACGCCGTCACGGTCCCCGGCACCAAGATCGGGATCGGGGCGGACGCCCTGATCGGGCTGGTGCCGGGCATCGGGGACGCGCTCGGCAGCGCCCTGTCCGGGATCATCGTCCGCGACGCGATCCGGGCGCGGGTCCCGATGGTGGTGCTGGCGCGGATGGGGCTCAACCTGCTCGCCGACGCGGTGCTCGGCCTGGTCCCCGGCGTCGGCGACCTGCTCGACGTCGCCCACCGGGCCAACCGCAAGAACCTCAGGCTGCTGCTGCGCGAGGTCGAGCGGCAGCCGCTGCGCGAGCCGCCCTCGGTCGCCTACGTCGTGGGAGCCGTGGCCCTGATGCTGGTCCCGGTGGTCGCCGGTGTGGTGGCGACGGTGCTCGGGATCTGGCTGCTCTGGCGCCTGCTCACCTAGACCCACCCCCGGATTTCACCTCGCCGCCGGTGTCGGCTAATGTTCTCCGCGTTGCCCCTCGCGGGCGGCGAAGTTGGGGCTGTGGCGCAGCTGGTAGCGCATCTGCATGGCATGCAGAGGGTCAGGGGTTCGAGTCCCCTCAGCTCCACCGAACGAGAAGAGCCCGGTGCACCTGCACCGGGCTCTTCTGCGTCCTGGCGCTATCTTCGCCAGCATGGCGAGTGACGCACCCGTGCAGCCCAGGTCGGACCGTCGCAGGTGGCTCGGGCTGGTGGTCATCAGCCTCGGCGTCTCGCTGATCATCGTCGACTCCACGATCGTCAACGTCGCGGTGCCCTCGATCATCGACGACCTCGGCATCACCTCCACCGAGGCCCAATGGGTGCAGGAGGTCTACACGCTGGTCTTCGCCGCGCTGCTGCTGGTCTTCGGCCGGATCGCCGACCAGTGGGGGAGACGTCGCCTCTTCGCGCTCGGCGCGCTGGTGTTCGGCCTGTCCAGCGTCCTCGCTGCGACCGCCGACACGGCCGGCTGGCTGATCGGCGCCCGCGCCCTGCAGGGCGTCGGCGGCGCGATGATGCTGCCGACGTCGCTGTCGCTGCTCAACGCGACCTTCCGCGGCAAGGAGCGCGGCATCGCGTTCGGCGTCTGGGGCGCCACGATCGGCGGCACCGCCGCCCTCGGCCCGCTGCTCGGCGGCTGGCTGACGACGAGCTTCTCGTGGCGCTGGGCCTTCGGCATCAACGTGCCCCTGACCGCGCTGGTCATCGTCGGCCTCTACCTGCTCGTCGACGAGTCCCGCGAGCGCGCCACCGGCAGGGGCGCGGACGTCGCCGGCGCGGTGCTCGCCGCGGTCGGCTTCGGCGCGCTCGTCTTCGGGCTGATCGAGGGCCGGACGTACGGCTGGGTCACCACCTCCTCGACCGACCTCTCCGTCGGCGGGTGGACCTGGCCCTGGACGGTCTCGCCGGTGCTGGTGGCGTTCGTGGTCGGCGTCGTCGCGCTGGCGGCGTTCGTGGTGGTGGAGCGACGACGCAACGCCACGGGTCGTGCGGCCATGCTCGACCTCTCGCTCTTCTCGATCACCTCGTTCCGCAACGGCAACATCGCCGCCGCGATCGTCAGCCTCGGGGAGTTCGGGCTGCTGTTCGCGCTGCCGCTGTGGTTCCAGAACGTGCGCGGCTACTCCGCCTTCGAGACCGGCCTGGTGCTGCTGGCGCTCGCCTCCGGCAGCTTCGTGGCCAGCGGGCTCGGCGCCGCGCTCGGGAGGACGCGTACGCCCGTGTTCATCGTCCGGCTCGGGATCGGGCTGGAGATCGCGGGCATCGCGGGCATCGCGCTGCTGCTGCGGGTCGACTCCGGCTGGCTGGTGACGGCGCCGCTGCTGTTCGTCTACGGCGTCGGGGTCGGCTTCGCCACCGCCCAGCTGACCGGGGTCGTGCTGGCCGACGTCCCGGTCGAGCGCAGCGGTCAGGGGTCCGGCACGCAGAGCACGTCGCGCCAGGTCGGCTCCGCGTTCGGGATCGCGATCCTCGGCACCATCCTGTTCACCGTCCTCGGCGCCCGGCTCGACGCCGAGCTGGCCGGCCAGGGCGTGCCGGAGCAGGCGCGGGTGCAGGTGGTGGAGGCGGTCAAGGGGAGTGCGGGGGCGGCGATCCCGGGCCTGGCGGCAGACCCGTCGACCGCCCAGGCCGCGCAGGACGCCCGGCAGGCGCTGACCGACGCGACGCGCGTCGCGGCGGCCGCCGCAGCCGGGTTCCTGCTGCTCGGGCTGCTCGCGAGCCTGTCGCTCGGATCGGCCCGACGAGAGGACCTGGCCGTCGACTCGGCCAATCCGTAGGGCCGGTGGCACCATGTGCCCATGACCGCGTCTGACCTCTCCACCAGCACCACCGTCGAGGGCACGTCCGAGCGCACCGCCGCGCACATCGAGACGACCGAGCGCTACGCCGCGCACAACTACCACCCCCTCCCGGTGGTGCTCGCGCAGGGCGAGGGCGCGTGGGTCGTCGACGTCGACGGCAAGCGCTACCTCGACTGCCTCGCGGGCTACTCCGCTCTCAACTTCGGCCACTCCAACGAGCGCCTCGTCGCCGTGGCCCGCGAGCAGCTCGGCCGGCTGACCCTGACGTCGCGCGCGTTCTTCAACGACAAGCTCAGCGGCTTCGCCGAGGCGCTGACCCGCCTCACCGGCAAGGACATGATCCTGCCGATGAACTCCGGCGCCGAGGCCGTCGAGACCGCGATCAAGGTGAGCCGCAAGTGGGGCTACGAGGTCAAGGGCGTCCCGGCCGGGCAGGCCACCATCATCACGATGGAGGGCAACTTCCACGGCCGCACCACGACCATCGTCAGCTTCTCCGACGACGACGTCGCGACGTCGGGCTACGCGCCGTTCACGACCGGCTTCCGCAGCGCGAAGTACGGCGACATCGAGGCGATCGCCGCAGCCATCGACGAGACGACCGTCGGCGTGCTCTTCGAGCCGATCCAGGGCGAGGGCGGCGTGGTCATGCCGCCCGAGGGCTTCCTCACGCAGCTGCGCGAGCTCTGCACCGAGCGCGACGTGCTGATGATCGCCGACGAGATCCAGTCCGGCCTGGCGCGCTCCGGCAAGACCTTCGCCTGCGACCACGAGGGCGTCGTCCCCGACATCTACATCATGGGCAAGGCTCTCGGCGGCGGGATCTACCCGGTCTCCGCTATCGCGGCCGACCACGAGGTCATGGACGTCATCACGCCGGGCTCGCACGGCTCGACCTTCGGCGGCAACCCGCTGGCCGCGGCCATCGGCACCGAGGTCGTCGCGATGCTCGAGGAGGGCACCTTCCAGGCCCGCTCGGCCGAGATCGGCGAGCAGCTCGTCGCCGGCTTCGGTCCGCTCGTCGGCCAGGGTCTCTCCGACGTCCGGGTGCGCGGCGCCTGGGCCGGCATCGACATCGACCCGAGCCTGATGACCGGTCGCCAGATGTCCGAGGCGCTGATGGCCCGCGGCATCCTCGCCAAGGACACCCACGGCTCGACCGTCCGCTTCGCCCCGCCGCTGGTCGCCAGCGACGAGGACGTCGCCGGGCTGGTCGCGGCCGTCACCGACATCCTCGCCGCCGCCCGCGCCTGAGGCCGGACCGGTCGTGGCAGCCCGCTTCGACCACCTGGTCGTCGCCGTCGAGGACCTCGACGCCGCGGCGGCCCGGTGGTCGGCGGCGGGGCTGCGGGCCGAGCGCGGGGGAGCGCACCCCGTCGGCACCGAGAACGTCCTGGTGCGCGGCCCGGGACCGGCCTACGTCGAGCTGATCGCCGCCGGCCGCGACGAGGCGAACCCGTGGCTCGACCGGATCCGCTCGGCCCGGGGCCCGATCTCGTGGGCGGTCGCCGTCGACGACGTCGAGGAGGCCCGGGCCGCACTGGTCGCGGCCGGCTTCGACCCCGAGCCGGCGGTGCCGGGGTCGCGGCGCACCCCGGAGGGCGACGTCGTCGAGTGGATCGTGTGCGACATCGGCTCGCAGCCCTACGACTGGACCTGCCGTTCCTGATCCAGTGGACGACGCCGATGCCGTCGGGCCCTGCCGACGGACCGGTCGTGGAGTGGCTGGGGCTCACCCCGCCCGACCCGGACCGCGTCGCCGACCTGCTGCTCGCCCTCGGGTTCACGCCGAGCGCGCACTGGCCGCGCCGGGTGCTCCACGACGACGCGGGACTGCAGGTGACCCTGTCGCCGGTGGGTGAGCCGGTGGCCCTGGAGGGTGCGTCCTGGTACATGGGGTGGGCCGACGAGTCCGACAAGTCCGACGTGGACGAGCCGCTGGCCTCGCTCTCCCTCGGCGTCCCGTCCGGCGAGACGGCGAGCGCCGTCCTCGACGACGTCACGGTCACCACCCGGCCCGACCGCCGCCGGTTCGCCGCGGCCTCTCTGGTCCCTGCCGTCGACGAGGCGTTCGCCCGCCTGCGGGGCGACCTCGCGGACTGGCCCGACCCGCACCCGGGCGGGGCCCCGCCCGCCGAGGAGGAGTACTCCCGCAGCGAGGACCCGGAGCGCTACCGGCTGCTCGCGCGTCGGACCGACGCGTGGGTCGAGGCGATCGTCGCCGCCGGGCTCGGCACGGCGGAGCCCACGGACCCGGCGTCGGTGGAGTGGGTGGGGGAGCAGCACCTCCCGCCCTCCGGCGCCACGGTCGTGCGCGGTGCTCCGGGCACGCTGCCGATCGTCGTGGGGACCTTCAGCGACGACACGTTCGTGAAGGTCGGGGTCGGCGACCCGGCCGAGGTCCTCACCGGCCAGCCCCACTGCGGGTGCGACGCGTGCGACGACGGGTCGGCGTCGTTCCTGCGCGAGATCGACGACGCGTTCGTCCTCGCCCTCGGCGGCGGGGTCTACGCGGTGCGCGAGGGATCGGCGTCCGTCGTCCGCTCGCTCGACGGGTGGTCGGGGACCGGCGTGCAGGACGGCGAGGCCTGGCTGGCCGACGCGGCCGCCGGACGGCGTACGGACGGGGTCGTCGCCGGCGAGCCCTGGCTCTGACCGTGACCGTCAGTGGAGCGAGGGGCCGGTAGGTCGGGCACCGGGCTCCACCGTCGGGTTCAGGCGATCGTCAGGCCGCCGTCGACCGGGATCATCTGGCCGGTGACGTAGCCGGCGGCGTCGGAGGCCAGCCACACCGCGGTCGCGGCGAGCTCGTGCGGGTCGCCCTTGCGGCCGGCCGGGACCCGCTGGAGGGCGAGGTCGAGGTAGCCGTCGGGATAGGTCTCGGTCATCTCGGAGGAGAAGAAGCCGGGGGCGAGGGCGTTGACCCGGATCCCCTTGCGGCCGGTCCACTGCTGTGCGAGGTCGCGGGTCAGGCCGCCGAGGCCGGCCTTGGACGCGGAGTACGCCGCCTGCGGGAGGCCGCCGGTCGTGATCCCGAGGATCGAGGAGATGTTGATGATGCTCGACCCGGGCTGCATCACCCGGCCGCACGCCTGCGCCATCCAGTAGCAGCCGTTGAGGTTGACGTCGATGACCGAGCGGAACTGCTCGGGGGTCTCCCGGGTGGCCGGCACCGCGGTGCCGAGGCCGGCGTTGTTGACCAGCACGTCGACCCGGCCGAACTTCTCCATCGCCGCGTCGACCAGCCGCTGGCACTGCTCGGGGTCCGCGACGTCGGTCTCGACGGTCAGCACCCGGCGACCGGTCGAGCGGACCGACTCGGCCACCCGCTCCAGCTTGTCGGCGCGGCGCGCGCCGAGCACCAGGTCGGCGCCGGCCTCGGCGAAGACGTGCGCGAACGCGACGCCCAGCCCGCTCGAGGCGCCGGTGACGATGACGACCCTGTCGTCGAGGCGGAACAGGTCCATGACTCCCATGCCGGGACCCTACGGCGTGGCGGTCGTCACCGGCGGGGCCGGGGTCGCGGGGGACCGGGGCAGGCTGCGCACGGCCTTCGAGCACAGCACCAGCGCGACGATCGCGAGGTAGGCGAACGCCGACACCACCAGCACCTCCTCGAAGCCGAACGCCAGGGCGAGGGGCCCGAAGGCGATCTGGCCGAGGGGGATCGCGACGAACGAGCCGAGCGCGTCGTAGGAGTAGGCGCGCGAGAGCATGTCGTCGTCGATGTTCTCCTGCATCGCGAGGTTCCACCCCATGCCGAAGACCTCGGTGCCGACGCCGGCGACGAACGCGGCCACGACCAGCACGAGCAGGTGGGGGGCGGCGCCGAGCACGAAGAACGGCGGGGCCAGGAACGCGATGCCGATCATGCCGAGCAGCAGCGGGCGCTCCAGGCGCACCCGGAGCAGCACGACGGTCGTGAGGAGCAGGCCGACCGCCTCGGCGGAGAGCACGTAGCCCCACCCCTGTCGGCCGATGGTGTCGTCGGCCACGGCTGGGCCGAGGGTGAACCAGGCGCCCGCGTGGATGAAGTTGAGGAACCCGAAGCCGACGACGACGGCCCAGAGCCACGGCGTGGCCCAGAAGAACGTCCACCCCTCGCGCAGCTCCTGCAGGGTGCTGGTGACCGCCTCGCCGCGCTCCTTCGGCGGCAGGGCCACCGGCACCAGGAGCAGCGCCGACAGCAGCCAGGTGGAGGCGTCGACCGCCAGGGCCCAGCCGGGGCCGACCGTGACGACCAGCAGCGCGCCGACCGTCGGCCCGAGCACCATCATCCCGTTGCGGGTCAGCGAGACGAGGGCGTTGGCGGGCTGGAGGTGCTCCTTCGGGACGAGCTGGGGCAGCACGCTGGCCATCGCCGGGAAGCCGATGCCCGACACCGCGCCGTGCACGGCCCCGAGCACCGCCAGCATCCAGATCTCGGCGTGGCCACCGAGCACCAGCAGCGCGATCGCGCCCTGGGCGAGGGCCGAGCCCACGTTGGACAGCTGGAGGACCAGCGTCCGCGGGAACCGGTCGGCGATCACGCCGCCGTAGAGCAGCAGCGCGACCATCGGGACCGTGCGGGCGGCCAGGACCTGGCCGAGCGCGGCGGGGGAGTCGGTGATGTCGAGCACCGCGAAGGCGAGCGCGATGCTCGCCATCATGGTGCCCAGGGTGTTGACGAAGCGCGACGCGAAGTACCACGCGAAGTTGCGGTTGCGCAGGGGCGCGAACGACGCCTTCCAGGTCATCGCAGGTCCTCCCGGCGCGGGATCCAGCGGGTCTCCTCGCCGGCGAGGCCGCCGGCCATCGTGAACGCCGTGGTGGTGGCGGAGACGTGCATCGTGCCGGGGGTCCCGGCCGGCCGGGCCTCGGCGTGCAGCAGGTGGGACGCCTCGTGGAGCAGGTCGAGCGCGCGGTGCCACGCCTCGACCGGCACCCACGTCTCGAGGTCGCTGGAGGAGCCGGAGCCGGGCGCCGCCTCGAGCAGGCGCCGCTCCACCTCGAGCGCGGTCGCGCGGGCGTAGGCCACCCGGTCGTCGATCCCTTGGGAGCGGTCGGCGACCTCGCGGGAGGCGTCGTAGCGGTAGCGCTTGGCCAGCCCGCCGCGCACCTTCTCCTCGCTCTCGACCACGAGCTCGCCGCTGTCGTGCAGCTGGCGCAGGTGGTAGGACGCGTTGGCGTGGGTCAGGTCGAGCGCGCGCGCCACCTCGGCGGCGCTCATCGCCTCCGCCGTCAGCAGCGACAGGATCCGCAGCCGGACGGGGTGCGCGATCGCGCGCAGCCGGGCAACGGCGCCGGTGTCGGTCTCGTCCACGTCTCACCCTCCACGAGTTGTTGGGGAGTCAGTTTGCGTCACGAGGCGTCGACTGTCAAACATCTCTTGGGCGGTCGCCTGCCGGGGTAGTCCAGTGGCGAGACGTCGTCCGGACGACCGTCGAGCAGCAGGTGGCCACTGGACTACCCCGAGGCGACCCTGAACGCACCCCGGGAACCGGTGAAATGGGGCTGCGGACGTGGTTGGCTGGAGCCATCCACCGCCCGGGTGACCGGGCCCACCGAGGAGCGAGAGAGATGTCCGAGCAGTACCCGCAGCAGCCCTACGGCCAGCCCCAGCCGCCCATGTCGCCGCAGGACGAGCGCACCTGGGGCATGCTCAGCCACGCCGGCGCACTCGTGGCGATGGTGGTCTCCGCCGGCTTCCTCGGCTTCGTCGCCTCGGTCGCGGTCTACCTGATCCACAAGGACCGCGGGCCCTTCGTGCGCGCGCACGCCGCCAACTCGATCAACGTGCAGATCTCGATGTTCGTCTGGCTCGTCGTGGCGGGCGTGCTCTACGTGATCCTCGGCATCGCCACCCTCGGGCTCGGGTTCCTCTTCCTCCTGCCGATCTTCGCGGTGCCCCTCGTGATCGCCGGCATCCTGCACGTGATCGGCGCGGTCAAGGCCTACAACGGCGAGTGGTGGAACCCGCCGCTCACTCCGCAGATCGTCCGCTGACCGGCGCGACGCCCAGCTCGGCCAGCACCTCGTCCTGCCAGGCGAACGCCGCCCGTGCGCGGGCGGCGAGGTCCGGCCCGGGCAGCAGCGCCTCGACCCGCTCGGCGGCGCCCGGCGGCAGGTCGGTACGCAGGTAGCGCAGGCCGAAGTCGTGGCGCGCCGGGCAGTGCCGGACCCGCAGCAGCATCACGAGCGGCTCGACGGCGAAGCGCATGTGGAACCACGTCGCCTCGGCCAGGTCGTCGCGGGCGATCGCCCGCTGGACCAGCCAGGCGCCGGTCTCGCGCCGCGCCGCCGCCTGCTCGACGGCGCGCCGGCGCTGCTCGGCCATCGGCTCCTCGGGGTCGTGCTCGAGGAGGAGCAGGCCGTCGGGGTCGTGCAGGACCAGCGGCGTCCCGTGGCGGCGTACGTCGATGGTCAGCCGCTCGGGCACCTCGTCGATCCAGAGGTCCACGAGCCGCGTCGGGCGGGACAGGTCCGCCGCGTCCGGCTGGAGGTGCACGAACCCCTGGGTCGCCGTCGGCCACGCCCCGGCCGCGACCCGCCAGACGTGGTCGACGTCGAACCGCTCGTGGACCAGCGCCAGTGCGGCGTCGTAGGACTCGGCGGAGGGGCCGTCGCACCACACCTGCACGTCGAGGTCGGAGTGGTCGTCGTGGCCGCCGGTCACTGCGGAGCCGCTGACCACCACCACGCGCACCTGCGGGACCAGCGCGGGCAGGCCGCGCAGGAAGTCGAGCCAGTCGTCGTACCTGCTGAGGTCTGCACCGGTCACCCGGGCAGTATCGCGCGGCGAGGGGCTACGATGGTCGTGTGCCGTCGCAGATCCTGCTCCTTCGACAGCCGCGCTGACCCACCGTCCAGGCAGTCATCGCGGCCACCCCTCCATGCGTGAGGGGTTTTTTCATGTCAGGAGCAGGAGCCCCAAGGAGCGAGAGAGATGAATCCCGAGCAGACCAACGCAGTCCCCGGCCACGGCGAGGCGACCTACGACGTCGCGGCCACCGAGACGAAGTGGCAGCAGGTGTGGGAGGAGCTGGAGCCCTTCCGCGCCGACGACGACAGCCCGCGCGAGAAGCGCTACGCGCTGACGATGTTCCCCTACCCGAGCGGCGACCTGCACATGGGTCACGCCGAGGTGTTCGCGCTGCACGACGTGGTCGCGCGCTACTGGTGGCAGCGCGGCTACGAGGTGCTGAACCCGATGGGCTTCGACTCCTTCGGCCTGCCCGCGGAGAACGCCGCGATCCGCAACGACGAGCACCCCGACACCTACACGCGCGCCAACATCGCGAAGTCGATCGAGTCGTGCCGGCGCTACGCCGCGTCGTTCGACTGGTCGCGCACCTTCAACACCTCCGACCCGGACTACTACCGCTGGACCCAGTGGCTGTTCCTGAAGTTCCACGAGCGCGGCCTGGCCTACCGGAAGAAGTCGCCGGTCAACTGGTGCCCGCAGGACCAGACGGTGCTGGCCAACGAGCAGGTCGTGGGCGGGCAGTGCGAGCGGTGCGGGGCGGAGGTGACCAAGAAGGAGCTGACCCAGTGGTACTTCAAGATCACCGACTACGCCCAGGAGCTGCTGGACGGGCTGGACGAGCTGGAGAGGACGTGGCCCGACCGCGTCGTCACTGCGCAGCGCAACTGGATCGGCCGCTCCGAGGGCGCCCACGTCACCTTCACGCTGGGCACCGCCACCGGTGAGCGCGACGTCGAGGTCTACACGACCCGGCCCGACACGCTGTACGGCGCGACGTTCATGGTGGTCGCCGCCGACGCGGCGCTGGCTGCCGAGATCGTGCACCCCGACCGCGCGCAGGCGCTGGAGGACTACCTGGTCGAGGTCCGCAAGGCCTCCGACATCGACCGGCTGGCCACCGACCGCCCGAAGACCGGCGTCGACCTGGGCATCACCGCGACCAACCCGGTCTCCGGCGAGCAGGTCCCGGTCTGGGCGAGCGACTACGTCCTGGCGGACTACGGCACCGGCGCGATCATGGCGGTCCCCGCCCACGACCAGCGCGACCTGGACTTCGCCCGCGCGATGGGCCTGCCGGTGCGCCGGGTCATCGACGTGCCGGGGGAGGACGACCCGGAGACCTCCGGCGTCGCGACGTCGGGTGACGGCACGTACGTCAACAGCGGGCCGCTGGACGGGCTTGCCGACAAGGCGTCCGGGATCCGCACGATCATCGAGCGCCTGGAGGCCGACGGGCGTGGCACCGGGGCGGTCAACTACCGCCTGCGCGACTGGCTGCTGAGCCGCCAGCGCTACTGGGGTGCGCCGATCCCGATCGTGCACTGCCCCGAGCACGGCGAGGTGGCGGTGCCGGACGACCAGCTGCCGGTGACCCTGCCGATGCTGAAGGGCGCCGACCTGAAGCCCCAGGGCACGTCTCCGCTGGGCGGCGCCACCGAGTGGGTCACCACGACCTGCCCGACCTGCGGGGGCCCGGCGACCCGGGACACGGACACCATGGACACCTTCGTCGACTCGTCCTGGTACATGTTCCGCTACTGCTCGCCGCACGAGGCCGACGCGCCCTTCGACAGCGCCAAGGTCAACGCCTGGATGCCGACCAACCTGTACGTCGGTGGTGTCGAGCACGCCGTGCTGCACCTGCTGTACGGCCGGTTCTTCACCAAGGTCCTGAACGACATGGGGCTGGTCGACTTCCGCGAGCCGTGGTCGGCCCAGCTGAACCAGGGCTTCGTGATCAACCAGGGCAAGAAGATGAGCAAGTCCCTGGGCAACGGCGTCAACCTGGGGGAGCAGCTCGCGGCCTTCGGCGTGGACGCGGTGCGGCTGACCCTGGTCTTCGCGGGCCCGCCGGAGGACGACATCGACTGGGCCAACATGTCGCCCGACGGCTCGCTGCGCTTCCTGCAGCGCGCGTGGCGGCTGTCCGGCGACGTCACCTCCGAGCCGGGGGCCGACGTCGCCGCCGGCGACGAGGCGCTGCGGCGGGTGACCGCCCGCACCGTCCACGACGCCGCGGAGCTGGTCGAGACGTACCGCTTCAACGTGATGGTCGCCCGGGTGATGGAGCTGGTCAACGCCACCCGCAAGGCCATCGACTCCGGCTGCGGCCCGGCCGACCCGGCGGTGCGCGAGGCGGTGGAGGCGGTGACGGTCCTGCTGTCGCTGGTCGCGCCCTACACCGCAGAGGAGATGTGGGAGCGGCTGGGCCGGAACCCCTCGAGGGAGACGACCGTGGCCCGTGCCGGCTGGCCGGCCGTCGACGAGGCGCTGCTGGTCGAGGACACGGTCACCGCGGTCGTGCAGGTCAAGGGCAAGGTCAAGGGCCGCCTGGAGGTGTCCCCGGACATCTCCGAGGCCGACCTCGAGGCGCTGGCCCTGGCCGACGCCGGCGTGCAGCGGGCGATCGACGGCGCGCAGGTGCGCAAGGTCGTCGTGCGCGCGCCCAAGCTGGTCAACATCGTCGTCTGACCCAGCGCTCCGCGTACGACAGCGGCCCCGGGCGTCTCGCCCGGGGCCGCTGCCGTGGTGCAGGAGGTGCGTCAGCCGACGAACAGCAGGCGGTTCGGCGAGCCGGTGCCGGCGTCGGTCACCACGTTGGTGGTGGCGCGACCGATGAGGTAGCTGCCGACGGTCGGGCGACGTCCGGGTTGCCGCGGAGCGCGTCGAGCGCCGCCGGGGTGAGGTCGGCGACGAAGCCGTCGACCACGGTCTTGTAGGTGTGCTCGACCGTCGCGCCGTCGCCGCGCGCGTCGGTCTTGGCGGCCTTCACGTCGGCCTGGGTGACCTGCTCGTCCATGACCACGATGAAGCGGTCGGCGGAGGCGGAGCCGACGAGCGGCGCCTGGTCCTGCTGCGCGGCGGTGGCCGCGGTGCTCGGCTCGGCGTGCGTGGCGGCCGGGGTGAGGGCCAGTGCCGCGGTGGCGAGCGTCGCGATGCCGGCGAGTGCCCGGCGGTGGGGGTTGCGCATGAGAGGTGTTCCTTCCCGAGAAAAGATGGACGCGCAGAATCTCGCCGCTCGCACCGCACCCCGACAAGGGGGCACGGGGCGTTAACAGTTAACTCGGGCCGACGTCCGGCCAGGTCCAGCTGATCCCCACGGAGCCCCCGGGCGCGTCCGAGCGCACCAGGTGGGCGGTGTGCGCGGGGTCGAGGTCGACCGGCCAGGTGTCGTCGTCGCAGTAGGCCGACACCGACGCCGGCAGTGCGGCCGGGTCGAACTCCACCTCGAGGCAGTACTCCCGCATCGACGTGCGCGCCCGCCGCCCGTGCCGCAGGTCGAGGGGACCGGGACCGACCGACGTGAGCTCGTGCTCGACCATCACCGTCTCGCCGCGCCGGAGCGGACGGGGGAAGACGAGCTCGGCGGCGACGACCCCCTCGGGACGACGGCGTACGACCCGGCCGAGGGTGCAGCCGCGGACCGGGCGGATGCGCGGCAGGTCGACGGCGCAGTCGCGCTGGTGGTGCAGGATCACCCGCCGGTCGGGACCGTCGACCTTGGCGCGGAGCACCTGCCGGGTGGTCATCGACACCAGCCGCCGGTCGGGTCCCACCCGGAGCAGGTCGTGCAGCACCAGCCGGTCGAGCTCGGCGTCCCACCGGGTGTCGAGCCGTGCGAGCACGTGGGCGTGGTCGGGCCACAGCGTGGTGAGGCACGGCGGCCCGTCCGGCGCGGGGCGGGTCCGGTCGAGCGCGACGCCGAGCTCGCCCGGCTCGAGGCCGAGGATCTCCTCGAGGTGCGGCAGCGCGGCGAGGGAGCCCCGCCGGGCCGGGACGCTGCGGCCCGACTGCCAGTAGCTGAGCGTGGCCACGCTGATCACCACGCCGCGGTGCTCGAGCCGGTCGCGGACCCGGTGCAGGGCCAGTCCCCGGCGGTCGATCGCCTCCCGCAGCGTGTCGGCGAAGCTCCCGATAGCGTCGGACACGAGCACATCCAACCCGGTGCCTGGTTGCGCCGTGGTCGCCGGGCCCCCTGCGAGGCGGGCGCTAGGGTCACGCCATGTCCCGCCCCCGGTCCCGCGTCGTCGTCACCGACTCGACCGCCAGCCTGCCCGCCGACCTGGCCGCGGACCGCGGGATCCGGGTCGTGCCGCTCCAGGTCGTGGTCGGCTCGCAGGTGCTCGACGAGGGACCCGACGGTGCCACGCCCGACGTCGTCGCCGAGGCGTTGCGGACGGGCGTCACGGTCAGCACCTCGCGCCCCGCCCCGGCGCTCTTCGCCGAGCTCTACCGCTCGCTCGAGGCGGCCGGCGCCGAGGAGGTGGTCTCGGTGCACCTCTCGGGCGAGATGAGCGGGACCTTCGAGTCCGCCCAGCTCGCGGCGCTCGAGCTCGACCTGCCGGTCCACGTCGTCGACTCTGGCCAGGTCGGCATCGCCACCGGCTACGCCGCGCTCACCGCCGCCGACGTGCTCGACGCCGGCGGGTCGGGGCAGGAGGCCGCGGAGGCGGCGCTCGCGCGCGGCCAGGCGGCGACCTCCCTGTTCTACGTCGACACCCTCGAGCACCTGCGTCGCGGCGGACGCATCGGCGCGGCCGCGGCCCTGGTCGGCAGCGCGTTGTCGGTGAAGCCGCTGCTGGAGATCGTCGAGGGGCGGGTGGTGCCGCGCGAGCGCGTGCGTACGACGTCGCGCGCGCTGGCCCGGCTCGCCGACCTCGCCGTCGAGGCCGCCGGCGACGAGCCGGTCGACGTCTGCGTCGCCCACCTCGCGAACCCCGAGCGGGCCACCGAGCTCACCGCGGTCCTCGCCGAGCGGCTGGTCACCGGGCTCGAGGGGCGCGAGGTGATGTGCGGTGAGCTCGGCGCGGTGCTCGGCGCGCACGTCGGCCCCGGCATGGTGGCGGTCTGCGTCTCGCCGCGCCCCTGACCGTCCTTTCAGCGATCCCCGGCTGACCGGCGATCGCTGAACATGTCAGGCCGTGCACGGGCCGACATGTTCAGCGAGAGCCTGACCGGTTCGTCCACAGATCGCTCGCGACCCCTGTCGGCGGGCGGTCCGCGCTTCCTAGCGTGGAGGCATGCGACGGTCCCAGTCCTCCTCCGAGCACGCCGAGGCGGTGTCGCGGCGGCTGGCGACCCTGAGCGCCGAGCTGGCGGCCGTGCGCAGCGAGCCCGGCAGCCACCCCGACCCGGTCGCGGGGCCCACGCACACTCGCGTACGTCAGGGGGTCGGCCCCGTCGACCCGGTGGACCTGCCCGCGCCGGTGGTGCTGCCCGTCCCGGGCCGGCACGCGTCGCGGCGGCTCCGGGTCGGGGGACTCCAGCTCGGACCGTTGCACCTGGCCGTCGTCTCGCTGCTGGTCGCCGCAGCGGTCGGGCTCGCCGCGTGGTGGGCGGTCCGCGACCAGGCCGAGCCGGTGGCGCTGGAGCCGGCGCTGGAGCCGGCGGTGACCTCGGGGGCCGGCGACCCGTCGCCGCTCGCGACGCTGCCGGACGGGGCGGCGGACGCGGGAGGCGTGGAGGGCGCCGACGGCGCAGGGGACGGACCGGACGCCGTCGAGGTGGTGGTCGACGTGGCCGGCAAGGTCCGGCGACCGGGGATCGCGGTCCTGCCGCCCGGGTCGCGCGTCGTCGACGCGCTGGAGGCCGCCGGCGGAGCCAGGCGCGGCGTCGACCTGTCGTCGCTCAACCTCGCCCGGCCGCTGGTCGACGGCGAGCAGATCCTGGTCGGCGCGGCCGCCCCGACACCTCCCACCGGTGCGCTCGCCCCGCCGCCGGCCGGAGGGGGACCGCTGGTCAACCTCAACACCGCCGACGAGGCGGCGCTCGACACGCTCCCGGGGGTCGGGCCGGTCACTGCGGGAGCGATCCTCGCCTGGCGCACCGAGCACGGAGGGTTCACGTCGGTCGACGAGCTGCTCGAGGTCGACGGCATCGGTGAGGCGACGCTCGCCGACCTCGCGCCGCTCGTCACCCTCTGACCGCGTCGGCCGTGCCCGACCTGCGAGCGCTCGCGCTCGGCGCCGGCGCGTGGGGCGGAGCACTGCTGGCGCTGCTCCTGCCGGGGCGGGTCGCGCTCGCGGTGGTGGCGCTCCTGACGCTCGCGGTGGTGGCCGCCGTCCGGCGTGGCCGCTGCGCGCCCGGGTGGCTCGGACCGCTGGCGGCCCTCGTCGCCGTCGCCGGGGTCGCCGCGCTGCAGCAGGTCGTGGTGTCCACCTCGCCGGTGGCGCGGCTGGCCGACGAGCGAGCGGTGGTGGACCTCCGGCTCACGCTCACCTCGGACGTACGTGTGGTGGCCGGGCGGTTCGGCGAGGTGCAGGTGGTCGAGGCGCGCGTGCGGAGGGTGGCGGGCCGCGGCCGGGCCTGGACGCTCGACGTCCCGGTCGTCGTGATGGCCGACGCCGACTGGCCGCGGCTGCCGCTCGGCACGGTGCTGGACACCTCGGCCCGGCTGGTCCCGGCCACCGACGGCGAGGCCGCGCTCGTACGCCCACTGGGTGAGCCGAGCGTCGTCGCACCACCGCGGGCGTGGTGGGACGGCGCGGCGGCCCTCCGCGCTTCCGTTCGCGCGGTCGTCGCCGGCCGGGACGCCGACGCCCGCGAGCTGGTGCCGGCGCTCGTGGTGGGCGACGACGGCGGCCTCGACCCCGACCTCGCCGACGACTTCCGCACGACCGGCCTCACCCACCTGCTCGCGGTGAGCGGGACCAACCTCACCCTCGTCGTCGGCTTCCTGCTGGTGCTCGGGCGCTGGCTCGGGCTCCGCGGGCGGGGCCTGCACCTCCTCGCCGCCGTCGGGATCGTCGGCTTCGTGGTCACGGCCCGCGCCGAGCCGAGCGTGGTGCGGGCCGCCGCGATGGGGACGGTGGCGCTGGTCGGGATGGGCAGCAACGGACGCTCCCGCGGCGCGCGCGGGCTCGGGGTCGCCGTCCTCGTGCTGCTCCTCGTGTGGCCCCGGCTGGCCACCACCGCCGGGTTCGCGCTGTCAGCCCTCGCCACGGCGGGGATCCTGCTGCTCGCGCCGGTGTGGCGCGACGCGCTGGCGCGGTGGACGCCGCGCTGGGTGGCCGAGGCGGTCTCGGTGCCCCTGGCGGCGCAGGTGGCCTGCACCCCGGTCGTGGCGGGCCTGTCCGGTCAGGTCAGCCTGGTCGCGGTCGTCGCCAACCTGGTCGCCGCCCCGGCCGTCGCGCCGGCGACCGTCCTCGGCCTCGCCGGCGGTCTCGTCGGGCTGGCCTGGCACCCGGCCGGAGTCGTCGCCGCGGCCCCTGCCGCCTGGTCGGCGGGGTGGATCATCGCCGTCGCCCGGGCAGGGGCGGACGTGCCGACGGCGGCGGTGGCCTGGGGCACCGGCCCCGTGGCGCTGGCCGCGCTGGTGGTGGGGTGCGTGGTGGCGGTGCTGCTGGCGCCGCGCGTGCTGGGCAGACCCGGGTCGGCGCTGGCCTGCACCGGCCTGCTCGTGGTGTCGGTGCTGGTGCGCCCGCCGACGCCCGGGTGGCCGCCGGCGGGCTGGGTGCTGGTGGCCTGCGACGTCGGGCAGGGCGACGGGCTGGTCCTGCGCGCCGGGGCCGGAGCGGCCGTCGTCGTCGACGCCGGCCCCGACCCGCAGGCCATCGACGGGTGCCTCGACCGGCTGGGGGTGACCGCCGTGCCCCTCGTCGTGCTCACCCACTTCCACGCCGACCACGTCGACGGCATCGAGGGGGTGCTCGACGGGCGGCGGGTCGGGGACGTCGAGACGACCTCGCTGCTCGAGCCGGCCGGCGGCGTGCGGGTGGTCGGCGAGACGACGGCATCGGAGGCGGGCAGCGCGCCGTCGGTGGCGGCGTACGGCCTCACCCGGCGGGTCGGCGAGGTCACTCTGCAGACGGTGTGGCCGCGGCCGGGCGCCACTCTCGGCGAGGCGGGGGAGAGCGCGCCCAACGACAGCAGCGTGGTGCTGCTGGCGGAGGTCGGTGGCCTGCGGGTGCTGCTCACCGGCGACGTCGAGCCGTCGGCGCAGGCGGCGCTCGCCCGCGACCTGCCGGGCCTGGCCGTCGACGTGCTGAAGGTCCCGCACCACGGCAGCCGCCATCAGGACCTGGACTGGCTCACCTCGCTGGGGGCCGGGGTCGCCCTGGTGTCGGTGGGGGAGGACAACGACTACGGGCACCCGTCGCCCGACCTGGTCGCCGCGCTCACCGCCGCCGGGGCGCGGGTGTGGCGCACCGACCTCTCGGGCGACGTCGCGGTCGTGGTGCGGGAGGGCGAGGTGGGTGTCGCCACCCGCCGATAGGATCGCCGCACCATGGCACGCACCCCCTCCGCCGCTCAGGTCCTCGGCCACGTCGTCCTCGTGACGGGCAAGGAGGAGTACCTGTCGGCACGCACGGTCTCCTCGGTGCGCGACGCGGTCCGGGCCCACGACGGCGACGCCGAGCTGGCCGAGTCGCAGGCCTCCGAGCTCACCCTGGCCTCGCTCGGCGAGATGTCCGCGCCCTCGCTCTTCTCCTCGATCCGCTGCGTCGTGGTGCGCGGCCTCGAGGACCTCCCGGACGAGTCGGTCGACGGTCTCCTCGGCTACTGCGCGGCCCCGTCCGACGACGTCGCCCTGGTGCTGGTCCACGGCGGCGGGCAGAAGGGCAGCGGCGTGCTGACCAAGCTGCGCAAGCTCCCGGCCGTCACCGAGGTGAAGTCCGAGGAGGTGAAGGCCTCCGGGATGCCGGCCTTCGTGACCTCCGAGGTGGCCTCCCACGGCGCCCGGATCGCGCCCGAGGCGGCGTCGTTCCTCGTCCAGGCCGTCGGCAGCGACCTGCGCTCCCTGGCGGCCGCCGCCGACCAGCTCACCAACGACTTCCCCGACGAGCAGCTCACCGTCGAGAAGGTCCAGCGCTACTTCGGCGGACGGGCCGAGGCGAAGTCGTTCACGGTCGCCGACGCCGCGTTCGCCGGACGGCGCGCGCAGGCGCTGGAGGAGCTGCGCTGGGCGCTCGACGCCGGCACCGCGACGGTGCTGGTCACCTCGGCGATGGCGGCGTCCGCGCGCAGCATCGCCCGCTACCTCGGGGCGCCGCGCGGTGCCCGCGACGCCGACCTGGCCCGTGAGCTCGGCGTGCCGCCGTGGAAGGTCCGCACGGTGCGCGACCAGTCCCGCGCGTGGAGTCCCGACGCGATCGCCGCCGCGGTGCGGGCCGTCGCGACCGCCGACGCCGACATCAAGGGACGCGCGCACGACGCGTCCTACACCCTGGAGCGGCTCGTGCTCACCGTCGCCGGTCTGCGCGAGGGCCGCTGACCCCCGGGGCCGCGCGGCCCCGAAATGCAGAACACCCGCCACGAGGGCGGGTGCTCGGCGGGACGGCTGCGATCAGAGCGCGGCGGTCTTCTTGGCGATCGACGACTTGCGGTTCGCGGCCTGGTTGGCGTGGATGACGCCCTTCGAGGCGGCCTTGTCGAGCTGCTTCATCGCGTCGCGACCGGCAGCCACGGCGGCGTCCTTGTCGCCGGCCTCGGACAGCTCGCGGAACTTGCGGACGGCGGTCTTCAGGCGCGACTTCACGGCCTGGTTGCGCTGACGCGCCTTCTCGTTCTGCTTGTTGCGCTTGATCTGGGACTTGATGTTCGCCACGTGTGGATCCTTGGGTGCTCGTCCGGTTTCGGAAAGTCTGGTGCTTGTCGGCTGCCTGGCAACCCCTCCCAGGAACCAGCGCGGGGAGGGTCGGGTGCCGGACACGCAGGGAGGAACTCTACCGGCAGGCCGTGCGGGCGCCCAAATCGCTCAGGCGGGGTGCCGACCCGTACGCCTCGCGACGGCACCCAGCATGCGCGCCGACTCCCGGATCCGGAAATCGTTGAGGGTCGGCAGGTTGACGTCGACGGCCACCGTCGAGCGGATCGCGAGGTGCGCGCCGAAGCCGGCGAGGAAGGCGGTGACCACGTCGTCGCCGGCTGCCGCGAGGGCGGGCGAGGCCGCGACGGACCGGTCGAACCCCGGGTCCTCGACCCGCTCGAGGCGGGCCATGAGCGGGTCGGCCCACGCGGGGCCGCGGGCGGCGACGCCCCAGTCGACGAAGACGATCTCGCCCGTGGGGCGGCGCAGCAGGTTGTCGACGCGGATGTCCCAGTGGACGACCTGCTCCATCGGCAGCTCCGCCTCGCGGCGCAGCACCGCGGCCCAGTCGCGACGGTCCGCGCGCAGCCAGGCCGGCACCGGCACGTCCGGCGCCGCGGTCGGCAGCGAGTCGAGCGAGTCGGCCCACCGCCCGAGGAGCGTGGGCACCTGGACGAGGTCGACCGCATCGGGCAGCTCCCGGCCGGCCAGCGCCTCGACGAGGCCGTCCGTCGCCGCCAGCACGTCGGCGAGCTCGCCGTCGTCGGTGAAGTCCGGGTGCCGGCCCTCGACGTCCTCGACCACCAACGCGACCCAGCGGCCGTCGTCGTACGACGCCAGCAGCCCGGCCCAGAGGTCGTGCGCGCCGAGGTGGGTGAGCACCCCGACCTCGCGGCGGAACAGCCCCGGCGTGTCGGGGTTGAGCTCGTCGCCGACCGCCTTGACGAAGGCGCGGGTGCCGTCGGCGCACGTCAGCCGGGTGGCGCAGCCGGGCGACATCCCGCCGACCTGCTCGGCCGTCGCGACGACGGGGGAGCCGAGCGTGGCGTCCACCCAGTCGCGGACGCGGGCGGGCACCGCGGCGTAGGGCAGGCGCACCCCGACCGCGCGGGGTGCGGTCACGACCAGCCCCGGCGCTCGCACAGCCAGTCCCAGCACACCTCGCCCTGCCAGCGCTGGTGGTCGCGCAGGTGCGGGGAGGTCGGCGGGACCGGCTGCTCGCACTGGGACAGGAAGTAGCCGACGTAGAGGGCGAGGGCGATGTCGAGGGCCTCGGCGGGCACGTCGCGCAGGAGGCGGCGCGACGCGATCACGGCGTCGACGTCGATGCCCTCGCCGCGCGGCGCGATGAGGGCGGCGAAGGAGTCGAACCAGGCCGCGCCGCGGACGGGAAAGTTCCAGTCCACGACCAGCGCGCGGCCGTCGGCGGTGAGCAGGACGTTGTCGGAGCGGACGTCGGTGTGGACGAGCGTGTCGCCGCCGACGACCTCCGCGTGGCGCCGGGCGAGGGCCTCGGCCTCGGCGAGGTGGTCGGCGTCGAGGTCGGTGCGGTGCGCACGGACCTGCGCCCAGCCCTCGGGCAGGGAGGCGAAGTCGTCGGCGGCCACGTCCAGGTCGAGGTCGGCCGGCGGCGGGGTGGTGGTGTCGGCGACGACCTCCAGGGCGTCGAGCACGGCGTCGAGCTCGTCGGCGACCCAGGGGCGCTGCGGCGGGCGGCCCCCGACGTAGGAGATCCCGAGCACCACCCAGTCGTCGTCGAGCAGCCACTGCAGCCGCGGCGCGGGCACCCCCTCCGGGAGCGCGGCGAGCTTGCGGGCCTCCTCGCGGTAGGCGTCGGCGAACAGCCGCTGGGCCTTCACCGACGCCGCCTTCACGAAGTGGCGCGAGCCGTCCTCGCAGACCAGGACCGACGCGAAGCCCGGGGTGAACCCGGTCGTCTGCGAGATCGCCTCGACCACGGGGGAGCCGCACCGGCGCTCGACGTAGGCCCGCAGGTTCGGCGGCAGGAACGCCCACTCGAGGCGGCGCGCGGTCGCCTCGTGCGGGACGGGGTACGGGGCCAGGGGCGTGCGGGACATGGGCGCATCCTTCCCCACGAGTCCCGCCACCCCCACCGGATATCGGTGGAGGCGACGTCGGGCGGGCGGGTAGAACTGCGGCATGCCCGAGCTCGTCCTGCCGACCGTCTCCGTCCGCGACTCCTTCCTCGAGGCGATGGCGGAGTTCACCGGCGAGGGCGTGGAGAACAGCCAGACTTCGGCGTGGATCGACGTCCACGGCGCGCGCTGGGACACCGAGGAGGGCTTCGCGGCGTTCGTCGAGGCGGTGCGCGCCGACGCGCTGGAGGACTCGCCGCGCCCGGAGTGGCACGTCCCGTGCACGACCGGGTGGTGGGTCGACGGCGACGCCTACCTCGGTCGGCTCGCGATCCGGCACCGGCTCACCGACTTCCTCCTCGAGGTCGGCGGCCACATCGGCTACGACGTACGCCCCTCGCGTCGGCGCGAGGGCCACGCCACCGCGATGCTGCAGGCGGCGCTGCCGTGGGCGCGGGAGCTCGGGATCGACCCCGCGCTGATCACCTGCGACGACTCCAACCTGCCGTCCGCCCGGGTCATCGAGTCGGCCGGCGGCGTGCTGGAGGACGTGCGCGGGGTGAAGCGGCGCTACTGGGTCCCGACGTCCTGAGCCGCGACCGGGACCGGCGCGCGCCGGGTCCGGGTGGCGGCGCCGACGCCGACCACGGCGACGACCAAGCCGACGAGCTGGGTCACGCTGAGCGTCTCGTCCAGGACCAGCCAGGCGAGCACCGCGGTCACGGGTGGGCTCAGGAAGAACAGGCTGGCCGCGGCGCCCGACCCGCCGCGGAGCACCAGCAGGGACAACAGGACCAGGCCGACGATCGAGTTCACGACGGCGAGGAACAGCACCGACCCCAGGGCCTGGCGGGTGTCGGTGACCGGCCATGCACCCTCGGTGAGCCAGCCCAGGACCAGCAGCGGGGGAGCCGACACCGCGAACTGCACGGCCGCCGACCACAGCAGGTCGGGCTGCGCGCCGATCCAGCGCTGCCCGAGCGTGCCCAGGCTCAGGGTGAGCATGCTGAGGCAGCCGACCGCCACGGCGACCGGTCCGCCCGCGAGGCCGAGGTCGGCGCCGAGCACCAGGAGCACCCCGAGCACGCCGACGACGAAGCCGCCGACCTGCAGCGGCGTGACCCGCTCACCCAGCAGCGCGGCGGCCAGCAGGGCGGTGAGCACCGGGCTGAGCGCGTGGAACAGGGACGCGAGCGTGGCGCCGAGGCCGAGGTCGAAGGCGACGTACATCAGCCCGAACTGGACCGCGTTCATCACGAAGCCGACGGCGGCCACCCTCCCCAGGACGGCGCGGTCCATCCGGGGCGGGCGGCGCAGCAGGCGGGCGAGGGTGGCGCCGATGACCGCGGCGAGCACGAAGCGCCAGCCCAGCACGGTGAACGGCGCCGCGGCGTGCACGGCCGCCGGACCGGAGATGTATCCCGACGACCACACCAGCACGAACGCGACGGCGGGCACGAGGGGCAGGTGCGTCGTTGCGGTCCGCGGGGTCACCGCTGCACGCTAGCGAGCGTCGTCGGTTCGGCGGGGCCGGGGCTGCGTGGAAGAATGGCGCGACCCCGCCGTCGTACTCCCGAAAGCAGTCCGTGAGCCTCACCAACGCGCCGCAGCCCGGCTCGACCGACCCCTCGGTCATCCGCAACTTCTGCATCATCGCGCACATCGACCACGGCAAGTCGACGCTGGCCGACCGGATGCTGCAGCTGACCGGCGTGGTCGACGAGCGAGCCTCGCGCGCGCAGTACCTCGACCGGATGGACATCGAGCGCGAGCGCGGCATCACGATCAAGAGCCAGGCCGTGCGGATGCCCTGGACGGTGCCCGCCGACAACGCCGAGGGGGCCGAGCCCGGCACCTACGTGCTCAACATGATCGACACCCCCGGCCACGTCGACTTCACCTACGAGGTCTCGCGCAGCCTCGAGGCCTGTGAGGCGGCGATCCTCCTGGTCGACGCCGCCCAGGGCATCGAGGCCCAGACGTTGGCCAACCTCTACCTCGCCATGGGCGCCGACCTCCACATCATCCCGGTGCTCAACAAGATCGACCTGCCCAGCGCCAACGTGGAGAAGTACGCCGCCGAGCTCGCCGGCCTGGTCGGCTGCGAGCCGGAGGACGTGCTGCTGACCAGCGCCAAGACCGGCGTCGGCGTCGAGGCGCTCCTCAACGAGATCGTCAAGCAGACCCCGGCCCCGGTCGGCGACGCCGACGCCCCGCCGCGGGCGCTGATCTTCGACTCGGTCTACGACACCTACCGCGGCGTCGTCACCTACGTCCGCGTCGTCGACGGCAAGCTCACCCACCGCGACCGGATCAAGATGATGTCGACCAACGCGGTGCACGAGATGCTCGAGGTCGGCGTGATCAGCCCCGAGCCGGTGAAGGCCGGCGAGATCGGCGTCGGCGAGGTCGGCTACCTGATCACCGGCGTGAAGGACGTGCGCCAGTCGCGCGTCGGTGACACCGTCACCTCCCAGCACCACGGCGCGACCGAGTCGCTCGGCGGCTACAAGCACCCCAACCCGATGGTCTACGCCGGCCTCTACCCGATCGACGGCGACGACTACCCGGGCCTGCGCGACGCGCTGGAGAAGCTCCAGCTCAACGACGCGGCGCTCACCTACGAGCCGGAGACCTCCGGCGCGCTCGGGTTCGGCTTCCGCTGCGGTTTCCTCGGTCTGCTCCACATGGAGATCACCCGCGACCGCCTCGAGCGCGAGTTCAACCTCGACCTGATCTCGACCGCGCCCAACGTGGTCTACCAGGTCGTCATGGACGACGGCGCCGAGCACGAGGTCACCAACCCCAGCGAGTACCCCGACGGCAAGGTCGCCGAGGTCCGCGAGCCGGTCGTCAAGGCCACCATCCTCGCGCCGTCGGACTTCATCGGCACGATCATGGAGCTGTGCCAGCTCAAGCGCGGCAGCCTCCAGGGGATGGACTACCTCTCCGAGGACCGCGTCGAGATGCGCTACACGCTGCCGATGGGCGAGATCGTCTTCGACTTCTTCGACCAGCTCAAGTCGCGCACCAAGGGCTACGCCTCGCTCGACTACGAGCGCTCGGGCGACCAGGCCGCCGACCTGGTGAAGGTCGACATCCTGCTCCAGGGCGAGCCGGTCGACGCGTTCAGCGCGATCATCCACCGCGACGCGGCGTACTCCTACGGCGTGATGATGGCCGGCAAGCTCAAGGACCTGATCCCGCGCCAGCAGTTCGAGGTCCCGATCCAGGCCGCCATCGGCGCTCGCGTCATCGCCCGCGAGACCATCCGCGCGATCCGCAAGGACGTCCTCGCCAAGTGCTACGGCGGTGACATCAGCCGCAAGCGCAAGCTGCTGGAGAAGCAGAAGGCCGGCAAGAAGCGGATGAAGAACATCGGCTCCGTCGAGGTCCCGCCGGAGGCGTTCGTCGCCGCGCTGTCGACCACGCAGCCCGCGGAGAAGGCCGGCAAGAAGTAGTGGCCCGGGTCGTCCGGAGCGACGAGGTCGCGCCGCAGCCGTGGGCCAACGGGGCAGGTACGACCCGTGAGCTGCTGGTCGCCGACGACGGCGCCTGGCGGATCAGCCTCGCCGACATCGCGACCGAGGGTCCGTTCTCGGCGTTCCCGGGCCGTCGCCGGCTGCTGACGCTCGTCGAGGGCACCGTCCTCGACCTGCTGGTCGCCGGCCAGCCGGCCGTCGTCGAGCCGCAGCGCCCGTTCGCGTTCTCCGGCGACGACGCCGTCGAGGCGCGGCTGCCCGGGGGTCCGGTGCGCGCGCTCAACGTCGTCGCCGACCCGGGGGTCTCGACCCACGTGACGGTGCTCGAGCTCGGCCGCGGCTCCGCCCTGCCACTGGCCGACGACCAGGCGGCCTACGTCCTCACCGGCCCCGACGCCCGCAGCCTCGTCGTCGGACCGGGCGAGGTCGCCGGACGCTGCACGGTCGCGGTCGTCACCGTCGAGCGCTCCTGACCCATCCGGTCCGGCCACCGCGGCGAAGACCCGGCGTGCGACTCGCCGACCGCCTCCGCGTCGAGGCCATCCGCGCCACCGCCCGCTTCACCGTGTCCTACGGCGAGGGACTGCGCTTCGCCGGGACGACCTGCCGCGTCCGGAGCGGACGACGGTCGCGACCCGTCACGGGCCGGTCCCGGTCCACCTCCACCGACCCGGTCCGGGCGACCTCCCGGTGCACGTCCACCTGCACGGCGGGGCGTGGCTGATGCGGCACCCGGGGATGGACGACTGGTGGTGCCGCTACCTCGCCGCGACCGCTGGCGTCGTCGTGGCCAACGTGGACTTCGAGGTCGCCCCGCGGGTCGCCTACCCGGTCGCCCAGCACCAGGCCCACGACGTCGCTGCCGCGCTCGCCGCCGACGGGACGCCGGTGTCGGTCGGCGGCTTCAGCTCCGGCGGCGGGATGGCGGCGTCGGTCGCGCTGCAGGCCCGTGACACCGGCTCGTTCACGCCGACGCTCCAGGTGCTCGGCATCCCGGCGCTCGACCTCTCCGCCGATCCGCGCGACGACGACCGCGGCATGATCTCGCCGGACCTGCGCCGGCTGGTGCGCCGGGTCTACCTGCCCGACCCGGCGTCCCGCCGCGAGCCGTACGCGTCACCGCTGCTGGCCGACGACCTCGCCGGGCTGCCGCCGGCGGTCGTCCTGACGGCCGAGCGCGACGTGCTGCGGGCCGAGGGCGATGCGTACGCCACCCGGCTGCGCGCGGCCGGGGTGCGGGTGGTGCACGACACCACGCCCGGGGTCGACCACTACTTCCTCACCGAGGACCCGGCCCGGGCGCGGGCCACGATGGCGCTGTCGCCGCGGAGGTCAGGGACGCGGGACGTCCTCGCGGGTGAAGGTGAGGGTGGTGACGGTGATGTCGAGCGCCGCCTCCAGCGCGGCGACCGGTGCGTCGAGCTCGTCGCGGCGCGGGCGCCGGGTGCGCGCGAACCACACGACCTCGAGCGGGCGGCGACGGGTGGTGCCGGTCGAGCGCCAGTAGCCGGTGATCCGGCCGTCCACGAGCAGCGGCGGCAGCAGCAGCCCGTTCGCGCCCGACCACAGCCGCTGGAGGTGGTGGGCCTCGGCGAAGCGCACGCGGGCGGAGGGCTCGTAGCCGCACATCAGGGCGTCGAACTCGGGGAGCAGCCGCACGCCGTCGACCCCGCGGGGTGCCGGGGAGCCGGGCAGGTCGACGTAGGTCCTGCCGTCCGGTCCCTCCTCGCAGACCAGCTCGCCGAGGTCGGCGAGCAGCCCGTCGACGACCCGGAGCCCGAGCCCGGACCACCACGCGAGGTCGTGCCGCGACGCCGGGCCGTGGCTGCGCAGGTGGAGCAGCGCGGCGTCGCCCAGCGTGGCTGCCACGTCCGGGCGCAGGGTGCGGTACTCCGGCGCGCCCTGCCCCGCCCAGTCGCCGTTGACCGGGCGGCGCACCAGCCCACCGTGGCCGAAGGCGAGGTAGCGCCCTTGCTGCGTCCCGGTCACGTCGTCGCGACCCTCGTGCTCCACCAGCCACGCGTGCAGGTGCTGCTGGAGCTCGTCGGGGGTGCGCCACGCGTCGGCGAACGCCTCGGTGTCGTCCCACAGGTCCTCGAGCCGCGACCGCTCGAGGCGCAGCAGCCGCCGCCAGAGGGTGCGCTGGCCGACGCGCGTGGCAGCACCGAGGGCGGCGTACTGCGCCGGTGTCGCGGTGTGCACGGTCCCGCGCACGGTGCTGCCGCGCACCAGCGTCCCCGCGTCGTAGGCGTCCTCGACCTCGGCCCGGGTGGTGCCGGGGAACCGGGCGGCGAGGGCGAGGAAGGGCGAGCGCGCGGTCTGGGACTGCACCGGCCCGATGAGCGCGGCGTGCGACGCGACCTCACCCGGACGGTCGTCTGCCGGGTCGTCGGGGAACTGACGCGCGAGCGCCGCGGCCGCCAGGTCGTCCCAGGTGAGCGGCACGTCTCAGCCGCGCATCGGTCCGCCGGAGCGGCCGTAGGACTCGGCGACGACCTCGGCGACCACGGACAGCGCGATCTCCCCGGGCCCCTTGCCCCCGAGGTCGTGCCCGGCCGGCACGTGCAGCGTGGTGGTGTCCACGCCCTCCTCGCGCAGCTGCTCGACCAGGCCGGCCGCACGGCGCCGGCTGGCCATCATCGCGACGTAGGCCGCCTCCGAGGCGAGCGCGGCGCGCAGCACCGCCGGAGCGTCCGGGGCGTCGTGGTCGCACAGCACCACGGCGTCGCCGGGTCGTGGGTCGAGCCCCGGCCCACCGTCGTCCTCGGCGACCACCACGACGTCACGGCCGACGGTCGCGGCGATCGCCGCGATCGCGCGGGCGATCGGGTTGTCGCTCAGCACGAGGATCCTGCCGTGCGTCGCCTGCTCGTCGGACCACGGCTGCTCCCTCATGCCGCCCAGCCTAGGCTCGCGTCGTGCCCGTCACCATCCCCGACGACCTGCTCGACCAGCGCGCGCTCGGCGAGGACTGGGGCGCCTGGCTCGACCGGCTGCCGCGGCTCGCCGCGGACCTGCTGCACGAGTGGCACCTGGCGCCGACCGGCCCGAGCCGGCACGGCTACTGCTCGCTCGTCGTCCCGGTCACCGACGCCGACGGGGTGCCCGGCGGCCTCAAGGTCACCTTCGACGGCGACGACGAGTCGCGGCACGAGGGCCTGGCCCTGCAGCGGTGGGGCGGCGACGGCGCGGTCCGCCTGCGCCGGGCCGACCCGCGCCGCCGGGCGCTGCTGCTGGACTGGCTGCCGGGGCCCGACCTCGCCGACGCCTGGGACGTCGAGGCCTGCGAGGTCGTCGGCGGGCTCTACGGCCGCCTGCACGTGCCGGCGCTGCCCCAGCTGGCGAGCGTCGCGTCGTACGTCGAGCGGTGGCTGCGCGAGCTCGACGACCTCGGCCGCGACATCCCGGTCCCGCGTCGCTACGTCGAGCAGGCGCTGTCCCTCGGGCGCGACCTGCTGGCCGACGCCCCGGACCCGGTCGTCGTGCACGGCGACCTGCACTACGCCAACGTCCTGGCCGACGACGCGGGGGAGTGGCTCGCGATCGACCCCAAGCCGATGGCCGGCGACCCGCACTACGAGCCGGCGCCGATGCTGTGGAACCGGATGGACGAGCTGACCGGGCCGCTCGCCGTCGGCTCGCTGCGTGACGGGCTGCGCCGCCGCTTCCACGCCCTCGTCGACGCGGGCGGCCTCGACGAGGAGCGGGCGCGTGACTGGGTCGTGGTGCGGATGGTCGTCAACGCCGGCTGGACCGTGCAGGACGCCCGGGCCGCCGGCCGCGCGCTCGACGCCGACGAGCAGGACTGGATCACCCGGTGCATCGCGATCACCAAGGCCGTGCAGGACTGACCTCACGGCCGGTGCGGTCCCGTCAGGCGGACGAAATGGGCGAGTTTGCTACCGCCGGGTAAACCCAGTGATCTAGGTTACAGCCCAAGTCAGCAGCCCCACCCGCAACGAGGCGTGCGCGCGCCTCGCCCCGACGGAATGAGTGAGTCACAGATGGCGGTCCCGATCGACACCAGCTTCCTCGACACGATGCCGGCCAACGTCGCCGTGCAGTTCTTCGACCGGGTCACCGCGACCCCCGACGCCGAGGCCTTCCGGTTCCCCCGCGGGGAGGCGTGGGAGTCGGTGACCTGGAAGCAGGCCGGTGACCGCGTCGAGGCGCTCGCCGCCGGTCTGATGGCACTGGGCGTGCAGCCCGAGCAGCGCGTCGGCATCGCGTCCGGCACCCGCTACGAGTGGATCCTGGCCGACCTGGCGATCATGTGCGCCGCCGGCGCCACCACGACGGTCTACCCGAGCACCAACGCCGAGGACACCGTCTACATCCTCGGCGACTCCGAGAGCCACGTCGTGTTCGCCGAGGACGACGAGCAGCTCGCCAAGCTCACCGCGCACCGCGCCGAGCTGCCGCACGTCAGCAAGGTCGTGACGTTCGACGGCAAGGCCGACGGCGACTGGGTGATCACCCTCGACGACCTCGCCGCGCTCGGTGCCCAGAAGCTCGCCGAGCAGCCCGACGTCGTGCGCACCACCTCGCAGGCGATCCGTCCCGACCAGCTCGCCACCCTCATCTACACCTCCGGCACCACCGGCCGGCCCAAGGGCGTGCGGCTGCGGCACTCGTCGTGGGTCTACGAGGGCGAGGCGATCCGGGCGCAGGGCATCTTGTCGGAGAGCGACCTGGAGTTCCGCTGGCTGCCGATGGCGCACTCGTTCGGCAAGGTGCTGATGTCGACGCAGATGGCCTGCGGCTTCGCCGCTGCGATCGACGGGCGGGTCGACAAGATCGTCGACAACCTGGGCGTCGTGAAGCCGACCTTCATGGGCGCGGCCCCGCGCATCTTCGAGAAGGCGCACGGTCGCATCGTGACCATGCAGGCCGCCGAGGGCGGCGCCAAGGAGAAGATCTTCAAGAAGGCCTTCGAGGTCGGCCTCGAGGTCGAGCGGCGCAAGCGCGAGGGGCAGTCGGTGCCGCTGGCGCTCAAGGTGCAGCACGGCCTGTTCGACAAGCTGGTCTTCACCAAGATCCGCGACCGCTTCGGCGGACGGGTCCGCTTCTTCATCTCGGGCGCCGCGGCGCTCAACCGCGACATCGCCGAGTGGTTCGGCGCGGCGGGCATCACGATCCTCGAGGGCTACGGCCTCACCGAGACGTCGGCCGGGTCGTTCGTCAACCACCCCGACGCCAACAAGTTCGGCACGGTGGGGCCGGTGTTCCCCGGCAGCGAGGTCAAGCTCGGCGACAACGACGAGATCATGATCAAGGGGCCGGGCGTCATGGACGGCTACCACAACCTCCCGGAGGAGACGTCGCGCACGCTGACCTCCGACGGCTGGCTGCACACCGGTGACAAGGGTGCGCTCGACGCCGACGGCCACCTCGTCATCACCGGCCGCATCAAGGAGCTGTTCAAGACCTCCGGCGGCAAGTACATCGCGCCGCCCGCGATCGAGTCGAAGTTCAAGGCCGTGTGCCCCTACGCCAGCCAGTTCATGGTCTTCGGCAACGAGCGCAACTACTGCGTCGCGCTGGTGACCCTCGACCCGGACGCGATGGCCGGCTGGGCCGCGGAGAACGGCATGGAGGGCGCGTCCTACACCGACATCGTCCGCTCCGACGCGGTGCAGAAGATGGTCGGCGACTACGTCGACGACCTCAACAGCCACCTCAACCGCTGGGAGACGATCAAGAAGTGGAAGCTCCTCGACCACGACCTCACGGTCGAGTCGGGTGAGCTCACCCCCTCGATGAAGGTCAAGCGCAACGTCGTCGAGGACAACCACCAGGCCCTCATCGAGGAGATGTACGCCTGAGCCACCGGGACTGCTGAGCGGGGGTGCCCGCGTGGTTGGATACCCGCGTGCCCCCCGCTCAACCCGACGGCGACGTCGCCCCCGAGGACGGCCTGCTGCCCGACGAGGCATGGGCCGAGTTCGGCCGCAAGCCGTTCGGCCTCTACGTCCACGTGCCGTTCTGCAGCGTGCGGTGCGGCTACTGCGACTTCAACACCTACACCGCCCACGAGCTGGGGGACGAGGTCGGCGCCAGCCGCTCGTCGTACGCCGAGGCCGCGATCCGCGAGATCCGCTTCGCCCGGCAGGTGCTCGGGCACCGCGACGTCCCGATCGAGACGATCTTCTTCGGCGGCGGCACCCCGACCCTGCTGAAGCCCGCCGACCTCGGCGCGATCGTGGCGAGCGCGGCCGCGGAGTTCGGGCTGGTCGACGACGTCGAGATCACCACCGAGGCCAACCCCGACAGCGTCGCCGCGTGGGACCTCGAGGAGCTGCGCACCGCCGGCTTCAACCGGATCAGCTTCGGCATGCAGTCGGCCGTCGACCACGTCCTGCGCACGCTGGACCGCACCCACGACCCGATGCGGGTCCCGGCGGCGGTGCAGTGGGCGCGGCAGGCGGGCTTCGAGGACGTCAGCCTCGACCTCATCTACGGCACGCCGGGGGAGTCGCTGGCCGACTGGGAGACCTCGGTCGACGCAGCGCTCGCCTGCGAGCCCGACCACGTCTCCGCCTACTCGCTCATCGTCGAGGACGGCACCGCGATGGGGCGCCAGGTCGCGCGCGGCGAGCTGCCGATGCCCGACGAGGACGACCTGGCCGACAAGTACCAGCTCGCCGACGAGCGCTTCGGAGCCGCCGGTCTCGGCTGGTACGAGGTGTCGAACTGGGCCACCTCGCCCGACCACTGGTGCCGGCACAACCTGCTCTACTGGACCGGTGGCCACTGGTGGGGCGTCGGGCCGGGCGCCCACTCCCACGTCGGCGGCACCCGGTGGTGGAACGTCAAGCACCCGGCGGCCTACGCCGAGCGGCTGGCCCGCGGTGTCTCCCCGGCGCTGGCCCGCGAGGTGCTCGGCTACCGCGACCAGCGCGTCGAGCGGGTGCTGCTGGAGATCCGGCTGGTCGAGGGCCTGCCGGTGTCGGCGCTCGAGGCCACCGGCCGCGCGCAGGTCGCCCGACTCGTCGCCGACGGTCTCGTCGAGCTCGCCGCCGAGCGCCTCGTGCTCACGCCGCGCGGTCGGCTGCTCGCCGACGCCGTGGTCCGGGACCTCGTCGACTGATTGCCCCCGCCGTCCCGCGGGTCTCGAGACGGGCTCGCCAGTCCCTCGCTCCGCTCGGGTCTGGCCGAGCCCTCCTCAACCTCCCGACCTCGTCAGCCCTTCGCTGCGCTCAGGGCTGGGTCGTGAAGTCGATCAGCTCCTCGACCCGGCCGAGCAGGGCGGGGTCGAGGTCGGCGTAGGAGGTCACGCGGCCGAGCACGTGCTTCCAGGCGCGGGCGATGTCGGCCTGGTCGCGGTGCGGCCAGCCGAGCTGCTGGCAGGTGCCCTTCTTCCAGTCGATGCCCTTCGGGACGTGCGGCCAGGCCGCGATGCCGAGCCGGTCGGGCTTGACCGCCTGCCAGATGTCGATGAACGGGTGGCCCACCACCAGGACGTGCTTGCCGATCGGGGAGCGCGCGATGCCCTGCGCGATCCGCGCCTCCTTGGACCCCGGCACGAGGTGGTCGACCAGCACGCCGACCCGGCGCTCGGGGCCCGGGCGGAAGTCGCGCAGGTGGTCGGCGAGGTCGTCGACGCCGCCGAGGTACTCCACGACGACGCCCTCGATGCGCAGGTCGTCGCCCCAGACCTTCTCCACGAGCTCGGCGTCGTGGCGACCCTCGACGAAGATCCGGCTCTGCCGGGCGACCCGCGCCTTCGCGCCGGCGACCGCGATCGAGCCCGACGCCGTACGGGTGGGGGCAGCCGGCGCGCCCGCGCGCACCGGACGGGTGAGGATCACCGGCTTGCCCTCGAGCAGGAAGCCGGGGCCGAGCGGGAACGTACGCCGTTTGCCGCGCCGGTCCTCCAGCGTCAGCGTGTCGATGTCGCGGTCGACGGCGACGACCTCGCCGCACCAGTCGGTGGTCACCTCCTCGACCACCATGCCCATCTCGGTGGGCACCTCGACGGCCCGGCCCTTGGCGGGACGGCGCCAGTCGGTGGAGAGCACGTCAGTTCCGTATCGGTCGGCAGGCACTGGTCTACGTTAGGCACTCGGAACTCGGACCTGGGGGTGGCACGCCGTGCAGACACGCGCGACAGCAGACGGATCGACGAGCACGACGGGTGAGGGCGCGAGCGTCGCGACGACGCCGGTGGTGCTGGACCGCGGGACGCTGTGGGAGCGCATGGTCGCGCGCCTCAAGGGCGACTACGTGGAGGACGGCGTCCCGCGCCCGGTCCGGCTCCCGTTCCTCGTCGACTGGGGCTTCGCGCTGCTGATCATCTTGTTCGTGGTGGCCTGCTGGGTCGTCTTCTTCGGCTGGCTGGCGCACACCCGGGTCTAGGGGCTCAGCCGCCGCTGATCCCGGCGCCCTCGGCGCCGTCGCCCTCGTTGGCGTCGCCCGCGGGCTCCTCGTCGTCCTCCGACGACTCGACCGGCGGCTTGCCCAGGTCCTCCTGGGTGGCGTCCATCTCGAGCTCCTCGCGGCTCTTGGTCTCCTCCGCGTCGGGGTCCAGAGGCTCGGCGAGCGGGTTGTCCTCGCCGGGCTGCAGGTCGTCGGGCAGCTGGTCGTCGGAGATCCCGCCGAGCGTGGCCTCGTCCGGGGACGCGGTGCTGCCGGAGTGGTCGTCGTCGGCCGGGCTGGTGCCGCTCGACGCCTCGGGGTTCTGGGTCGACTGGGCCGGGTCGGGGGCGTTGTCATCGCTCATCCCACCGTCCTACCGGTGCTCCCCGTGGCCGGCCAGCCCCGTGGGGGTGGGGCTCAGACGAGCGGCAGGCGCTTCTGGCTGCGCGGGAGGTGCTCGTACCCGAGCCGGACCGCGCTCTGCAGGCGCTCCGGCTCCCAGGGCCAGTCGCCGACCTCGAGCGCCTGGTCGACCGGGACGCCGCGGGACGCGAGGTCGCGGATGGTCTCGGCGATGACGCCGAGCTCCGCGCGCTGGTCCTGCACGAACGCCTTGTCGACGAGCTGCCCGTGGCCGGGGACGACCACGGTCCGGTCGGTCATCAGGCCGAGCACGAGGTCGAGGGTCGCCGGCCACTCCATCGGCCACGAGTCGTCGCCGATGAACGGCGGGTCGGACTCCTCGACGAGGTCGCCGCCCAGCACCACGTCGGCGTCGGGCACCCGCACGACGAGGTCGCCGGCCGTGTGGCCGCGCCCGGGGTGGACCAGCTCGACGGCCCGGTCGCCGAGGTCGAGCTGGACCGCGGAGGAGAAGGTGTGGGTCGGCGGTCGCAGGGTCGTGGCCAGGACCTCCTCGCGACGCGGGTGGTCGGTGGCCTGCTCGTACATCTCGAACGTGTGCCCGGCCGAGAGCTCGACGTGCTCGGCCGCCCACTCCGTGGCGTGGATCGGCATCTCGCCGAACTGCTCGACCATCGTCGCGTTGCCGAAGTGGTGGTCCCAGTGCTCGTGGGTGTTGACCAGGGCCGTGAGCGGTCCCGCGCCGAGGCGGCGTACGTCGTCGGCCACGATCCGGGCCTGCGCGGCCGAGCCGTGGGTGTCGACCATCACCAGTCCGTCGGAGCCGCCGACGAGCGTGATGTTGACGTGCATCCAGTCGTAGTGCGCCACCCACACGCGGGGCGCCACCTCGGTGAAGTCGGGCATGTCCGCGACCCTACGGCCAGCGAGTAGAGTTGGCACTCCAGTCAGACGAGTGCCAGCGAGGAGGTCCGCCGTGGTCGACGACCGCAAGCTCGACGTGCTGCGCGCCATCGTGGAGGACTACGTCGCGACCGAGGAGCCGGTCGGCTCCAAGGCCCTGGTCGAGCGGCACGGGCTCGGCGTCTCGCCGGCGACCGTGCGCAACGACATGGCGGTGCTGGAGGAGGAGGGCTACATCCACCAGCCCCACACCAGCGCCGGCCGGGTCCCCACCGACAAGGGCTACCGCCTGTTCGTCGACCGCCTGGCGACGCTGAAGCCGATGAGCGCCGCCGAGCGCCGGGCGATCTCCACGCTGCTCGACGGCGCGGTGGACCTCGACGACGTGGTGCAGCGCTCGGTGCGGCTGCTGAGCCAGCTCACCCGGCAGGTGGCGATCGTGCAGTACCCGACGCTGTCGCGCTCCACCGTGCGGCACGTCGAGCTGGTCGCCCTCACCCCGACCCGCCTGATGCTGATCCTGATCCTCAGCACCGGCCGGGTCGAGCAGCGCCTCGTCGAGCTCGACGCGCCGGTCGGCGACGCCGACCTCGGCGAGCTGCGCGCCGCGGTCAACCAGGCCAGCGCCGGCGTGCAGATCGCCGCCGCGGCCGCGGCCGTCACCGACCTCCCCGAGGCCGTGCGCCCCGAGCAGGCGGAGGTGACCCGCGCCGTCGTGCAGGTGCTGGCCGAGGCGATGTCGGACCACCGCAGCGACGAGCGCGTCGCGGTCAGTGGCGCCGCCAACCTCGCCCGCTACGGCGACTTCGACACCGCCGTGCGCCCGCTCCTCGAGGCGCTCGAGGAGCACGTCGTGCTGCTCAAGCTGCTGGGGGAGTCGGGCGTCGACGCGCTCACCGTGCGCATCGGCCACGAAGGCCCCTACTCCGAGCTCGCCGCGACCAGCGTCGTGGCCACCGGCTACGGCCCGCAGGAGCTCCACCTCGGCTCCCTCGGCGTGGTCGGACCCACCCGGATGGACTACCCCGGATCCATGGCGGCCGTGCGTGCGGTGGCGCGCTACGTCTCCCGGATCCTCGATGAAGGAAACCAGTGACCCAGGACCCCTACGAGATCCTCGGCGTCTCGCGCGACGCCAGCGCCGACGAGATCAAGAAGGCCTACCGCCGGTTGGCCCGACAGCTGCACCCCGACGTCAACCCCGACCCCGCGACGCAGGAGCGGTTCAAGGACGTCTCGCGCGCCTACGAGGTGCTGAGCGACCCCGGGAAGCGCCAGGCGTACGACCGGGGCGGCGACGCGTTCAGCCAGGGCTTCGGCGGCGCCGGCCAGGGCTTCTCGTTCACCGACATCATGGACGCCTTCTTCGGCGGCGGCGCGGCCGCCGGCGGGCAGGCCCGCGGCCCGCGCTCGCGCGCCCGTCGCGGCCAGGACGCCCTCATCCGCCTCGACGTCAGCCTCGCGGAGGCGGCGTTCGGCGTCACCCGCGACCTCAAGGTCGACACTGCGCTCACCTGCGAGGCCTGCGAGGGCAAGGGGACCGCGCCCGGCACCTCGCCGACCACCTGCGAGACCTGCCACGGACAGGGTGAGGTGGCGGTCGTGCAGCGCTCGTTCCTCGGCGAGATCCGCACCCTGCGGCCCTGCGCGGCCTGCCGCGGCTACGGCTCGATCATCCCCGACCCCTGCCGCGAGTGCTCCGGCGACGGCCGGGTCCGCTCGCGCCGTACGCTCACCGTGAAGATCCCCGCCGGCGTCGACATGGGCACCCGCGTCCAGCTCACCGGCCAGGGCGAGGTCGGACCCGGGGGCGGTCCGGCGGGCGACCTCTACGTCGAGATCCACGTCGAGCCGCACGCCACCTTCACCCGCCACGGCAACGACCTGCACACCACGGTCTCCCTGCCGATGACCGCGGCTGCCCTCGGCACCTCGCTGACGCTGCCGCTGCTCGAGGCCGACCTCGAGCCGGCCGAGGACTCCGAGACCGTCACCACCTTCGACCTCGACGTGCGCCCCGGGACGCAGTCCGGGAGCGAGCAGGTCATCAAGGGCTTCGGCGTGCCGAGCCTGCGCGGCGGTCGCGGCGACCTGGTGGTCAGCATCCGCGTCGACACCCCCACCCGGCTCGACCCGCGCCAGGAGGAGCTGCTGCGCGAGCTGGCGGCGATCCGTGGCGAGGAGACCCCCGACGGTCGCGTCGAGGCGCCCCACAAGTCGATGTTCGGCCGCCTGCGCGACGCCTTCCAGGGCAGCTGACCCGTGTCGCTGCCGGTCCACCTCGTCGAGTCGCTGGCGGGGGTCGGCGTCGGCTCGGTCGTCGAGGTGACCGGTGACGAGGCGCACCACGCCGTCGCCGTACGCCGCCTGCGCGAGGGGGAGCGGGTCGTCCTGACCGACGGGGTCGGCACCGCGGTCACCGGCGCGGTCGCCTCCACCGCCAAGCGGCTGTTCACCGTCACCGTCGAGGACGTCGAGACCTCGGCGCGTCCCGAGCCGGCCGTGACGGTCGTCCAGGCGCTGCCCAAGGGCGACCGCGGCGAGCTCGCGGTCGAGGTGCTCACCGAGGTCGGCGCGGACCGGGTGGTCCCGTGGGCCGCCGCGCGCTCGGTCGCGGTGTGGAAGGGCGAGCGCGCCGCGAAGTCGCACGCGAAGTGGCAGGCGACCGCCCGCGAGGCTGCCAAGCAGTCGCGCCGGTCGTGGCACCCCACGGTGACCTCGCTCGCGACCACCGCCGACCTGGCCGCGCTCGTCGCCGAGGCCGACCTCGCCATCGTCCTGCACGAGGACGCCACCGACCCGCTCAGCGCGGTCGAGGTCCCCGCCTCCGGCCGGATCGTGGTGGTGGTCGGCCCCGAGGGCGGCATCGCCCCCGACGAGCTGGCCGTCCTCCAGGACGCCGGCGCCCGGACCGTACGCCTCGGTGCCGAGGTCCTGCGCACCTCCACCGCCGGCGTCGTCGCGGTCGCCGCGCTGCTCGCCCGCACGCCGCGCTGGGCCTGACGCTCCCTCGGCCCCCGCCGGCGGTGCGTGAGGGGGAGTCGGGGCCGCTCGAACCCGCCTACGCCACCGCTCGCCGGCGTGTCGTGCGCCGACACGCCGGTGGGCGGTGCGTGAGGAGGAATCTGCGGCCCTTGAAGCTCAGTCGACCACCGTGATCCGGCGGGTGTCGGAGTCCACCGTCCCGTCGGCGTTCCGGACCGTCGCAATCACGTCGTAGTCGCCGGGCTGCAGGTCGTCGCCGCCGAACGACACCGAGAAGGGCGCGAGGACGTCCTGCACCGATGCCAGGTCGGGGTGGTCGCCCGTGCCGTAGAGCGTGAAGCTGCCGGCGTCGAGCACGGCAGTGCCCTCCCAGCGCTTCAGCTGCACGGAGACCGTGCCGTCGTCGCTCCTGGCGCGTCCCGTGATGTCGACCTCGCCACCGACGCGGACCACCACCCCCTCCGACGGGTCGGACAGGGAGACCGGCGCGAGCACGTCGGCGTCGGCGGAGCCGGTCAGCGGCTCGGTGGTCGGCACGCCGAGGATGGTGTCGGTCACCTTCCCCTCGACCTGCACGTCGACCGGCACCTTCCCGTCGCCGTACGCCGCCTGGGCAGTCCGGACCAGCTGCTCGAGCGCCAGGCGCGCGTCCTGCTCGCTCATGCCGGCGGGCCGGTCCACCGGCGCGCCGACCAGGATCACCTGGATCACCTCGGGGCTCGGCATCCACTGCCGCAAGGAGACGCCGGCGGGCCACGGCGAGCGGTAGTCGGGGTCGAGCGCGTCACCGTCCAGGGCGGCATGGATCCCGCGGAGCGCCCGTCCCCCGCCACCCGGGTCGTCCCCGAGGTCGGCCGTGAGGTCGGGGCGAAACTCCCGGTAGAGCCGTGGCCCCGCGGAGGTGTCGCCGACGAGGTACACGGCCACGGGGCCGGTGGCCGGACGGACCTCGGTCGCAGTGGTGCCGGTCGGGGTGGTGGCGCTGGTCGGCGCTCCGGCCGGCGCCGGCCCACCCGTCTGCGGCGCCCCGCCGTTGGTCAGCGCGAGCGCCGTGACCACGGAGGCTGCGACGAGCCCGGCGCCACCGGCGGCCCACCACCCCCGGTGCGTACGCCGGGTGGGTGCGGTCGCGGCGCGGATCGCGTCGAGGCGGTCGCCCGGCTCGACGTCGTCGGCGACCTCGTGGAGGAGGTCGCGGATCAGCTGGTCGTTCATGACGGGTCCTCCCACCAGTCGCCGAGCAGCTCGCGCAGGGCTGCGCTGCCGCGGGATGCGTGTGACTTGACCGCGCCGCGCGAGACGCCGATGGCGTCGGCGATCTGCGCCTCCGACCAGTCGAGGTAGTAGCGCAGGACCAGGACCTCGCGCTGCCGCTCGGTGAGCTGGAGCAGCGCGTCGCGCACCGCGTCGCGGCGGGCGCCGCCGACGCTCGGACCGTCGACGGTCATGTCGTGGACCGTCGACCTCCGCACGTGTCGCTCGACGACCGCGCGGTGGCGCAGCGCCGAGCGGGACCTGTTCACGACCGCCTGGCGCAGGTAGGCGAGTGCCTTCTCGGGGTCGCGCAGCCGCGACCAGCGGCCGTGCATCGCCACGAACGCGTCCTGGACGACGTCCTCGGCCGCGGCCTGGTCGTGCACGAGCAGCGCGGACAGCCGGACGAGCTGGCGCCAGTGGGCGGCGTACATCGCCTCCACCGCCGCGTCGGCATCGGCGCCGTGGAGGGAGAGGTGCTCGGCCACGGGCGCCCCTCGTCGGTGTGGTCGGGTCATCGTCACGGCAGTGGGACGCCCCAGCCTGCCAGTCGGTTGACGTGGCTTCGAGACGGTCGCTGCGCGACCTCCTCAGCCAGCGATGGTGATGGTCTTCGTGTCGACCGCAGGGCCGTTGCCCTCGGTGCCGCCGGACGGGTCGTCGGTCTCGCACTGCAGCGTCACCTCGCCGGTGACGCCGTCGAGCGGCAGCTGCGCCTCGAAGGGGTAGAGCCGGTCGAGCCAGCCCTCCGCCTGGTAGCCGCCGTCGACGAGGACGACGTCGCCGCGCAGGATCCGGCACGGGCCGGACGCCTCGAACGAGCTGGACACGCCCGTGACCGTGAGGGAGTCGCCGGTGACCGTGTCGCCCTCGGCGGGCGAGGTGATGCTGACCAGGTTGAGCGTCTGCAGCGGGTCGGCGGCCTCGTACGGCGCCTCGGTCGGCAGGCCGAACAGCGGCGCGCCGCCCTCGCGCTGCACCTGCACCGGCACCCGCTCCTGCTGCACGCCCTGCAGCGTGTAGACCAGCTGCTGGAGCGCGAGGCGCGCGTCGCGCTCCGACATGCCGTCGGGCGCGGCGGTGAAGGCGTCGGACGGCACGGTGACCAGCAGCACGCCGTCGGTGGCCTGGACCGAGGTGATCTCGACCTGCGGCCACAGCGTGCGGTAGTCGGGGTCGTCCGGGGTGCCGCCCGCGACGAGGCGGGCGGCCTCGAGCAGCGGGTCGCCCTCGACGCGGCGGAACTCGCGGAACAGGACGGTCCCGCCCGGGCCGTCGCCCGCGTAGTAGACCGGCACGGTCGTGCCCGAGGGTGACTCCGACGGGGACGCGGTGGGGGAGTCGGTCGGCTCGGACGGCGACGCGGTCGGCGCGGGCTCGGACGACCCACCCGCGGTGGGCTCGCTCGTTTCGTCGGAGACCGGCTCCGGGTCGTCGCCGCAGGCGGCGAGGGACAGGCTGCAGACGGCCGCCAGCGCCGCCGCGCCGGCCCAGCGGCGTACGTCGGGGCGCGCGGGGACGCGGACGGGGAAGGTCATGGGGCCACGGTAGGCGCGCGGCGCGGGCCGCATCGGGTCCCACGCCGCGCCGCGACGCCCTAGGCTGGCCCGATGACCTCGACGGATGCCGACTGCATCTTCTGCAAGATCGTGGCGGGCGAGGTGCCCGCCGACGTGCTCGGGCGCGCCGACCACGCCGTGGCCATCCAGGACCTCAACCCGCAGGCGCCGTTCCACGCGCTCGTCATCCCGTTCGACCACCACGAGAACGCCGCCGCGTCCGCGGCCGCCGACCCGGCCGTCCTCGGTCACCTGGTGTCGCTGGCCGACGAGGTCGCCCGGGCGGCCGGCAACGACGACTACCGCCTCATCGCCAACACCGGTGCGGGCGCCGGGCAGACGGTCTTCCACACCCACCTCCACGTGCTCGCCGGCACGTCGCGGATGACCGAGGCCCTGGTGTGAGGACCTCGAGGCCTCACCTGCGCGCCGCCGTCGCGGTGGCCGCCGCCGCCCTGCTCCTCACCGCGTGCGGTGGCGGCGGGAGCGACCGGGAGGACGGCACGAGCGGCTCGGCCACCCAGCCGGCCGCCAGCCCGACCACCGGCAGCACCGCCGAGGAGGCCGTCGACGACTCCGGGCACGCCGGCCACTACGCCCTGCCGCGCAAGGGCAAGCCGCTGCGTCCCGGGGAGACCCGGACGACGATCGCGATGCCGGGCAGCTACACCCCGTCGGCCCCCTACGGCGCCGGCACCGACGACTACCGGTGCTTCCTGCTCGACCCCGAGCTGGACCGGCCCGCCTGGCTCACCGGCACCCACGTGCTCCCGGGCAACCCTGACGTCGTCCACCACGTGATCCTGTTCCGCGTCCGTCCCGACCAGGTCGCTGCCGCGGAGGCGAAGGACGCGGCCGAGGACGGCGAGGGCTGGACCTGCTTCGGCGGCACCGGCCTCGACCCGTTCCAGGACGTCAACGACGCGTCGTGGCTCGGCGCGTGGGCGCCCGGCGGCGCGGAGTCGGTCGTCAAGCCCGGCTTCGGCACGCGCCTGGAGAAGGGCACCCGCATCGTCATGCAGGTCCACTACAACCTGCTGGCGGGCGCGAGTCCCGACACGTCGGCCGCCCAGCTGCGGCTCGCGCCCGGGAAGCGCGACTACCAGGCGCTGCACACGATGCTGCTGCCCGCACCGGTCGAGCTGCCGTGCCGGGCGAAGCACGACGACGGTCCGCTGTGCGACCGCGCCGCCGCGCTCGCCGACGTCAAGGAGCGCTTCGGGCCGGAGGGCAACACCGCGGACGCGCTCTACGTCCTCTGCGGCGGGAAGCCGGAGCCCGGCACCACGCAGTCCTGCGTGCGCAACCTCGCCGAGCCGATCACCATCCACGGCGTCGCCGGCCACATGCACCTGCTCGGCCGGTCCATCAGGATCGAGGTCCATCCCGACACCCCGCAGGCGCGCACGATCCTCGACATCCCGGTGTGGGACTTCGACGACCAGGGGAGCCGGCCGATCGAGCCGATCCACCTCGAGCCGTTCGAGCAGGTCAAGGTGACCTGCACCCACGTGCAGTGGCTGCGCGACAAGCTGCCCGCGTTCGAGGGCCAGCCCGACCGCTACGTCGTGTGGGGCGAGGGCACCACCGACGAGATGTGCCTGGGGATGCTGCAGGTCACCCGCCCCTGAGCCCCGCCCGACAACCGAGTGGGCCGTACGCCACCTGCTCGGTAGCATAGAGGGGCTCTGCCACCGACTCGGAAGGCCGCCCCACGCGGGCATCCATGACTGACTCCCACCAGCCCGGCACTCCCCAGGAGAGGCCGGCGCACACCGTCGTCGTCCCCAACAGCATCGACATGGTCTCGGTCCTCGGCCCCGGCGACGCCCACCTGCGGGTCATCGAGCGGGTCTTCAACGCCGACGTCCACGTCCGCGGCAACCGGATCACCCTGACCGGGGAGTCCGCCGAGGTCGCGATGGCCGAGCGCCTGCTCGACGAGATCGTCACCCTCGTGCGCACCGGTCAGGGGGTGAGCGACGAGACCGTCGAGCGGATCGTGCAGATGCTGCGCACCGAGACCCAGGAGCGCCCGGCCGACGTGCTGAGCCTCAACATCCTGTCCAACCGCGGCCGCACGATCCGACCGAAGACGCTGAACCAGAAGAAGTACGTCGAGTCGATCGACAAGCACACGATCACCTTCGGCATCGGCCCCGCCGGCACCGGCAAGACCTACCTCGCGATGGCCAAGGCCGTGCAGGCGCTCCAGGCCAAGGAGGTCAACCGGATCATCCTGAGCCGCCCGGCCGTCGAGGCGGGGGAGCGGCTCGGCTTCCTGCCCGGCACGCTCAGCGAGAAGATCGACCCGTACCTGCGCCCGCTCTACGACGCGCTGCACGACATGGTCGACCCCGAGACGATCCCCAAGCTGCTCGCCGCCGGGACCATCGAGGTGGCGCCGCTGGCGTTCCTGCGCGGTCGCTCACTCAACGACTCCTTCATCATCCTCGACGAGGCGCAGAACACCACGCCGGAGCAGATGAAGATGTTCCTGACCCGCCTCGGGTTCGGCTCGCGGATCGTCGTCACCGGCGACACCAGCCAGGTCGACCTCCCCTCCGGCACCCAGTCCGGGCTGCGCGTCGTCGAGGGCATCCTCGACGGCGTCGACGACATCGCGTTCTGCCGGCTCACCGGCACCGACGTGGTGCGCCACCGCCTGGTCGGGAGGATCGTGGAGGCCTACGAGGTGTTCGACGCCGAGCGCCAGCAGAGCCGGCCGACGCCGGCCCGCGACCGCGGCGACCGTGGACGGAGCAAGCGATGAGCATCGAGGTCCTCAACGAGTCCGGCCACGACGTCGACGTCCGCCGCCTGTCCCAGCTCGCGCGCTTCGTCATGGACCAGATGCGCGTGCACCCGCAGGCCGAGCTGTGCATCAAGGCCGTCGACGAGGACACCATCGCCGGGCTCAACGAGCAGTGGATGGAGAAGGAGGGCCCGACCGACGTGCTGGCCTTCCCGATGGACGAGCTGCGTCCCGGCAGGGTCAACGAGGAGCCCGAGGAGGGCGTCCTCGGTGACCTGGTGCTCGCCCCGTCGGTGGCGGAGCGACAGGGCGTCGAGGCCGGGCACGGTCGCGAGGCCGAGATCGACCTGCTGACCGTCCACGGCATCCTGCACCTCCTCGGCTACGACCACGCCGAGCCGGAGGAGCACGCCGTGATGTTCGGGCTGCAGGGCGAGCTGCTCGAGAAGTGGCGCGCGAGCCTCACGCCGTGACCGCCGACATCTGGCAGCTCGGGTCGGCCGCGCTCCTCGTGCTGCTGGCCGGACTCTTCTCCGCGGCGGACGCCGCGCTCGGCAGCTTCTCCCGCGCCCGCGCCGAGGAGCTGAGGGCCGAGGGCCGGGCCGGCGCGAAGCGCCTCGTCCAGATCCTCGACGACCCCGCCCGCTACCTCAACACCGCGCTCCTCCTGCGCCTGCTCTGCGAGATCAGCGCGATCGTGCTGGTCGGCACGTGGGCACGCGACACCTACGAGGACGCGCTGCTGCCGAGCGTGCTCACCACCGTCGGCGTGATGCTCGTCGTATCGTTCGTCGTGATCGGCGTCGCGCCGCGCACGATCGGTCGCCAGCACGACGCCCGGGTCGCCCTGGCCTCCGCGGGCCCGCTGTCGCTGGTCACCACCATCCTCGGGCCGATCCCGGCCCTGCTGATCCTGCTCGGCAACGCGATCACCCCGGGCAAGGGGTTCAGCGAGGGACCGTTCTCCACCGAGACCGAGCTGCGCGAGCTCGTCGACCTCGCCGAGGCGTCCGCGGTGATCGAGTCCGGCGAGCGCCGGATGATCCACTCCGTCTTCGAGCTCGGCGACACGATCACCCGCGAGGTGATGGTGCCCCGCCCCGACGTGGTCTACATCGAGCGCCACAAGAACATCCGCCAGACGCTGTCGCTGTTCCTGCGCAGCGGCTACTCCCGCATCCCGGTGGTCGACGAGAACCTCGACGACATCGTCGGCATGGCCTACCTCAAGGACCTGGTCCGACGGGACTTCGAGGCGCCCGACGTGGAGTTCACCCAGCGCGTCGACGAGGTCATGCGCCCGGTGCACTACGTCCCGGACTCCAAGCCCGTCGACGCGCTGCTGAGCGAGCTCCAGGCCCGACGCCAGCACATCGCGGTGGTCGTCGACGAGTACGGCGGCACCGCCGGCCTGATCACCATCGAGGACGTGCTGGAGGAGATCGTCGGCGAGATCACCGACGAGTACGACGTGGAGGAGGTCGAGGTCGAGCACCTCGACGGCGGCGCCATCCGGGTCTCCTCGCGCTACCCGGTCGACGACCTCGACGAGCTGGTGGGCTTCGCGGTGGACGACGACGACGTCGACAGCGTCGGTGGCCTGATGGCCAAGCACCTCGGCAAGGTCCCGATCCCCGGGTCCGTGGTCGAGTGCCACGGCCTGCGCCTCGAGGCCGAGCGGGCCACCGGCCGGCGCAACAAGATCGAGACCGTGCTCGTCTCGGTGCTGCCGGCCGACGGCGCGGGCGCCGAGGACGGTCCCGCGGCGGACGTCAGCGCCGCCGGCCGCTGACCAGCAGGTACTCCCACCGCATCCGGCCCTCGCCCTCGTCGGCGGACGCCGCCAGCGCGTCCAGCGCCGCGTCGAGGGCCGCGACCCGTTCCGGCTGGTCGGCGATGCCGCGGTAGGCGACGAGCGTGGGGCCGTAGTTGTCGCGGAAGTAGGTCCGGAAGTCCGTCGGGCCGCGGAACAGGTCGACCTCGACGTGCTCGCGGACGAGCGAGAGGTCCTCGACCCGGTCGCCGAGCAGCGACCGCACGTGGTCCTCGTCGCCCCACAGCGGCGGGGGCTGCACGCCCGCGGGCGGCGGCGGGACGAAGTCGCGCATCGTCGCGAAGAGCCGGCCGATGAACCCCGACGGCGTCCAGGCGACGAGGCCCAGGCGGCCGCCGGGACGCAGCACCCGCAGCAGCTCGTCGGCGGCGACCTGGTGGTGCGGCGCGAACATCACGCCGACCACGCTGGTCACCACGTCGAACGACGCGTCCGGCCAGGGCAGCGCCTCGGCGTCGGCGACCTCCCACGACACGTCGAGGTCCGGGTGGTCGGCCCGGCCGAGGTCGAGGAGCTCGGGCGTCAGGTCGGAGGCCACGACGCGCCCGCCGGCCCGCGCGGCGGGGACCGCGGCGTTGCCGGTCCCGGCCGCCACGTCGAGGACGCGCTCCCCGGGCCGGGGGTCGACCTCCTCGACGAGGCGCCGCCCGAGGCTGGGGATCACCTCCCGGGCGACCCGGTCGTAGTGGCCCGAGGCCCACATCGCGCGGTGGCGCGCCTTGAGCTCGGCGTCGGTGGGGCTGCTGGTGGTCGTGCTCATCGGTGTCTCCTCTCCGGCCCGGCCGGCCTTCTCCCGCCGGACCTCCCTCGTCGCACCGACGCTAGGAGCGGCCGCGGCCCGGGACGAGTGCACGATCTGTACCGGGCCACGGTCGCGGGCGTAGCGTGCGGCCATGGGCGCGAGCTATCGCCAGTTCTGCCCCGTCAGCAAGGCCATGGAGCTGCTCGACGAGCGCTGGACGCTGCTCGTCGTCCGTGAGCTGATGCTCGGCAGCGAGCACTTCAACGACCTGCGCCGGGGCCTGCCGCGGATGTCGCCGACCCTGCTCTCGCGCCGGCTCCAGCAGCTCGCCCGGGCCGGGGTCGTCGACCGCGTGGAGGCCGCCGGCGAGGTGCGCTACCGCCTGACCGCCGCGGGCGAGGAGCTCCGTCCGGTGGTCGAGGCGCTCGGCACCTGGGGCACCCGGTGGATCCCCGAGCTCGCCGACCCCGACCTCGACCCCAAGCTGCTGCTGTGGGACATGCACCGCAACGTCGACCACGAGCGGGCGCCGGCGCGACGGTCCGTGGTGGCGTTCGAGTTCACCGACCTGCCGGCCGGCCTGGCGCGGTGGTGGCTGGTGCTCGCGCCGGGCGACGTGGACGTGTGCGACGCCGACCCGGGCGACGAGCCGGTCGCGGTCGTGCGGACGTCGCTGCGCACCCTCACCGAGGTGTGGCGCGGCGATCGTGGCTGGTCGGACGCCGTACGCGACGGCGCGCTCCGCGTCGAGGCGACCCGCGACGTGGCGTCCGCGCTCCCCGGCTGGTTCCTGCTGTCGCCCTTCGCCGGGGTCCCGCGACCGGCTCACTAGGCTGCGTGCCATGGACGACGTGCAGGCCGACCTCCCCGCGGAGGACGCCAAGCTGGTGACCCTCGCCCGTGCCACGCGGGCCCGTGCCCGTGCCGCCGAGGGCGCCGCGGTGCGCGACCTCGACGGGCGGACCTACGCCGCCGCGAGCATCGCGCTGGAGCACCTGCGGCTCTCCGCGCTCGAGGTGTGCGTCGCGATGGCGGTCTCCTCCGGGTCGACCGGGCTGGAGGCCGCGGTCGTGCTGACCGAGGGCGACGCGGTCGACGTCGACGCCGCCCGCGACTTCGCCGGGCCGGACGTCCCGGTCCTCGTCGGCGGGCCGGACGGGCGGCTGCACACGCGCACGAGCACCGCCGCGGTCTGAGACCGGACGAACAACCCCCTCGCCGTCCGCCCCGCGGTTCGCTAGCGTGGCGAACGTGCGATTGCCGGTCGGGTGGGACGGACACGAACGTGGTGTGACGAGGCTGAGGGAGTCGTACGCCGCGCTGCCACCGGGCGCACCGGTGCGGCTGGCCAAGCAGACCAGCAACCTCTTCCGCGGCCGGGCCGAGCAGTCCGCCGGCCTCGACGTCTCCGGTCTGACCGGCGTGATCGAGGTCGACGACGAGGTCGCCGAGGTCCAGGGCATGTGCACCTACGAGGACCTCGTGGACGTGACGCTGGCCCACGGCCGGATCCCGCTCGTGGTGCCGCAGCTGCGCACGATCACGCTGGGCGGTGCCGTCACCGGGCTCGGCATCGAGTCGACGAGCTTCCGCAGCGGCCTGCCGCACGAGTCCGTCCTCGAGATGGACGTGGTGACCGGCTCGGGGGAGGTCGTCACCACCAAGCCGGGCGACGAGCTGTTCGACGCGTTCCCCAACTCCTACGGCTCGCTGGGCTACGCCACCCGGCTGCGGATCGAGCTCGAGCGCGCGCCGGGGCACGTCGCACTCGAGCACGTGCGGATCGACGACCTCGACGAGCTCGCGGCGACGATCGAGCAGGTCGTCACCACCGGCGAGCACGCGGGGGAGCGGGTCGACGCGATCGACGGCACCGCCTTCGCGCCGGGCGAGGCCTACCTGACGCTCGCGCGCTGGCGCGAGGGCCCCGCCCGCAACCCGAGCGACTACACGCGCCAGCAGGTCTACTACCGCTCGGTCCAGCAGCGCCGGACCGATGAGCTGACCACCTACGACTACCTCTGGCGCTGGGACACCGACTGGTTCTGGTGCTCGCGTGCGTTCGGCGCGCAGCACCCGCTCGTACGCCGGGTGTGGCCGCGCCGGCTGCGCCGCTCCGACGTCTACTGGAAGCTCGTCGCGCTCGACCGCCGCCTGCACGTCGGCGACCGCCTCGACCGGCGTGCCGGCCGCCCGCAGGGGGAGCGGGTGGTCCAGGACGTCGAGGTCCCGGTCGAGGCGCTGCCGGAGTTCCTGGCGTGGTTCGACCGCGAGGTCGGGATGCGCCCGGTGTGGCTGTGCCCGCTGCGGCTGCGCCGCCAGGAGGCCGGCCGGCCGTGGCCGACGTACCCCCTGACGTCCGCGACGACCTACGTCAACGTCGGCTTCTGGGGCGTCGTCAACGTCGGCCCCGACGCTCCACAGGCCCCGCGCAACCGCGCGATCGAGGCCAAGGTGACCGAGCTCGGCGGCCACAAGAGCCTCTACTCCGAGGCGTTCTACGACCCGGAGACCTTCGACCGCCTCTACGGAGGTGAGCAGCTGGCGCGCGTCAAGGCGCGCCACGACCCCGACGACCGGTTGACCGGTCTCTACGACAAGGTGGTGCGAGGACGATGAGCACGGCTGGACGGATGGCCATCGGCGACGCGATGGACCGACTGGTGAGGGGCGGCCTGCCCGTGCGCTTCACGGCCTACGACGGCAGCAGCGCCGGTCCTCCCGACGCGGAGATCGGGATCCACCTGCGCACCGAGCGTGGGCTGTCCTACCTGATGACCGCGCCCGGCGACCTCGGCCTCGCCCGCGCCTACGTCAGCGGCGACCTCGACCTGGTGGGCGTGCACCCCGGCGACCCGTACCCCCTGATGTCGCTGCTCAAGGACCACACCAACTTCCGGGTGCCGGCGCCTGCCGAGGCCCTGCGGCTCGCCCGGGGGCTCGGCCTCTCCCACCTGCGCCCGCCGGCCCCGCCGCCGCAGGAGCACCTGCCGCGCTGGCGCCGCGCCGTGGAGGGCCTGCGGCACTCCATGACCCGCGATGCCGAGGCGATCCACCACCACTACGACGTGTCGAACCGCTTCTACGAGCTGGTGCTCGGTCCGTCGATGGCCTACACCTGCGCGCTCTACGAGACGCCCGAGGCCACGCTCGAGGAGGCGCAGTTCGCCAAGTTCGACCTCGTCGCCCGCAAGCTCGGCCTCCGGCCGGGGCAGAAGCTGCTCGACGTGGGCTGCGGCTGGGGCACGATGGTGCGCCACGCGGCCCGCGAGTACGGCGTGAAGGCGCTCGGCGTCACCCTGTCGCTCGAGCAGGCCCAGTGGGCCAAGGAGGCGATCGACCGTGAGGGCCTCGGCGACCTCGCCGAGGTGCGGCACCTCGACTACCGCGACGTCGTCGAGACCGACTTCGACGCGGTCAGCTCGATCGGCCTCACCGAGCACATCGGCGTGCGCAACTACCCGTCGTACTTCTCCCACCTGCGCGACCGGCTCAAGCCCGGCGGACGGCTGCTCAACCACTGCATCACGCGACCACACAACCGGCGCACGGAGACCGGGGCGTTCATCGACCGCTACGTCTTCCCCGACGGCGAGCTCATCGGGTCGGGCACGATCATCACCGCGGCCCAGGACGCCGGGCTCGAGGTGCAGCACAACGAGAACATCCGCTTGCACTACGCCTCCACGCTGCGCGACTGGAACCGCAACCTGCTGGCCAGCTGGGACGAGTGCGTCGCCGAGGTGGGCGAGGGCACCGCTCGCGTGTGGGGCCTCTACATCGCCGGGTCGCGGATCGGGTTCGAGCGCGACGAGATCGAGCTGCACCACGTGCTGGCCACCCGCAACCACGAGGACGGGCGCTCGGAGTTCCCGATGCGCCCGGACTGGTGAGCCGCCGGTAGCCTCCTGCGGTGAGCACCCGGGCAGCACAGTTCCAGGCGCGCGTCGCACGACGCGAGCCCCTGACCGACCACCTGGTGCGGCTGGTGCTCGACGGGCTCGACGGCTTCGCGAGCAGCGGCGTACCGGACGAGTGGGTCGGTCTGGTCGTGCCCGGGCAGTTCCAGAGCCGCTACTACACCGTCCGGTCCTTCGACGGCGGCGAGCTGACCCTCGACGTGGTCGTGCACGACGTGGGCCTGGTGACCGAGTGGGCGATGCGCGACTGCGTCGGCGACACCGTCACCATCACCGAGCCCAAGGCGTCCTTCGCGCCACCGGAGGGTGCCGGCTGGCTGCTCCTGGTCGGCGACCTCACCGCGATGCCGGCCATGGCGCGGATCGCCGAGACCCGCCCCGACCTGCCCACCCGCGTGCTCGCCGAGGTGCCCGACGACCTGGCCGGCTACCTCCCGGAGCACGTCGACACCACGTGGCTCGCGCCGCCGTCCTCGGGGCAGAGCGGCCTCGCCGCCGCGGTCGAGGCGCTGGAGTGGCCGGCGGGCGAGGGCTACTTCTGGATGGCCGGCGAGTCCGCGCAGATGCGCGCGATCCGCAAGCACCTGATGCGCGAGGTGCGGCTCCCCACGAGCCACTACGACGTGATGGGCTACTGGCGCGCCACCGCCGCACGCCAGCCCCGCGCGGTCGATCCCGGTCCCATCTGGCGCGCCGGCAAGGCGGCGGGCAAGAGTGACGAGCAGATCTGGGCGGAGTACGACGCGGCGCAGGAGGCGAGCGATGGCTGAGCACGACGAGCGGGACGACCAGCACCCCGACGAGCTGGACGACGAGCTGGACGACGAGCTGGACGACGAGCTGGACGACGAGCTGGACGAGGACGAGCTCGAGGACGAGCTCGACGACGACTTCGACCTCTCGGGCGTCGCGCCGGCGGGTGCGTTCTACTCCGCGCCCGAGGGCTTCCGCAGCGGGTTCGCGTCGTTCGTCGGGCGCCCCAACGCCGGCAAGTCGACGCTGACCAACGCGCTGGTCGGGCAGAAGATCGTCATCACGTCCTCCAAGCCGCAGACCACCCGCAACGTGGTGCGCGGCATCGTGCACCGCGACGACGCCCAGCTGATCCTGGTCGACACGCCCGGCCTGCACCGCCCGCGCACCCTGCTCGGCGAGCGGCTCAACGACCTGGTGCGCACCACCTGGGCCGAGGTCGACGTGGTCGCGGTGTGCTTCCCGGCCAACGAGAAGATCGGCCCCGGCGACCGGTTCCTGGTCACCGAGCTCGCCAAGGTCCGCCGCACCGTGCGGATCGCGGTCGCCACCAAGACCGACCTGGTCACCCCCGAGCAGCTGGGCCAGCACCTGCTGGACATCCAGGCGCTGGGGCAGGAGACCTCGACCGAGTGGGCCGAGATCGTGCCGGTCTCGGCCGTGGCCGGCGACCAGGTCGACCTGCTCGCCGACCTGCTCGTCGGGCTCATGCCGGAGGGGCCGCCGCTCTACCCCGACGGCGACCTCACCGACGCGCCCGAGGAGGCGCTGGCGGCCGACCTGATCCGCGAGGCCGCACTCGAGGGCGTGCGCGACGAGCTGCCGCACTCCATCGCCGTCGTCGTCGAGGAGATGGGCCTGCGCGAGGGGCGTCCCGACGACAAGCCGCTGCTCGACATCGTCGCCAACCTCTACGTCGAGCGCGACTCCCAGAAGGGCATCATGATCGGCCACAAGGGCTCGCGGCTGCGCGCGGTCGGCACGGCCGCCCGCAAGCAGATCGAGGCCCTGCTCGGCACCCCGGTCTACCTCGACCTCCAGGTCAAGATCGCCAAGGACTGGCAGCGCGACCCGCGCCAGCTGCGCAAGCTCGGCTTCTGACCCGACCCCCTCAGGTTGGGGGTGTCGCCGGGCGGCGGGGCGGGGTGACGATGCAGAGGACGCGTCAACGCGTCCTTGACGTCGGGGGTGCCGGATGTCCGCTCGATCGCTCGTCGCAGGAGCGACGCTCGCGCTGTGCGCGGGGCTGCTGTCCACCGTAGCCCCGACCGCGTCGACGGCCACGGCCACGGCCGGGGCGGACCCGGGCGCGGATGCCGACGCCACCACGGCGCCGGGGTTCCGGGTCCGACCGATCGACTGGGGCCGCTGCCGCGAGGGCTACCTCCGCAAGGCCGGAGCGCGGTGCGGCATGCTCACCGTGCCGCTCGACCACGCGGCCCCGGACGGCCCCACGATCCGCCTCGCCGTCTCGCGGGTGCGGCACCGCGGTCGCACCGACAACGGCGTGATGCTCACCAACCCGGGCGGTCCGGGCGGGAGTGGGCTGTTCATGGCGACCTACGGTGCGCTCGTGCCGGACCGGGTCGGGCGCACGTACGACTGGGTCGGCATGGACCCGCGCGGCGTCGGGGCGAGCCGCCCGGCGCTGAGCTGTGACAAGCGCATCGTCACCCTCGGCACCCGCCCCGACTACTACCCCCGCACGCAAGCGGTGCTCGACGAGTGGGTCGGCATCAGCGAGCAGTACGCCGCCGACTGCGGCGCGTCCGCCGCCGCCCGGCTGCTGCCGCACCTGCGCACGACCGACACGGTGGCGGACTTCGAGGTGCTGCGCGAGGCGCTCGGCGCCGATCGGGTGAGCTTCTACGGCCAGTCCTACGGCACCTACATCGCCCAGGTCTACGCCACCCTCCACCCGGAGCGGATCGACAAGCTCGTGCTCGACGGCGTGGTCGACCCGCGCGGCATCTGGTACTCCGACCAGCTCGGCCAGCAGGTGGGGTTCGAGAAGTCGTTGAAGCGGTTCCGCCAGTGGGTCGCGCGGCGGCACGCGACGTACGGCCTCGGTCGCACCGCACGCGCCGTCGAACGCACCTACTACCGGCTGGTGCGCCGGTTCGCCCGGCACCGGGTCGACGGTGTGGCCTCGCCGGACCTGGTCGACCTGACCCTCGGGGCGGGCTACACCGTCGGGCTGTGGCCCAGCACCGCCGAGATGCTCTCCGAGCTGGCGACGAAGGGCACCGCGCGCATCGCGCGGCGGACCTACCGCTCGTGGTACCCGACCGTCGAGGGCGGCGACAACGGCTACGCCACCTACCTCGCGACGATCTGCACCGACGCGCCGTGGCCGACCGCCCTCGACGCGCTCTTCGCGGACGCGGCGCGGCTGGACCGGCACCACCCGTTCTTCTCCTGGCCGAACACCTGGTTCAACCAGCCGTGCGCCACGTGGCCGGCCCCGGCCGGCACGCCGGTCGAGATCGCGCCGGCGGACCGCGAGGCGCTGCTGGTGGGCGAGAGCCTCGACGGTGCTACGCCGATCAGCGGGGCCTACGAGGTGCGCCGCCGGTTCACCGGCGCGGTCCTCCTCGAGGGTGTCGGCGGCACCACCCACGCCGGCTCGCTCAGCGGCGTCGCGTGCGTCGACGACCGGATCGCCGCCTACCTCGCCGACGGCAGCCTGCCGCGTCGACGCGGGGGTGCCGGCCCCGACGTGCGCTGCCGCCCGGTCCCGGCGCCACCGGCGGGCGGCTAGGGCCGTCGGGCGCAGTCGCGCAGGGCCTCGACGAGGCGCGTCACGGCCGGGCGGCGCGACGTCGCCGTGCGCGACACCGCCCAGAACCGCCGGGTGGGCACAGGGCCTTCGAGCGGCACGACCCGCACCGAGTCGGGGAGGGGCGGACGGCCGATGCGGGGGAGCACCGCGACGCAGAGGCCGGCGGCGACCAGCGCGACCTGGGAGGCGTACTCCTCGACGCGGAAGTCGACCCGCGGACTCGGGGAGGCGGAGCGGAGCATGTCCAGGATCCAGCGCGTGCAGATGCTGTCGGACACGTCGGTGACCCAGACGTCGTCGACCGCGTCGGCCAGCGCCGCGCGACGCCGGTCGGCGAGACGGTGCCCGGTCGGCACGACGAGGTCCACCGGGTCGTCGGCGAGGTGTGCCGACTCCAGGCCCGCCGCGAGCGGGGTGCGGTCGTGCACCCAGTCGTGCACGACGGCGACGTCGACGCGGCCGGCCCCGACGGCCTCGAGGCCCGGGTCGGGAGCGAGCTCGGTGAGCCGCACCCGCAGCTCCGGCGCCTCGCCGGCGAGCACCCCCAGGGCCGGGGCCGCCAGTCCACGGATCGCGGACGGGAAGCACGCGACCGACAGGGTCCCGGTCAGTCCTCCGGTGAGCTCCTCGAGCCGGGCGCGCGCGTCGTCCTGCGCGGCCTCGATCGCATCGGCGGTCGCGACGAGGACGAGCGCCGCGTCGGTGAGGACGACGCCCCGGCCCACCGGCTCGAGGAGCCGGACGCCTGCCTCGCGCTGCAGCTTGGCGACCTGCTGGCTGACCGCCGACGGCGTGTAGCCGAGGTCGCGAGCCGCTGCGGCCACGGACCCGTGCCGGTGCACGGCCTGGAGGAACACCAGCCGGGAGAGGTCGACCATGCAGCAACGCTAACGGGTCGTGTCGAGAGATCGGCGCTGGTGCTTACGACACGTGGGCCGCAGGATGGCGCCATGACCGCCCTCGCGCCGCTGTCCTGGGTCCCCGAGCCCGTCCGGGACCACGTCCACCGCCTCGCCACCGACGCGTCGTCCCGCACCCCGCTCGACCAGCTCGCCGAGCTGGACCGGCTGGTGGCGCTCAACCGGCAGATCCACGACCGCGACTGCCTCAACCTCAACCCGGCCACCAACGTGATGAACCCGCGGGCGGAGGCGATGCTGGCCTCCGGGCTCGGGTCGCGCGCGTCCCTCGGGCACCCGGGCGAGAAGTACGAGACCGGGCTCGAGGCGATCGAGCAGATCGAGGTCGTGGCGGCCGAGCTCGCCGCAGAGGTGTTCGGTGCACGGTACGCCGAGGTGCGCGTGCCCTCGGGTGCGATCGCGAACCTCTACGCGTTCCTCGCCACCTGCGAGCCCGGCGACACGATCATCGCCCCGCCGGCGAGCATCGGTGGCCACGTCACCCACCACGCCGGCGGCTCGGCGGGCATGTACCGGCTGCGCTCGGTCCCGGCGCCCGTCGACCCCGGGCGGTTCACGGTCGACGTGGCTGCGCTGCGCGACCTGGCGCAGGAGGTCCGGCCGCGGATGATCACCATCGGCACGAGCATGAACCTCTACCCCCACCCCGTCGCCGCGCTGCGCGAGGTCGCCGACGAGGTGGGCGCGGTGCTGCTCTTCGACGCCGCCCACGTGTGCGGCCTCATCGCTGGCGGCGCCTGGCCGAACCCGCTCGACGAGGGTGCCCACCTGATGACCATGAGCACCTACAAGAGCCTCGGCGGCCCCGCCGGGGGTCTGGTGGTGACGAACGACGCGGGCATCGCCGAGCGGCTGGACGCCATCGCCTACCCGGGTCTGACCGCGAACTCGGACGCCGGTCGGGCCGCGGCGCTCGCGGTCACGCTGGTCGACTGGTCGGTCGCCGGCCGGGCCTACGCCGACACGATGGTCGAGGCCGCCGCCGCGCTGGCCGAGGGCCTGCTCGCGCGCGGGGTGCCGGTGCACCGGGGCGACGACGGTCCGACCCGCTCGCACCAGCTCGCGATCGACGCGGAGCAGTGGCGCGGCGGGCACGAGGCGGCGCGGCTGCTGCGTCCGGCCCGTCTGCTGGCCTCCGGGATCGGCCTGCCGACGGACTCGGCCACGCCGATGCCCGGCCTGCGGCTCGGGACGCCGGAGGCCGTGCGGCTGGGCATGACCGCCTCGGACATGGACGTCCTCGCGGCCCTGGTCGCCGACGGGCTCGCTGCCGGTGGCCGGGACCGGGAGGCCACGCTGGTCGGTGAGCGGGTCACCGAGCTCCGCTCCGGGTTCTCCGGCGTGCACTTCACGGCCGAGCCCCGAGTCGCCCCCTAGGGATCTGGGTCGGCTGTCCGACCCCCGTGCCAGTCTGGCCGCATGCCCGTGAACTTCCAGCTCACCGTCGACTGCGCTGACCCCGACCTGCTCGCCCGCTTCTGGGCCGCCGCCCTCGACTACGTCCTCGCGCCCCCGCCCGAGGGCCACGAGTCGTGGGACGCGTTCTACCGGTCGGTGGGCGTCCCGGAGGACGAGCTCGGAGGAGGACACGACCGCATCGTCGATCCCCGGGGAGAGGGACCGATGCTGTGGTTCCAGGTGGTCCCGGAGACCAAGCAGGTCAAGAACCGGTTCCACCTCGACGTCAACGCCAGCGGTGGCAGGTCCCACCAGCTCGACGTACGCCGCGAGCGCATCGACGCGGCGGTCGCCCGCCTCGTCGACCTCGGCGCGACCCGCGTCCGGACGTCGTTCGACGACGAGGCCGACCACTACGCCGTCGCGATGCTCGATCCGGAGGGCAACGAGTTCGACGTGTTCTGATCCGCGACGCTTCGACCCGGACGTGCCTGTGGCCCCGTCACCTGGCGGTGGCGGGGTGTGGGGCGGGGTCATGGTCGGCTGTCGCTGGGCTCGCCGGGCTCGTCGTGCTCGTTGGTCGAGGAGGGACGAAGTCCCGTCACGAGACCTGGTGGCCCGATCGTCACCGCGGGTGGGTCGAGGGCGGTCGTGCCGTGGTGGTCGCGGAGGTAGTGGTGGCCGTGGGGGCTGGTCCACTCGAAGACGCCGGGGCGCAGGTGCTCATAGCGCCAGGGGGTGTGGGTCTTGAGGCGGTGGTGTGACCTGCAGAGGGCGGCGAGGTTGGAGGTGGCTGTCGGTCCGGGTTGTGGTCGGTCGTCGGCTTCCGCACCGTGGTCGTAGGGGGTGATGTGGTCGATGTCGCAGGCCCGGGCGGGGCGGGTGCACCAGGGGAAGACGCAGGTGCGGTCGCGGAGGATCACCTGTTCGCGGATCCGGTCGGGGACGGGGTAGCCGGGGCTGGTGAGCTCGGCATTGAGGTCGATGACGGGACGGATGGTCACCTTGGTGCGCGAGGTCGCGCACCAGGTCTGGACCTGCTCGAGCAGCGCGAGCCGCTGACCCTTCTCGAGTCGTGCGGTGGGACCGAACACGGTCTCGACGACCTGACCGGTGTCGTCGGTGAGCAGCTGGGCGTCGAGGTGGACGTGGAGGACGACCTCGCGGGCCGCGGGGAGGGTGTCGCTCGCCGGCTCGGTGGGCTCAGGCTGGGTCGACTCGGGCTGCTCCGGCCGCTCGGGCTGCTCGGGCTGCTCGGTCGGCTCGGGCGGGGCCGGCTGGTTCTGGGACTGCTCGTGCTGTGGGGGCCGGCTGGTGGCCTGGTGGTGGAGGTCGAGGGCGGTCTGGGTGCGGGCGAGGTCGCCGAGCGCGGCGGCTCGTCGGGCGTCGAGGGGTGCGGTTGAGCCGAGGGCCTTGAACACCTCGGCGCGGTGGGCGAGGGCCTGGTCGAGGTCGAGGGCGTCGGCGAGGTCGAGCATCGCCTCCATGCGCATGAGGCCGTCGTAGTGGATGTGGCGGGAGTCGATGGTGGCGTGGCGGGCGTCGGTGGAGAGGTGGCGGTCGGCAGCGAAGTCGGCGTCGTCCTCGCCGTGGGCGGTGTCGGGTCGGGACGCCGCGTCGAGGTCGTGGCGCTTGATGGCCTCGGCCACGAGGCGGTCGAGCTGGGCGGTGCCGAGTTTCCCGGCGACGGCCGCGATCTGGGTGTCGACCCAGCCGGCGGCTTCGCGGGTGAGGGTGGGGACGGTGTGGATGGTGGTCTCGGCGACCATCCGGGCACGCCAGGCGGGGACGTGCCCGGCGTGGACGAGGGCCCAGAGGCGGGGGAGTCGGTGGCGCAGCTCCAATGCCTGGCCGATGAGCCGCTTGGCGGCGGTGCTGGAGATGCCGAGGACGGCGCCGAGCTCGGGGATGCAGAACTCGGCGACGAGGGGGCAGCCGTCGCCGGCGATGGGTTCGCTCTGCTCGGTGCCTGCGCCGCGGCTGGTGAAGGTCGCGGCGTGGTGGATCGACTCGGGTGGGTGGAGGTCGGCCCAGCGGGCGGCGAGGGCGAGCTGTCGAGCGGCTTCGGCGTGCTCGTGGCGGCGGGAGTCGCGGATCGAGACGAGCAGCGTCGAGGCGTCGAGGTCGGCCAGGTCGTCGTGTGCGACCTCTTCCTCGGGTGCTGCCAGCGTCTCGCTCATGTGTTCGATTGTATCGGCGGGCACCGACACTCGGCCACGGTCGGACGGCGATCTGTGGACAGCCCGGCGACCGGGGTGGGCGGGTCTCGTGACGGGACTTCGTCCCTCCTCGACCACCGGGGTGGCCGGGTCTCGTGACGGGACTTCGTCCCTCCTCGACCACCGGGGTGGGCGGGTCTCGTGACGGGACTTCGTCCCTCCTCGACCACCGGGGTGGGCGGGTCTCGTGACGGGACTTCGTCCCTCCTCGCCCACGGGGGGAGGGCGGGTCTCGTGACGGTCGCTGCGCGACCTCCTCGACCAGCGGCATGCCTCCTCGACCAGCGACCGGGAGCGTCAGGCTGGCGCCCAGCAGATCCCGTAGCGCCGGCCGGCGGACCACTGGTCGGCCGTCGGGCTCTCCTGCGACCAGGTGAGGTCGAGCGGGTCGCCCGCGCGGGTCCGGGCGGCGTCGCGGCAGGGCGCCTCCATCCGGTCGGCGATCACGGCCTCCTTCGGGAGCCGGGTGCCGGGGATGTCGACCGTGGCGACCGCGACCCACGAGTGCGGCGACTGGCAGGTCACGCGCCGGAAGCCCTTGCTGCCCGGGGCAGCGGTTGCGCACATCGCGGTGCCGGGCGCCTCCGACCAGCCCTTCGTCCTCCGCGGCAGGCGCAGCAGCGTGCGGGGTGCCGCGACGACCACGACGTCGCAGCGGAACCAGTCGGCACCGGCTTCGGCCCGTGCGGGGCTCGGGGTGAACCAGACGGCCTGCGCCATGCTGAGCCGCAGGTCGCGCGGGTCGCGCCCGAGGTGCCGGGGCAACCGCGTGGTGCACGCACGTCGCGCCTGTGCCTGCGCCGCCCGCGAGTCGGGGCGGCGGGTGTGGCCGGCCTTCGTGTCCAGGTCGAGGCGGCCGACGAAGAAGGTCTCGGCGGTGTGCGGCCGCCGGCACGGGACCGGGGCGGTGCGCCCGGCGACGGTGACGGCCTGCCGGAACGTCAGGGCGTGGCACTCACCGACCCGGGGTCGCGAGCCGGGGTCGGGCGCCGGCTCCTCGGCGGCGGTCGACTCCGACGAGGGGGCCGCCGCGGGCGTCTCCGCACCGGGGTCGGCGTCCCCGGAGGAGCAGCCGGTGAGCACCACGACCAGGGCGACCGCAGCAGTCAGCGCCCGCAGCAGCCCGCTCACGCCATCACCAGGGCGGCAAGCGTGCCGCCGAGCTCGTGCGCCTGCTCCCGCTCGGTGGCGCCGACGTCGCCGAGCACCTCCAGCACCGGCGCGGCCTGCCGCCACGGCAGCGCCCCGACGATCGCCTGCACCGAGCGCACCGCGCCCGCGGTGTCGTAGCGCCCGTGGACGTAGAGCCCGTACGGCGTGCGCCCGCCGGACGCCGCCGCGGCCGCCCCGTCGTCGGACAGCGAGCCGCCCACCCGGAGGAAGACGGTGTCGAGGAAGTGCTTGAGCGCGCCGCTCATGTAGCCGAAGTTGGCCGGGGTCCCGAGGAGGATCCCGTCGGCGGCCAGCACGTCGTCGGCGCCGGCCTGCAGGGCCGGGCGCACCACCACGTCGACGCCGGTGATCGCCTCGTCCGAGGCACCCCCGAGCACCGCGTCGGTGAGGGCTGCCACCGACGCGGTCGGGGAGTGGTGGACCACCAGCAACGAGGGCATGACGAGAGCCTACGAGGGGGGTAGCGTCGACCGTCGTGGGATTCGACGTGGCGGGTGAGGCCTACGACCGGTTCATGGGTCGGTACTCGCGACCGCTCGCGGCCCGGTTCGCCGACTTCCTGGGGGTCGAGGCGGGCCAGCACGCCCTCGACGTCGGCTGTGGTCCGGGTGCCCTGACCGAGCAGCTGGTCGCCCGGCTCGGAGCGACCCACGTGGCGGCGATCGACCCGTCCGAGCCGTTCGTCGCCGCCTGCCGCGACCGCTTCCCCGGCGTCGACGTGCGCAAGGGAGCCGCGGAGTCGCTGCCCTTCGACGACGGCGTCCACGACGTCGCCGCGGCGTGCCTGGTCGTGCACTTCATGAAGGACCCGGTCGGCGGGCTCGCCGAGATGGCGCGCGTGACCCGCACTGACGGGATCGTCGGGGCGACCGTGTGGGACCTCGCCGCCAACCGCGCCCCGATGCGGCCCGTCTGGGAGGCGATGGCCGAGATCGTCCCCGACCACCCGGGCGAGCGCGACTTCCCGGGCGGCTCGCGGGCGAGCCTCGTGGCGGTCCTCGAGGGCGCCGGGCTGCGCGACGTGGCGTCGGAGGAGCTGACCGTGACGGTGGCCCACCCGACGTTCGAGGAGTGGTGGGAGCCCTACCTGCACGGCGTCGGCCCGGTGGGCGACGCCCTCGCCTCGCTCGGGGACGGCGGGCGCGAGCGCCTCGAGGAGGTCCTGCGCCGCACCCTCGGGCCCGGGCCGTTCGAGCTCACCGCGACGGCCTACGCGGCCCGCGGGCTCGCCTGATCGTCCGGCCGGCGTGGTTTCGAGGCTCGCTGCGCTCGCACCTCAACCACCGAGAGGTCGCGCTCGCACCTCAACCACCGAGGGGTCGCGCTCGCACCTCAACCACCGAGTGGAGCCGCTCGTTCGTCCGCTCCCCGGACATCCGGCTGCGCGGCGCCCGGGCACGGCGTACCGTGGACTCGTCATGATGCGCAGCCTCCTCCTTCGCTGCCGCAGCGAGGCCTAGACAACCGGCCCCCTCGTTGCGGAGTGTGGCGCGCGCCGGTCGCCCGACACCGACCGATCTCCGAGGGACACCATGACCAACCTGAGCAACACCGCCAACAGCCAGGGCGCGAGCCCGATGCCGTTCGGCCGCTACACGCCGTTCGTGCCCGTCGACGTGCCCGACCGCACCTGGCCGACGAAGAAGGTCGAGAAGGCGCCGCGCTGGCTCTCCACCGACCTGCGCGACGGCAACCAGGCACTCATCGACCCGATGACCCCGGCCCGCAAGCTGACGATGTTCGAGCTGCTCGTGCAGATGGGCTACAAGGAGATCGAGGTCGGCTTCCCGAGCGCCAGCCAGACCGATTTCGACTTCGTGCGCAAGCTCGTCGAGGAGGACCGGATCCCCGACGACGTCCAGATCTCGGTGCTGACCCAGGCCCGTGAGGACCTCATCGAGCGCACCATCGACTCGCTGGTCGGTGCCCCCCGCGCCACCGTCCACCTCTACAACGCCACCGCTCCGCTCTTCCAGCGCGTGGTCTTCAACGTCACCCCCGACGAGTGCCGCAACATCGCCGTGCGCGGCACCGAGATGGTGATGAAGTACGCCGAGGAGCGCCTCGGCAGCATCGTCGGCACCCAGGACTTCGGCTACCAGTACAGCCCCGAGATCTTCACCCAGTCCGACACCGACTTCGCGCTGAGCGTCTGCGAGGCCGTGTCCGACGTGTGGCAGCCCGAGGCGGGCCGCGAGATCATCCTCAACCTGCCGGCCACGGTCGAGATGTCGACGCCGAACACCTACGCCGACCAGATCGAGTACTTCGGCCGCGGGCTCACCCGGCGCGAGCACTCGGCGATCAGCCTGCACCCGCACAACGACCGCGGCACGGCCGTCGCTGCCACCGAGCTGGCGCTGATGGCCGGCGCCGACCGCGTCGAGGGCTGCCTGTTCGGCCACGGCGAGCGCACCGGCAACGTCGACCTGGTGACCCTCGGCATGAACCTGTTCAGCCAGGGCATCGACCCGCAGGTCGACTTCAGCGACATCGACGAGGTGCGCCGCACCGTCGAGTACTGCACCGGGCTGCCAGTCCACCCGCGCCACCCGTACGCCGGCGACCTGGTCTACACGGCCTTCTCCGGGTCCCACCAGGACGCCATCAAGAAGGGCCTGGAGGACCTGGACCGCAAGGCCGCCGCGCTCGGCGTCGAGGTGGGCGAGCTGCCGTGGGAGGCGCCGTACCTCCCGATCGACCCCAAGGACGTCGGCCGCACCTACGAGGCGGTCATCCGGGTCAACAGCCAGTCCGGCAAGGGCGGCGTGGCCTACGTCCTGAAGTCCGAGCACAAGCTCGACCTGCCGCGGCGCGCCCAGATCGAGTTCAGCCGCGTCGTGCAGCACCACACCGACGCCGAGGGTGGCGAGGTCACGCCCGAGGAGATCTGGTCGATCTTCCGGTCCGAGTACCTCGACCGCGAGGTCCCGCTGAAGCTCAACTCGGTGCACACCTCCAGCGCCGCGGGCGAGAAGGACCAGCTCACGGTCGGGGTCTACGTCGACGGCGAGCGCCGCGAGCTCACCGGGCAGGGCAACGGCCCGATCGCGGCCTTCGTCGACGCCATCGCCGAGGTCGGCCACGACGTCCGCGTGCTCGACTACGCCGAGCACGCGCTCTCGGCGGGCGGCGACGCGATCGCCGCGGCCTACGTCGAGTGCGCGGTGGGGGACAAGGTCGTGTGGGGCGTCGGCCTCGACGCCAACATCGTGACCGCCTCGCTCAAGGCCGTGATCAGCGCGGTCAACCGCGCCTGACCACACTCGTACGCTGCTCAGAACCTCTTCACAGGAATCGCACAGGGAACGAGCCGAACCTGAGGGCATGACAACCCTCGACGCCGCCCGGGTCCCGCACCCGGCCCCCGTGCGGGCCACCCGGGCACACGCCGACCAGCTGGTGCGGACCGCGTCCACGGCGCTGCTCGGGGGCGCCCTCCTCCTCGTCACCACGTGGTGGGCGTCCGACGGCGGCGTCACCGCGCTCGGCGCCTGGTCCACCGCGCTCACCTCGGTGGGGCAGTGGACCGGGCTCGTCGCGTCGGTGCTGCTCCTCGTGCAGGTGCTGCTGATGGCGCGGCTGCCGCTGGTGGAGGGCTCGTGGGGCCAGGACCGGCTGGTGCACCTGCACCGCTGGGTCGGGTTCTCGTCGTTCACCCTGATGCTGGTGCACATCGTGCTCATCACCTGGGGCTACGCCGCGGGCCGGCTCCTGGAGACGCCGGGCATGTTCTGGCAGCTGGTCGTCGACAGCCCCGGCATGCTGCTCGCCGCGGCTGGCACCGTCGCGCTGGTGATGGTGGTGGTGACCAGCCTGCGGGCGGCCCGCCGCCGGCTGCGCTACGAGTCGTGGCACCTGATGCACCTCTACGCCTACCTCGGCGTCGGGCTGGCGCTCCCGCACCAGCTGTGGACCGGCGCCAGCTTCACCTCCTCGCCGGGGCGCACGCTCTTCTGGTGGTCCGCATGGGGGACCACCGCCGTCGCGGTGCTGGTGTGGCGGGTGCTGCTGCCGCTGGTCCGCACGCTGCGCCACGAGCTGGTCGTCGCGGGCGTGGTCCACGAGGCGCCGGACGTGGTCACGGTCCACCTGACCGGCCGGCACCTGCACCGGATGCGGGTCTCGCCCGGCCAGTACTTCAACTGGCGCTTCCTGGACCGCGAGGGCTGGACCCGCGCCAACCCGTACTCGATCTCGTCGGCCCCCGACGGCCGGCACCTCCGGGTCACCATCAAGCACGCCGGCGACGGCAGCAGCGCTGCCTCGCGCCTGGTCCCCGGCAGCCGGGTCGCCGTCGAGGGCCCCTACGGGCGGCTCACCCCGCGGGTCCGGACGCGCCGCAAGGTCGCGCTGATCGGCGCCGGCGTCGGCATCACCCCGCTGCGCTCGCTGGCCGAGGGTCTCGACTACGCGCCCGGCGAGGCGGTCCTGCTGCACCGCTGGACCACCGAGCCGCTGTTCGCCGGCGAGCTGGCCCACCTCGGCGCCACCCGGGGCCTGCAGGTCGTCGACCTGCCCGGCCGGCGACGTCACCCCGACTCGTGGCTCGGTGATGCCCCGCTCGCCGACGACACCACGCTGCTCCACCACTGGGTGCCCGACCTCGCCGAGCGCGACGTCTGGGTCTGCGGCCCCGGGCCGTGGGCCGACGCGGTGCGGCGCAGCTGCCTGGCGCTGGGCGTCCCCGCCCGGCGGATCCACGTCGAGAGCTTCGGGTGGTGAGCCCGATGGGACGCATCATCGCCTGGGCCTCGACCACCGTCACGATGCTGGTGCTGCTCTTCGGCTACCACACCTCCACGTCCTCCACCGTCGCCGGACAGGTCGCCGACACGGTGATCTCCTCCGGCACCGTGGCCGGCTCCGGCTCCGGCTCCGGCTCCGGCTCCGGCTCCGGGTCCGGCTCCGGCTCCGGCTCCGGGTCCGGCTCCGGGTCCGGCTCGGGGACGGCCGCGTCCGGCGGGACCTCCGGCTCCACCGGATCGGGCTCGTCCGGCTCGGCCACCCAGGTCACCGGCTCCGTGGTCCAGACGCGGTACGGCCCGGTGCAGGTGCAGCTCTCGGTCAGCGGCGGCAAGGTCGACAGCGTGTCGGTCCTCCAGTACCCCTCGGGCGACCCGCGCAGCTCCCAGATCAGCAACTACGCGCTGCCGGTGCTGGCCGACGAGACGGTCTCCGCCCAGAGCAGCTCGATCGACATGGTCAGCGGCGCCACCTTCACCAGCACCGGCTACGTCCAGTCGCTGCAGAGCGCGCTCGACCAGGCGGGGCTGTGAGCGCCGTGGCCGCAGCCCGCCCGCGCACCACCCGCCAGGTGGTGCAGGTGATGGGCATGCCGATCAGCCTGGCGCTGCGCGGCCGGCACGCCACGACGCCGGCCGGGGAGCGCGCCTGGCTCGAGGCCGTCGCGACGCTGCGCAACGTCGACCGGGTCTTCTCCACCTACCGTGCCGACTCGCACGTCAGCCGGCTCGGCCGCGGCGAGATCGGGCTGGCCGAGTGCCCTCCCGAGGTCGCGGAGGTGCTCGCCATCGGCGAGCTCGCCCGGATCCAGTCGGGCGGTGCGTTCGACGTACGCCGCCCCGGCCCCGACGGTCGCACCGTGCTCGACCCGAGCGGGGTGGTGAAGGGCTGGGCGGTCGAGCGCGCGGCCCGGGCGCTGCTCGCGCTCGACGACACCGACGTGTGCCTGTCCGCGGGCGGCGACATGGTCTGCCACGTCGCCGACCCGGACCGCGACCCGTGGCTGGTCGGGATCGAGGACCCCCACGACCCGTCCCGCGTGCTGGCCCGGGTGCCGATCCGGCACGGGGCGGTCGCCACGTCGGGCACCGCCCACCGCGGCACGCACATCGTCGACGCCCGCACCGGGGCGACCGCCGTCGGTGTCGCGCAGGTGACGGTGGTCGGCGCCGACCTCACGTGGACCGACGTCGACGCCACCGCGGCGTACGCCCTCGGCGCAGGAGCGCTGGCGTGGCTCGCGACCCGCACGGGCCGCGCCGGCCTCGTGGTGTGGGAGGACGGCCGCTGCGAGACGTTCGGACGGGCGGCCTGATCGGCGCTACATTCTCGAGCATGCTGGTGAGCGAGCGGATCGGACAGCTCTTCGTCGAGTCCGACGGCGGCCGCGACCGGCTGGAGTACACCGAGTACGGCTCCGGCGACCAGTGGGTCGTGCTGCTCCACGGCCTGCTGATGCCGCGCCGGATGCAGCAGCCGCTCGCCCGGGCGATGGCCGCGCAGGGCCTGCACGTCGTCACCCTCGACCTGCTCGGCCACGGCCGGTCGGACCAGCCGGCCGACCCGCTCGTCTACTCGATGACGTCGTTCGGCGAGCAGGTGGTGGCGCTGCTCGACCACCTCGGTGCCGAGCAGGCCGTGGTGGGCGGCACCTCGCTCGGCGCCAACGTCGCCCTCGAGGTCGCGGTGATCGCCCCGGACCGGGTGCGGGGCCTGGTCGTCGAGATGCCCGTCCTCAACAACGCGCTCGTGGCGGGGATCGTCGCGTTCGTGCCGATCATGTTCGCCGCCCGCTACGCCCCGTTCACCGCCAACGCGTTGCAGCGTGCCGCCCGGTCGGTGCCGCGCGGGCTGGTGCCGTTCTGGGCCGGGATCGCGCTCGACACCGTCGACCACCGCGCGGAGACCACCGCCGCGATGCTGCACGGCGTGATCTTCGGGCGCGTCGCGCCGTCGTCGCGCCAGCGGCGCTCGATCCAGGCGCCGACGCTGGTCGTCGGGCACCCCGTCGACCCGATCCACCCGTTCGTCGACGCCGACATGCTCGCCGCCGAGCTCCCACACGTACGCATCGAGCGCGCGACGTCCATCCTCGAGTGGCGGTTCCGGCCCGAGCGGCTCACCCGGGCCGCCACGGACTTCGCGCTCGACTGCTGGAGCGCCGGCGCCGCCCGCGCCGGTCGCAGCCGGAAACGCTGACCCGCGCAGCCCGTCACCCCGGGGTGCGTGGGGGACAATGAGCGGGTGCCCCTCTACCGCGACGAGGCGGTCGTGCTCCGGACCCACAAGCTGGGCGAGGCCGACCGGATCATCACCCTGCTCACGCGCCGCCACGGCCGCGTGCGCGCGGTGGCGAAGGGCGTGCGCCGCACCACCTCGCGCTGGGGCTCGCGGCTCGAGCCGTTCACCCACGTCGACCTCCAGCTCGCCGAGGGGCGCAGCCTCGACGTGATCACCCAGGCCGAGACTCTCGACCCGTTCCACTCCCGCCTCGGGCTCGACTACGACCGCTACACGGCCGGCACGGTGATGCTGGAGACCGCCGAGCGGCTCGTCACCGAGGACAAGGAGCCGGCCGTCCAGCAGTTCCTGCTGCTCGTCGGCGGCCTGCGCGCCATGTCGGGCGGCGAGCACCCGGCCGGCCAGGTGCTCGACTCGTACCTGCTGCGCTCGCTCGCGGTGGCCGGCTACGCGCCGTCGTTCGACCACTGCGTGCAGTGCGGCGTCGAGGGGCCCCACCGCTTCTTCAACCCGTCGGCCGGCGGCGTGATGTGCGCCGCCGACAAGCTGCCCGGCTCGGCCACCCCCGCGCCCGAGACCGTGCGCGTGCTGGGTGCGCTGCTGGTGGGCGACTGGCCGCTGGTCCACGCCGCCGACCCCCGCCACCTGCGCGAGGCCAGCGGGCTGGTCTCGGCGTACCTCGCCTGGCACCTTGAGCGCGGCCTGCGCTCGATGGCCTACGTCGAGCGCTGAGCCGTGCACGTCGCGTTCTTCCGCAACGTCAACCTCGGCCAGCCGCGCAGCCCGTCCCGCGTCCAGCTCGTCGAGGCCTTCACGGCCGAGGGCGCGCGCGAGGTGCTGAGCCACCAGTCCAACGGCACGGTCGCCTTCTCCTGCGACGGTGACCCGCAGGCGCTCGCCGACGCGGTCGCGGCCAGTCTCGGCCCGCCGTGCGGCTACGCCGACGTCGCTCTGGTCCGCCCGCTCGACTGGCTGCGCGACCTCGGCCTCCACGACCTGCCCGACGGGTGCGAGCTGACCGTCTTCGACGGTCCCGACGTCTTCCCCGAGCTGATCCCGTGGTCGCCCGACCCCCGCGTCACCGTGCTCCGGGCCGACGAACGGCACGCGGTCGTGCACAACCACGAGGAGCGCCGCAGCTACGGCACCCGCGTGGTCGAGCAGCGGCTGGGCGTCCCTGCCACCTCGCGCGGCGCGGGGACCGTCCTGCGGCTGCTGGCGCGTCTGGACGGGACCTGACCCGTGGCGCGTCACCTCTGCGCGCCCGGAACCACGGGTGGTGACACGGATGGTGCCGGGTCCTGCCACCGATGGGACTGCGTCCTGACATGGGGTGTGTCAGGACGCGGAGATCAAGGCCGCGGAAGGCGGCACGGACCGTGTCACATCAGCGCCGGACAACGGTCCTAGGCTGCTCCCGTGAAGCGTGAGGTGAACGCCCCGACCCCGCACCCGAGCGGTGCGACGCCGCCGGCCGTGCCGCGCGACCTCGTGCCGAAGCACGTCGCGATCGTCATGGACGGCAACGGCCGGTGGGCCAAGGAGCGCGGACTGCCGCGCACCAAGGGCCACGAGGAGGGTGAGAGCAGCCTCTTCGACGTGGTCGAAGGCGCCATCGAGATCGGCGTGAAGGCGGTGTCGGCCTACGCCTTCTCCACCGAGAACTGGACCCGCAGCCCCGACGAGGTGCGCTTCCTGATGGGGTTCAACCGCGACGTCATCCGCCGCCGCCGCGACGAGATGCACGCCCTCGGCGTCCGGGTCCGCTGGGCCGGCCGCGCGCCGCGGCTGTGGAAGTCGGTCATCAAGGAGCTCCAGGTGGCCGAGGAGATGACGCGCGACAACGACGTCCTCACCCTCACCATGTGCGTCAACTACGGCGGCCGCGCCGAGCTCGCCGACGCGGCGCGGTCGATCGCCCGCGAGGTGGCCGCCGGCCGGCTCAACCCGGACAAGGTCGACGAGAAGACGTTCGCCCGCTACCTCTACGTCCCCGAGCTCGCCGACGCCGACATGGTCTGGCGCACGTCGGGGGAGCAGCGCCTGTCCAACTTCATGCTGTGGCAGGCCGCCTACAGCGAGATGGTCTTCACCGACGTGCTGTGGCCCGACGTCGACCGCCGCCACCTGTGGGCCGCGATCGAGACCTACGCCCGCCGGGACCGCCGCTACGGCGGCGCGCTGCCCAACGCGTAGCCCTCCGTCAGCGCCTCAGGCGCACCGGGGACACGTCCCGAACAGCTCCAGGGTGTGGCTGATGTCGGCGAAGCCGTGCTCCGCGGCGATCGCGTCGGCCCAGCGCTCGACGGCGGGTCCCTCGACCTCGACCGTCGCACCGCAGGTCCGGCACACGAGGTGGTGGTGGTGCGTGCCGGAACAGCTGCGCCAGACCGCCTCGCCGTCCTCGGTGCGCAGCATGTCGACGTCGCCGGCCTCCGCGAGCGCGGACAGGGTCCGGTAGACCGTCGCCAGCCCGACCGACTCGCCGCGCTGAGCGATCAGGTCGTGGATCTCCTGGGCGCTGCGGAAGTCGTCGAAGGCGTCGAGCGCCGCCGCGACCGCTCGCCGCTGCCGGGTCGGACGTACGCCGGGGCGTGCCGGGTCCTGCTCAGTGCTCGTCATAGTGCTCCCCGTGCACGGCGTGGCGGTGGCCGTCGTGCACGTAGTCGACGTGGTCGCCGTGCGGGACGGCCGGGTGGCCGCAGTCGTCGCCGTGCGCGTGCGGGTGCTCGGTGGAGCGGTGCGGCGTGGCGGCCACCTCCGGGAACGGCGCCATCAGCCGGCTGCGCCGGCGCAGCCACGCGCCCAGCGGCCAGGTCGCGGTGAACATCGCCAGTGCGAGCAGCACGATCGTCGGGCCGGGCGCCACCGACGCACGGAAGGACAGGGCGGCGCTGAGCAGCAGCCCGCCCGCCGATGCCAGGCAGCCGACCAGCATCGCGCCGAGCAGGGTGGTCCGGAACGAGCGCGCGAGCTGCTGCGACGTCGCGACCGGGACCACCATCAGCGCCGAGACCAGCAGCAGGCCGACCGTACGCATCGCCACCGTGATGCTGACGGCTGCCAGCACCGCGATCAGCAGGTTGTAGCCCCGGACCCTGAGGCCCGCGACCCGGGCGAAGTCCTGATCGCTCGCGACCGCGAACAGCTGCGGCGACAGCCCGAGCGTCGCCACCAGCACCACCACGGTCAGGGCAGCGGTGACCCACACGTCCTGGCCCGAGATGCTGGTGAGTGAACCGAACAGGTAGGCCTGGAGCGTGGCAGCGCCCTGTCCGGCGATGCCGGTGATCAGCACGCCACCGGCGAGTCCGCCGTAGAAGAGCAGCGCGAGCGCGACGTCGCCGTTGGTGTGGCCGCGCTCGCGGATCAGCTCGATGAGCACCGCGCCGAGCACCGCGACGACCACCGCCGTCCAGGTGGGGGAGGCGCCGGTGAGCAGGCCGAGCGCCACGCCGGTCACCGCGACGTGGCCGATGCCGTCGCCGAGCAGGGCGAGCCGGCGCTGGACGATGAAGGTGCCGATCGCGGGGGCGGCCAGCCCGGTCAGCAGCGCGGCGACGAGCGCACGCTGCATGAAGTCGAGGGCGAGGAGGTCGAGGAGGGTCACCGCGCGCGGCCTTCCCAGTCGAACGGAGAGGCGACGTGCGGGGCGTGGTCGTGCCCGCCCGGCACCTCGTCGTGGTCGTGGTCGTGGTGGGTGTGCGAGGCGACCTCCTGGGTCAGCGGCGGTCCGTCGTAGGCCACCCGGCCGTCGCGCATCACGACCGTGCGGTCGATCAGCGGCATCATCGGGCCGATCTCGTGGGCCACCAGCAGGATCGTCGCGCCGCCCGCCTTGAGCCGCGCGAGCGCGTCGGCCAGCGCCTGCTGGTTGGGGAGGTCGACGCCGGCCGTCGGCTCGTCGAGGACGAGCAGGTCGGGCTCGCCGGCGAGGGCCCGGGCGATGAGCACGCGCTGCTGCTGCCCGCCGGAGAGCTGCGAGACGCCGTGGGACGCCCGGTCCGCGAGCCCCACGACCTCCAGCGCCGACTCCACCGCGCGGCGGTCGGCCGCCCGGGTCGGGGCGAGCAGCCGACGTCGGCCCACCCGGCCGGACGCCACGACCTCGCGCACCGTCGCCGGGACGCCCCCGGTCGCGGTGGAGCGCTGCGGGACGAAGCCGACCCGGTGCCAGGCGGAGAACTCGTCCTGCGGCGTGCCGAAGAGCCGCACCGTGCCGCGCGCGACCGGCAGCAGTCCGGTGACCGCTCGTACGAGCGTCGACTTGCCGGAGCCGTTCGGCCCGAGCAGCGTGACGGTGTCACCGGCGCGGACCGTGAGGTCGACATCGCGCAGGATCGGGCGGCCGCCGATGGCGACCGACACCCCGTCGAGCTCGACGGGGTGCGCGGGGGAGGAGGGGGCGGAGGTCACGAGCAGCCGTTGGCCTGCTGGAGGGCGGTGAGGTTCTCGCGCATGAGGGAAAGGTAGTCCTCCTGCGAGGTCTCCTCGGAGAGCCCCTCGATCGGGTCGAGGACCGCCGTGGTCACCCCGAGGTCGTCGGCCAGCGTCTCGGCCATCTTCGGGCTCACCAGGCGCTCGGAGAACACCGTCGTCACGCCGTCGCGCCGGATCAGGTCCTGCAGGCGGGCCAGGTCCGCCGCCGTGGCCTCGGCGTCGGGGGACAGGCCGGCGATCGGCTCGAAGTCCAGGCCGTAGCGTCCGAGGTAGGAGAACGCGTCGTGGCTGACGACCGTCGTGGTGCGCTCGCACGACGCGAGCCCGTCGGTGTAGTCCTGGTCGAGCTGCTCGAGGTCGGTGCGCACGGAGGCGGCGTTGGCGGCATACGTGTCGGCGTTGTCGGGGTCGAGGTCGGAGAGCTCGTCGGCGACCGCGTCGGCCAGGTCGGCGACCTTCAGCGGGTCGAGCCAGAAGTGCGGGTCGACGTCGCCGTGGTCGTGGTCGTGGCCCTCCTCCTCGGCGTGCTCCGCGTGCTCCTCCGCGGTCTCGTCGGCGTGCTCGTCGGCGTGCTCGTCGGCGGGCAGCAGGTCGACGACGGACGCGGCGTCGAGCACCGGGGCGTCGAGGTCGGCCGCGGTGCTGTCGACGGCGGGCTGGAAGCCCTCCTCGAGGACGACCAGGTCGGCCCGGTCGAGCGACGCCGTCTGGGCGATGTCGAGCTCGAGGTCGTGCGGCTCCTTGCCCGGCTGGGTGAGGTTCTCGACCGTCCAGCCGTCACCCGCCACCCGCTCCGTCACCCACGCCAGCGGGTAGAAGGACGCGACGGCCCGGCGACCATCTCCGGACTGCTCGCCCCCCAGCTGACCGCACCCGGCAAGGAGGGCGGACGCGGTCAGGACGCTGGCGACGGGGAGGAGGCGGGTGGCGAGTGACATGAGAACGATTCTCATGGCGATTGAGAACCATTGTCAAACTGACGACGGCCCTAGGCTGGACCCGTGCTCGTCGTCACCCGCCTCCGTACGCCCGACGCCGGCCCGGCCGCGGAGGCAGACCTCCGCGCCGGCCTGCTGCACGCCCTCGCGATCCTCGCCGCGAAGCCCGGCTACGTCGGGGGAGAGGTCGGACGCAACGTCGACGACCCCGCGCTGTGGGTGATCTCCACCCGCTGGGAGAACGTCGGGTCCTACCGGCGCGCGCTGGGGTCCTACGAGGGCAAGCTGCACATCCAGCCGCTGATGGTCCACGCCGTCGACGAGCCCAGCGCCTACGAGGTCGTCGAGGAGGGGACCGACCTGAACCAGGCGCAGCCCCGCTCGATAGGGTGACCGCTCCCGTTCCGCGCTCCTGAAGGACACCCACCGTGGCCAAGCCCGCCCCGACCGCACTGGACAACGTCGTCTCCCTCGCCAAGCGCCGAGGTTTCGTCTACCCCTGCGGCGAGATCTACGGCGGCACCAAGTCCGCGTGGGACTACGGCCCGCTCGGCGTGGAGCTCAAGGAGAACATCAAGCGCCAGTGGTGGAAGTTCATGGTCACCCGGCGCGACGACGTCGTCGGCCTCGACTCCAGCGTCATCCTCCCGACCCGCACGTGGGAGGCCAGCGGCCACCTCAGCACGTTCAGCGACCCGCTGACCGAGTGCCAGTCGTGCCACAAGCGCTTCCGCGAGGACCACCTCCAGGAGGACTACGCGGCCAAGAAGGGCATCGACGACCCCGACACCGTCGACATCAACGAGTCGGTCGCCTGCCCCAACTGCGGCACCCGCAACGCGTGGACCGAGCCGCGCAACTTCAACATGATGCTCAAGACCTACCTCGGCGTGATCGAGGACGAGTCCGGCCTGCACTACCTGCGGCCCGAGACCGCCCAGGGCATCTTCCTCAACTTCGCCAACGTGGTGACCTCCAGCCGCCAGAAGCCGCCCTTCGGCATCGCCCAGATGGGCAAGAGCTTCCGCAACGAGATCACCCCCGGCAACTTCATCTTCCGCACCCGCGAGTTCGAGCAGATGGAGATGGAGTTCTTCGTCAAGCCGGGCGAGGACGACGAGTGGTTCCGCTACTGGATCGAGGAGCGCACCCGCTGGTACGTCGACCTCGGCATCAACCCCGACAACCTGCGCCACTACGAGCACCCGACCGAGAAGCTCTCGCACTACTCCAAGGGCACCACCGACATCGAGTACCGCTTCGGCTTCTCGGGCCGTGACTTCGAGGAGCTCGAGGGCATCGCGAACCGCACCGACTTCGACCTCAAGCAGCACAGCGAGTTCTCCGGCAAGGACCTGTCCTACTACGACCAGGCCAACGACGAGCGCTACCTGCCCTACGTCATCGAGCCGGCCGCCGGTCTCACCCGCTCGCTGATGGCGTTCCTCATCGACGCCTACACCGAGGACGAGGCCCCCAACACCAAGGGCGGCGTCGACAAGCGCGTCGTGCTCAAGCTCGACCCGCGCCTGTCGCCGGTCAAGGTGGCGGTGCTCCCGCTGAGCCGCAACGCCGACCTCTCGCCCAAGGCCAAGGCCCTCGCCGCCGAGCTGCGCGAGAACTGGAACGTCGAGTTCGACGACTCCGGCGCCATCGGCCGTCGCTACCGCCGCCAGGACGAGATCGGCACCCCGTTCTGCGTGACGGTCGACTTCGAGACCCTCGACGACGACGCCGTCACCGTGCGCGAGCGCGACACCATGAGCCAGGAGCGCGTCGGCCTCGACGGCATCTCCCGCTACTTCGCGGACAAGCTCCTCGGCTGCTGAGCGGCCGCCAGACCCCGCTGGTCGAGGAGGTCGCCCGACCCCGCTGGTCGAGGAGGTCGCGCAGCGACCGTCACGAGACCCCTGTGGCACAGTGGGTCGTCGACCACACCGTGCCATCGGGGGATGCCATGCGCCGCACGCTCGTCAGCCTCGCCGGTCTGCTCGCGCTGACCGCGTCCGCCGCGGGCCCCGCGGCGTACGCGGTGCCCGACCGTGACGCCACGGCCACCGAGGTCCCGGTCCGCACGCTGCACCCGCTCGCGCTGAGGCGCGGGCCGGACGCGGCGCTCGACCACCTCCAGGACGGGGTGATCCACACCGCGAGCGGTCGGACGGTGCGCGTGCGGGTCCCGTACGGCGCCGGCCAGGTCGCCCTGCTCGGGCGCAGCGGCAACGCGTGGCTCGTCGCGTGGGGCACCGGTCGCAGCAGCTCCGGCTACCACTTCCGCGTCTCGCGGATCCGGGCCGGGCACGCCCCGGTCGAGGTGCCTCGCCAGCGCGAGGTCTCCTTCGGCGAGGACTTCCACGGCTGGCGGCTCGACCGGAACGGCTCCCGGCTGGTCAGCACGACCTACGACCGCGGCGGCACGACCACCCGCGTCCGCGACGTCCGCACCGGCGCGCGGCTCGACGACGCCTACACCGGCGCCTTCTACACGCCCTTCGACGTCGCCGACGGCCACGTCGCGACGTTCGCGGAGAACGAGCGGGGCGGCCTGCGCGTCGTCGACTGGGAGGTCGGCGTGGGGATGACCACGCTCGCGAAGCGGGCCGTGCACGTCGACCTGCGGCGCGACGTCGCCTACGTCCGGGTAGGTGGCCGCGACTTCGGGCCGACCTCGGTCAGCGCTCCCGGCACCCCGGCCTGGGGGGCGCCCTTCGCGCCGCTCGACCTGTCGCCCGACGGCTCGCTCGCCGTGGGTCTGGGCGTCCCGCGCTCGGGCTTCGACGACCGCGGGGTGCTCGAGGTCCGCGACACCGCCGACGGGACCCTCCTCGACGCCGTCTCGCTCGGCGACCACATCACGATGGCCAACTGGTCGATCACCACCGCGCACGAGCAGACGATCCGCTGGGAGGACGACACCCACTTCGTCGTGCAGCTCGGCGTGCGTGGCGGCGAGGTGCTGGTCCGCTGCCGGGTGGCCGGTCGCTGCGAGCGCGCCTCCGACGTGGGGAGCGACGTCACCACCCCCTACGAGTCGTTCATGTGGCCACGCTGAGCGCAGGCGAGGCTGATTTGGGCAGGTCGCGCCCCGGCTCGACAATGGAGCCATGACCGCGCTCCCGGACTCGCTCACCCTGGGGTCGGTGCGCGTCGACACGCCCGTCGTGCTGGCGCCGATGGCCGGGATCACCAACGCGGCCTACCGCCGCCTCTGCGCCGAGCAGGGCGCCGGGCTCTACGTCTGCGAGATGATCACCAGCCGCGGCCTGGTCGAGGGCGACGAGACCACCCGCAAGATGCTGGTGTTCGACGACCTCGAGACGACCCGCTCGGTCCAGCTCTACGGCACCGACCCGGTCTACATCGGCAAGGCGGTGGAGATCCTCTGCGCGGAGTTCGGCGTCGCACACGTCGACCTGAACTTCGGCTGCCCGGTGCCCAAGGTGACCCGCAAGGGCGGCGGGGGAGCGCTGCCGTGGAAGCGCGGGCTGCTCGCCGAGGTGCTCGAGCACGCGGTTGCCGCGGCCACGCCGTACGACGTCCCGGTGACGATGAAGACCCGCAAGGGCCTCGACGACGACCACCTCACCTACCTCGACGCCGGCCGCATCGCGCAGGAGAGCGGCGTCGCCGCCATCGCGCTGCACGGCCGGACCGTCCAGCAGGCCTACTCCGGCGAGGCCGACTGGGACGCGATCGCCGCGCTGGTCGACCACGTCGACATCCCCGTCCTCGGCAACGGCGACATCTGGGAGGCGGCCGACGCGGTGCGGATGGTCGAGCAGACCGGAGCCGCCGGCGTCGTCGTCGGGCGCGGGTGCCTCGGGCGGCCGTGGCTGTTCCGCGACCTCGCCGCCGCGTTCCACGGCGAGGACGTCGCGACGCTCCCGCGCCTCGGCGAGGTGAAGGTGATGATGCGCCGCCACGCCGAGCTGCTCTCCGAGCACATGGGCGAGGAGCGCGGCTGCAAGGAGTTCCGCAAGCACGTCACCTGGTACCTCAAGGGCTTCCCTGCCGGCGGCGAGCTGCGCCACCGGCTGGCCCTCGTCGACTCCCTCGTCGCCCTCGACGAGCTGCTCGCCGACCTCGACGACGACGCACCGTTCCCCGAGCACGAGCTCGGCACCCCCCGCGGTCGGCAGGGCGCACCGCGCAAGCGCGTGGTGCTCCCGGACGGGTGGCTCGACGACACCGACGGACGCGGCTCCCAGCTCCGCGAGGACGCCGACGCGGCCACCGGCGGCTGACAGGCGGGACCTCCCGCCATGCGAGGTGATCGGTGTCTCGTGAGCCGAGACACGCCGGATCTTGACGTGGAAGATTGGGACGCCCGCGAAATCCTGTGCTTCACTCGATGATCGCGTCGCGTGGGCTCGGGCCCCACACCCTCCGGGGAGCGGTGCGAGTCCCCCGTCAGCAAGTGCAAAGGATCAGCGCTGTGGCACACCTCCGCCACAAGCGGGAAACCCCTGCTACCCCCACCCCCCGTCCGTCCCGAGTCCCCCGTTCCGTCCAGGTCTCCGCACCGCTCGCCGTCGTGGCGACGCTCTCCGCGGTGACCATGGGAGTCCTGTCGGCGACGCCCGAGAAGCCCGACACGGACCTCCTCGCCGCCAGCAGCACCAGCCAGTCGCTGTCCAACGCGACCTCGCTGGCGCGCCGCGCCGACGTCGCCTCCCGCTCCCAGATCCGTACGGCCGCCAAGGCCGAGTCGGCGGCGCGCGAGGACATGGCCGTGGACCGCAAGGCCCGCCGGATGGCCAAGAAGCTCGACCGCAGCATGTGGACCACCGAGGCGCTCAACCTCTGGGAGGGCCCCGGCGAGAAGACCGACAAGCTCGGCGAGATCGCCGCGATCCGGCAGGTCGCCGTCACCGGCCGCAAGCAGGCCGGTCGCGTGCAGGTCGTCATCGACGGCCAGTCGCGCTGGGTGACCGCCGACTACCTCAGCGCCGACAAGCCGGAGCCGGAGCCCGAGGGCCCGACCCTCGGCGGCACCTGCACCAACGGCTCCTCGATCTCCGCCGGCCGCGCGTCGCTCTACGACATCCACGACGTGGTGTGCGCCAACTGGCCCGAGATCACCAGCTACGGCACGTGGCGCGGCGACGGCGAGCACGGCCAGGGCCGCGCCATCGACATCATGGTGAGCGGCGACCTCGGCTGGAGCATCGCCGAGTTCCTGCGCGCCAACTACTCGGCGCTCGGCATCGAGTACATCATCTACTCGCAGAAGATCTGGTCGGTCGAGCGCTCCGGCGAGGGCTGGCGGGGGATGTCCGACCGCGGGTCGGTCACCGCCAACCACTACGACCACGTCCACGTCACGGTCTACTGAGCACCGCGTGCCGGGTCGTCGTCCCGGTGTCCGCGCTGCTCGCTAGGCTGACCGGCCGATGAGCATCGAGGACCTCTACGACGACCCGGCGCGCGAGCGCCTGGTCGCCGAGCCACCCAAGCGGGTCGACGCACCCGTGCGGCTCGCGTTCGAGCGCGACCGGGCGCGCGTCGTCCACGCGGCGGCGTCGCGCCGGCTCGCGGCCAAGACCCAGGTCGTCGGTCCGCAGACCGACGACTTCGTCCGCAACCGGCTCACCCACAGCCTCGAGGTGGCCCAGGTCGCGCGCGACCTCGCGCGCGCCCTCGGCACCCACCCCGACATCGCGGAGACCGCGGCGCTCGCGCACGACCTCGGCCACCCGCCGTTCGGACACAACGGGGAGCGGGTGCTCGCCGGGCTCAGCGTCGACTGCGGGGGCTTCGAGGGCAACGCCCAGACGCTGCGCCTGCTGACCCGGCTGGAGTCGAAGACCTTCGACGCCTCCGGCCGGTCGGTGGGCCTCAACCTCACCCGCGCCACCCTCGACGCCTGCACCAAGTACCCCTGGACCCGCGCCGAGGCGACCGGCCCGCACGGCGTCCACGCCGACGGCACGCCGCGGGTCGTGGTGAAGTTCGGCGTCTACGACGACGACCTCCCGGTGTTCGGCTGGCTGCGCGAGGGCGTCGCCGGTCGCCGGCGGTGCGTCGAGGCGCAGGTCATGGACCTCGCCGACGACGTGGCCTACTCCGTCCACGACGTGGAGGACGGCATCGTGGCCGGACGGCTCGACCTGACCCGGCTCGACCGCGACGCGCTCTGGGAGACCGTGCGCTCGTGGTACCTCCCGGGTGCCGACGACGGGGTGCTCGACGCCGCCCTCGCCGACCTGCGGGCCGTCCAGAGCTGGCCGGTCACGGCCTACGACGGCAGCCGACGCAGCCTGGCCGCCATCAAGAACCTCTCCAGCGACCTGATCGGCCGGTTCTGCGGCAGCGTGCAGGCCGCCACGTTCGCGGCCACCGAGGGGGAGGACCTGGTCCGGCACCGGGCCGATCTCGTCGTGCCGGCCGCGACCGAGGTCGAGATCGCCGTGCTCAAGGCGATCGCGTCGCTCTACGTCATGCAGGCCGACGACCGCGTCTCGCTGATGCAGCGCCAGCGCGAGCTGGTCGCCGAGCTCGTCGAGGCACTGTGGGACCGCGGCGCCGACGTCCTCGACGCGGTGTTCGCCGACGACTGGCGCGACGCCGGCGACGACGCCGCGCGGCGGCGCGTCGTGATCGACCAGGTGGCGTCCCTCACCGACGCCAGCGCTGTCGCCCGGCACCGGTCGCTGACGGCGAGCGGGGCCTGACGGCCTAGGGCAGGTCGCCCTGCGGGTAGGGGTTCTCCTGGCGGGCGGTGCTGTCCGGGTGCAGCTGGTCCTCGAGGTCGGACGTGGAGGAGCCGGTCCTCGACGGGGTTACCTTGTCGGCCGCGGCGCTCGCAGCGGAGGTGACCGTGTCCTTCACGACCGGAGCCGCGGCCTGGGCCTTCTCCCTGGCCAGGTCGGCGGCCTGGTGGGTCTTCTCCTGCACGCGCGGGTCGTCCTTGACGCGGGTCGCGGCCTTCTTGATCTGCTCGTAGCGCTCCCGACCGGCGCGGGCGCCGAGCACGTAGCCGGCGCCGGCGGCGAGGAGCAGGGTCAGCTTCTTCATCGGATCCTCCTGGATGACTACGAGAACGGGTCAGTGGTCGCGGCGCACGCGCCACACGACGAGCACGACGGCCATCGCGAGCAGCGAGCCCGCGGCCGCCAGCACCTCGGGCCGCGGCCTGCCGTCGTCGGTGGTGGCGGCGTCCTTGAGGTCGGCCACCTTGTGCTGCGCCTGCGCCTTCACGTCCAGCTTGGCGGTGAGCTCGTCGACGGTCTCGGCGAGCTGCTCGCGCTGACGCGCGATCTCGGCCTCGAGCTCCTCGGGCGTCTTGCCGGCGTCAGCCACGGTGGTCCCCCTTCACGGTCGCGATGTCCTCCTTGATGCCCTCGATCGCCCGCTCGGGCGCCGGGGGAGCGGCCTCGGTGACCGCGTTCTTGCCGACGACGGCGGCGACGCCGGCCGCGACCAGCAGCGCGAGGGCGACCAGCAGCGCGGCCAGCCACGGGTCGAGCACCTCGGCGAGTCCCAGGATCGCCGTGGCGACGAGGGTGGCGAGGCCGAGGAAGGCGAGCAGCCCGGCGACGCTGAACATCCCGATGCCGACGCCGGCCCGCTTCCCCTTCTGCGCGACCTCGGCCTGGGCCAGGCGGATCTCGGAGCGGACCAGGTCGGGGATCTGCTCGGAGAGCTGGTGGACGAGTGCGCCGAGAGTGTGACCCTCTGGCGCTCCGTGCTGAGCGGTCATGCCCCGACCCTCGCAGACGGTCCGACCGCGGACCAGAGACCGTACGCCCGAAGGGGTGGCGGTGGGTGCGGTGTGGGCGTTGTGGAGACCGGGGCCGGAGGGTGGGGCGGCGCCCGTAGACTCCCGGGCGTGGCAGGCCGGATCCGTGACGAGGACATCGCCGAGGTGCGCGAGAAGGCGCGGATCGACGACATCGTGTCCGAGTACGTCACGCTGAAGCGGGCCGGCGGCGGCTCGATGAAGGGCCTCTGTCCGTTCCACGACGAGAAGACCCCGTCGTTCAACGTCAACCCCGCCCGCCAGTTCTGGCACTGCTTCGGCTGCGGCGAGGGCGGCGACGTGATCTCGTTCGTGATGAAGGTCGACGGCCTGACGTTCACCGAGACCGTCGAGCGGCTCGCGGAGAAGGTCGGCGTCCAGCTGCGCCGGGAGGAGGGCGACGACGCCCCCGCGCGTCCACGCGGCCCGGCGCGCGGCCGGCTGGTCGAGGCCCACAAGGTCGCCCAGGAGTTCTACGCCGAGCAGCTCGGCTCGGCCGACGCAGTCGTGGCCCGCCAGTTCCTCCACCAGCGCGGCTTCGACCAGGCCGCGGCGGAGATGTTCGGCGTCGGCTTCGCGCCGCGCGACGGCGAGGCGCTGGTCCGCCACCTGCGCGGACGTCGCTTCACCGACGAGGAGACCGTCGCCGCGGGCCTCGTCGCGCTGGGGCGCTCGCACTACGACCGGTTCCGCGGGCGGCTGGTGTGGCCGATCCGCGAGGCCAACGGCGACACCATCGGCTTCGGTGCCCGGCGGATCTTCGACGACGACCGGATCGAGGCGAAGTACCTCAACACCGCCGAGACCGCGATCTACAAGAAGAGCCAGGTCCTCTACGGCATCGACCTGGCCCGCACCGCGATGAAGGACAGCCAGCAGGCCGTGGTGGTGGAGGGCTACACCGACGTGATGGCCTGCCACCTCGCCGGCGTGCGCACCGCGGTGGCGTCCTGCGGCACCGCCTTCGGCACCGACCACGCGCGCGTGCTGCGTCGCTTCATGGGCGACCACGGCACGACGAGCGGCGAGGTGATCTTCACCTTCGACGGCGACTCCGCCGGCCAGAAGGCGGCGATGAAGGTGCTGGAGAGCGACCAGGTCTTCGCCTCCCAGACCTACGTCGCGGTCGCGCCCGAGGGCATGGACCCCTGCGAGCTGCGCATCGAGGAAGGCGACGAGGCGGTGCGCGAGCTGGTCGCCCGCCGGCAGCCGCTCTACCGCTTCGCCCTCGACAACATCCTGTCGCGCCACGACCTCGACCGGGCCGACGGCCGCGTCGACGCGCTTCGCGACGCCGCCGGGCTGGTCGCGAGCATCCGCGACAAGACCAAGGTGGAGTCGTTCTCGCGCGAGCTGTCCCACATGGTCGGGCTCGACCTCGACGAGGTGCGCGCAGAGGTGCGCCGCGCCGCCAGCCGTCCGGCCCGCTCCGAGGAGCCGCGCCGTGCCCCGCGGGCGGGGGAGCAGCAGGCCACGCCGGAGCCGCCGCGCCCGACGCTGCCCAGCCTCTCCGACCCGCGCTTCATGATCGAGCGCGAGCTGCTCAAGCTCGTCATCCAGCACCCCGCGGGCGTCGGTCGGACCACCACCCACGTCACGACCGACGACTTCACCCACCCGACCTTCCAGGGCGTGTGGGCGGCCGTCACCCAGGCCGGGGGACCGGCCTCCGCGGGCGACGACGCGGGCTGGGCCAACCGGGTCCGCGGCGCCGCCACCGACCCGGCCGTCGTCGCCGCGATCACCGAGCTGGGCGTGGAGCCGGTGCGCGGCACGTCCGACCCCAACCCGACCTTCGCCGTCGCCTACGTCTACCGGCTCCAGGAGCACACCACCGCCCGCCGGATCGCCGACGTCAAGGCCCGCCTCCAGCGCACCAACCCGGTCGACAACACGCTGGAGTACAACCGGATGTTCGGCGAGCTCATGGTGCTCGAGCAGCACCGGCGCAAGCTGCGCGAGGGCGCCGTCGGGGGACAGGCGTGAGCCCGCTCTTCCGCCGCGCCGCGGCCCCCGAGGTGGCCGTCGCCCCGGGTGAGCGGGTGCTCGCGGCCGCGACCAGCGACGAGGGCGTCGTCCTCGCCGGCACGCGCGACGCGTTCTACGTCGTCGTCGACGGCGCCACCCGCCGGGTGCCGTGGGAGCAGGTCGAGGCCGCCGGCTGGGACCGCGACACCGACACGTTCCGCCTCTCCGAGGTGGGCAGCTGGGGCGAGGAGCGCCCGGTCCACACCGCCCGGCTCGACGAGCCCGGACGGCTGCTGGAGCTGGTCCACGAGCGGGTCACCGCCAGCGTGGTCCTGCAGCGCCACGTGCGCCTCGACGGCCGGCGCGGGCTGCGGGTCATCGCTCGCCGTGCCCCCTCGGGCGACGGAGGCGTGCAGTGGGTCTACGAGTACGACGAGGGCGTCGACCCCGACGACCCGTCGGTCCGTGCGGCAGCCCGCCAGGCGCTCGACAGCATGCGACGCGACGTCGGCCTACCCTGATTTCACCCGCGAGGCCCGGCCTTGCTAGTGTTTCGCCTCGCTGCACAAGCGATCCCCTGTAGCTCAACTGGCAGAGCATTCGGCTGTTAACCGGAGGGTTGTTGGTTCGAGTCCAACCGGGGGAGCCAGAGAAGGGCCTGAGGCTGACGCCTCGGGCCCTTCGCCGTGTGGCAGGGAGCTCCGCTCAGCCCCAGCCCAGCGGGAACACCTCGAAGGTCGCCGCGTGCGTGACGCCGAGGCCCTGGCCGCCGGCGCGCAGGATCCCGTCGAGGAACTCCTCGGGGTCCCAGCCCTCCCAGCCGAGGCCGTCGATGTAGGCCCGGTGCTCCTTCAGCGAGTCGACGCCCGCAGCGAAGGTGTCGGTCACGTCGACCGCGTGGGTGGCCTGCGGCGAGCTCCCCGCCCAGACCGCACGGACGCCGCCCCAGGGCTCCAGCCCGCCGACCAGCTGCTCGGGGAAGATCCACCGGTTCCCGGCGTCGCGCACGGCGTCGAGGAGCGCCCGCCCGACGGCGATGTGGTCGGCCTGGTTGAGGTTCGTGCCGCCGAAGGTCTCGCGGAAGTTGATGGTCATCGCGATGTCCGGGCGCTGCTGGCGCACCACCTGCGCGATCGCGCGACGCAGCGCCACGCCGTACTCGAGGATCCCGTCGGGCAGCCGCAGGAAGACCACCTCGTCGACCCCGACGGCGCGGGCGGACGCGACCTCCTCGGCCTCCCTCACTGATCGGCACTCCTCCGGGTGCAGGCCGTCGATCCCGGCCTCGCCGCTGGTGACCATGCAGTAGACGACGCGCTTGCCCTGGCCGGTCCAGCGGGCGACGGCGGCCGCGGCGCCGTACTCGATGTCGTCGGGATGGGCGACCACGAAGAGGGCCGTGGCCCAGTCCTCCGGGAGGGGCTCGTACGACGGGGGTGCGGGGCGGTCCTCGGTCATGCTCCGAGCATGGCACCGACCCTGTTGTGTAGTGAACCTAATGACTTACTCGTATATGGTCGACGTCATGACGACCTCAGCGTTCACCCGACGCGGGCTCCTGGCCGCGGCCGCCGTCGCCGGTGGCGCGGCCCTCGCTCCGACGTCGACGTGGCGGCTGCCCGCCTCGGCGGCCGCGCCCGCGATCCTCAAGCCCACCCCGCCCGAGTGGTTCACCGACTTCGGGACCAACGCCGAGATGCTGTGGAGCTCGGTCGACCCGCGCCGCCGGCTCACGCCGCAGTCCCGTCTGTTCGTGCGCAACCACACCCGGACGCCCGTGATCGACCCCGCGGCCTACACGCTGCGCGTCTTCGGCGACGGCCTGGCCACGCCGCGAGCCGAGGACGAGGCGCTCTCGCTGACGCTCGCCGACCTGCGCCGCCTCCCGTGCCGTGAGGTCGTCGCGGTCCACGAGTGCACCGGAAACGGCCGCAGCTTCTTCGCGTCCCAGCAGGGACAGACGGTGTCCGGCACGGCGTGGACGCTCGGCGCCGTCGGTTCCGTCCGCTGGAGCGGCGTACGCCTGCGCGACGTCCTCGCCCCGCTCGGGCTGGCCCCCGATGCGGTGTCGGTCCAGGCGACCGGTCTCGACGACCCCTTCGTCTCCGGCGGCACCGACTACGGCCGGGTGCGCCGGCCGTTCCCGGTGGCGAAGGCCCTCGACGACGCGATCCTCGCGTGGGGCATGAACGGCGAGGACCTGCTGCCGGACCACGGTTTCCCGCTGCGGCTGGTGCTGCCGGGCTGGGTGGGCATCGCGAGCATCAAGTGGCTGGGGTCGCTGGAGGTCTCCCGCACGGAGCTGACCTCACCGTGGAACACGACGTTCTACCGGATGACCGGCCCTGACTGGCCCGCTGACTCCCCGCCGCTGACGGTCAACCCGGTGCGCTCGGCGTGGGAGCTGGCGCGCGACGCGGTGCTCCCGGCGCGGCCGGTCACCCTGACCGGCCGCTCGTGGAGCGGCGCCGGACGCATCCGACGGGTCTCGGTCAGCCTCGACGGCGGCGCGTCGTGGCGTCCCGCCGCGGTCGATCACCGCTCGCACGAGGACCGCGGCTGGACCCAGTGGTCCGTGCGCTGGGCCCGTCCGCGCCCCGGGCGCCACGAGCTGCTCGCCCGCGCCACCGACGAGCAGGGGCGGACGCAGCCGCTCGTCGCGGCGTACAACACCCAGGGCTACTTCTTCGACGCCGTGGTGCGCCACCCCGTGCAGGTCGTCGCCTGAGCTCGCGGGCTCCCCTCAGGCCATGACCCCGACGGCCTGGGGGGTGAAGCCCGGGAACACCTGCCCGACCGTGACGCCGAAGCGACGGGTCACGACCTCGGTGAGGACGCTGCGGTAGTCGGTGGTGACGAGCAGGTCGCCGTCGAGGGTGTTGTGCAGGCCGGGCCAGGACCCGTAGTACTGGCCGCCCTTCACGCCCGCTCCGGCCACGAGCATCACGTTGCCGAAGCCGTGGTCGGTGCCGTAGTTGTCGTTCTCCTGCACCCGGCGGCCGAACTCGCTGAGCGTCACCAGCGTGACCCGGTCGGCGAGCGGCCCGAGGTCGGCGAAGAACGCGGCGATCGAGCTCGCGAGGTCACCGGCATTGCGCTTCATGTCCCCCCACTCGAGGGTGCCGAGGTCGGTGTGCATGTCCCAGTCGCCCTGGTCCACGGTGATCACCTCGGCGCCGACACCCGAGCGGATGATGCGCGACACGTCGGCCAGCGCCTTGCCGAGCTGGCTGCCGGGGTAGGCGGGGGTCGGCGTGCCGGCCGCGGTGTCGCGGGCAGCGCCGAAGGTCTCCGCACCGCTGATCGCGTCGCGGACGGCGCGGTTCATCGGGCCGGTGCCCTTCCACGCGTGCTTGAGCGAGGCCAGGCGTCGCCCGTCCTCCTCGGTGCCGGCCACCTTGGCGTCGTCGACCCGGCCGACCACGAAGGCCGGGTTGGTGCCGAACAGGGAGGTGGGGACCTGGTTGCCCATCGCCGTCCCCTGCAGCACCGACGCGCCCGGGAGCTCGCCGAGCAGCCGGTTGAGCCAGCCGTTGCGGGCCGTCGAGCCCGGGGCCGCGTCCTCGATCGCTTCCATCGCCGCGAAGTGCGAGCGGTTGGGCGTCGGCATGCCGGTGGCGTGGACCGCCGCGAGGCGACCCGCCTGCCACATCGGGAGCACCGGCGCGAGCGCCGGGTGCAGCCCGAACATGGCGTCGGGCGCCAGCAGGGAGGCCTGCGGGATGCCGATGCGCGGGCGGGCGGCGTAGTAGGCCGGGTCGCCGTGCGGCACCACGAGGGAGAGGCCGTCCGCGGCTCCGCGCAGGCTGAGCAGCACCAGCACGGACCCCAGCGGGCTGGACATCCGGCCCGCCGGGCGGCCGGTGACGGCGTACGCCCGTGGGCCGGTGCCGGAGAGGCCCGGGCCGAGGGCGACGGCGCCGCCGGCGAGGGCGGTGCCGAGCAGCGCGCGGCGGCTCAGTGCCAGCCGCGCCTCGTCGTAGTCGGGGCAGCCGCAGCTGCGGGTGGGCAGGTTCGTCTCGTCAGTCATGTCAGCACGCCAGGTGGTCGGGGGAGTCGAGGACGGCGGCGAGCAGGCGCGGGAAGCCCCACTGGTACAAGCCGTGCTCGCGGTCGATCTTTTCCTTCGCGCGGCAGCCGGTGGCCAGGCTCGCGGTGGTGACCAGGCCGCGCGACGCGGGCCGGTGCAGCAGGTCGCGGCTGACCGCGTCGACGAGGTCGTCGAACCGGATCGGCTTCTTCGCCGGCACCCACGCGCTCGGCTCGCGGTAGTGCAGGTCGACCGTGGGCCACCAGCCCCCGGACATCGACCAGTGCATGCTCATCGAGGCGAGCGCGCGCGACGGGCTGGCCCAGATGTCGTTGCGCACCGGCGTCCCGTCGGGGCGGGGCCAGGCGTGCGGGGAGAGACCGAGGCCCTGCGCCTGCCACAGCATCGCGTTGACACCCGAGTCGTCGCTGCCCGGCCGGTCCACGCGTACGCCCAGGGCGCGGTAGGTCGCGACGACGTCCTCGCTCGGGTCGCGCAGCTTCTTCCCGGCCGCGCGGCGGAACTCCTTGCTCGCGACCAGCGCACGGAGCACGGGCACGATGGCGGTGTCGTTGCGCAGGTAGACCTTGGCGAGGTGCTTGACCAGCGACCGCGGCGGGTCGTCGTGGACGAACTTGGTGGCCAGCCGCTCGGCGATCCGCTCGGCCGTCTGGGGGTGGTGCGCGAGGTAGTGGAGGTAGTCCTTCATCACCTCGCGCCCGTCGCCCTTGCGGTTCTTGTGGGAGAAGCCCTTGACCTTGACCTTCCCGGTCCAGTGGTCCTCCTTCTCGTAGGAGGCCTTCCAGGTGTTCCAGAGGTCGACGTGGTAGCCGGTGAGGATGCGCGCGGACGCCTTCACGTCGTCCTCGCTGTAGTTGCCCGCGCCGACGGTGTGCAGCTCGAGGAGCTCGCGCCCGAGGTTCTCGTTGGGCGCCCGCTTGGTCGACGTCGCGGCCGACAGGAAGATCAGCATCGCGGGGTGGGTGGTGGTGGCGGCCAGCATCTGGTCGAAGCGCCCCAGCGCGTGGCGCCGGATGGTGTCGCCGTAGTCGACGCGCCACGTGAACTGCGCGTCGCCGCTCACGGGCACGTGGAGCATGCCCTCCCAGAACTCGGTCATCTTCTCCAGGACCGGACGGCGGGTCCGGATCCGGCGCACCAGCAGCCAGCGGCCGTAGTCCTCCATGACCTCCCAGCCGCCGCGGATCTCCTGGACCTGCCGCTTCCACAGCTCCATCGGACCGCGGTCGAGGTCGGGCCACCAGCGGCGCACCGCCTCGGCGTCGCCGTCGGGGAACGAGCCGGGGCGGGTGAGCTGGCGCTCGAACCACGCGTCGGCACCGCCCGCCCGACGTACGTCGCGCGCGAGCGCGGCGTCGACGCCGTAGCCGAACCGTGTGACGAGGTGCCGCTGCGGGGCAGGCAGCAGCGTCGATTTCTTGTTGGCCACCGAGGTCCTCCCAGTACCCGTGACGCTTCCGAGACGCCTCACTGTCCCACGCGGACCACCCGTCGCGAAGCCGGGTGCCGAAATCCGGTTGCCGCGGGCAGCGGGCTGGGGTCGGATGCCGGGGTGGACGTCACCGACCTCGACACCTCCGACCCCGACGCCCGACGGCGCTGGTACGACGCGCAGGAGCGCGCGATCCGGGCCGACCGACCGCACGCGCTGCTCGAGGCCTACGGCGCCTGGGAGCTCCAGGCGACCCAGCCCTCCGAGCACGCCGATCGGCAGTGGCTCGAGGTCCGCGACGGCGACGAGGTCCTCGGCACGGCCTCGCTCGAGCTGCCGCTGAGCGAGAACCTCGACGTGGCGTGGGTGGAGGTCAACGTGGTCGCCGGCCACCGGCGCCGCGGCCTCGGCCGGGCGCTGTGGGACGAGCTCGCCGCGCGGGCGACGGCCGCCGGACGCTCCCGGATGGGTGGCGAGGCGACCGTCGTGCCGGACGGCCCGGACGCCGCGCGCGGCTTCTCCGCCGCTGTGGGCGCGGTCGAGAAGCACCGCGAGGACCACCTCCTCGCCGACCTCCCCCTGCCGGCCGCCGGGGTCGACCCTGCCTACGAGGTCGTCGCCTGGCGCGGACGCTGCCCCGACGAGCACCGTGCCGCCTACCTCGCGATGCGCAACCAGATGAACGCCGACGTGCCGGTCGGCGACCTCGACCTCGAGGCCGCCGTCCTCGACGACGCGCGGCTCGCCACGTCCGAGGAGCGGCTCATGCGGTCCTACGACGTCCGGGTGGCCGCCGCCCGCCGCCGCTCCGACGGGGCGTGGGGTGGCTACTCGCTGCTCTTCGTCCCGCACGGCGCCGACCACGCGTGGCAGGACGACACCCTCGTGATGCCCGAGCACCGCGGCCACCGCCTGGGCGCCGCGCTGAAGTCGGCCAGCTACGCCGGACTACCCGCCGACGTGTCCCTCGTCCACACCTGGACGGCGCCATCCAACACCGCGATGCACCGCACGAACACCGCGATGGGCTTCCGCGTGGTGGAGCACATGTACGAGGTCGAGGCCGCCGTCGGGCCGTCGATCGCCTAGGGTCTCGCCCCGAGGGGCGGTAGCTCAGTCGGTCAGAGCAGAGGACTCATAATCCTTGGGTCGTGGGTTCGAGCCCCACCCGCCCTACGAGCTCCGTGTGTTGCTTCGCCTGATGAGTGACGTTCGGGCTTCGGTTGATGGGTTACTCGTCTTCGGGTGATGGGTGACGGCTACTCCGGTTGACTGGTGACACTCCCAGGATGAGGGAGCTGAGCGTGACTGAGCAGCGGTATCAGGCCGTGGCGCGACGCGTTCGACGACTGAGCGCGGCCTGGTCCAGACCACGACGTCGTGCGATACCGACGCCGTTGCCAGTGACTCGGCGTGACTGCACCATGAGTCGATGGGGGCTCTCGGTGACACACGAATGGCTTCGGCGTTGGTGCTCGATGCCGGCGTTCCGGCGATCTCGGCATGCGAGGCGGTGGCGTCCCTCCCGGGTGCGGCGTACGTCGTCGTCGTCGACCGTGGGCAGAGCCCGCCGCGCTACGTCTCGATCCAGGTCGGCCTCCTGCGCAACGCGCTGAAGGGCGTCGCCGACCGCGACGCTGCGGACCCTCCGCCCGGCACACTCCGTGACGAGGTGGACCTGGGGTCGAGGGCCGCCGCCAGGGTCGTCGACATCCTCGCTTCGGACGAGTCGCCCGCCCCAGGAAGCGTGGTCGTTCAGGGGCGCACCGTGCTGGGCGTCGCCGTGAGCGAGGGCACCTCCCGGGGCGTGCCGGCGCGACCGACTCCGGCGGTTGCGGTCCCGCCGCCGTCGTACACGAGCAACCTTCCGGGTGGCGTCATCGGCACGGGGGCCGGCTTCCAACTGGGGCCTGACGCGCTGCCGGTGGGGATCGAGTGGCTACCCGTCCCGAGTGCTCCGCAGGTCGACGCCGACCTCCCGGCGGCCGAGCCCGAGGTCGACGCGGCCCCCGGCACCGAGTCCGGCACCGAGTCCGGCACCGAGTCCGGCACCGAGTCCGGCACCGAGTCCGGCACCGAGTCCGGCACCGAGTCGGAGTCGCCCACCGGACGTCGCTTCCGCGCCTTCCCCGACGTGAAGGGCCCCGCCACGGTCTCGTCGGGTTCGGAGTTCGTCGTCGACGTCGGGTTCGCTCGCCAGGCCCCATCGGCGGGCAGTACGCCGGTCATCAAGCCGGATGCTCCCGAGACCGTGGCCTTCGACCTCCAGGTCGACGGCTTCGGGTTCACCTTCCCGGCCGGGGTTCGCCAGGTGCTGACGGTCGTGCGCGACGACCCGGGCTCGCACCGGGTGGAGTTCCGGGTCGTGGCGGAGGTCTCGGAGTCCCCGGTCGACCGCACCGTCGAGGTGACCTTCTCCCTGGACGGTGCCGTCGTCGGTCTGGCCTGGGTCGACCTCACCGTCGTGCCTGGCGACCCGCAGGTCGTGGCCTCGGTGCCCGATCCCGAGGGCTCGGCCCGCGTCGGCGGCTCGGCGATCGGGACGGCCGAGACGCCCGCGGACCTGACGGTGACGATCAGGACCACGCAGGGCCTCCCGGAGGTGCGGTGGCAGTTCCAGACGCCGCATCCGGTGGAGCTCCCCGACCAGCAGGTGACGACGAGTCTCCCGGCAGCCGGAGCCCAGGCGTTCGCCGAACAGCTGATGGCACAGCTGCCGGCGCTCAAGGGCACCAGCATGATCGACAACGCACTGCGGGGACTGGGCGGTCGCGTCGCCGGTGCGATGCCCGTCGAGTTCTGGCGGATCCTCGCCGCGGTGTGGAAGCTCGTCGAGGCCCAGGGCAGCGCCGTCCCGTCGCTCATGCTCATCACCGACGAGCCGTACGTCCCCTGGGAGCTGGCGTGGATGGACGGCGACCGACAGGTGCCGAGCCACTTCGTGTCCATGACGCCGGGCACCGGTGGGGAGCGCGGCAACCAGCAGCTCGGCGCGGCGTGGTCGATCGGCAGGTGGCTCCTTCCGAAGGAGCAGCCGATCGGGCCCGACCGACCGCCATCCCCTCCGGCGGTCCGGATGGACGCCGACACGATGGCGGTCGTCGTCGGCAACTACGACAAGACCGGGATTCCGGCACTCCCGGCAGCCCTCGAGGAGGCGAAGGACCTGGCGAGCACCTACCGCGCCCTGGAGGTCGACGTCGACGAGGAGCACGTCATGCAGCTGCTCAACAATCGGCTCGTCAAGGACGACAAGCCCTTCGTGCCGTCGATCGTCCACATGGCGGTGCACGGGAAGGTCGGTCTCTCGGCCCAGCAGTACACCGGCATCGTCCTGCGCGACAAGCGGGTGGTCGACCCGCACGTCATCGAGGGCTCGGCCCTCGGCAGTGCCGCCGAGCCGTTCGTCTTCCTCAACGCCTGCCAGGTCGGCCAGGCCAGCACGGTCCTGAACTCCTACGGCGGACTGGCGTCGGCCTTCCTGACGTCGGGTGCGCGCGGCTTCGTGGCGCCACTGTGGAACGTCGACGACGACGTCGCGAAGCAGCTCAGCCTCGACTTCTACCGCGCCGTCCTCGCCGAGGGGGTGACGGTCGGCGAGGCCGTACGCCGCATCCGCAACCGGTTCCTCGCCGACCCCGGGGCCGCGCCGACCGCCACCCCGATGGCCTACGTCTTCTACGGCCACCCGCACCTCACCTTGAGCTGGAGCTAGGAGTCAGACATGCAGGTCACTCTGCAGCCGGTGCCCGTCGACCTCGGCGAGGGCGTGACCATCGAGGCGCCGGGGCTCGTCGGCACCGCAGAGATCCAGCCGGGGGTGCTCGGCGGGAGATCCGACACCGAGCCCAACGCGACGCCGACGTTCGTCGCCGCGCTCGACGAGCAGGACTTCCACCAGCAGCACGCGATCGAGGTGCAGGCCGAGGAGGAGCCCTTCGCCACCGACGGTCTGACCACGCGCAGCGGCGCCCCGGGCATGACGCTGCGCGTCCCCGATCTCGGGCAGGACCAGCCGCAGGTTCTGATGGTCGTGGACGAGGCCGGCGTCGTCACGTGGCACCTTCCCGAGGCCGACACGGCCGATCCGGGCAAGGTCGCCTTCACCGTCGACCGCAGGGTCGCCGACAGCGAGGTGGCGGCGACCGACGGCAGTCGCGGCCTGGTGGCCGCCATCGGCACCAAGCTGCTGACGGTCTTCGTCGTGCCGGTGATCGAGAAGGTCGTCGGCCGGGCCGGACGCGAGGTCGCCCGGGTCTACGAGGATCGGACGCATCCGCAGGGAGTGCGGTGGATGACGAAGGACGGCTTTCGGACGGCCGGCAGCGACCCGGTGACCGACTGGTCGTTGCTCAGCGAGGGGCGCGCGCTGCTCTTCGTCCACGGCACGGCCAGCTCCAGCCACGGTGCCTTCCGAGGCCTCGACGACGCGACCTTCGGCGCACTGCACACGGCGTACGGCGGTCGCGTGCTCGCGTTCGACCACCACACGCTGTCGGCCAGCCTCGACGACAACGTCGAGGAGCTGCGCAGGCACCTGCCGCCGGAGCGCCGGATCCCCGTCGACATCGTGTCGCACAGCCGCGGGGGCCTCGTCGCGCGGGCGATCTCGGAGGCGATGACGGCTCCGGACACACCACTCGACGTCAGGTCGCTCGTGTACGTCGCGACTCCCAATGGTGGCACCACGCTGGCCGACCCCAAGCGGATCCACGACTACCTCGACCGGATGACCACCATGCTCAACCTGATTCCCGACGGGCCGTGGTCGACCGCGACGGACACCCTGTCGGGTCTGCTCACCCTCGTGCGATCGGTGCTCGCAGGGGTGGTCCAGGAGCTGCCAGGCCTGGCAGTGATGCGTCCGGGCAACGACCGCCTCGCGGTCTTGCCGTTCCTCGGTGCCACCGGAGCGCGGGAGTACGCCGTCGATGTGGAGTTCGAGCCGAGCGGACCACTCCTGCGGCTGATGCGCGCCGCCAACGCGGCTGTCGACTCGGTGTTCCGCGAGGCCAACGACGTCGTCGTACCGACTGGCGGCGTCAGGCACCCGAAGAACCGGTCCGACCTGGCGATCCCACCCGATCGACATCTGTCGCTGGGCAAGCGCGAGGACGCGTGGCACTGCGCGATGTTCTCGCAGGACGCCACACGTGAGGCGTTGAAGACCTGGCTTGCCGCACCGATGAACGCTGCGCCCGGAACGACTCCGGTGCCATGAGCGCCCTCGAAGATCTCCGTGCCGCCGTCCTGGCGGGGGACGCGGACGCCTGGCTCGCCGCGCGGCCGGAGCTGCTGACGGCCGAGACCGCGACCGCAGCGCTCGACCTCGCCGAGGGAGGTGGGCCGACGAACGACGGCTACAAGTGGGCGGTAACGGCAGAAGCCGTCTTTCGGGTGCTCGACGACAGAGAGGGCTATCTGCGTGCGTCGTTGCACCGTGTCGGCATGCAGTTCCTGGCCGCTACGACGGCCGAGCAGTACGCCTCCGAGCGCGACTCGCTCATCCGGATCGCGGCCGCGGCCCTCACCTCCGGACTCGCTCGGATTGCCGGACGCGCGATGATCACCGCGGCGGACTGCTCGTACTGGGCCCACGAGACGTTGGATGCGAGCCATCCCGACGAGGGCCTCTGGGCCCGCCGCATGCTCAACGACTGCGTCATCGTCTGGGAGCAGGGCGCGACGGACCTGAGCGCCGGCGACCTCGAGCGGCTGGCGTCGCTCACCGCCGGGGTCATCGACCACTGGTCGGAGCAGACCGACCTCTACTACGACGACGAGGTCCGTGCTCTTGGCGCACGCTTGGTGCAGGCGGCCGACGCCCACCTGCCCCACGACCTGTTCGAGCGGCCTGCGGGCGCGACCAAGCGTGCCGTCGTGGCCCGCACGATCGCCCACACGGCGCGCGTGCTGCGCCTCGGGGTGACGCGGTCGATGGCGGAGCGGCTCGAGATCGCACGCACGATGGCCGAGGAGGATGGCGACATGCAGGCCTGGGTCACGGCGGCTCGCGGCATGCTGATCGACGCCGCAGCAGCCTTCACGTCCGAGCACCTCGACGAGGTCCGGCGTGCCTTCTACGCCACGGTGGACCCGCGCACCCGCTTCCGCAGCCGACTCGGACGGCTCGCCGAGGCGGCCCGACTCGACGAGCTGGTCGGCGAGGACCTCGCCCAGCTCGTCCAAGCCGAGGCGCCGGACGTGCCCCAGGTGTTCGCCCTCGCCGAGACCGCGTCGGCCCGCACCTTGCTCGACGCCCTGGACGGCGGGCTGACCACCCCCGACGACGAGACGTGCCGCGGGCTCGAGCGGTCGGCCACGGCCTTCCCGACCCGCGACGGCGAGGAGCCGATCCTCAGGGAGATGCGCCTGCTCAGCCAGCTCCCGGTCGCCTCCGTCGAGTCGCTGGAACAGCTCGAGCAGAGGTACGTCGAGCTCGGCGCCGGGTTCGCGGGGGAGTCGACGCCCGTGGGCCTCGCCGAAGTCCAGGGGCAGCTCCAGCCACGCGAGGTGATGGTGAGGTACGTCCTGCCGTTCCGCTGGTCGCACCCGGCCTTCATGCCCGGCGTCGTCGTGGTGACGCCCACCGAGGCGGCGTACGTCCGGCTGCCGGACGCCGGGTTCGCCGACGGCATGATCGGGTCGATCGCCCTCGACGGACGCAGCCCCCTCGACACCAGCGCGCTGGGCTCCGCGGTGCTCAACGCGCGTCTGGCCGTCATTGGCCTGAGTGCGAGCGCCGCCGCCCGCACGGACGAGCACCTGACGATGCTCCACGACCTGCTGATCGCGCCGGTGCGTGCCACCGGTCTCACCGACGACGCCACGCACTGGATCGTGGTGCCGCAGCGGTCGCTCCACCTCGTGCCGTGGATGGCGGTCCGCGACGCGGGCGGGCGCTCCCTGCTGGACGACGTCGCGATCAGCGTCGTGCCGAGTGCGTCGTCGTGGTCACGGCTGCGGGAGCGCGCGTTCGCGGCGACGTCGTCCCTCGGCTTCCTCGCCGACCCGCTCGTGGGGTACGCCGGGCTACCGCAGCTGCCGGGCGCACTCGCCGAGATGGAGGAGGTGACCGCCGCGTGGACCGGTGCCGGCGCGGCCGCCACGGCGTACCCGCACGAGGAGGCGACCCTCGCCGCGCTCGCGCAGGCGGCGCAGACGTGCTCGGTCGTCCACGTCGCCGCCCACGGCTCCTTTCCCGACGACCAGGCCCTCTTCGACCACCAGCTGATGCTGTCTCCGGACGACGCGCACGCAGGACCGGTGACCGCCGACGCGCTGCGCGGGGTCGACCTCGCAGGCGTCGACACCGTCGTGCTGAGCGTGTGCGACGGCGGTGCGTACCGCGTCGGGCAGGGGGACGAGCCGTACGGTCTCGTCCCGGCGCTCCTCGAGGCCGGCGCAGCCTCGGTGGTGGCCGCCCAGTGGGCCGTGGATGACGAGAGCGCCCGGGCGCTGATGTCGCGCACGGGCGTCCTGCTCCGTGGGCACCCTCCCGCCGAGGCCCTGCGCCAGGCGTGCCTCGAGCGCCGCGAGGTCGCGGCACCGGGGGACTGGACCCACGCCGCCTTCGTCGCCGTCGGAGGTCGGCGCTAGGGCGCTGCGCCTGCCAGGGTGGGCGGATGACGCCCCTCCACTCGCCCCGACCGGCGACTTGACGCTGGGTCACGTCCTCGCGGCGTGCGGCCTCGGCTCGAAGCCCGCGTCATGAAGGTGAACGGCGACACCGCAGAGGTCCGGGTTCCACTGGGCCGAGAGCCGGCGCCCCCACCTGAGCCGTGTGGCTGGCAGCCGCCTCGCAGTGTCCCGTGTGGCTGGCGACGGCGAGCGGGCGGGGAAGCCCGGCAGGGAGCTGATGAGCCCGGCTGCCGTGCGCTTGCAGTGCAGGTAGGCGGCCAGGTGCTTGAGGGTCCACAGCTCCGCGTCCACGCGCGGCCGGAGGCTGATCCAGCGAGATTCTCGGGCGTGCAGGTCGAAGGGCGTACCGGCCGTCACACGCCGTGGGTCACCCCTCGATCCGTCACGGCCTCAGACGAATCGCAACGGGAAGCGAGTTCGGGGCGTGTGAACCGCTGTGCCACAACGCCCGGCGCTGCGTGCCCGGTCGCGGCCAGGAGCCCCACCCGCCCTACGAGCTCCGGGTCGTCAGGCCTCGCCGGAGATCAGGAAGCCGTCGTCGACCGCCTGGAGCTGGAGCCGGATCTGGTCGGAGGTCCGCGCGCCGGTCTTCATCACGTAGTCCACCGAGTAGTCGACGGTGAGGTCCGAGGGGTTGCTCTCGATGCTGGTGACCTGCGCCGAGCGCACCTTGCCCCACCAGCCCATGTAGCCCTCGAACCCGTTGCTCTCCGTCTGGAACTCCGGGGTCAGCATGTCGAAGGCCGACCGCGGGTCGCTGGTCACCGTCGAGATGTAGGACGAGATGAACGCGTCCATCTGCTGCTTGCGCTCCTCGGGCGACACCGCCGGGCTGTCGGAGGTGGTCGTCGACGTGGAAGCCGATCCCGTCGGGTCCGCGGCCTCCGGGCTGTCGCCGCGCCCGCCCCAGACGTACGCCGTCGCGACGGCCGCGACCGCGAGCACCAGCAGGGCGGCGATGCCGGCCCACCGGAGCCCGTTCCCGCCGCCGGCTCGGGTCGGGGTGGCCGAGGCCTCCGTCACGCGGGGGAGGACTCCCGTCGCGTCGGAGGTCGGCGCGGGGACGGGACCGGCCGCGATCGTGGACCGCTGGCCGTGCTCGAGGCGGCGCAGCTCGTCGCGCACCCGCCGCATCGGCCAGCGGCCCTCCGGCTCGCGGACCATCATCACCGACAGGAGCCCTGCCATCGGGTGGTCCTCGGGCAGGCGCGGCGGGTCCTCGTGGACGATCTTGTAGAGCGCGCCGATCAGGTTGTCCCCGACCTCGTAGGGCGGCCGGCCGCTCACCGCGTGGTAGAGCGTGGCGCCGAGGGACCACACGTCGCTCGCGGGCGTCGCGGACGACCCGGACGCGACCTCGGGAGCGAGGTAGGCGGGAGAACCGGTGACGAGCCCGGTCTGGGTGAGGGAGGCGTCGTCCGCGGAGCGTGCGATGCCGAAGTCGCCGAGCTTGGCCACGCCGCCGGCGACAAGGATGTTGCTGGGCTTGACGTCGCGGTGCACGATCCCGGCCGCGTGCGCCTCGGTGAGCGCGTCGGCGGTCTGCGCCAGCAGTGCGGCCGCCTCGGTGGCCTCCAGCGGGCCCGTCGTGCGGACGAGCTCGCTGATCGTGCGCCCCGGGACGTACTCCATGACCAGCCAGTGGACGTCGCCCTCGGCCACCAGGTCGAAGACGGAGACGACGTGGGGGTGGTTGAGGGCGGCGGCCAGCCGGGCCTCGCGGGCCGCGCGCTCGAGCTGCACGTCGTCACTGCCGGGCATGGCGCCGATGCGCTTGATCGCGACCGTGCGGCCGAGCACCTCGTCGTGCGCGAGGTGGACCGTGCCGGCGCCGCCGCGTCCGATCTCCCGCTCGAGCGTGTACCTGCCTGCGATCACGTGCGTCCCTCCTCCAGACCTCGCCCTAGGCTAGTGCGCGACCACCAACGCACCTCACCCCGAAGGAACCCTCGTGAGCAGCCCCAACGTCCTCGACGACCTGGAGTGGCGCGGCCTGATCTCCCACTCCACCGACCGCGACGCGCTCCGCGCGGCGCTGGGCGCGGGGAGCGTCAAGTTCTACGTGGGCTTCGACCCGACCGCCCCCAGCCTGCACATGGGCAACCTGGTCCAGCTGGTGACCGCTCGCCGGCTCCAGGACGCGGGTCACACGCCCTACGTCCTCGTGGGCGGCGCCACCGGGATGATCGGCGACCCGCGGGACTCGGGGGAGCGCACGCTCAACTCCCTCGACACCGTCAAGGAGTGGACCGAGCGCGTGCGCCAGCAGGTGTCGCGGTTCGTGACCTTCGAGGGTGACAACGCGGCCACGACGGTCAACAACTACGACTGGACCGCCTCGCTCTCCACGATCGACTTCCTGCGCGACATCGGCAAGCACTTCCCGGTCAACCGGATGCTCGCCCGCGACACGGTCAAGCGACGCCTCGAGTCGGGCATCAGCTACACCGAGTTCTCCTACGTCCTGCTGCAGTCGATGGACTACCTCAACCTGTTCCGCGAGCACGGCGTGACGCTCCAGTTCGGTGGCTCGGACCAGTGGGGCAACATCACCGGGGGCGCCGAGCTGGTCCGACGGGTGACGGGGGAGAACGCCTTCGGCTTCGCCACGCCGCTCATCACCAAGACCGACGGCACGAAGTACGGCAAGACCGAGGGCGGCGCCCTGTGGCTCGACGCCGAGATGCTCTCGCCCTACGCCTTCCACCAGTTCTGGCTCAACGTCGAGGACGAGAAGGTCGGGGAGCTGCTGCGGATCTTCACCTTCCTGTCGCGCGAGGAGATCGAGGACCTCGAGCAGCAGACGGCCGAGAAGCCGTTCCTCCGCGCCGGACAGAAGCGGCTCGCCGACGAGGTGACCGCCCTGGTGCACGGTGCGGACGAGGTCGAGCAGGCGAAGGCCGCGGCCGCGGCCCTGTTCGGCGGGGGAGACCTGGCCGACATCAAGCCGGACACCCTCGCCTCCGCGCTCCGCGAGGCCGGCGGCACGACCGTGCCGGGCGGCGAGCTGCCCGGGATCCTCGACCTGCTCGTCACCGCGGGTCTGGCCTCGAGCAAGGGCGAGGCCCGCCGCACCGTCGCGGAGGGCGGTGCCTACCTCAACAACGTGCGGGTCGAGGACCCCGAGCTCCGCCCCACGACTGCCGACCTGGTGGGCGGTTCGTGGCTGGTGCTGCGCCGCGGCAAGAAGCGCTTCGCAGGCGTCGAAGTGGTCTGACACGCCGCCCCACGCGTCACAACAGGCCGCTGACCTGCGCAAACGCCGTTGTGCTCGCGGTCACACCGTGTCGATTTGCGCGATGTCAAGAGTAGGCATACTGTTCTCTTTGTCGCCAGGGAGCGGCGGGGAGCAAGGCCGGTCAGGCCGGGCTCCCGGCCCCGAGGCGATCGGCTCGAAGCGGTCACCGGTCACGGTGACACCACCGAGCGGTGAGTGGGAGACACGGGGATTTGCCTCGCGAAAGGCCCGCTCGCTAGGTTTCACCAGTTGCTCCACGCGACCGGGGTCCTGATGGGATCGCGATGTGGGTGCGTCTGATTCTTGAGAACTCAACAGTGTGTTTGATTAGTCGACGAATTAGTTTGTTATGCCCCGTTGGCGCCAGGCTTTGGTTTGGTGTCGCGGTTTCTTTGACAATGATTCTGGCTGATGCCCATGGCTTTGGTTGTGGGTGTCTTTCGCTAGTTTTGTTCAGTCAGGGGATGTGGCTCTTATTGATTGTCGCTCCTGCTGTTGGCGTCCTTTTGTGGGTGTTGGTGGTGGGGGTGGTGTTTTTCGATGGAGAGTTTGATCCTGGCTCAGGACGAACGCTGGCGGCGTGCTTAACACATGCAAGTCGAGCGGAAAGGCCTCTTCGGGGGTACTCGAGCGGCGAACGGGTGAGTAACACGTGAGTAATCTGCCCCTGGCTTTGGGATAGCCACCGGAAACGGTGATTAATACCGGATATGACCACTTTACGCATGTTTGGTGGTGGAAAGTTTTTCGGCCAGGGATGTGCTCGCGGCCTATCAGCTTGATGGTGAGGTAATGGCTCACCATGGCTTCGACGGGTAGCCGGCCTGAGAGGGTGACCGGTCACACTGGGACTGAGACACGGCCCAGACTCCTACGGGAGGCAGCAGTGGGGAATATTGGACAATGGGCGGAAGCCTGATCCAGCAACGCCGCGTGAGGGATGACGGCCTTCGGGTTGTAAACCTCTTTCAGTAGGGACGAAGCGCGAGTGACGGTACCTACAGAAGAAGCACCGGCCAACTACGTGCCAGCAGCCGCGGTAATACGTAGGGTGCGAGCGTTGTCCGGAATTATTGGGCGTAAAGGGCTCGTAGGCGGTTTGTCGCGTCGGGAGTGAAAACGCCGTGCTTAACACGGCGCTTGCTTTCGATACGGGCAGACTAGAGGTATTCAGGGGAGAACGGAATTCCTGGTGTAGCGGTGAAATGCGCAGATATCAGGAGGAACACCGGTGGCGAAGGCGGTTCTCTGGGAATATCCTGACGCTGAGGAGCGAAAGTGTGGGGAGCGAACAGGATTAGATACCCTGGTAGTCCACACCGTAAACGTTGGGCGCTAGGTGTGGGGTCCATTCCACGGATTCCGTGCCGCAGCTAACGCATTAAGCGCCCCGCCTGGGGAGTACGGCCGCAAGGCTAAAACTCAAAGGAATTGACGGGGGCCCGCACAAGCGGCGGAGCATGCGGATTAATTCGATGCAACGCGAAGAACCTTACCTGGGTTTGACATACACCCTGCCGCTCCAGAGATGGGGCTTCTTTTGGGGGTGTACAGGTGGTGCATGGCTGTCGTCAGCTCGTGTCGTGAGATGTTGGGTTAAGTCCCGCAACGAGCGCAACCCTCGTTCTATGTTGCCAGCACGCCCTTTGGGGTGGTGGGGACTCATAGGAGACTGCCGGGGTCAACTCGGAGGAAGGTGGGGATGACGTCAAGTCATCATGCCCCTTATGTCCAGGGCTTCACGCATGCTACAATGGCCGGTACAAAGGGCTGCGATCCCGTGAGGGGGAGCGAATCCCAAAAAGCCGGTCTCAGTTCGGATTGGGGTCTGCAACTCGACCCCATGAAGTCGGAGTCGCTAGTAATCGCAGATCAGCAACGCTGCGGTGAATACGTTCCCGGGCCTTGTACACACCGCCCGTCACGTCACGAAAGTCGGCAACACCCGAAGCCGGTGGCCCAACCCTTGTGGAGGGAGCCGTCGAAGGTGGGGCTGGCGATTGGGACGAAGTCGTAACAAGGTAGCCGTACCGGAAGGTGCGGCTGGATCACCTCCTTTCTAAGGAGCACGCACCCCGACCATCAGCTGGCTGGCCACAAGGTCCAGTGCTGTCTGGTGGCGCATGGTGGTGTCTCACTAGTGGAATCGTCGACTGCCAGGTGTCTCGTGGTGTCTGGTGGGTGCAGCTTGCTGTGCTCGCAGATGCAGGGGCGCCTGGTCATGGGCCCCGCGTTGGTGGGGGCGTGGTTGGACACACTGTTGGGTCCTGAAGGATCAGCCGTGGGGTGCATGCCGTGAGGTGTGTGTCTTCGGGGCCGGGGTTTGTTCCTTGGCTTGGGTTGGTGTCTTCTGGTTCCTCCTGCTACCTGTTCGCGCCTGTGGGGTGTGGGTGGGGGTTGGTGGGGTTGTTGTTTGAGATCTGCATAGTGGACGCGAGCATCTTTCACAATCAGGTGTTTTCTGGCTGGTTGATCCTTCGGGTGAGGCTGGTTGGTTGAGAACTGGTTGTGGATAGTGTTTTTGCTGGCTGGTTCTTCCTTGTCTTGAGGGGGCTGGCCGGCGTTGCTGGTCTGCCCTGTGATTGTGGGGTGGGCTGGTGTTGTTCTTTGTGTTTGTTTTGGGACGTGTGTTGTTTTGACGTTGTTGAGACAAGCTATGAAGGGCACATGGTGGATGCCTTGGCATCAAGAGCCGATGAAGGACGTTGGAGCCTGCGATAAGCCCTGGGGAGTTGGCAACCGAGCTGTGATCCGGGGGTGTCCGAATGGGGAAACCCAGCACGAGTCATGTCGTGTTACCCGCATCTGAACACATAGGGTGTGTGGAGGGAACGTCGGGAAGTGAAACATCTCAGTACCGACAGGAAGAGAAAACAACAGTGATTCCGAGAGTAGTGGCGAGCGAAATCGGATGAGGCTAAACCGCGGTTGTGTGATACCCGGCAGGGGTTGCAGTCGCGGGGTCGTGGGACCTCTCATCACGTGCTGCCGTGCGTGGAGGAAGTAAGAAACCAGTGTGGAAGTCGAAGTCGGTTGGAAAGCCGTACCGTAGAGGGTGATAGGCCCGTAGACGTCAAGCGCTGGCTTCCGAGAGTGTTCCCAAGTAACACGGAACCCCTGAAATTCCGTGTGAATCTGGCGGGACCACCCGTTAAGCCTAAATACTCCTTGATGACCGATAGCGGACAAGTACCGTGAGGGAAAGGTGAAAAGTACCCCTGGCGGGGAGTGAAATAGTACCTGAAACCGTGTGCCTACAATCCGTCGGAGCCTTACACCTTGTGTGGGGGTGACGGCGTGCCTTTTGAAGAATGAGCCTGCGAGTTTGCGGTGTGTTGCGAGGTTAACCCGTGTGGGGAAGCCGTAGCGAAAGCGAGTCCGAATAGGGCGATTCAGTAGCGCGCTCAAGACCCGAAGCGAAGTGATCTATCCATGGGCAGGTTGAAGCGTCGGTAAGACGACGTGGAGGACCGAACCCACTTAGGTTGAAAACTGAGGGGATGACCTGTGGATAGGGGTGAAAGGCCAATCAAACTTCGTGATAGCTGGTTCTCCCCGAAATGCATTTAGGTGCAGCGTTGTGTGTTTCTTGCCGGAGGTAGAGCACTGGATAGCCGATGGGCCCTACAAGGTTACTGACGTTAGCCAAACTCCGAATGCCGGTAAGTGAGAGCGCAGCAGTGAGACTGCGGGGGATAAGCTCCGTAGTCGAGAGGGAAACAGCCCAGACCATCAGCTAAGGCCCCTAAGCGGTGACTAAGTGGAAAAGGATGTGGAGTCGCATTGACAACCAGGAGGTTGGCTTGGAAGCAGCCACCCTTGAAAGAGTGCGTAATAGCTCACTGGTCAAGTGATTCCGCGCCGACAATGTAGCGGGGCTCAAGTCATCCGCCGAAGCTATGGCATTCAGCGAATACATCAGTACCTACTTAATGGGTGTTCAGTGCGCTGGATGGGTAGGGGAGCGTCGTGTGGGCAGTGAAGCGCCGGAGTGATCCAGGTGTGGAGGCCACACGAGTGAGAATGCAGGCATGAGTAGCGAATCACGGGTGAGAAACCCGTGCGCCGAATGATCAAGGGTTCCAGGGTCAAGCTAATCTGCCCTGGGTAAGTCGGGACCTAAGGCGAGGCCGACAGGCGTAGTCGATGGACAACGGGTTGATATTCCCGTACCGGCGAAGTTTCGCCCATGACGAACCTGGTGATGCTAACCACCCGAAGCTCATCGGACCGGACCCTTCGGGGCGAGGCTGGTGGGTGGAGCGTGGGACCCGAGCTGGTAGTAGTCAAGCGATGGGGTGACGCAGGAAGGTAGCCCAACCACAGCGATGGTTGTCTGTGGGCAAGCGTGTAGGACGTCTGGTAGGCAAATCCGCCAGATCCACTTGGGTGTGGAGTCTGAGACGTGACGCGGAGCCAATACTGGCGAAGTGGGTGATCCTATGCTGTCGAGAAAAACCTCTAGCGAGAAACGAGCCGCCCGTACCCCAAACCGACTCAGGTGATCAAGTAGAGAATACTAAGGCGATCGAGACAACCATGGTTAAGGAACTCGGCAAAATGCCCCCGTAACTTCGGGAGAAGGGGGGCCGGATCCGTGAACCCACTTGCTGGGGGAAGCGGTGATGGCCGCAGAGACCAGGGGAAAGCGACTGTTTACTAAAAACACAGGTCCGTGCGAAGTTGTAAGACGATGTATACGGACTGACTCCTGCCCGGTGCTGGAAGGTTAAGAGGACCGGTTAGATTCCTTCGGGAGTCGAAGCTGAGAATTTAAGCCCCAGTAAACGGCGGTGGTAACTATAACCATCCTAAGGTAGCGAAATTCCTTGTCGGGTAAGTTCCGACCTGCACGAATGGAGTAACGACTTTCCCACTGTCTCAACCATGGACTCGGCGAAATTGCACTACGAGTAAAGATGCTCGTTACGCGCGGCAGGACGGAAAGACCCCGGGACCTTTACTATAGTTTGGTATTGGTGTTTGGTACGGCTTGTGTAGGATAGGTGGGAGACTGTGAAACCTCGACGCCAGTTGGGGTGGAGTCAACGTTGAAATACCACTCTGGTCGTACTAGATGTCTAACCTAGGTCCGTTATCCGGATCAGGGACAGTGCCTGATGGGTAGTTTAACTGGGGCGGTTGCCTCCTAAAATGTAACGGAGGCGCTCAAAGGTTCCCTCAGCCTGGTTGGCAATCAGGTGGCGAGTGTAAGTGCACAAGGGAGCTTGACTGTGAGACAGACATGTCGAGCAGGGACGAAAGTCGGAACTAGTGATCTGGCCACGGCATGTGGAAGCGTGGTCACTCAACGGATAAAAGGTACCCCGGGGATAACAGGCTGATCTTCCCCAAGAGTCCATATCGACGGGATGGTTTGGCACCTCGATGTCGGCTCGTCGCATCCTGGGGCTGGAGTAGGTCCCAAGGGTTGGGCTGTTCGCCCATTAAAGCGGCACGCGAGCTGGGTTTAGAACGTCGTGAGACAGTTCGGTCCCTATCCGCCGCGCGCGCAGGAAACTTGAGAAAGGCTGTCCCTAGTACGAGAGGACCGGGATGGACGAACCTCTGGTGTGCCAGTTGTTCTGCCAAGAGCACGGCTGGTTGGCTACGTTCGGAAGTGATAACCGCTGAATGCATCTAAGCGGGAAGCACGTTTCAAGATGAGGTTTCCCACCACGTAAGTGGGTAAGGCCCCCCACAGAACATGGGGTTGATAGGCCGGAGGTGTACAGCAGTAATGCCCAGCCGACCGGTACTAATAGGCCGAGGGCTTGTCCCAACCACGTACAAAACCACACACACCCACGCACACACGAACACGTGTGCGTACACGCGCAAAGACGAACACACATGTTCGCGTCCACTAGGCAGTTCCCAACCAACACACCCACCACCACCAGCACCAGCACCAGCTGGAACGTAGGGGGATGAGGTTGAAAGAGTTACGGCGGCCATAGCGAAACGGGAAACACCCGGTCCCATACCGAACCCGGAAGTTAAGCCTTTCAGCGCCGATGGTACTGCAACCGAGAGGTTGTGGGAGAGTAGGACGCCGCCGGACAAACATTTGGCAGGGGCCACCAGGTGACTGGTGGCCCCTGCGCCATTTCATGGCAGAAGTGAGTACGGTTGCCCGTGATCGGGGACCGGTTGCGTGGAGAAGGGAAGTACGGCTGTGGCCGAGGACCGTCGAGGACAGCGTCCGTCTCGTGGAGCATCGAGCGGTGGACGCGGTGGCGCGTCCGGCTCCGGTCGCGCCAGCTCGTCGCGGGGTGCCCAGGGTGGCGGTCGTGGCGGGCCCGAGCGGACGGGCGGCCCGAAGGGCTCGTCGTCCCGCGGCGGCTACCAGGGCGGCAAGCCGGCGGGCGGCAAGCCTTCCGGCGGCAAGCCTTCCGGCGGCAAGTCGACCGGCGGCAAGCCTGCAAGCGGCAAGCCGGCGGGCAAGGGCGGAGGCTCCCGGCCCTCGAGCTCGCAGCAGCGCGCCTTCCGGCCCCGCACCGAGGAGCGGCCGCGCACCGCGGAGCAGGCGGTCTACGACGGCCCCGACCTCCCGGAGAACGTCACTGGCGCCGAGCTCGACCGTGGTGTGCGCGCACAGCTCAAGGGTCTGCCCGAGAAGCTGGCCGCCCGCGTCGCGCGGCACCTCGCTGCAGCCGGGCTGTTGATCGACGAGGACCCGGAGACGGCCTACCAGCACACGCTCGCGGCCCGTGCCCGCGCCTCGCGCCTCGCGGTCGTCCGCGAGGCGACGGGTGAGGCGGCGTACGCCGCGGGTCACTACGCCGAGGCGCTCGCGGAGCTGCGTGCCGCAAAGCGGATGAACGGCGCCACGGACTACCTCCCGATCATGGCTGACTGCCACCGTGCGCTCGGCAACCCCGAGCAGGCCATCAAGCTTGCCAAGAGCCCGTCGGTGGTGAACTTCGTCCCGGAGGCGAAGGCCGAGATGACCCTCGTCGAGGCCGGCGCGCGGCGTGACATGGGCCAGCTCGACGCAGCCCTGCGCACCCTGGAGCTGGCGCCGCTGACGTCCAAGAGCCGTGCCGCCTGGGTCGTCCGGCTGCGCTACGCCTACGCGGACACCCTCGAGGCGGCAGGTCGTGAGGCCGACGCGCTCGCGTGGTTCCACCGCACCCACGCGATCGACAGCGAGCAGCTGACCGACGCGGCCGAGCGCGCCGACCTGCTCGAGCGCCGGCAGGGCTGACGCCCCCCGCGTTGCCACGCCGCGACCCGTCCCCGGACGTGTCGCGGCGTGCTGGCTTTCAGGCGCCACATGGGTCACAATGGAGCCACTAATCACATAGGTGTCACTCGGACTCCGAGAGCAACGACGACAGAACGCTGGGGAAGGCGCATCTGGAGCGTCGGAACTCAAGGAGGTCATGGTGACCACACGCATTGCTTCGCGCCCGGACGGTCCGGGGACGAGGGGCATCCTCTACGTGCACTCTGCGCCCTCCGCACTCTGCCCGCACATCGAGTGGGCCGTCGGCGGAGTGCTCGGCGTGGCCGTCTCGCTCGACTGGACGCCTCAGCCTGCCCAGCCGGGTGCCTACCGTGCCGAGCTGTCCTGGACGGGCGCCGCCGGCACGGCTGCTGCCGTGGCCTCGGCGCTGCGCGGCTGGAACCACCTCCGCTTCGAGATCACCGAGGAGCCGACGAGCTCCACCGAGGGCACGCGCTTCTCCTGCACGCCCGAGCTCGGCATCTTCCACGCGATCACCGGCCCGCACGGTGACATCCTCATCCCCGAGGACCGGCTGAAGGCCGCCGTCGTCAAGGCCGCGCTGGGCGACACCACGCTGCTGCTCGAGATTGACCAGCTCCTCGGCAAGCCGTGGGACGACGAGCTCGAGACCTTCCGGCACGCGGGCGAGGGCGCCCCCGTGCGGTGGCTGCACCAGGTCGTCTGACTCAGCGAGCCCGCCTGCGCAGGCGGAAGGTCGCGACGACCGTAGCCCGCGTCTCCTGTGCGCCGTCGTAGGAGACCAGCACCCCGGTCACGGTGAACCGTCCGGGGCTCGTGGCGCGCCCGCACAGGCGGAAGGGGAGCGTGCCGGACTCCGGGTCGGTGGGACCGAGGAGCGACTGGGCGCTGACGCCTCGCCCGTCACGGTCGCGCGTGCTGAGGTCGAGCGACCAGTCGTCGTCCGGCACCGTGACCGCGTAGGTGAGCGCGTAGTCGTGGCACCCCCGTCGCAACCTACCGTCCGGCCCGGCCACGGCCACCGCGACGGGCGCCCCGGCCGTGGGTGCGGGCTCGGGGCTGGGCAGGAGCGGTGGGAGCGGTGGGAGCGGTGGGAGCGGCACCAACGTGCTGGCGGTCATCGCCGCCACCGCGAGCAGGCTCGTCATGGGACACCTCCGAGTGGGTCTGGAGGGTCCAACGACGAGGTGTGACGTGCGTTACGTCCTGAGCGACGCGCCGGTCAGAGCGGGATGTTGCCGTGCCGGCCGCGTCGCACCCCGGCGGTGTCGACCTCGTGACGCATGGCCGCGGCGATCGCGCTGCGGGTGCGGGTCGGCTCGACGACCTCGTCCACGACGCCGATCTCGACGGCCTTGTCGACGCCGCCCGCGATCCGCTCGTGCTCGGCGGCCAGCTCGGCCTCGACCTGGGGGCGGATCTCGGGGGAGACCTCGGCCAGCTTGCGGCGGTGGAGGATCCGGATCGCGGCGACCGCCCCCATCACCGCGACCTCGGCACCGGGCCACGCGAGGACACGCGTCGCGCCCAGCGAGCGGGCGTTCATCGCGATGTAGGCGCCGCCGTAGGTCTTGCGGGTGACGAGGGTGACGCGCGGGACCACGCACTCGCCGAAGGCGTGCAGCAGCTTGGCGCCGCGGCGCACCACGCCGTCCCACTCCTGGCCGACGCCGGGGAGGTAGCCCGGCACGTCGACCAGCACCACCAGCGGGACGCCGAACGCGTCGCACATGCGGACGAACCGGGACGCCTTCTCGGCCGACAACGAGTCGAGGCAGCCACCGAGGCGCAGCGGGTTGTTGGCGACGACGCCGACGGTGCGTCCGCCGAACCGACCGAGGGCGGTGACGATGTTGGGTGCCCAGCGCGCGTGGAGCTCCTGCATGGTTCCCTCGTCGAGGAGCCCGTCGACCAGGGGGTGGACGTCGTAGGCCCGCTTCTTCGACTCCGGCAGCAGGGCGCCGAGGTCGCGGTCCTCGACCGAGTCGGCGGCCAGGCTGCCCTGAGCACCGAGCAGGGAGGCCACCGTGCGCGCCCGGTCGAGCGCCTCACGCTCGGACTCGGTGAGGATGTGCACGACGCCGGAGCGGCGGCCGTGCGGCTCGGGCCCGCCGAGGCGCAGCATGTCGACGTCCTCGCCGGTGACCGAGCGCACCACGTCGGGTCCGGTGACGAAGATGCGTCCCTCCGGCCCGAGGATGACGACGTCGGTGAGGGCGGGACCGTAGGCCGCGCCGCCGGCGGCGGGACCGAGCACCACGGAGATCTGGGGGATGACCCCGGACGCCTGGGTCATCACCTGGAAGATCCGGCCGACCGCGTGGAGGGACAGCACGCCCTCGGCCAGGCGGGCGCCGCCGGAGTGCCACAGCCCGATGATCGGCACGCCGTCGGTGATGGCGCGGTGGTAGGCGTCGACCACGACCCGGCACCCGACGTCGCCCATCGCGCCACCCATCACCGTGGCGTCGCTGCAGAACGCGACGACCTGGGTGCCGTCGACGCGACCGACCGCGGCGAGCATCCCGGACTCGTCGTCCGGGGTGATCAGCTCGAGGGTGCCCTCGTCGAGCAGCGCGGTCAGCCGGTGGACCGGGTTGCGGGGGTCCTCCTCGCGCGGGAGCTTGACCTTGGCGGGTGCGGCGGTGGCGGTCACGGGCGGGTTTCCTTCCGAGGGCGGGTCTGCGGAGCGCCGGTCAGGCGTTTCCGAAGGCGACGGCGACGTTGGCGCCACCGAAGCCGAAGGAGTTGTTGAGCGCGACGATGTCGCCCTCGGGCAGGTCACGGCGCGACGTGGGGATGTCGAGGTCGACCTCGGGGTCCTTGTCGTCCAGGTTGATCGTCGGCGGGCTCACGCGGTCGTGGAGGGCCATCACGGTGGCGACCGCCTCGAGCGCGCCGGCTCCGCCGAGGAGGTGGCCGGTCATCGACTTGGTGCTGGTGACGACGCAGCGGTCGACGTGGTCGCCGAGGACGGCGTGGAGCATCAGGCCCTCGGCGATGTCGCCCTTGGGCGTCGACGTCGCGTGGGCGTTGACGTGGACGACGGTGGCGGGGTCCACGTCGCCCTCGCGCAGGGCCATCTGGATGGCGCGGGTGCCGCCGCGACCCTCGGGGTCGGGCTGCGCGATGTCGTGGGCGTCGTTGCTGATGCCGGCGCCGCGCACCTCGGCGTAGATCGTCGCGCCACGCGCGCGGGCGTGCTCCTCGGACTCGAGGACGAGGACGGCGCCGCCCTCGCCGAGCACGAAGCCGTCGCGCGCGACGTCCCAGGGCCGGGAGACCGACGCGGGGTCGCGGTCGTCGTCGGTGCCGGTCTTCGACAGCGCCATCATGTTCGCGAACGCGGCCATCGGCAGCGGGTGGATCGCGGCCTCGGTGCCGCCGGCGAGGACGACGTCGGCGCGGCCGAGGCGGATCAGGTCGATCGCCATCGCGATCGCCTCGTTGCCGGAGGCACACGCGGAGGTCGGCGCGTGGACGGCCGCGCGGGCGCCGTACTTCAGGCTCACGTTGGCGGCCGGGGCGTTGGGCATAAGCATCGGGACGGCCAGCGGCGAGACGCGGCGCGGTCCCTTCTCGAGCAGCGTGTCGTAGTTGGCGAGCAGGGTGGTGACCCCGCCGATGCCGGACGCGAGCGCGACACCGAGGCGCTCGGGCTCGAGGCCGGAGCCCTCCAGGCCCGCGTCGGCCCACGCCTGGTCGGCGGCGACCATCGCGAACTGGCTGGAGCGGTCGAGGCGGCGGGCCTTGACCCGGTCGAGCACCTCGGAGGGCTCGACCGCGACACGGCCGCCGATCTTCACCGGCAGCTGGTCGGCCCACTCGTCCTCGAGACGCGCGATGCCCGACGTGCCGGCGAGCATCGCCTGCCAGGTCGTGGGGACGTCCCCGCCGACGGGGGAGGTGGCGCCGAGGCCGGTGACGACTACGCGGGTCGAGGGCATCAGTGGGGTATCCGTTTCTCGCAGGGGATGGTCGCGGAGGTGGGGAGGATCCGGGTGCGCGGGCGGCCGAGGGGTGCTCGGCCGCCCGCGACGTCGGGCGGGCTCAGCCCTGGGCGCGCTCGATGTAGGCGACGGCGTCGCCGACGGTCTTGAGGTTCTTGACCTCGTCGTCGGGGATGGTCACGCCGAACTTCTCCTCGGCGGCCACGACGACCTCGACCATGGAGAGCGAGTCGACGTCGAGGTCGTCCACGAAGGACTTGTCCAGCTGGACGTCGTCGGCGTCGACGCCGGCCACCTCGTTGACGATGTCGGCGAGGTCGGCGCGGATTTCTTCGGTGGTGGCCATGGGCCTTCCCTTCTTCTGTGTGGTGGTGCTGGGTGGGTACGGGGGTGCGTCAGGGGACGGTGACGACCTGCGCGGCGTAGGCCAGGCCGGCCCCGAACGCGATGAGCAGGGCGGTGTCGCCGCTGCGGGCCTCGCCCTCGAGCATCATCCGGTCGAGCGCGAGCGGGATGGAGGCGGCGGAGGTGTTGCCCTGGTCGGCAACGTCGCGGGCGATCCGGACCGAGGGGGGCAGCTTCATCGAGCGCGCCATGGCGTCGATGATGCGCATGTTGGCCTGGTGGGGGACGAAGACGTCGAGCTCGTCGATGGACACGCCGGCCACGTCGAGCGCCTGCTGGCCGATCTTGGCCATCGCGAAGGACGCCCACCGGAACACGGGGTTGCCCTGCATGGTCAGGTGGGGCATCACGCCGGAGCCGGGCTGCGTCGTGGTGCCGACGACGTCGCGCCAGTCCTCGCGCTGGCGGATCAGGTCGAACTGCTCGCCGTCGGAGCCCCAGACGACGGGCCCGATGCCGGGGGTGTCGCTCGGGCCGACGACGGCGGCGCCCGCGCCGTCGGCGAAGATGAAGGCCGTGCCGCGGTCGGTGAGGTCGAGGATGTCGGTGAGTCGCTCGACGCCCACGACGAGGACGTGGCGGGCGCTGCCGGCCCGGACCATGTCGGAGGCCATCGCGATGCCGTGGCAGAACCCGGCGCACGCGGCGGAGATGTCGAAGGCGGCCGCGCCGTCGGTGCCGAGCTCGTGGGCGATCGCGGTGGCGACGGCGGGGGTCTGCAGCAGGTGGCTCACGGTGGCGACCACGACGCAGTCGATCTCGCCGACCGAGAGCCCGGCGCGCTCGATCGCGGCCCGCGACGCCTCGACCGACATCATCTGGACGGACTCCTCGGGACCCGCCCAGCGACGGGTCCGGATGCCGGAGCGCTGCTGGATCCACTCGTCGCTGGAGTCGATCGCGTCGACGACCTCGGAGTTGGGCACGAGGCGGGTCGGGCGGTAGGAGCCCATCCCCAGGATGCGCGCGTGCGGTGCACCGGTGGTGGCGGCGATGGGAGCCATCAGTGCGTCGCCTCCGGGTGCAGGCGGAGCAGCGGCTGGCCGGGGGAGACCAGGTCGCCGTCCTCGACCAGCCACTCGACGACCGAGCCGCCATGCGGGGCGGTGACGTCGGTGCGGTCGCGCAGGCTGGCGACCGCGCCGATCGTGGCCCCCGGCGCGAGCACGTCGCGCTCGACGGCCTGCGACGCGAGGTGGAAGGTGCCCTTGGCGGGGGAGACGATCATCCGCCAGGTGGGGGTGGTCTCGATCATCGAGGCCTCACCGTGCGTGTCGCAGAACTCCCGGGCGGCGTCGAGCTGGTCGGGCGTCTTGAGCGCGAAGGTCTCGACCCCCTTGAGCGCCCGCTTGGCGATGCCGGTGAGCGTCCCGGCCGGCGGCATCTCGAGGATGCCGGTCACGCCGAGGTCGGTCATCGTCTCCATGCAGAGGTCCCAGCGCACCGGGTTGGAGATCTGGCCGACGATCCGGCGCAGCACCTCGCGGCCGTCGTGGACGACCTGGCCGTCCTTGTTCGAGATCACCGGCGTGCGCGGGTCGTGGGTGGAGACTGACCGCGCGAGCTGCCCGAGCCGGTCGACGGCAGGAGCCATGTGGTGGGTGTGGAAGGCGCCGGCGACGCTCAGCGGCATCAGGCGTGCCTTGGCCGGCGGCTGGTCGGCGAAGGCCGCCAGCTGCTCCATGGTGCCGGCGGCGACGACCTGGCCGGGTCCGTTGTCGTTGGCGGCGGTCAGCCCCTGTGCCTCGATGGCGGCGAGGACCTCGTCGCGGTCGCCGCCCAGCACGGCGGTCATGCCGGTCGCGGTGGTGGCGGCGGCCTCGGCCATCGCGTTGCCCCGCTCGCGCACGAGGACCATCGCCTGCTCGGCGGTGATCGCGCGGGCTCCGGCTGCCGCGGTCAGCTCGCCCACGCTGTGGCCGGCGACCGCGCCGATGCGCGAGAAGGCGTCGGCCGGGTGCGGGAACAGGTCGAGGGCGGCCACCAGGCCGGTCGCGACCAGCAGCGGCTGGGCGACCTTGGTGTCGCGGATGGTCTCCGCGTCGGCCTCGGTGCCGTAGTGCGGCAGGTCGATGCCGGCGACGGTCGAGAGCCACTCGAAGCGGCCGGCGAAGACGGGGTCCTCGAGCCAGGGCGTGAGGAAACCGGGGGTCTGGGCCCCTTGACCGGGGGCGACGATGACGAGCACGTGACCACTCTGCCGGGTCGGGCGGCGCGGCCGCGGGTCCGACGCCGACGAAACTGACCCCCAGAACCTTGTAGGTTCCCTACAAAAGTCGACGCGGCGGCTCACAGCTCCGTACGGCCGGACTGGCGGCCCAGGATCAGCGCGAGCTGGAGCGCGAACGCCTCGCGCGGGCGGGTCGGCGACCACCCGGTGACCTCGGTGACCTGGCGCAGGCGGTAGCGCACGGTGTTCGGGTGGACGAAGAGGGCGCGGGCGGTGCCCTCGATCGAGGCGCCGTGCTCGAACCACGCCGCGAGGGTCTCGAGCAGCGTGCCGCGGGTGGCGACGAGGGGCAGGTAGACCTCGTCGACGAGGTGGCGGCGGGCGTGGCCGTCGCCGGCGAGCGCGCGCTCGGGGAGCAGGTCGCGGCTGGCCACCGGACGCGGGGCGTCGGGCCACCCGGCGGCGGCCCGGTGGGCGGACAGCGCGGCGCGTGCCGAGGCACTGGCGTGGGCCAGGTCGGCGGTGACCGGACCGACGACCACGGGCCCGTCGCCGAAGTGGTCGAGGAGGCGGGTGGCGGCCTTCAGCGGGTCGGAGACGCCGCCCAGGACGACGACCAGCCGCTCGCCCTGGGTCGCGCAGAGGGCGTCCATGCCGCCCGCGCGGGCGGAGCGGCGCACGGACTCGAAGACGTCGAGCTCCGCGCGGTGCGGCGGCGTGGCGCCCAGCACGACGGCGACGTCGCCGTGCGCGCCCCACCCGAGCGCGCTCGCGCGCGAGAGCACCGTCTCGTCCGCCTCCGCGCGCACCACGGCGTCGACGACCAGCGCCTCGAGCCGGGCGTCCCAGGCGCCACGCGACTCCGCGGCGCGGGCGTAGACCGCGGCGGTGGCGAACGCGACCTCGCGGGCGTAGCGCAGGACAGCGTCGTGGACCTGGCGCGCGTCCTCGGGGTGGAGCAGGTCGTCGATGGTCGTCTCGACCACGCGGATGCTCAGCCGGACCAGCTCGACGGTCTGCTGGAGCGAGATGACGCCGGTGAGCTCGCGGGGCGCGGCGCCGAACACGACGACGTCGAGCGGGTCGTGGGCGGTGGCCTCGACCTCGCCGTCGTACCAGTCGACGAAGCCCCGGATGCCGGACTGCAGGATGAGCCCGACCCACGAGCGGTCCTCGGCGCTGAGGTCGTCGAACCAGGGCAGGTCGGTGGCCATCCGGGCGGTCGCGGCGGTGCTCAGGGCGCCGGCGGAGCTGCGGAGCGCGTCGGCGGCGCGGCGTCGGGAGGCGGGCACGGGGTCGACTGTAGTGGGGTCGGGCTGGTAGTGGGATTCCCACGAACGCCGCGCGGCAGGTCACGATCCGGCATCGGCGCGGCCTCCCGCCGGTGCGGGTGGGTCCGGAGGCACGGTGGTCTGGTTGAATCCCGGACATCCCCCACCCGGCCGACCCCGACGGAGTCCCCGTGCGCCGACGCAGCACCCCGCACCTGCAGCACGTCACCGTGCACGGGCACCGCCGTGCGTACGTCCGGCGCGGGTCCGGCCCGGTCGTCCTGCTGCTGCACGGGCTCGCGTGCGACCACACGACCTGGGACCCGGTCATCGAGTCGCTGGCCCGCACCCACACCGTGATCGCCCCCGACCTGCTGGGCCACGGCGCCTCGGACAAGCCGCGTGCGGACTACAGCGTGGGCGGCTACGCCAACGGCATGCGCGACCTCCTGACGGTCCTGGGCATCGACTCGGCCACCGTGGTCGGCCACAGCTTCGGCGGGGGAGTGGCGATGCAGTTCGCCTACCAGTACCCCGAGCGCACCGAGCGGCTCGTCCTCGTCGGCTCCGGGGGTCTCGGTCCCGAGGTCAGCCCGGCGATCCGCGCGATCACGACCCCCGGCTTCCAGCAGGCGATGGGCGTGCTGACCCTCCCCGGCGTGCGCCACGCGACGACCACGGCGATGCGGCTGCTCGCCCGCTCCGGCGTGAGCCAGCTGCGCGACCTCGACGAGGTCGCCGACATCTACGACTCCTTCGCCGACCCCCGCACCCGTGCCGCGATCCGCCACGTCGTCCGGGCGGTCGTGGACTGGCGCGGCCAGATCGTGACGATGGCCGACCGCGCCTACCTCACCGAGGCGATGCCGATGCTGGTCGTGTGGGGCGCCGAGGACGTGGTCATCCCGGTCGCGCACGCGAGCAACGCGGGCGCCCTCGCCCCGACCGCACGGGTCGAGGTGATCCCCAACGCCGGCCACTTCCCGCACAAGGACCACCCGCAGCGCTTCGTGAAGGTGGTCCGCGACTTCATCCGCACCACCGCACCCGCGGCCTACGACCGCGACCGCTGGCGCGACCTGCTCGAGGAGGGCGCACCGGTCCCGCCGGTCCACGCCGCGGCCGGCGAGCCGCCGCTCGCGCCGGTGCACGCGGTGCGGCGCGCCGGCGCCTGACGCCGGCTCAGCCCCAGCTCTTCGCGTCGGTCAGGCAGAACGGGTGCCCGGCCGGGTCGATCAGCACGCGCCAGGTCTCGCCGGGCTGGGGGTCGGCGAGCCGCGCCCCGAGTGACGTCGCCCGGGCGGCCGCGGCGTCGAGGTCGTCGACGGCGAGGTCGAGGTGGAACTGCTTGCGCCCGCCCTCGTCGGGCCACGCGGGCGGCTGGTGGTCCTCGACGCGCCCGAGGCCGAGGGCCGGGCCGCCGCCCGGCGGGGTGAGCATCGCGTAGTCGTCGGTGCTCGCCGCCACCTCCCACCCGAGGAAGGTCGACCAGAAGTCGGCGGACGGTGCGACCTCCGCACAGTCCAGCGTCACCATCGCGATCCGCGCCGTCAGGTCCTGCTCGCCCACGTCTGCTCCTCTGCTCGTCCGTACGTCGTCCGGTGACCAGCATCCGCCGGGGACCGGCCCTGCGGCTTGGACAAACGCGACACGGCGCTGTCCCCGCACCGCCCTAGGGTGGGCGCGTGCCCACCCGAGCCGGACGCGTCCGGGCCGCCGTGCTGCGGCCGAGCCACGCGCAGCACCGCATCGAGATCGGGCGCGCGGAGCCGCCCGAGGGGCTCGCGGACCTCGTCGACTACTTCTGGTGGGTGCGGTGGGACACCGCGGAGCCGCACGAGCAGGAGGTCGTGCCGAGGCCGGTCGTCCACCTCTCGGCGGAGGTCACGGCCGACGGCCCGCGGCTGCTGGTGACCGGCGTGCACCAGCGGATGTTCTCCCGGCGGCTCGAGGGTCGGGGGCACACGGTCGCCGCCGGCTTCCGTCCGGCGGGCTTCCGCCCGCTGCTGCGCGGTGACGTCTCGGCTCTGCTGGACCGCGAGGTCCCGGCCGCCGACGTGCTCGGCGTGGACGACCGCGCCGTGGCCGAGGAGGTGCTCGCCTGCCCCCGCCCCGAGGACGGGGCCGCGGCGCTCGGCCGCTGGCTCCGGGGCCTGCCGCGCGACGACGACCCGCTGGTGGGCCGGCTCGCGGCGCTCGTCGAGCGGGCCGAGGAGGACCCGTCGCTGGTGCGGGCCGAGCAGCTCGCGGACCTCGCCGGGGTGAGCCTGCGGACCCTGCAGCGCTGGTTCCGTGGCCACGTCGGCGTCGGGCCGAAGTGGGTGGTGCAGCGGTTCCGGCTGCTCGACGTCGTGGCGGCGGCGCACGGCGACGACGACGTCGACTGGGCCGGACTCGCCGCGAGGCTGGGCTACGCCGACCAGTCCCACCTGGTCCGGGCCTTCACGCAGCTGGTGGGCCACCCTCCCGCGTCGTACAGACGGGAGGCGTGACCCACCAGGGTGGTTTCGTCGCGACCGTTGCGGGTTCGCGAGCTCACCCGCAGGTCTTGCTCAACCTGCCTTCGTCCACGCGCGGAGCTCGTTCCTCGCTCCGCGCTGCTCAGGCATCGCCACCCTCCTGCTTGATGTCCTTGGTCGCGGTCGGGTCGTCGATCTTGTAGCGCGACGCGGCCTCGACGACCTTCTCCACCGGGACCTCGCCGGCATCGGCGAGGGCCTGGAGGGCCTGCACGACGACGCTGACGGCGTCGATGTGGAAGAAGCGCCGGGCCGCCGGGCGGGTGTCGGCGAAGCCGAACCCGTCGGCGCCGAGCACGCGGTAGTCGGCCGGGACCCAGCGGGCGATCTGCAGCGGGACGGCCCGCATGTAGTCCGACACCGCGACGACGGGGCCCTGCACGCCGGCCAGCTTGTCGCTGACGTAGGCGGTGCGCTTCTGCTCACCCGGGTTGAGCAGGTTCCACTGCTCCGCCGCGGCGCCGTCACGGGCCAGCTCGTTCCACGAGGTGACCGACCACAGGTCGGCCTGCACGCCCCAGTCCTCGGCGAGCATCCGCGCGGCGTCGTGGATCCACGGGTAGCCGACGCCCGAGGCCATCAGCTGGACCCGCGGGCCCTCGCCCTCGGCGGTGGCGACCTTGTGGATGCCCTTGAGGATGCCGTCGACGTCGACGTCGGCGGGCTCGGCGGGCTGCGAGACCGGCTCGTTGTAGACGGTGAGGTAGTAGATGACGTCCTCGGCGTCGGCGCCGTACATGCGCTCGAGGCCGTCCTTCATGATGTGGCTGATCTCGTAGGCGAACGCCGGGTCGTAGTGCACGACCGCCGGGTTGGTCGCCGCGAGCAGCGGCGAGTGGCCGTCGGCGTGCTGCAGGCCCTCGCCGGTCAGCGTGGTGCGACCGGCGGTGGCGCCGATGAGGAAGCCGCGCGCGAGCTGGTCGGCCATCGCCCACACCGAGTCGCCGGTGCGCTGGAAGCCGAACATCGAGTAGAAGATGTAGAACGGGATCATGTGCTCGCCGTGCGTGGAGTACGCCGAGCCCGCCGCGGTGGCCGACGCCATGGCGCCCGCCTCCGAGATGCCCTCGTGGAGCATCTGGCCCTGCGCGGACTCCTTGTAGGACAGCAGCATCTTGCGGTCGACCGACTCGTACTGCTGGCCGCCCGGGTTGTAGACCTTGGCGCTCGGGAACATCGAGTCCATGCCGAACGTGCGGTACTCGTCGGGCGCGATCGGGACCAGGCGGTCGCCGATCTCGGGGTCCTTCATCCAGTCGCGCAGCAGGCGGACGACGGCCATCGTCGAGGCGAACTTGTTCTTGCCCGAGCCCTGCTTGAGCTCGGCGTAGACCTCGTCGCCCGGCAGCTTGAGCGCGGTCGCCCGGTCGACCCGGCGCGGGACCGAGCCGCCGAGGGCGCGGCGGCGCTCGAGCATGTACTCGATCTCGGGCGCGTCGGCGCCCGGGTGGAAGAACGGCGCGCCGCCGGTCTTCTCGTAGGACTCCTCGAGGTCGCGGTCGCTGATCGGGAGGTAGAGACGGTCGCGGAACTTCTTGAGGTCCGCGAGGGTCAGCTTCTTCATCTGGTGGGTGGCGTTCTTGCCCTCGAGGGCGTCGATCGTCCAGCCCTTGATGGTGTGCGCCAGGATCACCGTCGGCTGACCGGTGTGCTTGGTCGCGGCGTCGAACGCGGCGTAGACCTTGCGGTAGTCGTGGCCGCCGCGGGGGAGCTTCTCGATCTGCTGGTCGGACATGTGCTCGACCATCTTGCGCAGCCGCGGGTCGGAGCCGAAGAAGTGCTCGCGGACGTAGGCGCCGTCCTCGGTGGAGTAGGTCTGGAACTGGCCGTCGGGCGTGGAGTTCATCCGGTTGACCAGGACGCCGTCCATGTCCTTGGCGAGCAGGGCGTCCCACTCGCGGCCCCAGACGACCTTGATGACGTTCCACCCGGCGCCACGGAAGTTGGCCTCGAGCTCCTGCATGATCTTGCCGTTGCCCGTGACCGGGCCGTCGAGCTGCTGCAGGTTGCAGTTGATCACCCAGGTGAGGTTGTCGAGCTCCTCGCGGGCCGCGACGCGGATGGCGCCGAGCGACTCGGGCTCGGCCATCTCGCCGTCGCCCATGAACGCCCAGACGTGCTGCTGCGAGGTGTCCTTGATGCCGCGGTTGTCCAGGTAGCGGTTGAACCGGGCCTGGTAGATCGAGTTGATGGCCGTCAGGCCCATCGACACGGTGGGGAACTCCCAGAAGTCCGGCATCAGGCGCGGGTGGGGGTAGGACGGCAGACCGGCGCCCTTGCCGTGCTGGACCTCTTGGCGGAAGCGGTAGAGCTGCTCCTCGCTCAGGCGGCCCTCGAGGAACGCGCGGGCGTAGACGCCCGGCGAGCCGTGGCCCTGGATGTAGAGCTGGTCGCCGCCGCCCGCGTGGTCCTTGCCGCGGAAGAAGTGGTTGAAGCCGACCTCGTAGAGCGACGCCGAGGACTGGTACGTCGCGATGTGGCCGCCGACCTCGAGGCCCTTGCGGTTGGCGCTGGAGACCATCACCGCGGCGTTCCAGCGGATGAACGCGCGGATGCGGCGCTCGACCTCCTCGTCACCGGGGAACCACGGCTCGCGCTCGGGCGGGATGGTGTTGATGTAGTCGGTGGAGCGCAGCGCCGGGACGCCGACCTGCTTCTCGCGCGCACGCTCGAGCAGGCGCAGCATGACGTAGCGGGCCCGGTCGCGACCGCGGTCGTCGAGCATCGCGTCGAAGGACGCGAGCCACTCCTGGGTCTCGTCGGGGTCGATGTCGGGCAGCTGGGTGGGGAGTCCCTCGTGGATCACCGACGGCGTGGCAGGGGACTGCCGGGGGGTCGTCTCCGGGGACTTCTCGACGTCACTCACCTGCTCATCGTGTCACGCGAGCCGACGCCACGAAATCTACCCGTGGGTAGTCCCGCGCCGGGCGTGACCCGCGTCGCTCGCGGGCTCCCGCGGGGCCCGACGCAGCATGCCCGTGCGGTGCCCGGCGGGCGGGACGGGGTTGCAGGTCCCGCTGTGTTCGGGTGGACTATGCGTGACCTGCGCCCGTCCACAGGACGGGTGCACCCGGACACAGGAGGCACTGCGTGAGCTCGACGGTGGGCGGTTCCGCCCCGGTGACAGGCATGGGGGACCGCCTCGGGCTCAAGCCCGGCATGGTCGTCCAGGAACTCGGCTGGGACAACGACACCGATGACGAGCTGCGCATCGCGGTCGAGGACTGCATCGACGCCGACATGGTCGACGGCGACTACGGCAACGTGGTCGACGCCGTGCTGCTGTGGTGGCGCGACGACGACGGCGACCTCGTCGACGGGCTCGTCGACGCGCTGACCGACCTGGTCGGCGGCGGATCGATCTGGCTGCTCACGCCCAAGGTGGGCCGGCCCGGGACGGTGGACGCCGCCGACGTCGCGGAGGCCGCACCGATCGCCGGGCTCTCCCAGACCACGACGGCGTCGGTCAGCAAGGACTGGCAGGCCACCCGCCTGGTCGCGCCGAAGACCCCGGCGTGACCCCCGCCCGTCCGGGGGCGATCCGAGGCGCGGCCGACGCGCTGGCCGGGACCGTGGCGGGGGCGGGCACGACGCTCCGCGTCCTGGGCCGGGCGGGCGTCATCCGTCCGTACGGGCCGCGCACGCTGGCGCACCTCGGCCGCACCGTGCTCCGCTGGGGGACCGGTCCGGCCGGCGGGTTCGCCTCGCTGGCCGACCGCGCACCGCACCAGGTCGGCCTGGTAGACGAGCTCGGCGAGCTGACCTGGGGCGAGCTGCACCGCCGGTCCAACTCCCTGGCGCGGGCGTTCGCCGAGCGCGGCGTGCGCGAGGGCGACGCCGTGGCGGTGATGTGCCGCAACCACCGCGGCTTCGTCGAGGCGTCGATCGCGGTCGCCAAGCTCGGCGCGGACCTGCTCTACCTCAACACGGCCTTCGCCGGACCCCAGCTGGTCGACGTCCTCGACCGCGAGGCGCCGCGCCTGGTGGTCCACGACGAGGAGTTCACCGACCTGCTCGCCGGAGCGTCGGTCGAGCGCCGCGTGCTGGCGTGGACCGATGGCGACACCGCGCACGACTCGCTCGAGCGGCTCGTCTCGGCCCACGACGAGGGCGACCTGCACCCGCCGCGACGGCACGCCAGGATCGTGATCCTGACATCGGGCACCACCGGCACGCCCAAGGGTGCGCCCCGCCGTGAGGCCGGCATCGACGCCGCGGTCTCGCTGCTCTCCCGGATGCCCCTGCGCGCCGGGTGGCGCACCCACATCGCCGCGCCGCTGTTCCACACCTGGGGCTTCGCCCACCTGGCCCTCGCCATGCTGCTCGGGTCCACGGTCGTGCTGCGCCGCACCTTCGACCCCGAGACCGCTCTGCGCGTCACCCAGGACGAGCGCTGCCAGTCCCTCGTCGTGATCCCGGTGATGCTGCAGCGCATGCTCGCGCTGCCGCCCGAGGTGCTCGACCGGGTCGACCTGGGCCGCGTCGAGGTCGTCGCGTCGTCGGGCTCGGCGCTGCCGGCGACGCTCGCCGAGGCGTGGATGGACCGGTTCGGCGACCACCTCTACAACATCTACGGCTCGACCGAGGTGGCGTACGCCTCGATCGCGACGCCCGAGGACCTGCGCGCGGACCCCACGTCGGCCGGACGCCCGCCCCACGGCACCGTGGTGCGGATCCTCGACGAGGAGGGCCAGGAGGTGGCGCCGGGGGAGACCGGGCGCATCTTCGTCGGCAACGGCCTGCTGTTCGACGGCTACACCCACGGCGGGTCGAAGGAGGTCGTCGACGGCCTGATGGCGTCGGGCGACGTCGGCTACTGGGACGCGGCCGGCCGGCTGCACGTCGCCGGGCGCGACGACGACATGATCGTGTCCGGCGGCGAGAACGTGTTCCCTCAGGAGGTCGAGGACTGCCTCGTCGCCCACGAGCACGTGGAGGAGGTCGCTGCACTGGGTGTCGTGGACGACGACTACGGTCAGCGGTTGAGGGCCTTCGTCGTGCGCAGCGGCGAGGTGTCCGCCGACCAGCTGCGCGACCACGTGAAGGCCCACCTGGCCCGGTTCAAGGTGCCGCGGGAGATCGTCTTCCTCGACGAGCTGCCGCGCAACGCGACCGGCAAGGTGCTCAAGCGCGAGCTGGCCGGGTGGGACGAGCGGGACGACGTGCAGGACAGCGAGGAGCAAGGGTGAGCGATCAGGGTCTGTGCCTCGGCGAGGAGGCGCCCGACTTCGCGTTGCGCGACCAGTTCGGCCAGGACATCCGGCTCACGGACTTCCGCGGCCGCAAGGCGGTCGTGCTGATGTTCTTCCCGTTCGCGTTCTCGGGCGTCTGCACCGGAGAGCTGTCGGGCGTGCGGGACCGGCTCGACGAGTTCCTCACCTTCGACACCGAGGTGCTCGCGCTCTCGTGCGACCCCGTCTACGCGCTGCGGTCGTTCGCCGAGGCCGAGGGGCTGCACTTCCCGCTGCTGTCGGACTTCTGGCCGCACGGCGCGGTGGCCTCGGCCTACGACGTCTTCGACAGCGCCAAGGGCGCGCCCCGACGCTCCTCCTACGTGGTCGACCGCGACGGGCGGCTGCGCTGGTCGGTGCACAACGCCAACCCCGACGGCCGCGACCTCGACGAGCACCTGCGCGAGCTCCAGGCGGCCCTGCACTGAGGCCGTCCGCGCTGCGGTCTAGACCGGATCGGGAAGAAATTCGGTAAACCGCGGACAGCCTTGCGCGGAGGTGTAATCTTCTACTTGTTGAGCCGCTGGTGACCCGAGACGCCAGCGGCTCAACTCTATTTCCCGGTGGCTTCCTGGGCTTTTCCGGCCCTCCCTGCCGGTCCCGTAGTGTGTGCCGCGCGCGTCGGTAGCTCAGCGGTAGAGCACTCGGTTTACACCCGAGCGGTCGGCGGTTCGAAACCGTCCCGACGCACCCATTGCCGGCCGCTGCCTGCCCGCTCGTCGTGGCCCGCCGACCGCCGGGCGCACGGCCCTCGCGGCGCGTGGTGACGCATGCCACAGTGGGCTCGCCAGCCGCCACCAGCGCAAGGGAGCCCCACCGTGTTCGTCCCGTTCAGCGTCAACGACTTCCTCGACCGTGCCCGCACGGTCTACGGCGAGCGCACCGGGTTCGTCGACGAGCCGGACCAGCCGGCCGAGGGACTCGGGACGCGCACCTACGCCGAGGTGCACGCGCTGGCGCGCCGCCAGGCGGCCCGGCTCGACGAGCTCGGCATCGGCGTCGGCGACCGGGTCGCGGTCGTGTCGCACAACAGCGCACGCCTGCTGACGTCGTTCTGGGGCGTGTGCGGGTCGGGGCGGGTGCTGGTGCCGGTCAACTTCCGGCTGCGGCCCGACGAGATCTCCTACATCGTCGCCCACTCCGGCGCCCGGGTCCTCTACTTCGACCCCGAGCTCGCCGACACCGTCCGCGACATCGACGTCGAGCACAAGTTCGCGCTGGGCGACGACGACGCGCTCTACGCCGCCCCCGGCGTCGAGCCGCAGGCGTGGGAGCCCGACGAGAACGCGACGGCCACCATCAACTACACCTCCGGCACGACCGCGCGGCCCAAGGGCGTCCAGCTCACGCACCGCAACCTGTGGACCAACGCGCTCACCTTCGGCCTGCACGCCGGCGTCACCGACCGCGACGTCTACCTCCACACGCTGCCGATGTTCCACGCCAACGGCTGGGGGATGCCGTTCACGATGGCCGGCCTCGGCGTCCCGCAGGTCGTGCTGCGCAAGGTCGACGGCGCGGAGATCCTCCGACGTGTCGAGCAGCACGGCGTGACCGTCATGTGCGCCGCGCCCGCCGTCGCCGCGGCCGTCCTCGACGCCGCACAGACGTGGGAGGGCGAGATCCCCGGGCGCGACCGGGTCAGGATCATCATGGCCGGCGCCCCGCCGCCGACGAAGACCGTCGTGCGGGTCCAGGAGGAGCTCGGCTGGGAGTTCCTGCAGATCTACGGCCTCACCGAGACCTCGCCGCTGCTGACCGTCAACCGCGCCCGCGCGGAGTGGGACGACCTGTCGCCGGAGGACCGCGCCGCCAAGCTGGTGCGGGCCGGTGCGCCCGCCCTCGGCGTCACGCTCCGCACCGACGAGCAGGGCGAGGTGCTGGCGCGCTCCAACGTCATCCTCACCGGCTACTGGGAGCGCCCGGACGAGACCGACAAGGCGCTCGTCGACGGCTGGTTCCACACCGGCGACGGCGGCGTGATCGGCGACGACGGCTACCTCACGATCCAGGACCGCAAGAAGGACGTGATCATCACCGGCGGCGAGAACGTGTCGTCGATCGAGGTCGAGGACGTGCTGTTCTCCCACCCCGCGGTCGCCGAGGTCGCCGTGATCGGCGTCCCGAGCGAGAAGTGGGGCGAGACCATCAAGGCGCTCGTCGTGCTCGCCGACGGGGCGGACGCGACCGAGGCCGAGCTGATCGCGTGGTGCAAGGACAAGGCCGCCGGCTACAAGGCGCCGACGTCGATCGAGTTCCGCGACGAGCTGGCCCGCACCGCGACCGGGAAGCTGCAGAAGTTCAAGCTGCGCCAGCCCTACTGGGAGGGCCAGGAGCGGCAGGTCAACTGACGCCCGGCGGCCCCGGCTAGCCTTCGCGGCATGCCCCGCCTCGCCGACGTCGTCGACCTGCTGCACACCTGGTACCCGCCGGGGACGGCGGACTCCTGGGACGCGGTCGGCCTGGTCGCGGGGGACCCGGACGCCGAGGTGGGGCGGGTCGCGTTCGCCGTCGACCCGACGATCGAGGTCGCGCGGGAGGCGATCGACTGGGGCGCCGACCTGCTCGTCGTCCACCACCCGCTGCTGCTCACGCCGGTCAGCTCGGTGGCCGCCACGACGCCGAAAGGGCGCACGCTGCACGCCCTGACGTCCTCCGGGTGCGCGCTGCTGACCGCGCACACCAACGCCGACCTGGCCGACGGCGGTGTCTCGGAGTCGCTGGCGCTCGCGCTGGGGCTCGAGGACCTCGAGCCGATCCGGCCGGTCGCGGAGGGCGCGTCCACCGGCACCGGACGGATCGGGACCCTCGCGCCGACCACGCTCGATGCGTTCGCGGCGCGGGTGGCCGCGGCGCTGCCCGCGACGGCCCACGGGGTCCGGGTCGCCGGCGACCCGGGGCGGCCGGTGCGCCGGGTGGCGGTGTGCGGCGGGGCGGGCGACTTCCTCCTCGACGAGCTCGCCCGCAGCGACGTCGACGCGTACGTCACCAGCGACCTGCGCCACCACCGGGCCGGGGAGTTCCTCGAGCACGGCGGCCCGGCGCTGGTGGACGTGGCGCACTGGGCGGCGGAGTGGACCTGGCTGCCGGTGGTGGAGGGTCGGCTGCGCGCAGCCATGGGCGATAGGGTCGAGACGCGGGTCAGCACCCTGTGCACCGACCCGTGGAAGTTCCGTCACTGAAGCCAGGAGCGCGTCGTTGAAGGCAGATCCCACCCAGCAGCTCCGGCTGCTCGACATCGCCGAGCTCGACCGCCGGCTCGCGCAGCTGCGCCACCAGCGCTCCCACCTGCCCGAGCTGGCCGAGATCGCCGCGCTGGAGCAGGAGCGCACCGGCCTCACCGACCAGGTCCGTGACGCGCGGATCGTGGTCGACGACCTGACCGTCGAGCAGGCCAGGGCCGACCGCGAGGTCGAGCAGGTCAAGGCGCGCCGCGAGCGCGACCGCAGCCGGATGGACGCCGGGCAGATCACCAACCCCAAGGACCTCGAGCGGATGCAGCACGAGCTGGTGTCCCTCGAGCGGCGCATCGGCACCCTCGAGGACGCCGAGCTCGAGGTGATGGAGGCGCTGGAGCAGGCGCAGCAGGTGCTCGACGGCCTCGGCATCCGCGCCGACGACCTCGACCGCCGCCTGGCCGAGCTGGTCGCCGCCCGCGACGAGAAGCAGGCCGCGGCCGACGCCGAGATCGCCGAGGTGACCGCGTCCCGCGGGCCGGCCACCGACGGCGTGCCCGACGACCTGCTGGCCCTCTACGAGCGGCTCCGCGAGCAGAAGGGGATCGGCGCGGCCCTGCTGCGCGCACGCCAGTGCGGCGGCTGCCAGCTGACCCTCGACGCCGCCGAGCTCTCCCGGATCCGGTCCACCCCGGCGGACGAGGTGGTCCGCTGCGAGGAGTGCCAGCGCATCCTGGTGCGCACCGACGAGTCGGGACTCTGAGAGCAGGCAGGGTCGTGCGGCTCGACGCGGAGGTGATGGCCGCGCGCGGTCGTACGTCCCTGCGCGCCCGGGTCGCCCGGCTGCGGGCCAAGGGGTGGGTGATCGGGCAGTGCGCGATCGCCGCGGGCATCGCGTGGTGGCTGGCCCACGACGTGTTCGGCCACCAGCTGCCCTTCTTCGCGCCGATCGCGGCCGTGGTGTCGCTCGGCATGTCCTACGGCCAGCGCCAGCGCCGGGTCGCGGAGGTCACCGTCGGCGTCGCGCTCGGCGTCTTCCTCGGTGACGCGACCACGCACCTCATCGGGTCGGGCGGGCTGCAGATCGTGCTGATCGTGGCGGCGGGCATGTCGATCGCGCTGCTGCTCGACGCCGGACAGCTGCTCGTCATCCAGGCGGCCGTGCAGGGCATCGTGGTCGCGGCCCTCGCGCCCGCGCCGGGCGCGGCGTTCCTGCGCTGGACGGACGCGATCATCGGCGGCGCGGTGGCGCTGGTCGCCGCCACCGTGGTGCCGCGGGCCCCGCTGCGCAAGCCGCGTGACCAGGCCGCCGTCGTGGTCCGCAAGATCGCCTCGCTGCTCAGCTCGTCGGCCGACCGGCTCGGCGACGGGGACGTCGAGATGGCGCTGGCGGCGCTGCGCGACGCGCGCTCGACCGACGTGCTGATCGCCGAGCTGCGGGCCGCGTCCGAGGAGGGCCTCTCGGTGGTCAGCTCCTCGCCCTTCCGCCGCCGCCACGGCCAGCACCAGCGCCAGCTCGCCGAGCTGGTCGAGCCGCTCGACGTGGCCCTGCGCAACACCCGCGTCGTGGTCCGGCGGGTGGCGGTCGCGTGCTACCGCCGCGAGCCGGTGCCGACGTCGTACGCCGCCCTGATGCGCGACCTCGCCGGGCTCACCGAGCGGGTCGCCGACGAGCTGGTGGCCGACCGGATGGCCGTCGCGGTCGTCGACGACCTGGTCACGCTCGGGCGCGCGACGGCGACCGTCGAGCACAGCGACGACCTCTCGGCCGAGGTGATCCTCGCCCAGGTCCGCTCGATCATCGCCGACCTGCTCGCGCTCTGCGGGATGGACCCGCTCGAGGCGACGGACGTGATCCCGCTGCGGTGAGCCGTTCCGCTCCTGCGGGCGGAGCCCGGGGCGGCCCATGGTGGACTGGGACACCTTCGTTGACGCTGGGCGCACGCTATGGCGTGCGTCAGGCGGCCATAGGTCCGCTCGAGTGCGTCCGTTGACGGGCGGGGCGGTCCCTGGCGGACTGGGACACCTTCGTTGACGCCGGGCGCACGCTATGGCGTGCGTCAGGCGGCCATAGGTCCGCTCGAGTACGTCCGTTGACGGGCGGGGCGTACCCCCGCTCAGACCTCGGTCACGACCACGTCGAGCTGGGTGCCCTTCGGCGTCGGCTCGCCGAGCTCGACGAACCAGCCGAGGCGGACCAGCGCGTCGGCGAGGGCCTTCGGGGTGCGGGGGTCGGCGCCGTCCTCGAGCAGCGCGCGGACGATGCGGCCCTTGGTGGCCTTGTTGAAGTGGCTGACGACGGTCCGCTTCCCGCCCGACTCGTGCAGCACGCGCACGGTCGCGACGCGGCGGGCGACCTCGGCGGGCGGGCGCCAGAAGGCGGCGTACGACGTGGAGCGGAGGTCGACGAGCAGGCCGCCGCGCATCGCGTCGGTCACCGCCTCGCCGAGGTTCTCGCGCCACACGCCGGCGACGGAGCCCACGCCGGGGAGGACGGCGTCGCCGGAGAGGCGGTAGGCCGGGATCCGGTCGCCCGGGCGGACCATGCCGAACAGCGCGCTGGTCACCGCGAGCCGACTGGTCGCGCGGCGGCGGGCGGCGGGAGAGAGGGTGGCGGGGTCGAGCGCGTCGTAGAGGACACCGGTGTAGATCGCGTCGGCGCGCGCGGTCGGGGCGCTCGCCAGGTCGGCGTTGCGCGCGACCAGGTCGAGCTGGGCCGGCCCCAGCCCGAGCACCGTCGCCGCCTGCTCGGGGTCGTCGCGGCACAGGGTCACGAGCGCGTCGAGCAGACGGGTCCGGGCGGGGGTGAGGGCAGGCGAGGAGAGCGCGTCGAGGTCGAGGGCCTTCCCGCGGCGGGGAGCGGTCTTGCCCTCGCTGGGCGGCAGCAGGATCAGCACCGGCACAGGGTAGGAGGAGGTCGCGACCTCCGGCCGGGCCGGGTCTCGTGACGGTCGCTGCGCGACCTCCTCGACCAACGGGGCTGGTCGATCCCCACTAGGGTCGTCGTATGCCGAGCAACCGTGTGGTCAGGGTCCGGGCGAGCGAGGGCAGCGCCACGGCGCAGGAGATGCGCGAGGGCATCGCCGCGATCCAGGCGGAGATGAAGGTGACGCCCGACTTCCCGGAGACGGTCGAGCGGGCGGCCGCCGAGGCGGCGGCAGCCCCGCGCCTGCCGGACCTCGACCGCACCGACATCGAGCTCGTCACGCTCGACCCCGAGTCCTCGCGCGACCTCGACCAGGCCATGCACATCGCCCGCGACCCCGACGTGCCGGGCGGCTACGTCGTCCACTACGCGATCGCCGACGTCGCCGCGTTCGTCGCCCTGGGCGACCCGGTCGACGTCGAGGCTCGCCGCCGCGGCGAGACGCTCTACGGCGCCGACTCCAAGGTCCCGCTGCACCCGAAGGTGCTCAGCGAGGGTGCGGCGTCGCTCCTGCCCGACGAGGTGCGCCCGGCGCTGCTGTGGACGATCAAGGTCGACGAGACCGGCGAGGGGACCGACGTCGACGTGGTCCGCGCGCGGGTGCGCTCGCGCGCCAAGCTCGCCTACGACGCCGTCCAGGCCGACCTCGACGCCGGTCGGGCCAGCGAGCTGGTCGGGCTGCTGAAGGAGGTCGGCGAGCTGCGCCTCGCCCGCGAGGCCGCCCGCGGAGGGGTCTCCCTGCCACTGCCGGAGCAGGAGCTCGTCGACGCCGGCGGCCACTGGGAGCTCGAGTTCCGCCAGCAGCTGCCGGTCGAGGCGTGGAACGCGCAGATCTCGCTACTGACCGGGATGGCCGCGGCGTCGCTGATGGTCTACGCGCGCGTCGGCATCCTGCGCACGCTCCCGCCGGCCGACCCCCGCGACGTCCAGCGGCTGCACCGCACCGCCCGCGCGCTGGGGATCGACTGGCCGGCCGAGCAGCTCTACCCCGACTTCATCCGCTCGCTCGACCCGTCGCTGCCCAGCCACGCCGCGATGGTGGTGGCCTGCACCCGGCTGCTGCGCGGCGCCGCGTACGTCACGTTCAACGGCGAGCTGCCCGCGCAGTCGGAGCACTCCGCGCTCGCCTCGGAGTACGCGCACGTCACCGCGCCGCTGCGCCGGCTGGTGGACCGCTTCGCCGGCGAGGTCTGCGTCGCCCTCTGCGCCGGCACCGACGTGCCCGGCTGGGTGCTCGAGGCGATGGCGGACCTGCCCGACACGATGCGCGAGTCCGGCCGGCGCGCCAACCAGTACGAGAACGCGGTGGTCGACCTGTGCGAGGCCGAGCTGCTGGCCGGGCGCGAGGGGGAGCGGTTCACCGCGGTCGTGGTCGACGTCGAGGAGAAGGACCCCTCCCGCGGCGACCTGACCATCCAGGAGCCCGCGGTCGAGGCGTCGGTCTCGGGCGACGGCGAGCTCCCGCTCGGCGAGGAGGTCCCGGTCGAGCTGGTGCGGGCCGATCCGGCCACCCGGTCCGTCGAGTTCCGCCTGGTCGCCGCCGACGACTGAACCGTCCGGGCGTCCGCACCGTCCTCCCGTCAGTGGCCGGGTGATCCGGTCGTGACCCCGGACGGGAGGTCGGACGGGAGGTCGGACGTGGCGGTGCGTCGTGGCCTGCTCTGCTGCGCGGTCGGCCTCGTCCTGCTCCTCTCCGCCCTCGGCGTCGGCCCCTCGGCTGGGCGGTGGCGTCGGTGGGTGCGGCGCCGGCTGGGTGCGGCGCCGGCTGGGCGACGTCGCGACCATAGTCGACGCGGGTCCGGAGGTCGACGTGGTCCGGCTCTGCGGCGACCTGCTCGACCGCGGCGTACGACGGCTGATGGTCGAGGGCGGTGGGCAGGTCCACACCCGGTTCCTCACCGCGTCCGCGGCCGACGAGCTGCACCTCGTCGTGGCCCCGTTCTTCGTCGGGCCCCGTGAGCGCCGCGGACGGGGGTGTACGGGGGTCCTAGTACCAACGGACATCTGCCGGACCGCACCCCTGCGCGCCTAGCGTCTTCCTCATCAGCCGGACCACCGGAAACCCCCCAGCGGACCGGCCGGCCAGAGACCTACGAGAGGAGGAGTCATGGGATTCAGCGCCTACTCGACGCGTCGGCGTCGCGGACGCGGCCGCAACAGCAGCGGCATGTCGACCAGCACCAACACCAGCACCAGCACCAACGGCGGTACCAGCACGGGCACCAGCACCCGGACCGGTCACTGACCGAGCCACCGGGGACGGGCGAGACCCCACCCCTCGCCCGTCCCCGGTCCCTTTCTTTCCCCCTGACCACGAGCACCGGAGCCCCGATGAGCCGCACGCACCGCACCCGCCCGGGTCTCCCGGTGCGCGAGGTGCTGCGCCGCTTCTGGCCCTACGCCGCGCCGCGCCGCGGCTGGATGCTGGTGGCGCTCGTGCTGGCCGCGGTCAGCCCCGCGCTGCTCTCGGTCGAGATCTGGCTGTTCAAGGTCGTCGTCGACGACGTGCTCGTGCCGCGCGACTTCGGCCTCTTCCCGTGGGTCGCCGCGACCTATGTCGGTCTGACCCTCGTGCAGGCGGCGTGCGACGGCGCCGACCGGATGCTGTCGACCTGGCTCAGCCAGCGCTTCGTGGTCGACCTGCGCACCGCGCTGCTCGACCACCTGCAGCGCGTGCCCCTGGAGTTCCTCGGCCGACATCGCCTCGGCGACGTGATGAGCCGGGTGTCGGGCGACGTCTCGGCGATCGAGGCGTTCCTCGTGTCGGGGACCAGCCGGGCGGTGTCGTCACTGCTCCAGCTGGTCTTCTTCTCCGTCGCGCTCGTGCTGCTCCAGCCGCTCCTCGCGCTCGTCGCACTGGTGGTCACGCCCCTGTTCTGGGTGACCTCGCGCTGGTTCGCCCGCCGGCTCAAGGAGATCTCGCGCGAGCGCCAGCGCCGCTCGGGCGCCCTCAGCGCGTCGCTGGAGCAGACACTGAGCACGCTGCCGCTGGTGCAGGCCTACGACCAGGGCGAGCGCGAGGTCGCGCGCTACGCCGGCGAGGCCGAGGCGAAGTACCGCGCGGAGATGGCGTCCGCGCGGCTGCGCTCGGTCTACGTCCCGACCCTCGACCTGATCGAGCTCGCCGGCGCGCTGGTCGTCATCGGCACCGGCGCCTGGCTGCTCGCACAGGACCGGCTCAGCGTCGGCGGCCTGCTCGCCTTCCTCACCTTCCTCAGCCGGCTCTACGGGCCGGCCCGCGGCCTGGGCAGCGCGGTCACCACGGCGTTCTCCGCCGCGGCCGGCGCCGAGCGCGTCGTCGAGCTCCTCGACGAGCCGACGCTCCCGTCGGACCGGCCCGGGGCCGTCGCGCTCGCGGGTGGCGCGGGCGACCTCACCTTCGAGTCCGTGTCCTACACCTATCCCGGAGCAGCCGAGCCCGCCGTGCAGGACCTGTCGTTCACCGCGCGGCCGGGCGACGTGGTCGCCGTCGTCGGCGCGAGCGGCGCCGGCAAGTCGACCCTCGCCGGGCTGCTCATGCGCAGCCTCGACCCCGACGACGGCTCCGTCCGGATGGGCGGTCACGACCTGCGCGACCTGACCCGCGCGTCCGTGCGCGACGCCGTGGCCGTGGTGCTGCAGGAGACGCTGCTGGTCGACGGCACCGTCCGCGACAACATCGCCTTCGGGCGGCCGCACGCCACCACGGCGGAGGTCGAGGAGGCGGCCCGCGCGGCCGACGCGCACGACTTCGTCGTCGCGATGCCCCAGGGCTACGACACGCCGGTGGGGGAGCGGGGCCGCCGGCTGTCGGGCGGGCAGGCGCAGCGGGTGGCGATCGCCCGGGCGCTGCTGCGCGACGCGCCGGTGCTCCTGCTCGACGAACCCACCACCGGCCTCGACGCCCTGTCGGAGCAGCGGGTCGCCGGCCCGCTCCGGCGGCTGATGACGGGCCGCACCACGGTCGTGGTGTCCCACAGCCTCGGTGCCGTCCGCCACGCCACGACGATCCTGGTCATGGACGCGGGTCGCGTCGTCGAGCGCGGCACCCACGCCGAGCTGCTCGCGGCCGGCGGGACGTACGCCGGCCTGTGGCACGCGCAGCGCGCGATGGGCACCGACGAGGAAGCCGGGGCGCACGACGGGGCGGAGGTGGGGGCGGCATGATCCACGCAGCCACCGCGACCGAGCCCGAGGTGCTGGCCCCGGGGGAGCTGATCGCGCCCGGCTACGAGGTCGTCGAGCTGCTCTCGCGCGGCTCCGCCCTCGACGTCTACGAGGTGTGGTCGCTGGAGCGGCTGTGCAGCTGCGTCGCCAAGACGATCCGCCCGGACCGCGCCGACGTGTCGCGCGTGCGGCACCGCCTGCTGCAGGAGGGCTGGCTGCTCAAGGAGCTCGCCCACCCGCACCTCGCCCGCGCCTTCGAGACCGTCGAGGGCGTGCACGCGCCCGTCGTCGTGCTCGAGACCCACGTCGGGATGACCCTGGAGGAGATCGTCGACGAGCGACGTCGGCGCCTGCCGGTCGCCGACCTGTGCCACCTCGGCCAGCAGCTCGCCTCGGCGCTGCACTACCTGCACGGACGCGGCTACGTGCACCTCGACGTCCGGCCCGCCAACGTGATGGGCGAGGGCGGGACCGCCACCCTGCTCGACCTCAGCATCACCCGAGCGCCCGGACCGGTGCGCCGCGGCCTCGGGACCCAGGAGTTCCTCTCGCCCGAGCAGGCCCGCGGAGGCCAAGTGACCACGGCGGCCGATGCCTGGGGCCTGGGGGTCACCCTCTACGAGGCGGCCACCGGCGTACGCCCGTTCGCCCCGCAGGACGCGGCCGAGCGGGCGGCCTTCGCCCGCGGCGACTTCCTCCAGCTCACGCGAGGCGCGCCGTCGGTCGCCGCGCTGCGACCGCGGCTGCCGCGCGACCTCGTCGACCTGCTCGACGCCTGCCTGGCCGACGACCCCGGCGCGCGACCGAGCATGCTCGGGGTCCACGACGGCCTCGGCGCGGTGCTCGACCGCGCGTGACGGCCGGTCCGGTCAGGCGACGTCCGCCTCGCCCCGCCGGGCTGCCAGGCGGATCGCCCGCAGCGCGGACCCGATCCGACCGACCACGACGTGGTCGTCGGTCCCGGTCCTGCGAGCCACCTCGGCACAGGTGCGACCCCCGAAGTAGGTGAGGCGGATCGCGTGCTGCTCGTCCGCAGGGAGGTCGTCGAGCAGCGGGTTCGCAAGGTGCGGGCCGACCGGCACGGCGCTCCCACCGGTGCGTACCTGCGCGACCGCGAGCCGGTGGCCGGTCGCCACGATCCACGCGTCCGCGGGACCGTGGTCCGGGGTGAGGTGCGGGGCGGCCCGCCACACCTCGGCGAAGGTCTGCACGGTGACGTCCGCGGCCAGGTCCTCGTCGCCGAGGACGTTGAGCGCGAGGCCGAACACCGACGCGGAGGTCGCGTCGTAGAGCGCGGCCAGTGCCGCGGTGTCGCCGGCGCCGACCCTGGCCACGAGCGGGTCGAGGCCCTCGGCCGGCTCGTCGGGCACGGCAGCGAGGGGAGGAGTCGTCAGCGTCACCGGCATCTCCAGGGTCAGGGGAGGCGCCCGCCGGCAGCGGCCGTGCGGGTCGATGACCTCGACGCTAGCCAGCGATCCGGTCGCACACACGCGGCGCCCATCCCTCCGGGTGGGAGGTGGAGGGGCGGGCGTGCTCAGCACTTCTTCTGGTACTTCTTCCTCGCCTTGACGAGCGTGGCCTTCGCGGACCTGAGCTGGGCTCGGGCCGCGGCCGTCTGGGCCGGGGTCCGTGCCTTCTCGACCCGCTTGCGAGCCTGCTTCACCGCGCGGTCGGCGGCGTTGTAGGAGTTGATCGCGGCCGCGCACCTGCCGCTCGCCCCGTAGGTGATGGTGACGGTGGGGGAGTACCACGCGACGGCCTTGGCGTACTCGGCCTCGCAGTCGCCGCTGCCGGCCTTCCACACGAAGGGTTGCCCGCCGAGGACCGCTTGGTGCTGACCGGTCGGAGCGCTGCGGGCCAGCGGACCCCACTGGAACTGGTCGTCGAAGGGCGCCGCGAGGACGTCGCTCCTCGCACTCGGCGCAGCCCCGGGGATGGTGATGACGTAGTCCGCCGTCGTCGCCGTGAAGCCGGCGACCTCGGGGAACACCGCGAAGACCGTCACGGCGCAGTAGTCGACCGGGCCGCCGGGCGTCTGTGCGGCCGAGGCCTTCCAGATGTCCACCGGCGCGGTCACGACCTTCGTCGTCGGCTTCGGCTTCTCGAGCACCGGGGTGTCAGCGCTCGCCGCGTCGAGCGACGTCAGCCCGACGCCGGAGGCGAGCAGCAGGGACAGGGCAGCGGTCAGCGGTCGGCGCACGGGAGCCTCCTGGGTCGGGTGTCCCGGAGGCTAGGGGTCGGGGCATGCCACCTGCATCACCAAATGCTGGGAGCCCCGGGCCCGTCGGCCGGAGCGATCGGGCTCCGCTCGCGGTCGCCGGGGTCTATCGTCGGAGCAGGGATCGAGACCTGAGGGGGAGCCATGCCCAGTCTTCGTCGATCGACCCGCGTGGGCGGGATCGAGCCGCTCGCCGTCGAGGACGTAGGCGTCCACACGCGCGACGACTACCAGTCCGGCGATCCCTACAAGGTCGTCGTCTACTTCAACCGCGAGGTCGACGACTTCGAGGACCGGGTCTTCCGGCAGGAGTTCCGCGACACCGGCTTCAGCCTTCAGCAGGACCACATCCAGCTCTCCGGCGAGTTCGACCGCATCGACCCGCGGTCGGTCCGCTCGTTCCTCGACGGCTTCAACACCCGTGTCGCCCAGCTACGCGAGGAGGCCGCGGCCTCCCACGAGCGGCTCCGCGAGCAGAGCGAGAAGCTCAAGCGCGAGCTCGGCCAGGGTCGCTGACCGCGGGGCGCACCAGCGCCGCCGGCACCCACGCCTGGACCAGCTGCACCTCCGCGCCCCGGCCCGTGGAGTACGACTCGACCCGCACCACCCACGCCTCCCAGCCCCGCCGGTCGGTGTGCCGCCACGCGAGCAGCACCCCCGGTGCGGCGCCTCGCCACGTGCCGGTCAGGTCGACCCACACGTGGAAGGGCGGGGTGCGCGGCATCCGCCAAGGTTAGAACGTGTGTTCGATCAGGTCCGGTGAAGGTCCTGCTCCGCGACAGGTGGCGGACCGAGCGTCCGGTAGGTGCGGTCGTGGTAGACCAGCGGCGCGGCGGGCTCGCCGTGGTGGATCCGGGTCACCTCGGCCAGCACCAGCCACGACGCTCCGGCCGGCACGACGCAGGTCGTCCGGGTGTGCAGCGTGAGAGGCGCACCGTCGAGCTCGAGGACCGATCTGCTGCGGTGCCAGCCCTGCTCGCGGGTGAACCGCGGTGCTCCGCGCGTCGCGAAGTCGACCGCCAGGCGCGCCTGGTGCTCGCCCAGCAGCACGACGCTCACTTCCTCGGCCGCCACCAGTGCGCGTGCGGATGCCCCCGTCCTGGTCACGGAGAAGGAGAGCATCGGAGGATCCGCGCTCACCGAGGCGACGCTCGAGGCTGCCAGGCCGTGCGGCACCCCGTCGTGCAGCGTGACCAGCAGTGCCACGCCCGCGGGGTGGTGCCGGAAGGCCTTCTTGAAGTCGTCGGACACGCCCGACCCGCCCTCGTCCCGTGTGCTCACGACCATGACGGTAGGTGTTCACGTGCACCTGAGGTCGAACCGGGGGCGACGCGAGGGGAGTGGGCCGCGGTTGCGGCCAGCTCGCGAGCGAGCGACACACCCCTCGACGCGGCACGTCCAGACGTCAGGTCGACTGCTGCGAGGGGTGGTGGGACGTGGCTGCCGAGGGGTCGTGCGGCACGACCACGACCTGTACGTCGTCCTCGTAGACGACTCGGCCCGGGTCCTCCGACTCCACCCGCACGCATGGAACACCATGCTGCTCGAGGATCTCCAGGTATCGCGGCACCCGACTCAGCAGGTGGGTGGCCGACTCCTTGAACCACGCGGTTGCCAGCGGGTGCACGCGGTCGTCGTAGACGGCAGGATCGGTGTCGCTGGGGTTCGGGTAGGCAGCGTTGAACCAGTCGTTGCCGGCGCGCCAGTCACGGTGCTCGTCCTCGCTGAGCTCGCCCGCTCGGCCGAGGCGGTTGGTCAGCCCGAACACTCCGATGTGCACGCCTCGTCTGCCTGGCACGGGGGACTGGAACCGAACGTACACACGCCCCATCCCAGCAGGCTCTGCGCCTGGAGGGAGCATGACACCCCGAGGGGCGTCTCGCCCGAGCGGCCAATCGGTCACCCAGTGCGCAGCGAGTCGTGAGGGCACACTGTGATCGGCAGATCCGGATGTTCGCAGCTGCCTGTTCGGGCACACGTGTCCGACCTGTCGCCCTCCGCCCATCACGTCGAGGGCACGTACACGGACACGTGTACGGCGATGACGTACGTCCGCCGCACGTGCGGTGGTTCGCGCCCGCGTCCTCGCTCGGGCGGGGCCTCATCCGCCGCACGTGCGCCTCTGTTCTTGGGGGGACACCCGGACCGCCCGGGCGTGCCATCGCGAGCGGTCCTGGGTCTCGTGCTCGAGCAGTGGTTTCGAGGCTCGCTGCGCTCGCACCTCAACCACCGAGTCGCGGGGAGCACTTCAACCACCGAGTCGCGGGAGCACCTCAACCACCGAGTCGCGGGGAGCACCTCAACCACCGAGTCGCGGGGAGGACCTCAACCACCGAGTCGCGGGGAGGACCTCAACCACCGAAGAGGCCGGTGAGGAGTGGGCCGGCCTGTAGGCCGGGTTCTGTCCCGCTGCTGCGGGGGCGACCATCCATCTGCGACGACCGTTGCCGGCCGCCTGGTGCGATCTACCCGGATGCTCGGGCGGGCCGCCCTCGGACGCATCCTGTCTGATCTTGCTCCGGGTGGGGTTTGCCTAGCTGCGCCGGTCGCCCGGCGCACTGGTGGTCTCTTGCACCACCGTTTCACCCTTGCCGCGCCCGGCCGGAGCCGAGCGTGGCGGTCTGTTCTCTGTGGCACTGATCCCGCGGGTTTCCCCGGGTGGCTGTTGGCCACCACCCTGCCCTGTGGAGCCCGGACCTTCCTCGACCCGCCACCCGGAGGTGACGCGCCGCGGCCGCCCGGCCGACCCACTCGGCGAGGAGTCTAGGGGCCTCAGGGGTGGGTGAGCACCTCGGCGCCGGTCTCGGTGACGAGCAGGGTGTGCTCGAACTGCGCGGAGCGGCGGCGGTCCTTGGTCACGACGGTCCAGCCGTCGTCCCACATGTCGTAGTCGGGGGTGCCGAGGTTGAGCATCGGCTCGATGGTGAAGGTCATCCCGACGCGGATCTCGTCGTCGAAGCGCTCGTCGTCGTAGTGCGGGATGATCAAGCCAGAGTGGAACGCGGTGCCGATGCCGTGGCCGGTGAAGTCGCGCACCACGCCGTAGCCGAACCGCTTGGCGTACGCCTCGATCACCCGGCCGATGACGTTGACCCGCCGGCCCGGCTTGACGGCCTTGATCGCCCGGTCGAGCGACTCCCTGGTCCGCTCGACGAGCAGGCGCGACTCCTCGTCGACGTCGCCGGCGAGGAACGTGGCGTTGGTGTCGCCGTGGACGCCGTCGAGGAAGGCGGTGATGTCGATGTTGACGATGTCGCCGTCCTCGACCACGCGCGCGTCGGGGATGCCGTGGCAGATCACCTCGTTGACGCTCGAGCACAGCGACTTCGGGAAGCCGCGGTAGCCGAGCGTGGAGGGGTACGCGCCGTGGTCGCACAGGAACTCGTGGCCGACCCGGTCGAGCTCGTCGGTGGTCACGCCGGGGACCACGTGCTGTCCGACCAGCTCGCGGGCCTGAGCAGCGAGCCGGCCGGCGACGCGCATCTTCTCGATCGTCTCGGCGTCCTTGACCTCCTCGCCGGTGAACCGCTCAGGAGCCTCGCGGTCGACGTACTCGGGACGGACGATCGAGGCGGGGACGGCACGGCGTGGCGAGATGGCGGCAGGGGCTACGGCAGACACGGCGCGAGTGTAGTTTCGCCGCATGAGCGAGAACGAATACTGGTTCTGCCTGACCCACCACACGGTCGAGGGGCGCGACGGCTGCAAGAACGCCGACCGCCTCGGCCCCTACGCGTCGGCCGACGAGGCCTCCCGCGCCCTGGAGAAGGTGCAGGAGCGCAACGAGGACTGGGACAACGACCCGAAGTGGAACGACGACGGCCCGGGGTCGGGCGACGGCCTCACCGACGGCACGCCGGACAGCTGACCGGCTCGCGTCAGAACGTGTGCTCGGGGCCGGGGAAGGTCCCGCCCCGCACGTCGTCGGCGTAGGCCCGGGCCGCGTCGAGCAGCACCTGGTGGACGTCGGCGTACTGCTTGACGAAGCGCGCCATCCGGCCGGTGCGCAGGCCGAAGGCGTCCTGCCAGACCAGCACCTGCCCGTCGCAGCCCGCACCGGCGCCGATGCCGATGGTAGGGATGGTCAGCTCCTTGCTGATCCGCTCCGCCACGTCGCCGGGGACCATCTCCATGACGACCGCGAAGGCGCCGGCGTCCTGCACGGCGCGGGCGTCGGCGATGACCCGGTCGCTGGCGTCGCCACGCCCCTGGACGCGGTAGCCGCCGAGCGTGTGCTCGCTCTGCGGGGTGAAGCCGATGTGGGCCATCACCGGGATGCCGCCCCGGGTGCACTTCTCGATGACCGGCGCCATCTCGGCGCCGCCCTCGAGCTTGACGCAGTGGGCGCCGGCCTCCTTCATGAAGCGGACGGCCGTGAGGTAGCCCTGCTCGGGCGAGGCCTGGTAGCTGCCGAACGGCAGGTCGCCGACGACCATCGCGCGCTTCACCGACCGGGACACCGCGCGGGTGAGCGGCAGCAGCTCGTCGACGGTGATCGGCAGCGACGTCTCGTTGCCCAGCACGTTGTTGGAGGCGGAGTCACCGACGAGCAGCAGGTCGATGCCCGCCTCGTCGAAGGTCGCGGCCGTGTACATGTCGTAGGCCGTGAGCATGGTGATCTTCTCGCCGCGCTCCTTCATCTCGCGCAGGTGGTGGGTGCGCACGCGCTTCGCGGGTGCGGCCTGCGGGGCAGCGGGGCCGGAGCCGTACGGGGCGGTCTCCTCGGGCTTCTCGGGCTTCTCGGACATGGGCACCTCTCGTCATCTCGCAGCTCCCCGGTGGAGTCCACGGACCACTCGTCAGGCTAGTGCCGAACCCGGTGGTAGCCGCCTGTGTCGAGGCTCACACGATCACTCCACGAGCGTGCGCGCGGGCTCCAGTCCTTGCGCGTCGACGTAGTCCTGGTCGTCGCCGGAGTAGCGCTTGCACGGCCCCTTGAAGGTCACCGACCAGGCACCCTCGCCGCGCGCGGGCGAGGGCTGGAGGCTGAGCTCGACCTCGTCGCGGGTGACGCCGAGGAAGTCGTCGGCGTCGCTGACGTTGTCGAAGCCGGCGTCGCCCAGCGCGGTCCGGGCGGCCTGCACCTGCTCGGCGACCTGCCCCTTCGGGGCGACGAGGGTGCCGCCGCCGGTGTAGACGTGGCCGACCCCGCCGGGGCACGAGCCCCAGCCGCCCTCGACCTCGAGGCTGCTGGCGCCCATCGCGTCACGGACGACGGGGAGCGCCTCGGTCACCAGGTCGACCGCCTGCTTCTCCCGGTCGCGGGCGGAGACGTCGTCGGAGCCGGCGCCGCCGGTGCTGCAGGCCGACGTGGCCACGGCGAGGCCGACCAGGGCGAGGACGGTGCTCAGGCGCATGCGGCCCACGCTAGTGCGCCGGCTCACGGCCAGTGGTCCGGCCACACCGAGTCCCACGCGTCGCGCGCCCCGTCGACCGCACGGCCGACGCCGTCGCGGACGTCCTCGTAGGTCTGGACCGCCCCGTCGCGGACCTGCTCGTAGGTCTGCACGGCGCCGTCGCGGACCTGCTCGTAGGTGTGGGTGACGCCGTCGACGACCGGGTCGACGACGTGGTGCTGCACCTCGTTGCCCGCCCAGTCGTAGAGGTAGTCGTGCGCCTCCTGGGTGCGGCCGCCGGTGTCGACGACCGCGTCGGAGTTGCCGGAGACGACGTTGGCCATGTTGACCAGCGCCGCGTTGTCGTGGGTCGGGCTCTTGTCGTCGAAGTAGTTGACGTGGTTCTCCATGAAGCCGGTCTCGACCAGCCCGCCGGGCCCGTGGAACTCCTCGCCGTTGTCGACGGCGAAGACGGTGGCGCCGAAGTCGTGCTGGGCGGGGTCGGCACCGAGGCCGAGGCTGTCGTCCCACGACCCGGGGAAGAGGCCGTCCTCGCCGCCGATCCACGACACGGGGTCGTTGTCGGCGGCGCCCACGAAGACCTGGCCCTCGGGCATGTTGAGGTCGGACGCGTGGTGGACGCCCTCGCTGGCGCCGGGGCTGCCGATCAGCACCAGGCTGTCGGCGTCCATCCCGCCGGCCGCGGCGTAGGCCGACGTGGTCGAGCCGTAGCTGTGGCCGATGACGGTCAGGTGGGGCTGGTCGCCGCCGGTGTGGGTGCTGTTGAGGCCGTCGACGAACTGCGACAGCGCGACGCCGCCGGCCTGGGCGTTGGCCTCGGTGACGGTGTGCGACACGTCGCCGGCGGAGTCGACCAGGTCCCACGGCATCTTCGACTCGGGGTTGAAGTTGGGGGAGTCGTAGCCGATCCAGGCAATGGTCGACACCGACCCGGCGCGAGGCGGGTCCTCGCCGGCCATCTGGTTGAGCGTCTCCTCGTAGAGGTTGAGCGCCTGGTTGCCGTTCTCGTCGATCAGCGTGCCGTCCTGCATGATGCCCGGCACGTAGACCGCGGTGTGGTCGGCGGTGTCGGGGTTGCCGTAGGCGACCGCGGCGATCCCGTCGCCGCCGAAGGCGTGCGGCTGGTAGGCCATCACGAACGCGTCGACGCCGAGCGCGGCGTACTCCACCGAGGAGGCGTTGGCGACCGCCTTCTCGATCGACTGCGCGTTCTCCAGCCAGCGCTGCTCCGACGCGCTGAGCTCGTGTCCGGACGCCTGCTTGCCGAGGAGGTACTCGATGTCGCGCTGCACGGCGGAGGTGTTGGCCTCGTCGCGGTCGCCGGTCGGGATGCCGTTGGTGTTGCCGACGAGGTCGGGGTCGCTGATGATCAGCGCGTTGCGCTCGGCCTCGCTGAGTCCCTGCCACCACGCGTTGACGGCGTCGGTGTCGGTGCCGAGGCGGCGCAGCTCGCTGGCCAGGGCGTCGGTGTCGGTACGGCCGGGGTCGGCGGCCGCAGCCAAGCCCTCGGCGAGCTCGTCGACGGCGGCCAGCGCACGGACGGCGGCCTGCTCGTCGGCGTCGACGCGGTCGCGCCAGGCCTGCAGGTCCGCGACGTAGGTGTCGACGCGTCCGCGCAGGGTCGCGGCCTCCGCCTGGAGCGCGTCGACCTGGTCCTCGGTGGCGGACTCGATGCGGCGCAGCAGGTCGTCGCGCGCGTCGTTGAGGTGTCCGCGGCGCTCCACCAGGTCGGCGTGCTCGCTGCGTCGCGTGCGCATGGCGGTGAGGAACGCGTCGATCGCCAGCGCGCCGCGCTCGAGGGCGGCGCCGACGGCGTCGGTGTCGGTGGCGAACCGGGTGGCGGCGTGGGCGGCGGCCTCCGCGGCGTCGCCCGTGAAGTCGTCGGGAGCACCGTTGGCGTGCGCCCAGGACGCGACGTCGCTGACGGCGGTCGCGGCCGCGCGCACGTCGGTCAGCACCGCGCCGGCGGACTCCTGGACGGCGAGCTCGGGCTCGAGGGGCAGCCAGGCGGGGACGGCGATCGTCGTCACGGGCCCACCGCCTCGATCGGCTGGGTGTCGCGGTCGGACCACATCAGCAGCTGCTGGGTCGCCTGCACGCTCTCCCGGTCGGTGACCAGGAAGTCGTACATCGACGCGGCCAGCGCGTCGGCGTGCGCGGAGGCCTGGTCGCGCAGCACCTTGGTGCGCTGCTCCCAGGTGGTGAGGAAGGCCTCGGCCGCCGGGCCGACGACGTCGCCGAGCAGCGCGGAGTCGGCCTGGACGAGGTTCTTGCGGGGGCCGTCGAGGGCCTCGGACTGCTCCTCCCACGCGGTGCGCGCCTGCGCGAGGGTCGCGGTCCACACCTGGAGCGTCACGAGACCGCCTCCGCGGCGGGGCGCACCAGCACGGTGCGGAGCTTGACGACGAGCGCGTCGGGTCGGACCGCCGCGGTGGCGGTCAGCCCGCCGCGTCGGCGGGCCTCGAGGCGGGGGCGGCTGCCCGGGACCGGTCGGGCCTGCCAGCCGAGCCCGACGAGGACGTGTCCGGTGGCGCGGAGGAGCGCGACGTTGAGCCCCTCCTCGAGGGGGCCGACGACGGCGACCGACTCGTACCACTGCTGGCCCCACTCGTCGGTGTGCCAGCCACCGTCGCGCCCGATCGGCGCGGCGACGGTGACCACCCGCGCGAGCAGGCCGTCGAGCGAGGCCTCGACGTCCGCCGCCAGGGTGTCGCGCGCGCCGGCGTCGAGGGTCGGGACCGCGGGGGCCGGCTCGTTGCGGGGGAGCACCACCACGTCGACCTCCGGGTGCCGCTCGCGCAGCACCCGCAGCATGGGGTCGGCCATCGCGGCGTCGGGCCGGCGCGGCCGGTCGGGCTCGTCGGGAGGGGGCGCCATGGAGTCCTTCTACCGCGCTGGCGCGACCTCAAACCCTCCGGTCGGCGGCTGTGGGCGCCGTCAGCGGGGCGAGACGCGCAGCACCCGGTCGTCGCCGCCGTTGTCGGTGGTGACGAGCAGGTCGCCGTTGCGGGCCGAGGTCACCGACCGCAGCCGGCCGTACTTCTGGAGCGCCTTCGGGCTGGTGGCGGAGACGAGCGAGCCCTGCGCGTCGAAGCGGAGGAACACGATTCGCGAGGCCTTGAGCGCGGCGACGGCGAGGGTGCCGTCGAGGCGACCCCACTGCCGGCCGCTGACCCAGGCGCCGCCGGACGTGGCGAGCGTCGGGTCGCCGGACGACCAGCGCGCCTCCTGCTGCTCGCCCGGGAGCGACTGGTCGGTCATCGGCACCGACTCGTCGTAGCCCGGCACCGGGTTCCAGCCGTAGTCGCCGCCCGGCACGAGCAGGTTGACCTCGTCGTCGCGGTAGCTGCCCTGCTCGACCGACCACAACGAGCCGTCGGCGCGCTGGGCGAGGCCCTGCACGTTGCGGTGGCCGTAGGTCCACACGAACCGCCGCGCGGTGGTGGCGTCGGCGTACGGGTTGTCGGCCATCGGCTCGCCGGTGCGGCGGTGCACGCGCAGCGTCTTGCCGCCGAGGGAGTCGAGGTCGCGCGGGTTGGTGCCGATCGCGGCGTCGCCGGTGCCGACGACCAGTGCGTCGGAGTCGCGGTCGAGCAGCAGCCGGCAGCCGCCGTGCCGGCCGGAGGACGAGGGGAGCCCGGTGAGGACGGTCCGGCGGTGGCCGAGCCGCTTCCACTTCTTGTCCGCCCGCCAGCGGCTGACCTGGACGTGGTTGCCGCCCTCGGTGCTGCCGTGGCAGGCCCAGACCGTGCGTCGCGCCGGATCGACGGCGAGCGACATCAGGCCGGTCTCGCCGGACACCCAGACCAGCCGCGACAGGTCGGCGAGCGTGCGCCGCTTCCCCTTGCGGACGACGCTGATCCGCGCCCGGTCGCGCTCGGAGACCAGCAGCCGGCCGCCCGGCGCCTGCTGCACGTCCCACGGGTGGTCGAGACGGCGTACGACGGTGCGCACCCGCAGGCGCGGCGCCTGCGCCGAGGCGCGGTCACCCGTCTTCGGCGCCACCGAGACGTCACCGGCGGTGCTGGGCGACAGCCCGGTCAGGAGCCCGGCGACGAGGGCTGCGACGGACAGGGACAGCGAGGTGGTGCGGAGGTGGTGGCGCACGCTCGCGACGCTAGCCCAGCGGCAGGTGGCGCGCCACCATCGTGCTGCGCCGGGTCGTGGCGTAGCCGAGGCGGGTGTTGAGGGCGCGCATCGCGGCGTTGCCGTCCTGCGTCCACGTGTAGACCTCGCGGATGCCGTGCTCGTCGGCCCAGTGGAGGGTGCGGAGCTTGAGGTGCACCGCCAGCCCGCGCCCGCGCCAGTCGCGGCGGACCGCGGTGAGGGCGTTCTCGGCGCGGTCGGGCACGTCGGTGTCGACCTCGAGGCCCGCGCAGCCGACGACCTCGCCGTCGTGGACGGCGAGGAACATCGGGTCGCCGAGCCACGACGTCGCCCACCGCTCGGGGGTGACGTCGAGTGCGGTCGACAGCGCGAAGTCGCTCGTGGCCTCGCGGCCGAAGCGCTCGTAGGACCCCTCCCACAGGCCCGGCCGCTCGCTCGCCAGCACCACCTCGACCCCCTCCGGGGCCTCCGGCACGAGCGGCAGGTCGACGACGGCGCGGGTCTGCTCGACCTCGTGGTCGGTGTCCTCGAAGCCGAGGCAGTGCGCGAAGGCCAGCGAGTCGTCGTCGTCCACGGTGGCGCGGACCCGCACCAGGTCGTGGGCCTCGAGGTGACGCGCGAGCTGCTCGAGCAGGGCGGTGCCGATGCGACGGCGACGGAAGCCGGGCAGCACCCGCGGCGCCACCGAGCCGATGTCGGCGGAGTCGGACCGGTCGGCCAGCCCGGACCCGACGACCACACCGTCCTCGTGCGCCAGGAGCATCAGCCGGGTCGCCCGCTCGTCCTGCCGCCGGAGCTCGGCGGCCGGGTCGCAGCGCTCGTAGGGCAGCACGGCGAGGCGTACCGAGCGCCACGCCTCGTAGTCGGCGTCGGTGCTGCACACGGTGATCTCGAGGGGCATGGGGGCAGCCTCTCCGTCACCCCTCGGGTAGTCCAGTGAGATTCTGTCGTCGCTGCGGGCTTTCGGCGACGTCTCGCCACTGGACTACCCCGACGCGGCGACGTCTCGCCACTGGACTACCCCGGGGCCCGACGGCCTGGGGGTCTCGTGACAGGACTTCGTCCTTCCTCGACCAGCGGTGGGCGGGGGCGCTTCCCTAGAGTGGCGGCGTGGACTTCTACTCCGCCTACGCCCAGGGGTTCGCCCGGGTCGCGGCCGTGACGCTGCCGGTGCACCTCGCGGACCCGGCGGCCAACGCCGCGGCCGTCATCGAGCAGGCGCGCGCCTGCCACGACGAGCACGTGGCGGTCGCGGTCTTCCCGGAGCTCTGCCTGACCGGCTACTCGGTCGACGACCTGTTCCTGCAGGACGCGCTGCTGGCGTCGGTCGAGGAGGCGATCGCCGAGATCGTCGCGGCGAGCGCCGACCTGATGAGCGTCCTCGTGATCGGCGCGCCGCTCGTCCAGGGCAACCGGGTGCACAACTGCGCGGTCGTCGTCCACCGCGGAACGATCCTCGGCGTCGCGCCGAAGTCGTACCTCCCCAACTACCGCGAGTTCTACGAGCGCCGGTGGTTCGCGCCGGGAGACGACCGCGAGCTCGAGTGGATCACCGTCGCCGGGCACGACGTCCGCTTCGGGCCCGACCTGGTCTTCCGCTGCCTCGACGTCCCCGGGCTCGACCTGCACGTCGAGGTCTGCGAGGACATGTGGGTGCCGGTGCCGCCGAGCGCCGAGGCCGCGCTCGCCGGCGCCACGGTGCTCGCCAACCTGAGCGGCTCGCCGATCACCGTCGCGCGTGCCGAGGACCGCCGGCTGCTGGTGCGCAGCGCGAGCGCGCGGTGCTCCGCGGCGTACGTCTATGCCGCCGCGGGCCAGGGCGAGTCCACGACCGACCTGAGCTGGGACGGCCAGACGCTCGTCTACGAGTGCGGCGACCTGCTAGGCGAGGGCGAGCGGTTCCCCGACGGCCCGCGCCGCACGGTCGTCGACGTCGACCTCGACCGGCTGCGCCAGGAGCGGCTGCGGCAGGGCTCGTTCGACGACAACCGCCGCACGCACCTCGAGCGGGTCCAGCGCTTCCGCACGGTGGAGTGGGAGCTCGAGCCGCCGGCCGGCGACATCGGGCTGCTGCGCAAGGTCGACCGCTTCCCGTTCGTCCCCGACGACCCGGCGCGCCTCGAGCTCGACTGCTACGAGGCCTACAACATCCAGGTCTCGGGGCTCGAGCAGCGGCTCGCCTCGATCGGCACCCCCAAGGCCGTCATCGGCGTCAGCGGTGGCCTCGACTCCACCCACGCGCTGATCGTGGCCTGCAAGGCGATGGACCGCGTCGGGCGCCCGCGCAGCGACGTGCTGGCCTTCACGATGCCCGGCTTCGCGACCGGCGAGGCCAGCAAGTCGTACGCCACGCGGCTCTCGCGGGCTCTCGGCGTCACCTTCGAGGAGCTCGACATCCGGCCCGCCGCCGAGCAGATGCTGCGCGACATGGGCCACCCGTTCGGTCGCGGGGAGAAGGTCTACGACGTCACGTTCGAGAACGTCCAGGCCGGGCTGCGTTACGACTACCTCTTCCGCCTCGCCAACCAGCGCGGCGGGATCGTCGTCGGCACCGGCGACCTGTCCGAGCTCGCGCTCGGGTGGTGCACCTACGGCGTCGGCGACCAGATGTCGCACTACACGGTCAACGCCGGCGTGCCGAAGACGCTCGTCCAGCACCTGATCCGCTGGGTGATCTCGCACGGCGAGTTCGAGCCCGAGGTCGGCGACGTGCTCGGCGACATCCTGCGCCAGGAGATCACCCCCGAGCTGATCCCGACCGAGGAGGGCGCCAAGCCGCAGGCGACCGAGGACTCGGTCGGCCCCTACAACCTGCAGGACTTCACCCTCGCCCACCTCGTGCGTCACGGCGCCCGGCCGCGGCGGATCGCGTTCCTGGCCTGGCACGCGTGGAAGGACCTCGACGCCGGCGAGTGGCCGCCCGGCTTCCCCGACGACGCGCGCGTGGCGTACTCGCTCGAGGACGTCCGGCGCTGGCTGGAGGTGTTCGTGAAGCGGTTCTTCGGCAACCAGTTCAAGCGCTCGGCGCTGCCCAACGGCCCGAAGGTGAGCGCGATCGGCACGATGAGCCCGCGCGGCGACTGGCGGATGCCCAGCGACGCCAAGGGCACCGCCTGGCTGGCCGAGATCGAGCGGGACGTGCCGACGTCCTGAGGGGCGGCTCCTCCGCGCCCGCGGCGCCGTCGTACGGGCGGTGGCTGACCCACCTTTCCCAGCGCTCGAGTGTGGGTGGCGCACCGCTCACGGTGTGTCGGCGTACGCCGCGCCCGTCGGCGGTGGCTGAGCCACGTTCGCGGCGCCCGAAATGTGGGTGGGACACCGCCCGCCGGCGCAAGTTGGTCGCGAGCCGGGAGCCTTAGCGCGGCCTTAGCCACCGGCTGGAGCGCGGTTAGCCGCGGTCGTACGAACCTCCTTCCATGACGCCGACCGGCGTCGAGGACACAGGAGGACATCGTGGCGAAGAAGGCAGTCATCGGCGGGGTCGCAGCGGCCGCGGTCGTGGTCGGGCTCGGGACCTGGTGGGTCGTCGACGACCGCGCCGAGGCTCAGGCGACCGAGCGCGGCACCTGCGGTGGCGCGACCTGGGAGCTCAGCGCGGAGGGCGAGGACGGCGGGACCGAGGTCAGCGCCGAGCTCCAGTCGTCCGGCCCGGGCGAGGCGTGGGAGGTCGAGCTGCTGCGCGGCGACACCGCCCTGCTCACCGGCTCCCGCACCACCGACGAGGACGGCGAGATCGACGTCGACGCGTTCGCCTCGGGTGCGCCCGGCGACGCGACGTACGCCGTCACGTTCACGCCCGCCGAGGGCGAGCCCTGCACGGCCACCCTCGGCTCCTGACCCGACCGACCTGACCCCCGACCCCCGCACCACCCCCACCCAGAGGAGAGACCCATGAAGAAGTTCATCGCCGGCACCACCCTGCTCGCCGCGGCCGCGGGCGGCACCGTCGCCCTCGCCGCGCCGGCCAGCGCCGACGTCGAGCGGCGCGGCACCTGCGCCGGCGCGACCTACGAGCTGAACGTCGACCGCGAGCGCGGCGGCTGGGACGTCGACGCCGACATCGAGGGCGCCCGCGCGTTCAGCGAGTGGAAGGTCACCATCCGCCACGAGGGCAAGGTCGCCGTCTCGCGGACCCTCAAGGCCGACGACGAGGGCGAGCTCGACCTCGACACCTTCCGCCGCAACACCGCCGGCAAGGACGTCTTCAAGCTGACCGTCACCCCCGCCGGCGGCTCGTCCTGCTCCACGAAGCTCACCGTGCGCTGAGCCTGCACTACGACCGCAGCCACGGGCCGGAGCCCGGGTCAGTCCGTCTGCACCGTGACGGAGACCCGGGCTCCTCCCATGTCCGAGGCCCCCGTCACCAGCGCGCCGCCGGAGTCCTCGGCGGTGCGCGCCGCGATCGACAGCCCGAGGCCGGTCGAGCCGGCGCCGCTCGCGCCGCGGCCGGTGACGTCGAGGTCGGTGGGCAGGCCGGGGCCGGCGTCCTCCACGACGAGCTCCACCCGGTCGTCGCCCGCGGTGAGCGTCACCCGGACCGGGACGTCGTCGGGGGTGTGCGAGAAGACGTTGTCGAGCAGCACGTCGACCAGCGCCTCGAGGTCCGCGGCGCTGGCCCGCAGCAGCGGGCCGGAGGCGGCGAGGTCGGTCTGCCAGGGGCGGCCGAGGTCCTCGGCGAGCGGTGCCCAGTGGCGTACGCGCTCGGCGAGGACGGGCACGGCGTCGGTGCGCGGGTCGAGGCCCTCACGCTCGGAGCGGCGGGCCTCGCGGACGATGCCGTCGACGGTGGCCTGGAGGGAGTCGAGGTCGGAGCCGAGCCGCTCGCGCAGGTCGGCGTCGACGACCGACTCGACCCGCAGCCGCAGCGCGGTGACCGGCGTGCGGAGCCGGTGGGACAGGTCGGCGACGTTCTCGCGCTCGCGCGCGAGCAGCAGCTGGATCCGGCCCACCAGACGGTCGACCGCCGCGGCCAGCTCCCGCACCTCGGCGGGGCCGGACGCGTCGGGCACGGGCGCGAGCGATCCGGTCGTGCCGAGGGTCTGGGTGTGCTCGGCGAGGCGACGGATGGGCTGCACGAACGAGCGCCCGAGCCGGTCGACGACGAGCAGCGACCCGGCCAGCAGGGTCAGCCCGAGCAGTGCGAGCAGGCCCCACGCCACGCCGACCGACGAGGTGATCCCGGGCTCCTCGACGACCACGCGGATCACCGGGGTCTGGTCAGGCAGCGCGGAGGACCCGCCGCGCGAGACCGGCACCAGGATCTGCGAGCCGCCGGGCACGTCGTCGACGCGGGCGCGTCCGGTGTTGCGGGCGTCGAGGACCCGGTCGTCCTCGCCCTGGTCGGGTCCGACGTCGGCGCCCGAGGGGTAGAGCACGGTGACCCGGGTGGGGGAGTCGCCAGCGTTGAGGCGGTCGAGGTAGACGCTCACCGAGCCGCGGTCGTCGTAGCGCGAGACGACCGTCTCGACCGCCTGCACCTCGAGCGCCGCGCGGGCCAGCCGGTCCTCGAGGGCATAGCTGCGCACCAGGATCGCCATCGGCACCAGCATCGCGAGCAGGACCATCGAGATCGCCGCGCCCGCGGTGACCAGGAGGCTGCGGCGCACCTCAGCCGTCCCGGCCGGTGACGGTCTCCGGCGCCGCGAGGCGTACGCCGACGCCGCGCACCGTCGTCAGGTAGCGCGGCTCGGCCGCGGTCTCGCCGAGCTTGCGGCGCAGCCACGACAGGTGCACGTCGACCGTCTTGTCGGACCCGCCCCACGGCTGGCGCCAGACCTCGACCAGCAGGTCGCGCTTGGTGACGACCTCGCCGGGCCGCTCGGCGAGGTGGGCGAGCAGGTCGAACTCGCGCGGGGTGAGGTCGACCTCGCGGCCGTCGAGGTGGACCCGTCGTCCCGCCACGTCGAGCGTCAGCCCGCCGACGGAGATCGTCGTGGGACGCTGCCGCCCGGCCTCGACCCGCCGCAGCACCGCGCGCACCCGCGCGTCGAGCTGGGCGGAGGTGAAGGGCTTGACGACGTAGTCGTCGGCGCCGGCGTCGAGCGCGCCGACCAGCGAGGGGTCGTCGTCGCGCGCGCTCGCGATGATCACCGGCACGGTGCTGACCCCGCGCAGCATCGACAGCACCTGGGTGCCGTCGACGTCGGGCAGCCCGAGGTCGAGCACGACGAGGTCGGGGGAGGAGTCGACGGCCAGCTGCAGGCCGGCCATCCCGCTCGGCGCCGAGGTGACGGTGTGCCCGCACTCGCGCAGCCCCTTGACCAGCAACGGCCGGATCCGGTCGTCGTCCTCGATGATCAGCACCTCGGCCACGACGCGAACCTACCGGTCGGCCCTCGCGCGCGGACCAGCCTTAGCCGTCCCTTAACCAGCGCCTCACCCCGCGCTGAGGTCGCGCCCGGCACGATGGGCGCGTGAGGCGTCGGATGCTGCTCGTCGGGCTGTGGGCCGCCACCACCGCGGTGGCCGTGGTGCTCGGCGTGCTCGCGGTGTCCACCGTCGGCGCGACGATCCGCGACCGCGGCCCCGTCGGCGACGAGGTGGCCGAGGACCTCTCGGCCCCGCCCGCGGAGCCCCCGTCGACCGAGGTGCCGGCGGTGCGAGAGGAGATCTCGGGGGAGTACGGCGGCTTCGTCGTGGAGTGCCGCCGCGCCTGGGCGTACGGCGTCGAGGCCCGGCCGGACCGCGCGGCCGGCTGGCGGGTGGTGTCGTGGGAGAAGGGACCCGACGACGACGTCGACGCGGTGTTCAGCAACGGCCGGAGCTCGGTCGACCTCGAGGTGTTCTGCAACCAGGGGCGGCCCACGGTCTCCGAGCTCGAGCGCAACACCCTGGGCGACGACTGACCGTCGGTCCGGTGCAACGCATCGGGTGCGGGGCGCGTCCCCTCCGGTGAGACCTCCTCACGGGAAGACACGACCATGACCTCACGCCTGCTCTCGGGAGCACTGCTCGCCGCCCTCCTCCTGCCCGCCTCCACGGCACCGGCCCTCGCCGGACCCGCGCCGGACGCCTCCGAGCGCGCCGTCGCGCGTACGACCCTGACCGTCCGCGCGCCCGGGTGCGAGGGCTGCGAGATCACCGCGCAGTCCGCCCTCACCTCCGACTACGAGGACGTGTGGCAGTCCGGGCCGGTCGAGGTGGTCGACGGGGTGGCGACCTTCCGCGTCCCCACCGACCGCACCGCCGGGCTCTCGATGAGCCTGCGGGCGCCGTGGGAGCGACGGCTGGGCTACGTCACGGTCGTCGCGATGCGCTACGCCGGCACGCAGGCCGGCGACGTGGTGAGCAAGCGCGAGGCCCGCGGCAAGCGCCGGGCGAGCGCGTGCTGGGCCGGCACGACGGAGCCGTCCTACGAGATGACGCTGCGCACCCGCAAGGTGCGCGTGGTCGGCGTCGGCCCCGGCAAGGTCCCGGGCACGCTCGCCTGGGCGCGCACCACCCAGGACTGGCTCGCGCCGGTGCGCCGGGTGTTCCGGGGCGTGATGGGCGGTCAGGACATCGACTTCTGCGAGCCGGGCTGAGCCGCGGGCCGAGCGTCATCGCAAAACCGGATGCAACCCGAAGAGCCGTCACGCCATCCTGATGGTGACAACCCTTCGCACAGACAAGTAGACGCCATGTCCTTCCGCACCACGACCGCCACCGCCGCAGCAGTCGCCGGCACCGCCCTCCTCGCCCTCGTCGCGCCGCCCGCGACGGCCACCACCGCCGACCAGGCGCCCGACGCGCGCACCGCGGCGGCTCGCACGACCCTGACCTTCACCGTCGACGACTGCGAGGGCTGCGAGGTCCAGCTCGTCAACGCCCTGCGCACTCAGCACACCGACGTGAAGGTCTGGTCGTCGAAGGCGAAGAAGGTCCGCGACGGCAAGGTCCGCTTCACGATCGGCACCAGCAAGACCTGGGGCATGTCGGTGAACGTCCGCGCGCCGTGGGAGGGCCAGACCGGCTACGTCACCAACGTCGCGTGGCGGTACAACGGCATGCTGCAGGGAGACCCGGTCACCCTCGAGCAGGCCGTGACGCGGAAGAAGGCGTCCGCCTGCTGGGAGGGCGTGCGCCGCCGCGCAGTCACCGTGCCGCTCGTCGTCGAGCAGGTCGAGGTCGACGGAGTGCACGGCCGCGTGCCCGGCAGCATCGCGTTCGTCCCGGAGACCCAGCTGTGGCTCAAGCCGATGCGCGAGGTCGTGGACGGCGTCCTGGGCTCGCAGGACGTGAACATCTGCCACTGACCGAGCAGTCGCGAGGAGGCCTCTTGCTTGCCCCTAGGCTGGTGCCATGGGCAAGCAAGAGGACTTCGTACTCCGCGCGCTCGAGGAGCGTGACGTCCGGTTCGTCCGGCTGTGGTTCACCGACGTGCTCGGGTTCCTCAAGAGCGTGAGCGTGGCTCCCGCGGAGCTCGAGAACGCCTTCGACGAGGGCATCGGCTTCGACGGCTCGGCCATCGAGGGCTTCGCCCGCGTCTACGAGTCCGACATGCTCGCCCACCCCGACGCCTCGACGTTCCAGATCCTGCCGTGGCGCACCGGCGACGACGGCTGGCCGGCCACCGCGCGCATGTTCTGCGACATCCGGATGCCCGACGGCAGCCCGTCCTACGCCGACCCGCGCCACGTCCTCAAGCGCACGCTCAGCAAGGCGGCCGACCAGGGCTTCACCTTCTACACCCACCCCGAGATCGAGTTCTACCTGTTCAAGGACATGCCGGGCGCGGGCGAGGAGCCGCAGCCGGTCGACCGCAGCGGCTTCTTCGACCACACCGCGCAGTCGCGCGGCGCCGACTTCCGCCGCGAGGCGATCACGATGCTCGAGGCGATGGGCATCTCGGTGGAGTTCAGCCACCACGAGGGTGGCCCCGGCCAGCAGGAGATCGACCTGCGCTACGCCGACGCGCTCACCACGGCCGACAACATCATGTCCTTCCGCACCGTCATCCGCGAGGTCGCGCTCGGCCACGGCATCTGGGCCTCCTTCATGCCCAAGCCCTACACGACCCACCCGGGCTCGGGCATGCACACGCACGTCTCGCTCTTCGAGGGCGACCGCAACGCGTTCTTCGAGGCCGGCGCGGAATACCAGCTGTCGAAGACCGGGCGCCAGTTCATCGCCGGCATCCTGCGCCACGCCAGCGAGATCAGCGTGGTCACCAACCAGTGGGTCAACTCCTACAAGCGGCTGCTCGGCGGCGGCGAGGCCCCGTCGGGGGTGTGCTGGGGCCACAACAATCGCTCCGCGATGGTGCGGGTGCCGATGTACAAGCCCAACAAGGGGCAGTCGACGCGCGTCGAGCTGCGCACGATCGACCCGGCCTGCAACCCCTACCTCGCCTTCGCGGTGGTCCTCGGCGCCGGCATGAAGGGCATCGAGGAGGGCTACGAGCTGCCGCGCGAGGCCGAGGACGACGTCTGGTCGCTCACCGAGCGCGAGCGCAAGGCGCTCGGCATCACCCCGCTGCCGCGCAGCCTCTGGGACGCGATCGGCATCGCCGAGGACTCCGAGCTGCTGGCCGAGACGCTCGGCGAGCACGTCTTCGACTACTTCCTGCGCAACAAGCGCGCGGAGTGGGAGGAGTACCGCACGCAGGTCTCCTCCTTCGAGCGCGACCGCATGCTCCCGGTGCTCTGAGGCCGCACGCACCGATGAGGGGGATCCGCGACTGGCCGGCCTGGCTCGTCGGCTGGACGCTCTCGGTCGAAGCCTCGCTGTGGGCCTGGGTGGCCCACGACGTGCTGCGCGAGCGGGGGGAGCCGACCCTGTCTGCCAACCCGGTGGCGGACGGTGTCCCGACCGCCGCCCTCGTGCTGGCGGTCGCGGTCCCGCTCTGCACGCTGCTGGTGCTGGTCGCGCGAACGCGACGCGTCGGCCTCGCCGCCGGCGGGATCGCGCTGCTGGGCGCGGCGTGGACCTGGTCACGGATGGGCGACGTCGGAGGCTGGTACGCCGGGCTGTCCGTGGCAGCCGGCCTGCTCGGGCTGGTCGCTGGCGCCCTCGGGCGACGGCCCGACGACGGCGACGGCCGGGCACCCGGACGGGTCGCGACCGCGTCCGCCGGGCTGGTCCTGGCCACGGCCGGGCTGGTCCTGTCGTGGACCTGCTGGCAGGGCGGCGCCTACTGGCAGTGGATGGGCAGCCAGCGCTGGACCTACGGTGCCGGCGTCGCCGCGGGCATCGTGCTCGCCCTCGCCGGGGCCACCGCGAGCCGCTGGCCCACCGCCGGACCGCCGGTCGTGCGGGTCGTGGTCGCGACCGTGCTCGCGCTGCTGGGCGCCGGCCTGCTGGTCACGGGCCATGGCATCTTCCAGCTCGAGGGCGGTGTGCTCTACCGCTTCGAGGAGAACGAGAGCCCGTGGGGCTTCGGCACCCCGGCCGTGCTGGCCGGCACCGGCCTGGTCGCGGCGGCGGTCGCCGCACTGCGCCGCCGCGGTGACCTCCTCGCCCTCTCCGCCGGGGCCGCCGTCGGCGTCGGGCTGCTCGCGCTCTGGCACGACGCGACGTGGGGGAGGCTGATGCGGTGAGCCCGCGCGTCCTCGTCGTCGAGCACCAGGCGTCCTGCCCGCCGCACCTCGTGGGCCGGTGGCTGGAGGACGCCGGCTGCGTCCTCGAGGTCTGCCGCCCCTACGCGGGCGACCCCCTGCCCCCGCCGACGGCGTACGACGCCGTGCTGGTGCTGGGCGGCGACATGGGCGCCTACGACGACGACCGCGCGCCGTGGCTGCCCGCGGTCCGGGAGCGCGTGCGCGAGGCGGTCGCTGCTGGCACCCCCGTGCTCGGCATCTGCCTGGGCCACCAGGTGCTGGCCGTCGCGCTCGGCGGCGAGGTCGCGCGCAACCCGCGCGGGCAGACCGTCGGGTTGCAGCCGGTGGGCTGGAGCGACGCGACCGCGGACGACGCGTGGGTCGGCGGCCGGACCGGCGACGAGGTGGCGATCCACTGGAACAACGACGTCGTGGTGGCGATGCCCGACGGCGGGGTGGTGCTGGCGCGCACGCCCGGCGGCGAGGTCCAGGTCGCCCGGTTCGCCGACCGCGCGTGGGGCGTCCAGGCCCACCCCGAGGTCGACGCCGACGTGGTCGCCGGGTGGGCGGCGGACGATCGCGACGACCTGGTCGCGCTCGGGCTCGACGAGGCCGCGGTGGTGGCCGCCGTGGCGGACGCCGAGGCGCGGCTCGAGGAGCACTGGCGACCGCTCGTCGAGCGGTTCGCCGCGATCGCGGGAGGGAACCGATGACGTCGAGCGGCGCCTTCGTGCGCAAGGGCTTCGCCGACGGCGCCGCCGCGGCCGCCGGCATCGAGGCGCTGGGCGACGCCGGCCGTCCGCTCACCGACGTGCTGGCCGCGACCGCCGACCCCGACGCCGCGCTCGCCGAGCTGCTGCGCCTGGTCGAGGCGCTGGACGACCGGTCCGCGGGCGCCGGCCGGGCGATGCTGACCGAGGTCGCCGACGACGAGGGCACCGCGATGCGGCTGTGCTGCGTGCTCGGCGCGAGCGCCGCGCTCGCCCAGCACCTCGTCCGCCACCCGGACCACTGGCGTGAGCTCACCGACCCCACGCTCGGCAGCACCCGCCCCGCGGCCTACGCCGTGCGCGCGGCGATGCTGGCCGCCGTCGGGGCCGACCACACCGCGACCGAGCCGGTCGCCACGGTCGCGGACGCGGAGGCCGTCGACGCCCTGCGCGTGGAGTACCGCCGGATCCTGCTGCGCCTCGCCGCCCGCGACCTCGCCCATCACGTCGGGGTGGACGACGCGGCGGCGGAGCTGTCCGACCTCGCCGGCGCGACGCTCGAGGCGGCGCTCGCCGTGGCGCGGGCGCGGGTGGGGGAGCAGGCGCACGCCGCGCGGCTCGCGGTGATCGCGATGGGCAAGTGCGGCGGCCACGAGCTCAACTACGTCTCCGACGTCGACGTGGTGTTCGTGCACGAGCCCGCCGAGGGCGCCGACGACGGGGTGGCGCTGCGCGCCGCCACCCAGCTGGCCTCACACCTGATGCGGATCTGCTCCGACCACACCCGCGAGGGCGCGATCTGGCCGGTGGACGCCAACCTGCGTCCCGAGGGCAGCCAGGGGCCGCTGGTCCGCACGCTGGCCAGCCACCGCGGCTACTACGAGAAGTGGGCCAAGACCTGGGAGTTCCAGGCGCTGCTCAAGGCCCGTCCGGTGGCCGGCGACCTCGCGCTCGGCCGGGCGTACGTCGAGATGATCGAGCCGATGGTCTGGTCGGCCGCCGAGCGCGACGGCTTCGTCGCCGACGTGCAGGCGATGCGGCGTCGCGTCGTCGACCACATCCCCGCCCACGAGGCCGAGCGGCAGATCAAGCTCGGCTCGGGCGGGCTGCGCGACGTCGAGTTCGCGGTGCAGCTGCTCCAGCTCGTGCACGGCCGCGCCGACGCGACGCTGCGCGACGGGGCCACGCTGAGCGCGCTGGCGAGGCTCACCGACGGCGGCTACGTCGGCCGCGAGGACGGCGAGAAGCTGCACGAGGCGTACGCCTTCCTGCGCACCCTCGAGCACCGCGTCCAGCTGCACCAGCTGCGCCGCACGCACGTGCTGCCCGACGACGAGGCGTCGTTGCGCCGGCTCGGTCGCTCGCTGGGGCTCTTCTCCGAGCCGGTCGCCCAGCTCGACAAGCAGTGGCGCCACCACCGCCGCGAGGTCCGGCGGCTGCACGAGAAGCTGTTCTACCGCCCGCTGCTCGGCGCGGTCGCCCGCCTGGCCGGGTCCGAGGCGCGGCTCTCGCTCGAGGCGGCCGAGGCGCGGCTCGCCGCGCTCGGCTACGCCGACCCCAAGGCGGCGCTGCGCCACCTCGAGGCCCTGACCAGCGGGGTCTCGCGCACCTCCGACATCCAGCGCACCCTGCTCCCGGTCCTGCTGGAGTGGTTCGCCGACGCGCCGGACCCGGACGCCGGGCTCTTCGGCTTCCGCCGGATCAGCGAGAGCCTGGGGCGCTCGCCGTGGTACCTCACGATGCTGCGCGACGAGGGCGAGGTCGCCCAGCGGCTGGCCCACGTGCTGGGCACCTCGCGCTACGCCACCGACCTGCTCGAGCGCGAGCCGCAGGGCGTGCGGATGCTGGGGGAGTCGCTCGAGCCGCTCAGCGCCGAGGCGGCGCTCGCGGAGATGCAGGCCGTCCTCGAGCGGGCCGACTCGCCCGAGGCTGCGGTCGGCGCGGTGCGGGGCGTACGCCGTCGCGAGCTGCTGCGGATCGCCACCGGCGAGCTGGTCGCCGGCACCGACGTCGCGCTCGTCGGGCAGGGGCTGAGCCGGCTCACCGATGCGACGCTGCAGGCGACCCTCGACATCGCGGCCGAGGCGGTGCGCCGCCAGCGCGGCCTGGAGCAGGCGCCGAGCGCGATCGCGGTGGTCGCGATGGGGCGCTACGGCGGGTTCGAGCTGTCCTACGGCTCGGACGCGGACGTGATGTTCGTGCACGACCCGGTCGAGGGGGTCGAGGCGCAGGTCGCGTCGTCCTACGCCACGGCCGTCGTCGCCGAGCTGCGCCGTCTGCTGTCGCTGCCGGCCAGCGACCCGCCGCTCGAGGTCGACCCGGACCTGCGGCCCGAGGGCAAGAACGGACCGATGGTGCGGACCGTGGAGTCCTACGCCGCCTACTACGCCAAGTGGTCGCACGTGTGGGAGTTCCAGGCCCTGCTGCGCGCCGACGCGGTGGTCGGCGACGAGGCGCTGCGGCGGCGCTTCACCGAGCTGGTCGACCCGCTGCGCTTCCCCGCGGGCGGCATCAGCGAGGCCGACGTGGTCGAGGTGCGCCGGATCAAGGCCCGGGTCGACGACGAGCGGCTGCCGCGCGGCGCCGACCGGCAGACCCACCTCAAGCTCGGCCGCGGGGGACTGGCCGACGTCGAGTGGACCGTCCAGCTCCTGCAGATGCGGCACGCCGGCGCGATCGAGGCGCTGCGCACGCCCCAGACGCTGCCGGCGCTGGCGGCGGCCGCCGAGGCGGGCCTGGTGTCGGAGGACGACGCGGCGACGCTCGCCGAGGCGTGGCGGCTGGTCAGCCGGGTCCGCAACGCCGTCACGCTGGTGCGGGGCCGCCCGGCCGACCAGCTGCCGCGCGACGCCCGGGAGCGCGCCGCGGTGGCGCGGGTGCTCGGCTACCCGCAGGGCGCGTCCGACCAGATGGTGAACGACTACCTGCGCACCACCCGCCGGGCCCACGCGGTGGTCGAACGGGTGTTCTGGGAGTGAAGTCTCGTGCTTCATCCGGCCTAGAAGAAGGTATGCTCTTCAGATGAGCGAGATGAAGCTCGAACCTTCAGTCACCGTGATCGGTGACCTGGTGGGCTCGCGCCGCAGCGCCGACCGCGCCGCCGTCCACGAGCGGTTCGCCCGCGCGGTCGCGGAGGTCAACGCCACCTTCGCGCCACCGGTGCCGCTCCGGATCGGGGTCGGCGACGAGTTCCAAGGCATCTTCGCCACCCTGGGTGACGCGGTCGCCGCGACCCTGCGCCTGCGGCTCGCGCTGCTGCCCGACGTCGACGTGCGCCAGGGCATCGGGTGGGGAGGCGTGCAGGTGCTGGCCGACGAGCCGCGCGTCGAGGACGGCCCCGGCTGGTGGGCCGCGCGGTCGGCCGTCGACACGGCCGAGGACTACGAGCGCCGCGCCCCGCTGCGCGGGGTGCGCACGGCGTACGCCGCGGCGGAGGGCGAGGACGGTCCGCCGCCGGCGCTGGTCAACGCCGCGCTGATGACGCGCGACCAGGTCGTCTCCGGCCTGTCGCCGCGCTCGATGTCGGTGCTGGATGGTCTGCTGAGGGGCAGGCAGCAGCAGGAGATCGCCGACGACCTCGGCATCAGCCCCTCGGCGGTGTCGCAGCGGGTGCGGGCCGACGGCATCGGCGTGGTGCTGGCTGCCGACGAGATGCTGCGCGGACTGTGACGGAGGGAGGACGACGATGAGCTGGCTCGGGATCCTGCTGATCGGCTTCGCGGTCACCGACCTGACCCACTCGGTGCGGCGCACGCCGGTGCTGCCGGGGTGCGTCGGGGGACTGGTGGCGCTCGTCTCCGGGCTGCTCGCCGGCCTGACCTCCGGGCGTGACGTGGCCGCGCTGCTGGTGGTGGCCGCGGTCGTGGTGCTGTGGGACCTCACCGTCACGTGGGGCTTCCGGCACCCGGGGCCGGCGTGGCTGCCGCTCACGCTGTTCGTCCTCGCGGTGGGCGCTGCCGTGGTCTGCTCCGGCTTCGCCCCGGAGGCGTCTGGCCTGCTCGGGCGCTGGCTCGACCACGTCACCGTCCCGGTGCTCGCCGGCGTCACGCCCGACCGGTTCCTGCTGGTGGTCGGTGCGTTCGGCGTCCAGCTCTCCACCGGCAACGTGCTGGTCCGGCTGGTGCTGAAGACCACCGGCACCATCAACCCCCGCAAGGACGGCGGCATGCCGCCCACCCAGCTCAAGGGCGGTCGGCTGCTCGGTCCGCTCGAGCGGGTCTTCATCCTCGCGCTGGCGATGGGTGGCCAGGTCACCGCCGCGTCGATCGTGGTGGCGGCCAAGGGCCTGCTGCGCTTCCCCGAGCTGTCCTCGCGCCACGAGCAGCAGACGGTCCACGAGATGACGGAGTACTTCCTGCTCGGGTCGTTCGTGTCGTGGCTCGTCGCGCTCGGGTCGTACGTGCTGCTGATGTAGGAGTGGGGCAGTCCGCCCACTATGACGCAGGCCAGATCGGCGGAAGCCAGCGGCCGCCGGACAGTGATCATCGAGTGACCGGACCGACGACCAGCCAGGGACTCGATAGTCAACAAGCAACGCTTGCTATGTCCTGTTGTGCTCTTCAGTTGTGTGCGGCGTGTCGGCGCCGGTTGCTACCGTGTCGCGACGGATCGGCCGAGTTTGAACTGCGTGACATGGGGGACCGATGGATCTGATTGGTGAGCTTCTCCACCGGAGGCTCCTGACCGAGATCGGTGAGGGGGAAGAGCGGCTCGCGATGGTGCGGGACGCCGCTCTGGCGCTCGGTAAGCGGTTCAAGGGCGACCTACGTTCCTTGGTGCCGCACGCCGTCGTTGCCGCCGTCGATGAGGACTGCGGCGCTGAAACCGACCCGCTCACAGAAGCGTACGAGGAGTTAGCAGCGCAGTGGGAGACGGTCCGCAACGCGTTCGACGGGCCGCCGCTGTCGCTACTCCGTGCCATCACGCTTGCAGCGGTCGCGACAGCGGCCGAGGACGACTCAAATATTCTCACCGCCGCCTGGTACTCGCTACGCACCGCATTGGAGGAGCTGCCGGCGGGGAGCTGGGCTGAGCCGCTAGGTGATTTGTTGAAGACGTGGGACGACGCCGCGTGGGAAAGCGTTCAAGCGTCTTGGTCCCCTGTGTCGGTGTCATCGAAGGTGACGATGCCCTCTGTCTCGAAGGTCGTCGACGATCGCATCACGACACCCACGGGGACAACCGCGCGCGAGAACGCGGCCGCGTTCGTAGCGTCGAACAACTGGCAGCACTTCGCCATAGCCATGATGCCGGAGTACCCGGCTCATGTTGAGGCGCTAGTAAGCGCGTCTGAGGTTGCTTCCGCGAAGGCGCTCCGTCAGTCGAACGAGGACCTTCGGACGTTCGCTGGCGAGCTCGGCAAAAAGCTGCGCGAGATCCTTGCGGCCCAGGAGAACGCCATTGAGTCGACGCGCCTGCGGGGCGAACTCCTGTGGTGGGAGCGCACGGCGTTCAGCCCGACGCGTCGAGTCGGGTACTCCGACCTTCAACCGGCCGAAGTTCCGGTCGCTGCGGCATACGACCTGCACCTGCTAATGCCTGAGGTAGCGCCCCTGGCAGCCGAACATCTGCTGTCCGGCGTGGTTGCCACGGCCACTGGCGACGCGAAAGTCTCCATCGAAGATCTGTCAGGGGCTGCCGACAGCCTCCCAGCTGGTAGCAGGCACACTCCAACACTTGTTCTTGACGCCGCCCAGTCCGATGCAGAGACCCAGTTGCTGGCACGGAGTAAGGACATGACGGCCAGCCGTGCCGCGGTGCTGCTGTTCCGGGATCTTCAGGCTCGACGTCTCAGCGGAACCGGTACCAACCGATCATGACGACCACAGCGGGCGGCGCCGCCACCTGCAGCCGCGAGAACTGTTACGCGCCGGACACCCTCTGCGTACTGGGCAACGTTGCAGGGTGCGAACACCTAGCGGTCCCGGCGCCGGAGGGCGCTCCAGCGCCCGAGCAGGAGGTGACGCAGGGCCAGCGACTCCCGTGGTCCGGCCTCGCGCTAGGCCTGACCGACGTGTTCCCGATTGCCGCACAGAGTCGCCCGCACGTGGTCGGTGTCGTCGGGGCAGCGCGTTCAGGGAAGACCACCCTGCTCGCTGCCCACTGGGTTGCTGCCCGTCGCGGACTGGGAAGGTACAGCCGGTCGTTCGCCGGGTCCTATAGCTTGATGGGTTGGCACCAGATTGCACGACACCTACAGTGGCAGCCGGTTGGCTCCGGGTTCCCACCACACACCTCCTCGTCGGATGTCCGCTCCCCTGCGCTCCTACACGTCGCGTACTCGAACCACGACGATGCAGCTGACGGCGCCCGCCCGTTCCACCTTCTGCTCACTGACGCACCGGGCGAGTGGTTCTCCCGTTGGGCCGAAGAACCTGCCCTCGCCGAAGGCGCTCAGTGGGTGGCCGACCACGCGGATGCTTTCCTCCTCCTCGCCGACGGCGATGCACTCCGCGGCGCGGAGCGTGGCCAGGCCCGCGTGAACTACCAGTCGCTCGCCATTCGTCTTCGGACTGCTGCCGCCGGACGTCCGGTCATCCCGGTCCTCTCGAAGGCCGACGTCGGCGTCCCCGAAAACATGCTGGAAGCGATCAATAGGGTCAATCGCAAGTACTTCGAGATGGAAGCCCTGCAGGTCTCCGCGCACGACCCAGAGACCTTTTCGTCCATCGTTGAGCCGATCGATTCGGCCATCGAGGCGGCGTTGCGCCCCGTATACGCCAGCACCGGCGACCCAGAAAAGTGGGTGCGTCAGATGGCAGTTCAACTGCGCGGAGGACGCCGATGAACAGCGGCCAGGTCCTAGTGCTAGGCGGCCCGGATTCCGGCAAGTCCACCTACCTGCTCCAGCTCTACGGTCGCGTGTTCGACGGCGACGGCCAGATGCAGTTGCGTGGAGCCGTCGATTCGCTGGTCGCCATCAAGGACGGGCTCGCCCGCCTCGCCACCGGGCGCCCCGCCGCCCATACTGCGAACGGAACCGAGACCAGCCTCACCCTCCCTCTCGTCGAGAACCACACGGGCCGCGAGTGGGACATCACTGTTCCCGACTACGCAGGTGAAGATTTGCGTCGAGTGGGAGACTCCCTGCGGCTGCCAGACCGGTGGCGCGACCTAGCGGCGACTAGCGACCACTGGGTCGTGATGGTTCGCCTCTCCCTACACCCCGACATGCCTGACCTGGTGAGCCGACCCGTCGGCGAGCTCGCCAGTGCCTCAGCCGAACGGGCCGCAGGTGCTGATGTTCAGAAACTGCCGATCGACATGTTTCTTGTCGAACTGCTGCAACTTCTCCAGCACGGCCGCACCCAGCTCGAAGTGACCAACGACCTTCGTGTCACGGTCGCACTTTCGTGCTGGGACGAACTCGGTTACCCCGACGACACCATGCCTTCGCAGGTGATTCGTAACCAACTGGCGCTCCTCGACTCCTACTGCACGACGACGTTCGGCCCGCGTTACCGTGTTCTCGGTCTGTCCGCGCAGGGCCGGGCGCTTACCGAAGCCAATCCTGACGTTGAGTTCATTGACGAGGGCCCGAGCGCCATGGGCTGGCTCGTGTCGGAGGACGGGGCACGCGACCCCGACCTGACCAAATTGATTGCGGTGGAATGACCGAATTCCATCTCGCGCGCTTCGGTAACAAGTCCGGCGCACACGACGTCGTCGGACACAGCGGCGTAGATAACACCATCCTGGCCGCCATCGTGTGGCGAACAGACGCCCCGGCTCTCAGTGAGGGCCTCGATCTTGAACCGTTCGTCTCCGCGTACCGGCTGGGCGAGACCTTCATCGTCACATCGACCGCCGCAGATGTCACCGCGGACCGTGCCGGCATGGTCGTCACTACCGCAGCCGTCGTTCCGACTGCCGCGGTAGAAACGCTGGACCTTCACGCCCTGTGGGACACCCTCAGTGAGCCCATTCCGGTCGACAGTCCGCTCAATGCGTCCGCCTTTGTCATCGGCACCGCCGAACAGGGAATTCACACCCACCCGGCTGGCGCAAAGGCCGCAGGGTCTGCACTCATCGGCAAAGGTCGCGTGGTTTGGGCCGGCGCCGGCTTTGAGGAGGCGGTCGCGTGCATGTGGGCGCACCTTCGCCCCCACGACCGGCCGCGACTGGTTGTCGGCGCCGCCGCACACCCCGACCGCATCTCCTCTCCGACTGAGGGCGAATCCCTGCTGTTCATTAGGACCGCTGCCAGCGCCCTCGCCCGGTGGGCGGACTGGCCGACCGCGTCTGCCGAATCCGCCGAGGCGTTCGACCCGGTCCGCGATGCCATGTTCGGCGACGACGCTGGCATCGCCGACCGGTTCGCCAACCGGCTCGGCCTGGGCCATGTCGAGTTCGCCACCTGGCGCCACCTCGCCACCGCCGCCACCTTGTTCGACCGCCTACCGACGTTGGACCACGAGGGCGCCCGGGGCCTGCTGCAGCTCCTTGGTCTCATCCAACCCGACCCCGAACACGGCGCCGAAGTGAAGAACGCGGTCTTGGAGCATCTCTCGAAACTGACGGCGACTGCGTCATTCGTCGACGTCCGAGGACTACGTGGCTTACCGTGGCACGCCTACGAGAGCGGCGTGCGTCGCCAGCTGTTCGACATATGGGCAGCGGCAACTGTCCCTGATGTTATCCGCACCAGCGAGGTGGTGGCGGCTGCGACGTCGGTGCTTTCCGAGGCAACCGACGCCTTTCTCAGAGAGCTGGAGTCAGCCATCTCAGCAGCCATCGAAGATGGCCACGTCGGGCGCCTAGTAGGCGCAACCCTGATGGCGGCCGACGGTGCCGGTGCGTTGACCTGGCTCGTCAATGTCCGAACCGCCCAAGCCATCGACGAGGCCATCTTCTCGAACGTCACCTCCGGCCACCCGGTGCCGCCATGGATGCAAACCTCCGCCCAAGAACTGCGCCTTCCCAACGCGCATGCGTTGTCGGTGCCTGTCGCGGACCCGGTGTCTGCGTGGAAGGACCAAATCGCGCTTCCGTCCCGCAAGACCTCCGCAGAGGACATCCTCGCCGCTCGGACCGGTGAAGCTGGCGTTGTTGCCGCTGCGGTCGCACTGGGTGATAGTCAGCTCCTCGACCGCGCCGCCCAACTCATCGTCGCTGACCCCTCGCTGCTGCGCCAGGGCGATATCAGCGACGTCGGCTTCCGCACGTTGTGGTTCGCGGCCACGAGGGCTGGCGGCGATCCGTGGGCATCGGTTCAGCCCGCCGACGCAGTCGTACCGCTTCTCGACCTCCTCGTCGCAGGAGACGATGTCGAACCGAAGGTGCTCGAGTCACTGTCACACACCACGTCCGCTGACATCGCTACCTACCCGAGCCGTGCGTCGGTCTGGTCCAAGCTACCGCTGGTGGCAATCACGGGGTTCAAGGAGGCGACCGCACAGACCGTCGCAAGATCATTCAAGAACGGCGACACACCCATCGAGCAGCCCCTGGTCGCCACGGTACTTTCCCCGTCACTGCTCGGATCTGTGTCTCGGGAATCCACAGCCCAAGCCCTCACCTTGTTGTCGTCTGTCCTGAGCGCCACCGCCAGCAACGCCATCACCGTCATCGAGAACGGCATCTTCACCCCAACGGAAGAAGCAACACTCAGCAACCTCGTCCGCACGCGTCGTTGGCGCTACGCGGCCGAACGCATCATCACGTTGAGCGCCGCCCGATCCGACCTCGCTCAAGCAGCAGCAGCCGTGGACAGCATGTTTGGGTTCTTCGACCGGCTCACCAGATACATGAGTTCCGGAAGGCCGGTCCCCAAGATCACAACAAGCGAACTACACGACGCACTCACCGACGTTGCCTCCCAGCTGTACAAGCAGGGCCCGTCGACCGAGGCAGTGTGGGAGCGAGCGGGGGGTAATGACGCCGATCTCGTTACGGGCAAGACCGGACGGCTGACCTGGGGCCGCGCTCTCCAAGACGTCCTTGCTGGAAGGAAGGGAGCACCGTCCCTCGAGAACCTTCTCGCATCCATGCTCGAGGACTACCCAACCAATCAGCAGCTCCTGACCCTGAAGAAGACGACAGAGAACGGAACCCAACGATGACCAGCACCGACATCAACGTCCTCGTCGTCACCGCCCTCAAACTCGAGAGGCTCGCGGTCCGCGAACACCTTACTAACGTCGAAACCGAAACGGCCTCCGGTCTCGCAGCCGATATCGGCACCAGCGCGTCCAGCCCCGGACAATGCATCGCCATCATCGAAACCGGCCCGGGGAACGTCAGTGCAGGAATCCTAACTGCCAAGGCCGATGAGACGTTCCGCCCCGAGTACATCGTCATGTTCGGCATCGCCGGAGGCGTCAAAGACGTCGCGATCGGCGACGTCGTCGCTTCCAGCAAGATTTACTGGGTCGAGGGGGGCAAGGCAGCCGACAAGTTCAAGCCCCGACCCGACTTCGCCGCGGTCAGCTCTTCAGTGCTACAACTCGCCCGGGCTGTGTCCGCAGACAACGCGTGGATGGGGCGCGCCAAGGGCAGCGGAGGCAGTTGGCCAGGAACAGGACGCGAACCCGATTCTTTCGTCGGCCCCATCGTCGTTGGCGAGAAAGTTGTCGTCGACGAACGCGCCGAAGTCGCTCAAATCATCTCCCAGACGTTCTCCGATGCCATCGCCGTGGACATGGAGGACTTCGGAGCGCTGCGCGGCGGAGCCGCCAATGAACGCGCCAAAACTATCGCCATCCGAGGCATCTCCGACCTCATGGCGCACAAAGCCGATGCCGACGCCGGCGGGTCCCAACCACTCGCGGCGGCTAACAGCGCCGCGTTCCTCTTCGACCTCCTCGACCGACTCGCCTCGAGCACAATGGTCGCCGCTTCAGAATTAGTAGCTCCACCACCCACCGACCGGATTAACCAGCTCGTGTCCGTGGCAAGGCGTCTCTATCCTGGCGGACCCGAGCAGGATGCGCTCTGGGAGCGCTCAGGCGGTGACCCGTCCCGTCTAAACCGCGAAGGCTCTGGCGCCACTAGATGGTGGCATGCAATGCAACTGCTGGAGAACGGCGGAGGCGGCGACATCACCGTCGACACCCTTCTTACTCAGATGCGCGCTGACTACCCCAACAACGAGCACCTGAACAGGCTGACCTAGCCTCCACCGTCAAAGGGGTGCAAGCGCCAGCGGACAGATGCGAAGGCTGCGTCAATCCGCCGCGATGCCTCTCGTGCCATATCTAGGGGTAGCGGCTCGGGCCTAGCGACAGTTCGAGCGCCTCGTCCTCGCTCGGCGGACCAGGTCGGGGCTTGACCGACTCCGCCAGGTGACACCGTTGACGACCCTCCTTCCCTTCCAGCCCGACGCCATGACACCTGCACACCTCGCTGCGGTGTCCTATCTCGCCCGCTACTCAGGGCACACCCTCACGTTGTACTCCTCCCAGCTGCGACGCTGGTTCGCTTGGTGCGAGACCGACGCACTCGACCCGCTCGTCGGGATCCAGCGCGCCCACATCGAGCTCTACATCCGACACCTCGGACAAGCCGGGCTGATGGCATCGTCGGTCGTCACGTCAATGCATGCCGTCCGCGGCTACTTCCGCTACGCCCACATCGACGGAGTCATCGTGTCCGATCCAGCTGTGTACGCGCGCCTGCCGAAGGTGTACCGCGACGAATCCCGGACCCAAGGTCTGGACCGCCTAGAGCTCATCCGCTTCCTCCAAGTTGCCCAGACGCTCACGGTCCACCATGGAGCGCTGGCGTTCCTCCTCGGCATCAACGCCCTGCGTGCATCCGAGGCGGCCGCGGTGCGGATCGAGGACTACGCCGAAACCCTTCGTGGACACCGCGTCCTTCATCTCGTCGGGAAGGGTGACAAGCCCGCCACCATGCCCATCACCATTCCCGTGCTGCGTGTCCTCGAGGCCTGCCGCGGCCGCCGGACCGAGGGACGGCTCATCCTGCGCCCGGTATCCGGCAACCCCATCGACAGGCGAGACGCATACCGGATGGTCGCCCGCATCGCGAAAGCCGCGGCCATCCCGCGCCGCATCAGCCCACACTCGCTGCGCCACGCCGCCATCACCAACGCCCTCGACGCTGGCGTCCCGCTCCGCGACGCACAGATCCTCGCCCGGCACTCCGACCCACGCACCACCGAGCACTACGACCGCGCCCGCGGCAACCTCGACCGCCACGGTGTCCACTTCCTCACCGCCTACGTCGCTGGCGTCTAGAGGTCGGCGGCAACATCACGACGTCATGCAGAGCCCACGATGACCATGCCAGAGCGGTGTCCTGCGCGGCCGGTCTGAAGTGAGTGGAAGCAAGCGGTTTTCGATCCGTCCGTGGGCTGCGGTTCTAGGTTCTCGCTCACGAAGGGGCGGTCGCCAGAGTGGCGCCGGGGAGCTACGTAGTGAGAGCAGCTGCGGCACGTCGTTGTGTGGTTTCCCTCGTAGGCACCCAGGGTTCGGTTGGTATGCGTATACCTTCAGGTACATCTTGCGCACCCCCGGGCCCCGGCACTTGCGGGGTCGGTGAGAGCCTAAACGTCGTAGGAACCCGAAAACTCGCAACGCAATGGTATTTTGGGTTCGACCGAGGTTAAGGAGATGCTCGTGGGCGCCGAGAGAGCCATCGAAGGCTTGCGTGCTGTGCTTCCCCCGTCTGCCCCGTTATCGGCGCTAGCCGAGCCCGCACCTTGGTCAGCTCGCGCGGCGAGGCCCGACGCGCTCGTGAGCATTGCGGGTCAAACGATCGAGATCGAGTGGCTGCGTGCCGGCACACTCCCGGCCGTGAAGAACGTCCTCAGCCGGCACCCACGTCCCCACGTCATTGTCGCGCCCAAGATGACCGAAGGCGCCCGGGCAGCCGCCTCCGAAGCGGGGGTTGGCTGGGTTGAAGAGACAGGGGCAGCTGAAATCATTCTTCCGTTCTTGGTTGTCAGCCGAACAGCGCCGCCGCAGCGCGCGTCGAAACAGGTGCGCTGGCGGGCTAGCGACCTCGGAGTCGCGGAAGCACTCCTCGAAGGAGTACGGCCAACGGTTGACGGAGTGACCAAGGCGACTGGCATGTCGTCCAGCACGGTGACGGCTTCGCTAGCGTTCCTCGCTGCCGAGGGACTGCTGGAAGCAGATGCAGCTCGCGGACGGAAGTCGGCGCGCACTTTGACCGACGCAGCCGCCCTCCTGGACAGCTACGCGTCCGCCGCCTCCGAATTCGTTCCGAAGGACGAGATTCAGGTAGGCCTGCTCGCCCGAGACCCCATGACCGCTATCGCTGAGATCGGTGAAGGTTGGCGCAAGCACAAAGTCAGCTGGGCGGCTACGTCCGCAGTCGCTGCCGCAGCTCTTGCCCCGTTCGCTACCCAGGTTGCGCCTCTTGTCGTATACATCGACGCCAACACTCACCCGCAGCTGGTCTCCTATGCAGGACTAGTCGATCTGTCTCCCATTCGTGGCGGGCGACTCGTACTGCGGCCCTTCCCTACGAAGGCGACCAAGAGACTCTGCAAACGGCGTGACGGGCTCGCTATCGTGCCGTGGGCCAGGTGTTATGCAGACCTCGTAACCACCGGTGTACGGGGAGAAGACATTGCGACCAACCTGCGAGAGGTGATGCTCAGTGAGCGAGTTGGAGCCGGAACGAAGTCGTAGGGCGCGAGCCGCCGCCGAGCTCGCCCTAGTCAGGGTCGCGTACCATTACGGGGCGAAGCCAGGTTTCGTGCTTCTCGGTGGCCTTGTTCCAGAGTTGCTGTGCTCGGACTCGGAATGGTTACACGCGGGAACGACTGACGTTGACGTCCAGGTGAATCTCGAGATTGCAGCTGGCGCAGCGAACGCGGCCCGCCTGGAGCGGGCGCTGAAGGACTCGCACTTCGAGCCGTCTGACGACAAGGTCTGGCGATGGAACCAAGTCGATGAGAACGGCAAGAAGACTGTCGTGAAGTTCGAACTCCTCGCAGACCTCGATGACGAGCGAGCAGAGGCTGTCGTTAATTTCGACGGCGCCGAGAGCCTCGGCGCGGTCAACCTGCGCGGTACCGGGTATGCCACCGAGGGTGCCGTCGAGCGCGAGTTCAGCGCAGAGGTCGACGGCGAGCTCAGGGTCGTTCGGCTCGACGTTGCCGGCCTGCCCGGTTACCTAATCGCGAAGGCCGCCGCGGCGCACGGTCGACACAAGCCTAAGGACTGGTACGACATCGCGTTTGTGCTTCTCCACAACAACGAGGGCGGCCATCGCGTCGCGGCAAACCGGGTAGTCGAGACCTTCGGGACATCACCAGGAACCCGCATGCACACTTGGTTGGTAAACCTTCGCGCCAACTTCGCCGACCCCGACGCCCCTGGGCCTCACGCATATGTGTCGCAGTTGCTCATTGACCATCCCGACGCCGACTTGGACCAAGCTGCGGCCGATGCGGTGTTGGCGGTCACGGAGTTCTACGGGATCGTCGCCGAGAGCTAGTACCTGGGAAGCAGCACCTTCGAGATGCCGGCTGGTCCCCGTTGGCGAGGTCATGCTGCGCGTCATTCCGCCGCCTGTCGGCAGCGTCGCCGGTTCGGGCGGACCGGCGCGTTGCCGCACAGCCCACCGGTACCGGTGACACGACCCGGACGGGTCTTCTGGGACTGGGGCTCAGTCGGATGCGACGCAGGGACAGTGCGACGGTCAGCGTCCCGCTTGAGGTTCCCGCTGCGGAGAGTGCCTCGGCGGCCGGCAGTTCCGTCTGGTAGTCGAGGAAGCCGAATTCGAACTGGTACGGCACGGCACGGAATCGTCACTGAGCGGGCTGAGAACCTTGACAGCGTTCCGGCACCGACATGACATCGGATTCTCGTGCGCCTCGAGTTTCCCTGAACCGCGGAGGCGGCCTTTCCCTGAACCGCGGTGTCGGCGCCAGCTACACGTACTAGCGGTGCCGCACACGTTCGCGGACGAGCTCCTGCAACTCGCCGAGGGCTCTGCTGGCCCGGAGCACCAGGCGTTGCTCACTCTCCGGTAGGTCGTTGAGAGCCCCCACGATGACATCGATGCGCCGTTGAGCGGCTGCGCGCATCAGCACGCTGCCGGCCTCGGTGGCCGAGACCACGACCATGCCGCCGTGGTCGGGGTGCGGGCGGCGCTCAGTCAGTCCGAGGTCGCACAACGCGTCGACGAGTCTGGACATGGTCGCGCTGGTCACGTCCTCGTCGCGAGCCAGTCGGCCGAGCGTTCGCGGGCCCCCGAAGTGCAGGACGGACAGGGCGCTCAGCCGCGCAGACGTGAGCCCCGACTCGGCGTCGACCCGGTGCATCGCGCGGAGAAGGTGAATGGCGAAGGAGTTCAGCCGTCGACTGGCCTCGCTCAACTCTTCCGTGCCCACGCGGCCCATGTTAGGTTGCCGAACAAGTATTCGCATCACTAACAAAGGGGTGTCGCGGATGAGACTCGTTCAGGTTGCCCTCCGGGCCACCGACCTCGACCGCGCGGCGGCGTTCTACGGCGACCTGCTGGGCGCCGAGCCGACCGGCCGTTTCGATCCGCCGGGACTGTTGTTCTTCGACCTGGGCGGCACCCGGCTGCTGCTCGACGCGAACGCGCCCTCGTCGATGCTCTACCTCGAAGCGGAGGACGTCCGAGCACACATCGAGGAACTGCGCGACCGGGTCGAGGTGGTGAGTGAGCCGCACCAGATCTTCAGCCACGAGGACGATGCCCTCGGTCCCGCTGGCACCTCCGAGTGGCAGGCGTTCGTCACGGACTCCGAGGGCAATACCGTGGGCCTGGTCAGTTTCGCTCAACTGGAATCGTGAGGCGACAGCGGTATCCTGCGCCAGTAATGTCCCCGGCCGGGAGGTGCGCCGATGTCTGATCTCGACTCTGTCTTCGGTCGACTTACAGGCATACTTCGCGAACAAGCCGAGGGTCTGGTCGCCACGCGCGACGACACAGAGCAGCTGTACCTGGAGACGCCGGAGGATCCTGCAGAGTTCTTCGGTGCCGTGATGCGCAAGAAGTCGCAAGTCGCGTACCACTTGATGCCGGTCTATCGCGACCCAGGGCTTCTCGACGGCCTCAGCCCGGCCCTCCGCAGCCGCATGCAAGGCAAGTCATGCTTCAACTTCACCCGGGTCGACGACGCCCTGTTTGCCGAGCTTGCCGTTCTCACTGGCCGTTGCCGAGCCGCTCAGGACGCCCACGACGGGTGACGACGCGCCTGATCGCTACGGAGCATGACCAAGTACGTCTCTACTTGAGTCCGCAACGGTCGCAGCTGCGCCGCAGGCCACGATCATCCAGGCGCCCCGTCATCGCTCGCACGTCGGGCCGCATCCAGCTCACCTTTTGGTGGCTCAGTTGAACGAGATTCACTGCGAGTGTTGGTAGACACGCGTGACGTTCTTCGCCGCCTTCGGTCTCCACGGCTGCCAGACTAGTCACTCGACCCTGGTGCAGGACCTCGTGATTGCGTGCATCGGGTCTCCGCAACGTGTCGCAGAGATGTATGGAGCCCTCCTCATGAAATGGTACCGCGTGCTTGCAGCAGCAGTCATCGCCCTGTTCGCCGTTTTCGCCACGATGCCAGCAAGTTCCTTCGCGGTGTCGTGCAACGAAACGAACTCTCTGAGCTCTATGAACTCGGACATGTACCGCCCGTTGAGCTCAGGGGCGCCCTCAAACGTCCTCATGGAGTCCGCGACCGGCCGGGTGTTGACCGTTACGGGCGCGCCAACCGGCCAAAGCCGTCTGAACTCAGTCGCGTCGAAGAATGTCCTTATGGACACCGCGACCGGCCAGGTGCTGATCGTGACGGGCGCGCCAACCGGCCAAAGCCGTCTGAACTCAGTCGCGTCGAAGAATGTCCTTATGGACACCGCGACCGGCCAGGTGCTGATCGTGACGGGCGCGACAACCGGCCAAAGCCGTCTGAACTCAGGCGCGCCCAAGAACGTCCTCCTGGACACCCCTACCGGCCGAGTGCTGACCGTCACGAGAGTGACATGCAAGTGACGTTGCCAACACCACGCTAGTAAACCTCACTCGGTCTGATCACTGAATCGCCCCGGGTTTCGTGGAGGCTCGATTACTTGGAACCTGCCCCGGCCAGGACGGGTGTCTCAGGGTAGTTCTGGGTGGTGATGCTGGCCCGCTGGTGAGCCCAGTGGTTGGCCTCGAACTCGGCCGGTGGGACGAGCCCGATCTCGCCATGAAGGCGCCTGTGGTTGAACCAGTCGACGTACTCGGCGACGGCAATCTCGACGTCGGTGACGCTCTTCCAGCCGCCCTTGGGTCGCATGACCGGGTTGCGAATGCACTCGGCCTTGAACAGCGAGTTGAGCGCCTCGGCCATGGCGTTGTCGTACGAATCGCCTCGCGATCCGACGGACGCGACGGCCTCGGCCTCGGCTAGCCGCTCGGTGTAGCGAATCGCTCGATACTGAACTCCACGGTCCGAGTGGTGGACCAGGCCGGTGACGTCTTGGCCGGCACGCTGACGCGTCCATAGGCCCATGTCGAGGGCGTCGAGCGCCAGATCGGTGCGCAGGCTGGTCGAGACCTGCCAGCCGACGATCATCCGGCTGAAGACGTCAAGGACGAACGCGACGTAGGTCCACCCGGCATGTGTGCGGACGTAGGTCAGATCGGCCACCCACAGCTGGTTCGGGCCGGTGGCGACGAACTTCCGCTTCACGAGGTCCTCGGGCCGCTCGGTCTCAGCACCGTCACCGACCGTGGTCTTGCGGGTCTTCTCCCGCGGGATCCCACGTAGCCCCTCGGCTCGCATCAGCCGCTCCACGGTGCACCGGGCGACCGGCACCCCTTCGCGGTTCAGCTCGGCATGGATCTTCCTCGCGCCGTAGACCCCCAGGTTCGCCCGGTGGGCGACCTTGATGTCCTCGACCAGCTCAGCATCACGCACTGCGCGTGCCGAGGGCGGCCGATTCTTGGCCGCGTAGTAGCCACTCGGGGCGATCTGCACGCCGGCGCTCTTCAGCACCGCGCAGATCGGCTCGACCCCGACCTCACGACCATCCACCACGTCACCGCGGTGGGCGTCGATGTAGGCCACTACCTGCTGGTGGGGCGGTCGAGCTCCGCCGCGAAGAAAGCCGCCGAGGTCTTCAAGATGTGGTTGGCCCGCCGCAGCTCGCGGACCTCCTGCTCGAGCTTCGCGATCCGCTCAGCCTCCGCCGTCGTGGTACCCGGCCGGACACCGCCGTCGATCTCAGCCTGACGAACCCAGTTGCGCAGGGTCTCGGGATGCATGCCGAGCTGCTCGGCCACTCGCTGGATCGCGCCGTTCTTCGTCGCCGGATTCTGCCGGAGCTCAACCGCCATCCGAGTGGCCCGCTCACGCAGCTCGTCGGGGTACTTCCTGGGTGCCGCCATGACTCTCATCCTCCATCGGTTGAGAGCCTCCACCAGACCCAGGGCGATTCACACGGTGAACTCCGCCTGTACCTGGCCGTATGCTGTGACAGCGCAGTGTCGACTCGCGCAGCCTCTCCGGGGGGAGAGGCGTGGGGCTGCCTGCCACTGTCGATAGGGTGGCAGGCAGCCCCGTTCGCTGACCCTCTGAGACGACGGTGGAGGTCGCTCAGCTGTCGGGTTGACCCGTCCGACAAGGGATCGTCACGCGGAGCGTGACCACATCGGGATCGTCACGCGGAGCGTGACCACATCGGGATCGTCACGCGGAGCGTGACCACATCGGGATCGTCACGCGGAGCGTGACCACATCGGGATGGGCTTGCGGAACTGAGTTGGCGCGTGTTCCGGTGAGGCGCTACCGAAAGACCTGGACGCCCGTCCAGGCGTCTGTCGTGCATTGACCGTCAGCGTTGTTTCCGGTGCTCAAGACCGTGCCATCGACTCTCAAGCCGAGGGTGTGGGTGGACCCTGCAGCGATCGCGACGATGCTCTCCCAGTCAGCGACATCGCACTGGCCGTGGCTGTTGTCACCAGCAGCGAGGGCGGTCCCGTTGGCAGTGACCGCGACTGAGTGATAGCTGCCCGCGTCCAGCTGCACGACGTTCTCCCAGTTGTCGACATCGCACGCACCCGTCGTCCGGGCTCCGGTGGCGAATACTCGTCCGTCACGTCGCAACCCGAGCGTGTGCATGTAGCCGGCCGCGACGGCGGCCAGATCGTGCCACCGTTCGACGGCGCATTGTCGGCGGCGGTTGACGCCCACCGCAAGAGCCGTGCCGTCGGCGCGCACTGCGACCGAGTGCCAGTCCCCACAGGACACGCCGATGATGTCGCGCCACGGGGCCACGTCGCACTGGCCCTCTGATCCTCGACCTGCCGCAGTGACGGTGCCATCGTCGAGCAGGCCGAGGGTTCTGCGCCAGCCTGCGGCAACGGCAATGACGCCCCGCCACGCGAGCACGTCGCATTGTCCGTCGTCGTTCCAGCCCGCGGCCAACACTGAGCCGTCCGATCGCAGGCCGATCGTGTGGGATCGCCCCGTGTTGTTCGCTGTATGAACATTGCCCACCGCCACGGCGACGATCGCGTCCCACGTCTCCACGCGGCACTCGTGCGCCGCATCGCTGCCAACGGCAAGTACGGTCCCGTCAAGGCGACGCCCGATTGAATGCCGCCTCCCTGCAGCGAGCGCCGGCGCTTCAGGTTGCACGGCGCGACTTCGCCTCGGCGACCAGTTCGAGAGCGGTCTGAAGTGCGGCGACTCGGTTGACCATGAGCGTTTGTCGCGAGGGCGAGAGCTTGCTGCCGCGGACTACGGCCTCACACTTTCGAAGGAGCGAGGCCAGTTCGACGTCCGCCTGCTCGAGATCGTTGATGTCTATGCCACCCATCATCGGCTGTGACGACGCCGATCCGTAGGCGGATCCGCGCTCGGGACCACCAAGCCTGAGTCATCGCGCCGCATAGGAGCATGGACGACGCCGCGGACCCGCGGTTCGCGCTGTCGGCATCGCACCACCGACGTATGCACGCCGACCGCGTACGTCACGCGCGGCACACGTTGCTCACCCCGGCTCGAGCACCCGCCGCAGGAACTGCTTCGTACGCTCTTGTTGCGGGTCGGAGAGCACCTCGGAGCCACCCTGCTCGGCGATGACGCCCCCGTCGAGGAAGAGCACCTGGTCGGCGACGTCGCGGGCGAAGCGGATCTCGTGGGTGACGATCACGAGGGTCCACCCCGACGTCGCGAGGTCGCGGATGACCGCCAGCACCTCGCCGACCAGCTCGGGGTCGAGCGCGGAGGTGGGCTCGTCGAGCAGGACGACCTCCGGGTTGAGGGCGAGCGCGCGGGCGATGCCGACGCGTTGCTGCTGACCGCCCGAGAGCTGCGAGGGGTACTGGTCCTCGCGGCCGGCGAGGCCGACCTGGTCCAGCAGCCGGCGGGCGTCGGTCGTGGCCTCCTCGACGTCGCGGCCCTGCACCTGCACCGGTCCCTCGAGGAGGTTCTGCAGGACGGTCTTGTGCGGGAAGAGGTGGTGCGACTGGAAGACCATGCCGCTGTGCGAGCGCAGCGCCTCGACCTCACGACGCCGGGTGGAGCGGTCGACCGACGCGCCGAAGTCGACCGTCGCGTCGCCGATGCGTACGGTCCCGCGGTCCGGCACCTCGAGCACGTTGAGCGAGCGCAGGATGGTCGTCTTACCCGAGCCCGAGGGACCGATGATCGCGGTGGCGGTGCCCTCGTCGGCGCTGAGGTCGACGCCCCGGAGCACCTCGTTGTCACCGAAGGTCTTGTGCAGCCCGCGGGCCTCGACCAGTGGGGTGGTGCTCATGCGGCGTACCTCCCGAGTCGCTTCTCCAGTGGTCCCTGTGCCTGCGAGACGAGGAAGCAGACGATCCAGTAGTAGAGCGCCGCGAAGAGGTAGAGCGGCATGAACTGCCCGCTCGACGAGGCGGCATTCATCGCCTGCCTCAGCAGCTCGGGCACGAGGATGATCGACGTCAGCGCCGTGTCCTTGATGAGCGACAGCAGCGTGTTGGACAGCGGTGGCACGGCGATCCGTGCGGCCTGGGGGAGCACGATGCGACGCATCAGCTGCGGGTAGCGCATGCCGATCGTGGTGGCGGCCTCGTACTGACCGCGCGGGACGGACAGGATCGAGCCGCGGATGATCTCCGCGGCGTAGCCGCCGACGTTGAGGCTGAGCGCGAGGATCGCCGCCCAGAGCGGTGGCAGCTTGAGCCCGACCTGCCCGAGGCCGTAGAAGAAGATGAAGAGCTGCACGAGCAGCGGGGTGCCGCGGATGGCGGAGATGTAGATGCGTGCGGGCAGCTGCACCAGCCGGTTCGACGACATCCGGGCGAGGGCCGTCACGAGCGCCAGGAGGAGCCCGATGGCGAAGCTGGCAGCGGTCAGCGGGAGCGTGTAGAGCAGCAGCGCCCTCAGCATCGGCCACGCGGAGTCCTGGACGATCTCCGTGGTGGAGCGGGTGTCGGAGCCCTTCACGTCGGTGACCTCCGCGGCGTCCTCGACGGTCACGTCGGCGCCGAAGTACGTCTCCGAGATCTTCGCGAGCGTGCCGTCGTCGGCGAGCGTGGCGAGCGCGTCGTCGGCCTCCTGCTGCAGCTCCGGGCTGTCCTGGCGGAAGGTCAGCGCCTGCCGGCTGACCTCGTCGCCGGCGTCGCCGACGATCTCGATGTCGTCGGACCCGGTAGAGGCGAGGTAGTCGAGGACCGCGATGTTGTCGTTGACGACGACGTCGACGCGCCCCTGCACGAGCAGCTCGGCCGCCTGGGCGAACTGGTCGACCACGCGGATCTCGGCGCCGGCGTCGCGGGCGACCTGCGCCCAGTTGCTGGTCTCCGACTCGGCGGCCACGAGGCCGTCGATGTCGTCGAGGGTCTTCACGTCGTCGTTGCCGGCGGCGGTGACGATTACTCCGCGGGAGTAGGTGTAGGGCGTCGAGAAGAGGTAGCGCGCCTCGCGGTCGGGGTTGATGGTGATCTGGTTGGCGATCACGTCGACGCGGCCGGAGTCGAGCGCCGGGAAGATCGAGTCGAAGGGAGCCTCGACGAACTCGAGGTCCCACCCGGCCTCGTCGGCCACGGCGCGGATCACCTCGATGTCGAAGCCGGTGAGCTGGTCGGTGTCGGGGTCGTGGAACGTGAAGGGCGGGTACGTCCCCTCCGTGCCGACGCGGACCGTGCGCGCCTCCGCCGGGCTGCTCGCCGACCCGGCAGACGCCGCGCTGCCGGTGAGGGCCACGGTTGCGACGAGCCAGCCCAGGAGGACGAGGGCGAGGACTCGCCGCAGGTGCTGCATTGACGTCACGCTAGTCGCTGCGGTTGGGGGCGTCGACGACGGTCACCCGTGGAGGTGCGGTGCGGGCGGTGTCGGCGTAGCGCTGCGCCAGCACGGCGAAGGCGTCGGTGAGCTCCGGGGGTTCGACGACCTCCATGCGCACCTCGAAGCGGCCGAAGGACGCAGCGAGCGAGCCCCAGGACCAGGAGCCGATCTCGAGGCTGCACCGGTGGTCGTCGAGGGCGCGGACCGTGCCGTCCCCGGCGAAGGGGAGGACGTCACGGGCGGGCAGGTCGAGGATGACGGTGCCGCGACAGGCCCACTCGTTCACGTCGCGCCCCTTGAAGCGGGCGGACACGAATTCCTCGACGTCGCCGCCCGGCACCTGCCGTGGTGTGAACCGTGGGCCCGTGGGGATGCGGGGCGTGACCCGGTCGACGCTGAATAGGCGCCAGTCCTCACGATCCAGGTCCCAGGCCAGCAGGAACCAGCGACCGTGCGAGGTGACGATGCGGTGCGGCTCCACGCGACGCGGCGGAGTGGTCGAATCCACGTCGTGGTCGGCGTCCGGGTCTGCGTCGCGGGCGGCGTAGTCGAAGCGCAGCACCTCCCTGGCGCGGACCGTCTGGGCGAGGGAGACGAGCACCTCGGTGGAGACCCGAGTGGGGCTGCCGCTGCCGACGCGCCCGGCGATGGCGGTGACCTCGATCGCGTCGAGCCGGTGCCGCAGCCGCGAGGGCATGACCTGCCGGATGGTCGCGAGGGCGCGGACGGCGTCTTCCTCGATGCCGACCCCGGCGGCGGGCGCGGTCTGCAGCGCGACCGCCACGGCGACGGTCTGGTCGTCGTCGAACAGCAGCGGTGGCAGCTCGCTGCCTGCCCCCAGCCGGTAGCCGCCGTCGGGGCCCATCGTCGCCTGGATGCTGTAGCCCATCTCGCGGAGCCGGTCGACGTCGCGTCGCACCGTGCGGTGGCTGACCTCCAGCCGCTCAGCCAGCACCGCGCCCGGCCAGTCGCGTCGGGTCTGCAGCAGGGACAGCAGGTGCAGCAGTCGCGAAGTCGTCGTGGTCATGTCTCGAGTCTCGTCAGGTGTAGGACCAAAACTGTCCTAGATGCCCGCGAGAGTAGTTCGTGCGAGGCCGATCCGGCCACGCCCACCTCTCAAGGAGCAAGCGATGACCATCCAGACCACCACCCACCTCAACTTCCGCGGCGACGCGCGTGCGGCGCTCGAGCTCTACCAGTCCGTGTTCGGCGGTCACCTCGTCATCACCACGTACGCCGACCTCGGCATGCCGGCCGAGGTGCCCGGTGCTGATCACGTCGTGTTCGGCCTCGTGGCCGCCGACAACGGGTTCCGCGTCATGGCCTACGACATCCCGGGCGAGACCGGCGGCAGCATCGTGGGCGGCACCACCACCCGCCGTGAGAACAACACCACGATCACCGACCAGGCGCTGTTCGTCTCCGTCAACGCCGACACCCTCGCCGAGGCGCAGGGCTACTGGGACGGGCTCGCAGCCGACGCCCACATCGTCGAGCCGCTCGCCGCCTCCGCGTGGAGTGCGGGCTTCGGCATGCTCACCGACCAGTTCGGCGTCACCTGGAGCGTGGGCGTGACCGCCGCCTGACGCAGCCCGCCGACGGTCGTCCCGCCGGCGTGACGGCCCGGGTGGTCGACGGCTGCCGACCACCCGGGACCGTCAGGCGATCAGCGGTTGGCCCGAACCGACGGGCCGGGGAGCGCTGCCCCGGCAGCGGCCGACGGGAAGTACTGGACCACGATCTGGGCGCCGTAGTACTGGCTGAAGCCCGACGGGGTGGCCCGGTTCTCCGTGACGGAGAAGGCGAAGGTGTGCGACCCGGCAGTGACCGGGGTGATCGCGAAGCTGGTCTGCCGCTGGTCGGAGAAGCCGTCGATGTCGCCGGCGTCCCAGTCGTAGAAGCCGAGGCTGCTGCCGTTGCGGGTCGGGGTGACCTCGAGGTACCGGCTGCCCGACGTAGCGTTGAACTCCGCCTGGAAGGTCACGAGCGCGACACCCGCGGTCGGGGCGTCGAGGACGACCGAGCCGAGCTGGTTCGCTCCCGCGGTCAGCGTCGCCTGCGCGGTGCGGGCGCTGGCCACGACGATCGGGCTCGACGTCGTGCCGCCGAGGTCCAGGTTGAGGGTGCTCTCGTCGATGTCGTCGCCGGTCAGCGAGTCGTCCCGCACGTGGGCGCCGGTCAGTGACCCGTCCGCCACCTGGTCGGCACCGATCGAGCCGTTCGCGAGCTTCGCGCCGGTCAGCGACCCGTCCGCCACCTGGTCGGCACCGATCGAGCCGTTCGCGAGCTTCGCGCCGGTCAGCGAGCGCGGCGCGATCTGGTCGGCACCGATCGAGCCGTCCGCCAGGTCAGCGCCGACGAGCGAGCCGTCCCGGACCTGGGTGCCGGTCAGCGACCCGTTCGCGACCTGGCCCGCCCCGATCGAGCCGTTCGCGAGATCAGTTCCGAACAGCGAGCCGTCCTTGACGAGGTCGCCGGTCAGCGTCGAGGTCACGAGGTCCGCGCCGGACAGCGAACCGTCCTCGACGTGGTCACCGGTCAGCGTTCCGCCGGCGACGTCGGCGCCGGTGACGGTGCCGTCGCGGAGGTCCACGCCGTTCAGGGACCCGTTGCGGACGATGCCGGAGCCGACCGCCTCGAGACCCAGGTCCTCGGTCTGGATCGAGCGGTTCTGGATCTGCGCACTGCCGACTGTGTTCTTGCCCAGTCCGGCCGCGACCGCAGCCCCACCTCCCCCGACAGCGATGACGAGCGCGAGGGTGGATGCGACGTTGGCGTAGGTCAGACGATGGTGCATGCGGGCCTCTCCTGAGGATGGTGGCGTTCCCGAGTGGGTCGACCCACCGATCGGACGGCGTGGCCCCTCCCTGAGCGTTCGGCCGGAGATTCCCACTCACGACCTCGACCCGGCTGCGCGACCAGGGGCGCTGCGTGCACCGTCGTCGGGCACACTGCACCCGTGTCCGACCCGCTGCGCAGCCTGCTCGCCGCGCCGCCGGACCTCCCTGTCACGGAGGGCCTGCCCGCGCTGGTCGAGGCGCTCCGGACCCGCCGTGTCGCGGTCGTCCAGGCGCCGCCGGGCACCGGCAAGACGACCCTGGTCCCGCCGGCGGTGGCGGGGGTCGTCGACGGGCGGGTCGTGGTGACCCAGCCCAGTCGGATCGCTGCCCGCGCGGCCGCCCGGCGGCTCGCCCAGCTGATCGGGGAGCCGGTCGGCGAGACCGTCGGGTACTCCGTGCGCGGCGAGCGCCGCAGCGGTCGGCACACGCGCGTCGAGGTCGTCACGACGGGGCTGCTGCTCCGGCGGATCCAGCAGGACCCTGAGCTCGCCGGGGTCGGGGCCGTCGTGCTCGACGAGGTGCACGAGCGGCACCTCGACGCCGACCTGACGCTGGCGCTGCTCGTCGACATCCGCGCCAACCTCCGCGACGACCTGTCGCTGGTGGCGATGTCGGCGACCGTCGAGGCCGAGCGGACCGCCGCGCTGCTCGACCCTGCCGGCGCGCCGGTGATCGACGTACCGGGCGCCCTCCACCCGGTCGGGACGGTGTGGTGCCCGCTGCCGGCGGGCTCACGGCGGACCGACGACCGTGGGATCACGCCGGCCTTCCACGACCACGTCGCGGCGACCGTGCGGCGCGCCCTGGCCGAGCGCGAGGGCGACGTCCTGGTCTTCGTGCCCGGCGTCGCGGAGGTCGAGGCGACCGTGCGCCGGTTGGCCGGCGTGGACGCGGACGTGCACGCCCTGCACGGACGGCTGCCCGCCGCCGAGCAGGACCGGGCGCTCAGCGAGGGTCCGCGCCGACGCGTGATCGTCTCGACCGCGGTCGCCGAGTCGTCGTTGACGGTGCCCGGTGTACGCGTCGTGGTGGACGCCGGGTTCTCCCGCGAGCCACGCACCGACCACCGTCGCGGGCTGGCGTCCCTGGTCACCGTCGCGGTGAGCCGCGCGGCGGCGGAGCAGCGGGCGGGTCGCGCCGGACGACTGGGACCGGGGACGGTGTTCCGCTGCTGGTCCGAGGCCGAGCACGCCCACCTCGCCGCCCACCCCGAGCCGGAGATCGCCACCGGCGACCTGACGGCCTTCGCGCTGGAGGTGGCCTGCTGGGGGAGCGACGTGCACGACCTGGCGCTGCTCGACC